>DASSBC010000014.1:0-104867 GCA_035699125.1 Anaerolineales bacterium
CCTCGTCGGATTGTAAATTCATTACAGCCAACTCTCATCAGGCGACGATCCCTTTTGTAAGTCACCTCCACTTACATGGCTTCTGCTTCTAGCAGTTTGTGTATATTCACAAAAGTTACACGCAGTTTCAAATAAGGAAAAAAGTTTCTCCTTATTGAAACGTAGTGTCTTCCAATGAGGAAATTGAAAATAAAACGATGGCTTGACCCCGCCCTGGGTGAGGTCAAGCCGTCGTTCCTTCAGGCAGAGCTGTTCGTTGCAACATTTCGGGGCACTTCGGAAGAGTAGCGTTTCCAGTAATTGCATATGCGAATAAACACATTTAGAAGTGTTTGAAAACACATTTAGAAGTCTTTCGAAACACATTTAGAAGTGTTTCCAGAGGACCCGGCTGACGGACGGTGCAGAGAGCAATAACCATCTAAACCATCGGCTATAATCGAAGAAACTGACTTTACGTATTTCATTTAAAGGTAGCCCATGCCCAATCAATTGGTGAATGAGAGTTCCCCCTATCTCCTGCAACATGCGAATAATCCGGTGAACTGGTATCCCTGGGGGGAAGAAGCGCTAGCCAAAGCCCGCACCGAAAACAAGCCTATCTTTCTCAGCATCGGGTATGCCGCCTGTCACTGGTGCCACGTGATGGCGCATGAGTCGTTCGAAGACGAAGAAACCGCGAGGTTCATGAACGAACACTTTGTCAACATCAAAGTGGACCGTGAGGAGCGCCCGGACCTCGATGCGATCTACATGCAAGCCACGGTCGCCATGACGGGGTCAGGCGGCTGGCCCATGTCGGTGTTCCTGACGCCGGACCTGAAACCTTTTTATACCGGCACTTATTTTCCCCCTGTGCAGCGCTACAACATGCCGTCCTTTCGCGATGTGCTTGCCGGCATCGCCCGTGCCTGGAAGGAGGAACCAGAGGAAATTACGCGTGTCGGTGGGCAGGTGACGAGCCATTTACAGCAGGCGCTGGCAAGCGACCAGGTGGGTGAGACGGCTTTCTCGCAGGAGCAGCTGAGTGGCGTCGTCCAGGCTCTGGTCGATTCGTATGACTGGGCAAATGGCGGCTGGGGCTCGGCGCCCAAGTTTCCGCAGCCGATGATCATCGAGTTTCTCCTGCGCCGTCACGCTGCGGGGGATGAGGAGGCGCTGAAGATGGCAGCTCACGCCCTGAAGGCGATGGCACGCGGCGGCATGTACGATGTAGTTGGCGGCGGCTTCTCGCGCTACAGCGTGGACAACTTCTGGCGTGTGCCGCATTTCGAAAAGATGCTCTACGACAACGCCCAGCTGGCGCGTGCCTACCTGCATGCCTGGCAGGTCACAAAAGACCCGCAGTTCAAACAGTTCGTTACAGAGACGCTTGATTTTGTCGCCCGTGAGCTGACCCACCCCGCAGGCGGCTTTTATTCCAGCCTGGACGCCGACTCGGAAGGCGAAGAAGGTAAATTTTACGTCTGGACGTTAGAAGCAATCCGTGAAGTGCTCGGAGAAGATTCGGAATTCTTCGAGGCGGCGTACGGCATCAGCGAGCGCGGCAACTGGGAAGGGAACACGGTCCTGCAGCGGGCGCTGGACGACCCCTCCCTTGCCGCCCGGTTCAAGCTCGACGCTACAGCGGTCCCTGCCAAATTAGCCGAGGGTCACGCCAGGCTGTTGGCGGCACGCGCTGCCCGGGTCCGCCCCGGCACCGACGACAAAGTCCTGACTGCCTGGAACGGACTGATGCTGGCGACTGCCGCGGAGGCTGCCAGGACCATGGACGAGCCTGCATTCGGGCATCGATATCTTGCACTGGCTACACGTAATGCGGATTTTCTGCTGGACGCTCTTCGCCCCGACGGCAGGCTCAAGCGGAGCTGGCGGCAGGGCAAAGCGACGAACGAGGTCTTCCTCGAAGACTACGCCGCCCTGATCCTGGGCTTGCTCGAACTGTACCAGACCGACTTTCAGGAGAAATGGTTCGCCGCTGCCCGGCAGCTTGCAGACGAAATGATCGAGTCCTTCGAAGACCCCAATGGCGGCTTCTTTGATACATCCAAAGAAGCAGAAGAGCTGTTACTGCGCCCCAAGGACCTGCAGGATAACGCCACCCCTTCCGGCAACGCGCTGGCATGTGAGGCGCTGCTCAAACTGGCAGCGTTTACGGATCAGGGACTGTATCGCGACCTGGCAGAGACGTCGCTGCGGCTGGTCTCGACCTTTGCCCTGCGCTATCCCACCTCGTTCGGGCGCTGGCTCTCTGCCGCCGATTTCGCGCTCGGGAAGGTCAGGCAGGTCGCGGTCATCTACGCAGCGGACGTGGAAGAAGCCCGTCCGCTGCTGCAAGCGATCCGGTCCGAATACCGGCCGAATATGATCGTAGCGGCGTCCTCGCAACCCCCATCGGAGCATGCCCCGTCGCTTCTTGTCGACCGCCCCCTGAAAGCAGGCAAACCGACAGTGTACGTGTGCGAAGGATTTGTCTGCCAGATGCCCGTCAATGAAATTTCTGCGCTGGAAGGATTATTGTAAACGATGCCGATGGACACCAGTCTCCTCATCGAAAACCTGATCAAGGTTGCCTTTGCCGTGCTGATCGGCGGCATCATCGGCGCCGAACGCGAATTCCGCGATAAAGCCGCCGGCTTTCGGACGATCATCCTGATCACCGTCGGCTCGGCGCTGTTCACGATCTTTTCCACGAGCCTGGATCCCGGGTTTACGCGCACACGCATCGCCGCCAACATCGTCACGGGCATTGGCTTCCTGGGCGCCGGGGCGATCGTGCGTGAGCATGGACGGATCGGCGGCTTGACCACCGCCGCCACGATCTGGCTCTCGGCGGCGCTGGGCATGGGCATCGGCGCCGGCGAGCTCGTCTTTGTGGCGATCTCCACCCTGATCGTCATCATTGTGTTGCTGGTGTTCCCCCGGCTGGAAATCGGCATCGACCGCATCCGAGAGTCCCGCGCCTACAAGATCGTGGTCTCGACCGCCAACGTGGATAAAATTGACAGGATCAATGAGGCGTTTGCCGCCCACAACCTCACTGTGTACGAGCAGCACCAATCGAAAGCTGGCAACACCATTGTCGGGACGTGGCATACGATCGGCTCCCCCAAACAGCACGAGCAGTTCTCCTCGCTCATGGTCAAAGACAAGGACATCGAAGATTTCGTCTACTAGCCTTCCGTGCGAACAAAAAAGGCTCTCCAGGGGAGAGCCTTTTCGTTTACTTTGGTTCGATATTGCCGCTCGAGTCGGTCGGTTGCTCATCGTCTGGCTTGTTGTTGCCCAAGCCATCCCGGAAGGCTTTTATACCCCTGCCAAGCTCCCCGGCAATTTTGCCAATGCGCCCGGGTCCGAACAAGAGCAGGACAATCAGCAGAATGACAATCCATTCAGCGCCACGCGGTAGTCCAAGCATCGTACACTCCTTTACTTGATTTCCCGCTTATCCTACCACAATCAAAGACGATTGACCACACTATAACTCGCGTCGGTACAGCAAGCCCTCGATAAACCGCAGGGCGCGCCGCACCCACGAGCGCAGCTTCGCAAACTGGCGGTACTGCTCGGGATGGACGTGCCGTTTGCTGGGAATGGGTCCCGTCCATTCGGCAGCCAGGGCGCCCCACGTCAGCCCGGCACCAAACCCCACCATCACCAGCTTATCGCCGGGCTTGATCTGACCTTTTTCCAGGGCTTCCACCATGGCGATCGGGATGGAGGCTGTGGACGTGTTTCCATAACGCTCGAGGTTCACGATGAAGCGATCCATAGGCAGCTTAAGCCCGCGTGCCGCCGCTTCGATAATACGGATATTGGCTTGATGCGGGATGATCCACCGGATCTGGTCCAGTGTCAAGCCCGCGCAAGCCAGGACTTCCTGGGTGGACGATGCCATCACTCTTGTAGCAAATCGGAACACCTCTTTCCCATCCATCTGGACGTAATGTTTCCCTTCCACAATGGTGGCTTCTGTGGCTGGATAGCGACTACCGCCTCCGTCAATGCTGAGGAGATCACCGCCGGAGCCATCCGAGTGCATCACGGCAGAGAGCACACCCCCGGGCTGGTCACTGGCTTGCAGCACGAATGCCCCTGCCCCATCCCCGAACAATATACAGGTATTTCGGTCCTTCCAGTTCACAAAGCGCGAGAGGGTTTCCGTCCCAATAACCAGGGCGCTCTTGATCGAGCCGCTGCGGATCGCCTGTGCGCCCATGTTCAAGGCATAAATAAACCCGGAGCAGGCGGCGAGCAGGTCGAATGCGCCCGCTTTGGTCGCGCCGAGCTGGTCCTGGATCAAACAGGCGGTGGCGGGAAAGATATACTCCGGCGAAGAAGTCGAACAAATAATCAGGTCCAGGTCCGTCGGGCGCAGGTTCGCCACCCGCAGGGCTTGGATCGAGGCTTCCACGGCAAGCGTAGAGGGAAATTGATCGTCGCGTGCGATCCGCCGTTCGCGAATGCCGGTGCGTTCTCGAATCCAGGTGTCATTTGTTTCCACGAGTTTGGAAAGATCCTCGTTGGTCAGCACGCGTTCAGGCGCGGACATCCCCCAGCCTGTGATGTGGGCGTTTGGCATGGCTTACTCCTGTGTATGGACCGGACAGGTGTATGCGTTAAGACCTGTCCGGTATTATGTGTCATCCCTCAAAACGACTAAAGACTAGCGTGGCATTGTGGCCGCCAAACCCAAATGAATTGGACATGATGTGTTTGGGCGACGCCTTGCGCGGCTCGTTCGGAACATAATCCAGGTCACACTCGGGGTCCGGTGTCTGATAGTTGATGGTGGGGGGCAGAACTTCGTCGCGCATCGCCAGGAGGCAAAAGACAGCCTCGATCGCGCCGGAAGCGCCCAGCAAATGACCGGTCATCGACTTGGTGGAAGAAATAGGGATGTTATACGCCTGCTCACCAAAGACGGTCTTGATCGCCGCGGTCTCACTCTTGTCATTCAACGGCGTGGACGTGCCATGCGCGTTGATATACTCGATGTCGTTTCCCTGCAGGTCCGCATTCTGCAGTGCCAGTTTCATCGACATCGCTGCGCCCGCCCCATTTTCTGCCGGTGCCGAGATGTGATGCGCATCGTCGGTGGTCCCATATCCGGAGATTTCCCCCAGAATCGTTGCGCCACGTGCCTGGGCATGTTCCAGCGATTCGAGGATCAACATGCCGGCACCCTCCCCCATGAGAAAGCCGTCCCGCTCTTTATCGAACGGACGGGATGCCGTCTGCGGGTCATCGTTGCGTGTCGAGAGCGCCGTCATGACATTCATGCCTGCCATGGCGACGGGTACCAGTGCCGCTTCGGTGGCGCCCGTCATGATGACATCCGCGGCACCGCGCCGGATCATCTCGAGTGCTTCGCCAATGGCGTTGTTGCCGGAGGCGCAGGCTGTGGCGAGCGCCATGTTGGGTCCGCGCGCACCGAACCGGATCGCCAGCAAGCCGGGCGCGCTGTCGGGGATCATCATCGGTACCAGGAACGGGCTGACGCGTTCCGGTCCGCGCTCACGCATGACGTCTGCCTGTTCAAGCAGCGTGCCGATGCCCCCGATCGCCGTGCCGATCACCACACCGACACGGTCGCGGTTGGACTCATCGATCTTCAAGTCCGCCTGCTCCAACGCCTCGATGGCGACGGCGGCGGCGAACTGCGTGAACCGATCCATCTTACGCGCTTCGCGCGTGCCAAACAACGCCACAGGGTCAAAGCCCTTGACCTCTGCCGCAAAGCGCGTCTTATGTTTGCTGGCATCGAAATGGGTGATCATCGCCGCGCCGGATCGCCCGGCAAGAATAGAGTCCCACGTGTCTTTGACATTGTTGCCTACAGGGCTGATACATCCCATCCCTGTGACGACCACTCGTTTGCTCATAGAAGAAGTCTCCTCAAAAATAGAGGGCAGTCATGAACTGCCCTCCCGGTTCTAGGCTGTTATAACACGGCTTAAAGGAATTCGACGCGTTATGTCTATACGCTTTTGAGCGTCTTCCAGGCTTGCTGCACATGCAGCCTGTCATGGTCTGCCATGAAACTGATCACTTCCAGAAAATGGGTCGGACCGAAAATCGCATGGCGGGCAGTGCGGTTCCAGATGGCTGGGTCTAAAGCACTTAACGTTTTGATGGTCTCGATGCGCGCCTGCGCAAATTCGGCGAGCGCCGATTTCCCATCGATGTTCAAATACTCACGCTCGCTTGCCCACACGTCACTATCCGGGCGCGGAATGAACGCACCTTCGCGCTCGATCATCAGGTTCACCTGCAGTTGGTGCACCTCGCGCTCTGTGTCCGCCAGATGACAGACGATTTCGTTGACCGCCCAGTCGTCGTGTGTAGGCTCGTGCTTCCACTGCTCTTCCGTCAACGAGGCGGAGAAGCTGCGCAGCACAGCCGGCGTGGATGCCATAATTGCCAGGATCGCCTCACGGGATTTGAAGGACGGCTCCAGCGTAGACAGGCTGATGGATTCCAGCCAGGGACGCACATCTGCCAGTGTTCCACGCCCCGTTTCGAAGCCCGGGCTTGCCCCTGACTCACCGTCCACAAAAAATGTCTTGAGCCCGAGCCGGTGTGCCGGGAGCAAGTCCCGTTCCGGGTCATTGCCGACCATCAAGACCGGTCCTTCGGGCCAGCCAAGCCTGCCCAGCACTTCTGCATAATAGGCGGGGTGGGTCTTGGTAAAGTGGAAATGCTCGAAGGTGGAGATCAGCTCAAAACGGTCCGGGTCGAAGCCTGCCCAGCGCAAGCGGTGATAGGTCGCTTTGCGTGGAAACAGCGGATCGGTCGCAATGGCAACCCGGTAGCCGCGGGAGTACGCCCATTCAATGAGAGGCACGGCTTCCGGTCGCTGGCGCGTGTGTTGTGCGAGCGTCGGGAACACGTCGTCATAAAACTCGTCGAAGACGTGGATGAGCTCCGCTTTGGGAAACCCGAGCTGGACATAGAAATCGGCATCGAAGACTTCTTCCAGTGTTTTTGTGGGATCTTCGCTTTGATTCATCAGGTTCACCCCCGTCAGGAGGGCGCGCAGCATGGTATTCGGCGCGGAGTGCTTTGCCAGGTGCTGCGTCAACGCCTGAAAATAAGCAGGCATGAACGCTTCCAGGTTGGTGTCGAGCAGGGTATCGTCGAGGTCAAGCAACAAGGTGAGAGACATATTCCCTCTGGCAGGCTACATACCGCCCCTGCAGCATAGAATCAGGATTTGATTTCAAACTTGAATGGCAGGGCATGGCATTCCCCACAACCCACGTGCGGCTCAGAAACATTTCGTTTTGTTTTCTCACAATATGCCGAGACTTTGACACGGCGCTGGAACAGCGCCTCGATGGGTCTTGCCACGGTGGGCGATAATCTCATAAATTCACACGAGTTCGCGCGGGCAATGCCAGGCACGGGACACGTTTTGCATAGATCGCGCGTCCAGCGTTCGCCTGCTGCTTTCAGCAAGCGGCATTCCTCGATATTGCGGCCGCGGAAGTAATCACCATAGAAATAAGGACATTCTGTCCCGGCGGGAGTTCTCATAGTAAAGGAATTATAGGACTACAACATAAAAAATTTATAAGCGCAAAAACCTTGCGAAGCGCCGCCCTGCGGGCCGCCTTCGCAAGGTTCATAGAGGACAAGATGTCAGAGTTTCCAGGACGGCTACACGCGGGTAACGTATTCCCCCGTCTCCGTGTTGATGCGGATCGTATCGCCCACCTTTACAAATTGCGGGCACATCACTTCCAGACCGGTTTCCGTCCTGACCTTTTTGGTCACGCCGGTGGCAGTGTCGCCGCGAATGGCGGTTTCTGCTTCTACAACTTTGAGATCTACCGAACCAGGGATTTCGATATCGAGGGGCGCGCCCCTGTAGAACGTCAACTTGACTTCCATGCCCTCCTGGAGGAAGGGCGCCTTCTCGCCAAGGATCTCACCCCGGATTGCCGGCTGCTCGAACGTCTCATTATCCATAAAGTGATAGAACTCGCCATCGCTGTAGAGATACGAGACGTTATGGAAGTCCAGCCGTACATCCTGCACGGACTGACCGGAGTTGAAGGTGCGTTCGATGTTGGCACCGGTTTGCAGGTTGCGGGCTTTGATACGGATGTTGGCATTGCCGCGCCCCGTTTTGTTGTGGCTGTAGTCCAGCACTTTGTAAAGATTGCCATCGAGCTCGAAGGTGACCCCTTTGCGAAGTTCGTTTACATCGATCATTCTTGCATATTCCTTGTGTGAGATGAAGAAAGTAGAGCGGCGGGATTATACCAGAGGGCATAGAGATTAGAGAATAGAGGGTGGAGGCTCGTGGGTGGATTCAGAAGCGGGGTCTTCGCGCAGGAGTTGCACCGCGTGAGGCAGGACCGGGAGTATCACCTGCAGATTTTCCACAGCCCCTTTTGGACTGCCCGGCAGGTTAATAATGAGCGTCTTCCCGCGAATGCCGGTTACGACTCTGGATAACATGGCGTGCGGCGTGGCCCTGAGACTTGCCGCACGCATCGCTTCCGCAAGCCCAGGAGCCTCGCGATGGATGACGGCTCGTGTTGCTTCCGGGGTGACATCTCGCGAAGAAAACCCGGTGCCGCCGGTCGTGAGGATCACGTCCAGCTCGCGGCTATCTGCCCAGGACTTCAATCGTTGTCGAATCGCCGCTTCATTGTCCGGGAGGATTGCTTGCTTGACCACGGTCCAATGTTCTGCCTCGATCAGAGCCGCCAGGGCAGGGCCGGAAGAGTCGGCGCGCTGGCCGCGTGAGGAACGGTCCGACAGGGTCAAAATCCCAAAGCGGATACTCACTGGAGTTCCTTCCCATACAAGCGAACCGAGTCCATGGGCTGCCAGCCGCGCTGCTGATAGTAAATCTCTGCTTCGGGGTTATCGGTCGTCACCAGCAAATAACACTTCAGGCATCCCTTCGTCCGCAGGCGCGCCTCCAATGCCTCCATGAGCTGGGAGCCGACTCCCCTGCCGCGGAACTGTGAATCTACCGCCAGATGATACACCAGCCCGCGGCGTCCATCGTAGCCGCCGATGACCGAGCCGATGATCTCCCCATCGGCTTCCGCAACCAGGAAGAGGTCTGGGTCGCGGGTCAGCTTTTTTTCGATTTCAGCCGGCGTATCCGAACGCCCCGTGTGGACACCTTTTTCGATGCTGCGCCACAAGGCAAAGACCGGCTCATAATCCGCCGGATAGCAAAACTCACGAATTCGAATGGAGGGAGAGTTCACGGTGATTTCATGAACACGCTTCGTAAAGCAGGTGAGCGTCACCTTATTGCGAAAAAAACTATTGTTTGAGCACCTTGATCAGGTCATCTGGCATGAATGGCTTCAACAAAAATGCGTTGGCGCCACGATTGATACATTCCTCTTTTACATTGAAGCCCGAAGTCATCACAATGCGGACGTCCGAAAGTTCCTTGCGCTTGCGAATCGTATCGAGGATCTCCATGCCGCTTTGTCCACCCAGGTGAACGTCCATAAAAAGTGCGTGAGGTTTTTCCCGCTGGACAACAGCCGTGACGTCGGAATCAACGTCCAGCGCCAGGACTTCGAAACCTTCCAGGTTGAGGAGGGTCTGGAGCAGAGACACCATGGTCTTATCATCTTCCGCGAGCAGCACTTTTGCCATTGGTTCCGGTCTTCCTTGTCGATGGTTTCTTTTTTGCCGGTTGCGCGGGTTTCGCCGGTTTAGGGCGCGCCGCTTTCCGCTTCGCTTCGAGCGCCGAATCAAGCACCTCATCCACAGTTTCCACGTAAATGAACTTCATGCTCTTCTTGATTTCTGCGGGGAGATCGTCGAGGTCTTGTTCATTGCGCTTCGGCAAAATCACGGTACGCAGACCGTTCCGGTGCGCCGCCAGCACTTTTTCCTTAACGCCGCCGATCGGAAGGACCTGCCCGCGCAAAGTGATCTCACCGGTCATGCCCACTTTCGGCTTCACTTTGCGACCCGAGATCAGTGATACCAGAGACGTGGCAATGGTCACACCGGCGGAGGGACCGTCTTTCGGCTGCGCGCCCGAGGGGATATGCAAATGAATATCGGAACGATTGAAAAAATCGCTATCCAGCCCAAGCTGTTTTGCGCGCGAACGGACAAAGGAGAGCGCCGCCCGCGCAGACTCGTTCATCACGTTGCCGATCGAGCCGGTTACCTGGAAGCCTTTCCCACCGGGCATGCTGGTCGCTTCCACAAACAGGACATCGCCGCCGTAAGGCGTCCATGCCAGGCCGGGCACTACGCCGGGGATGGATGTGCGCTGGTTGAGCTCTTCATTTCCCTGAAAGATGGGATGATCTAAATATTCCTCGACGAGCTCCGGGGTAATTTCTGCATTCTCGAGCTTGCCTTCCGCAATCCGCGTCGCCAGCTTGCGGCAGACGGCGCCGATCTTACGCTCGAGGTTTCTCACCCCGGATTCCCGCGTATATCCCCGAATAATCTTGCGCAGCGCTTCCTCTGTAAAGCTCACTTCGTTTTCACGCAGGCTGTTCTCCCGGATCTGGCGGGGGATCAGATACCCATTGGCGATCGCGATCTTTTCGCTTTCTGTGTACCCGGAAAGGAAGATAATTTCCATGCGGTCGCGCAGCGGACCGGGGATGGTCTCCAGGGTGTTGGCGGTCGTAATGAAGAAGACCTGCGAGAGATCAAATGCCACTTCCAGATAGTTATCACGGAACTCGGTATTCTGCTCCGGGTCGAGCACCTCCAACAATGCAGATGCCGGATCGCCGTGAAAGTCAAAGGTAAGCTTGTCGATCTCGTCCAGCATAAAGACAGGATTCCTGTACTCGATCCGGCGCAACGCCTGGAGGATGCGCCCTGGCATCGAGCCGATATACGTCCGGCGGTGACCCCGTATCTCAGCCTCATCGCGCACTCCGCCCAACGAAGCACGTACGAACTTGCGCCCCATGGCGCGGGCGATGGACTGACCCAGAGATGTCTTCCCCACCCCCGGCGGACCGACGAAACACAGGATGACACCCTCGCGCTCCCGACGGATCTTGTCCTCTGAGGGAGCCTTGACCTCATCCTTGCGATCCAGGCGTAATTTGCGAATCGCCAAAAATTCCAGAATCCGCTCCTTGACATCCTCCAGCCCGTAATGATCCTTGTCCAGGATCTGGCGGGCATGGCTGATATCCAGGTTATCCTGCGTCGCTTTCGACCACGGCAACGAAACGAGCCAATCCAGGTAGGTTCGAATCACACCGTATTCGGCTGCCGCAGACGGCAAGCGCGACAAACGTTCCAGCTCGCGGCGCGCCTGCTTATCTGCCTCTTCCGGCATCTGCGCTTCTTCGATCTTCTTACGGAATTCTTCTGCCTCCGCCGCCTGTTCGTCTTTTTCGCCGAGTTCCTTCTGGATGGCTTTCATCTGCTCGCGCAGGAAGTATTCGCGCTGCACCTTTTCGATCTCGCCGCGCGCTTCGTTCTGGATCTTCTGTCCCAGCGTTAACACTTCTGCTTCGCGAACGAGCAGCCCGATCAGCTTCTTGAGCTTTTCGGCAACGGAGTCGATCTCAAGGATATTTTGCGAGTCCTTGATGTCCATGCGCTGGAAGTTCGCAATCGTGTATGCCGTCTGCAGCGGATCTTCCACCGACGTGATCGAGCCAGCAAGTTCCTCCGGGAAGGAGGGGATCATCTGTGTGATTTGCTGAAACTGATCGCGGGCATTGCGCGCCAGCGCGTCGATTTCCAGCCCTTCTTCTACGATTTCGGGCGCAAGCTCGATCTTTGCCCTAAGGTACGGCTCCTCGCCGACGAATTCGCCCAGGCGGAAGCGGTCCATGCCCTGCACCAGCAAACGGAGTGTCCCGTCTGGCGCACGCAGCAAGCGATGGACGATGGCGACCGTCCCCACCCGATACAGGTCATTGGGTCCCGGCGACTCGAGCTCCGGGTTGACGGCTGCCACCAACCCGACAAGCTTATCGCCGCCCACCACCTCGTCTACAAGCTTGATCGAGCGCGGTTGCCCTACCGTCAACGGCACGGCCGTCTGAGGGTACACCACCACGCCGCGCAGAGGAAGGATCGGCAGAACGTCTGGATATTTTCCTGTATTGGACGGTTGGGAAGTATCTGGCTCCGAGGCGCCGCCCGAGTCCTTGTGGGGGAACCGGGAAATCATCGATGGCATCATCAAGGAAAACAGTTCGTTTTCCTCTTCGTCATTCCACTGAAGAAGGTCATTAATATTGGTTTGCCAACGCGAAGCAGGCATAGAGTTTAGCCTGCCTGCTCTTGTTTCGAAGTGATTTTTGGAAGCAGGATCATGAGAAATCCATCCTTATATTCTGCGATTGCTTCTTCGATATCCACCCGGGCGGGGATCTCCACCGCGAGCTCAAACCGTCCAAACCCGATTTCCATTTGATGGTAGGCACGTGTTTCGCGGCGGTCCGGGCGGTAGCCGCGAATCACGAGGAGGTTGCTTTCAAACACCACCTCAAAGTCCTCGTCTCGCATCCCAGCCACTTCGACTTTGATGACACAATTGTCTTCGGTTTCGTATACATCGGTAGGTGGGCTCCAGGTCGTGGAGCGGACGTGCCAGCTAATGGTATGTCGAATTTCACGGCGGGCTTCTGTCAAGGTCGAGAAAGACTTGCGTACAATTGTAGGCATTAAAACGTACTCCTTATGGCTTCAAACCCAGCGCCCTGGAAGCTTTCGCCCTTCTACGTAAATTTTGGGCACATCCGGGCATATTTATGTAAATTATACTTCCAATGTGCCTGGCATGCAGAGAAAATTAACTCGCAGCTGGCTGAGTGATTCCGGGGAATCGCTTGTGACGATCAGATATATAATCCTATCATGTTATTTGAAGGGTTTTCTTTGTCCACGATTGATCTCGGCGAGGTGCAAGTCAGAGTGCGGCATGGCGGCAGCGGTCCTCCGTTGTTGCTCCTGCATGGGCATCCCCAAACCCATATGATGTGGCATGCGGTCGCACCCAAGCTGGCACAGGATTTTACGGTGATCGCTCCAGACCTGCGCGGATACGGGGAGAGCAGCAAACCACCCACCACGCCTGACCACATGTCGTACTCCAAGCGCGTTATGGCTGAGGATCAAATCGCACTGATGCATCATTTTGGTTTTGAAAACTTCTCTGTTGCCGGGCACGATCGCGGCGGACGCTGTGCTTATCGGCTGGCACTTGATCATCCCGAACACGTACTGAAACTTGCCGTGCTGGATATCGTCCCCACAGGAGAAGCCTTTCGCCGCGCCGATATGGCGTTCGGGCTTGGCTACTGGCACTGGTTCTTCCTCGCCCAGCCTTTCCCGCTCCCCGAGCGACTGATCGGTGCCAACCCGGATCACTACTACTTCCGCAGCGGACGTGATAAATTCCACCCTGAGGCGCTTGTCGATTACCTGCGCTGCTGCCACAACCCGGAGACCATCCACGCCATGTGCGAAGATTACCGCGCGGCAGCGACTATTGATTATCAGCTGGATGAAGCAGATCGCGGTAGAAAACGCCTTGCGTGCCCGCTGCTCGTGCTTTGGAGCGCGCAAGGGGATCTCCCGAAGTGGTATGACGTGTTAGCCATCTGGCGCGATTGGGCAGATAATGTACGCGGCGAAGCGATCGAGGGCAGTCATTACTTCGCGGAGGAAAATCCAGAGATAACCTATAAAGCCTTGTACGAGTTCTTTCGGGAGCAATAAAATGCAGCACAGCCCTATCGAGCTTCCGATTCCCATCGGTGCGCCGTGAGCAAGATCGGTTTTATCGAGTCCAGACTTACGTTGACTTGTATCTCTACCAGCATCTCCGCATCGAGGAAATAAAAAACCAGGGTGTAGAAAAATGGAGTCTCATAAAGACGAACAACCGTCGTAAAACTATCTTTGGTGGTCCATGCACCACTTGCAACAACTGGAACAGACCCATCAGGCAGCCATGGCGTGTTGCTAAAAAGCGTGGTATGACCTTCGTACCAAGAGTCATAACCGCAGGAAATCGTTTCCTCTCCCCCTGGCGTTTTGAACTTCATGCTGCACACAGATCCTACAAAATCCAGGGCGATCGTTTCGATCTGTAGCTCATTCGCGTCCACGGCATACGTTTGACCGGAAATCTGTGACGACACAGCTGACGTACTGATACCTTGGACAGGCGGCAGGCTCAGATTGGATAATTTTCTCGTCAGCGTCTCCTGCGTCGTACCATTCTCCGGAATTGACTCAGGACGCATAGCCGGAACCAAAAACTTCCAGACGAAATCCAACAGTTTCTGGTCTTCAAATACGTCCATGCCCCCTGTAATCGCGAGAACAGCATCCTGTTCCGGCATGACAATACAATACTGACCAAAAACTCCACTGGCTCGATACGCATTGTACCGGCAGCGCCAGAACTGGTAACCGTAACCCTGCACCGAATCGTGCGGCAGAGAAAGGTCTCCGTTCGAGATCTGCAGGGAAGTCGATGCCTCCACCCAAGCCTCCGGCACAATCTGATGGTCATCCCACCTCCCCTTTTGCAGGTACAACAGACCAAATCGAACTACATCCTCTGTTGTCATACTTAGCCCATAGCCACCCAGCGCAATTCCCTGGGGTGATTCTTGCCAGGTGCCCTTCTTGATGCCAAGTGGCTCGAAAAGGCGGGGGCGAAGATAGTCAATGAGCCTCAGTCCTGTCGTTTTTTGCACAATTGCCGATAGCATATACGTTGCTCCGGTATTGTAGGCAAAATATGTTCCCGGCGCATGCAGGATGGGAGCATGGAAGAAACCTTTTATCCAGTTACCGTCGGGGTGGTCAATGAGATAGGAGAGTGTCTCCGCAGCGTGACCCGTAGACATCGTCAGCAAATGTCGCACAGACATCGCCGCCAGAAAATCACTTACCTCAGGAGGCTTTTCCTCTGGAAAAAACGATAGCACTGGATCCTCAATCGAGAAGCGGCCTTCCATCACCGCAAGACCCACAGCCGTCGATGTCACACTTTTGCTGACCGAGAATAACGCGTGGGGATATTCAGGCTTATAGGGTGACCACCATCCTTCGGCTACCACACGACCATGGCGTAACAGCATAAAGCTATGAACTTCCTGGATCTGGCGCTCAAGTTCTTCCACAAATTGAAGGAGGGCAGAGGAGTCCGTACCCTGATGTTCGGGCGCACTGCGCTCCAATGGATCAACGTTAGTTGTAAACATTGTTTAAGCGACCTTTATAAAGGTAAAGACCAGGGTATGTATCCAAAAAAAGAAACACCACCCTATTTCTGATTTGGCGGTGTTTCCTGTGTATTTGGGAGCGCCCCCGGCGAGATTCGAACTCACAACCAACAGCTTAGAAGGCTGCTGCTCTGTCCATTGAGCTACGGGGGCAGGCTTCTTATTTTATTCTGTTCTCGAAAAAGCGGCAAACCAATCCCACCCGCTTCCACGTGACACTACGCGCTATACGGTCTGATTCCTTTATAAACTCTAGCGCCAGCCAGCGTCCGCAGGATGGTTTCGGCTGGACGGTTCAATCTATCTCCCAGGTCCTTGGATGACATAGGGTTATTACCATTCGTCAGGAAGAGCCGAAATACGGCTTCCACCAGCGCGGTCTGGCTGGTGAGAAAGTCCGGCTGTTTGACGCAGTGGGTCATCAAGGCATTCTGGATACCGTCTACAGGTTTTACCTCGGCGGTGAGGGGATCAACCCAGTCGATGGTCTGTCCCTCACCCACATCTTCAAACGCCGCCTGGTGCTCGGGACACAGAAGCGACCGCAGATAGACATGCCAGTCGCGTTCATTCTTTTTCCACCAATCAAAATCAATATGAAATGGAGTATTGACGGTTGGCTTGACGAGGCTAAAGCGTTTTGTTTCGACCGTCATTCTCACTCCGTCTCGTTCAAGCGGAAATGTAAATCTCCGACATGTGTAAATTCGGGTTTGCTGCTCAATAGCGCAAAGAGCGGCGCCGGTGGCATGCGCCGGACGATGTTGACGGCAGAATACAGTTCCTGGGCATGGACGTGTCCCTGCGGCGTCAGCTTGGACATCTCGCGGATCATATCGGCAACCAGCCTTTCAAACGGACGTTTCCGGTCCTGAAGCCAGAGCTGATCCACGGCTTCGAGAGACGGGATTGCGAATGCCATTCGGTCGTTGAACTCTGCCGAAATGGACTGCTTCAACATGGCAAACACCATGCCGCCATCCGCGCCGATAATGACGGTGCGAACCCAATCTTTCGTGCGATACGGTTTCGCTTCGATGATGACTTCCCCGGGATGTTCCCCGCGGCGGATGCGCACCAGGCTGCCGGGCATGAGGTCATTTGCCTTATACCACTCGCGCAGACCGAACACATATCCATGCTCGCGCACCACCCAGCCCGGCATTCTCTGTTTGGTCTTGCCATCCACCAGGGTAAAACGCACGCGAGGCGATTCGTAGGCAGTGGGGAAGAGCGGGCGCACTCGCGCAGATAAAGGCAATGTCCCGGCGCGTAAGTGCGGAAAGATGAGGGCGACTGTAACTTCTTTCACCCCCTCATTTACAGGGACGTCGAGTTCGCTCAACTCATCATCTAGCTGCGCCTCCAGCTCGAGCATCTGGGGCGTGAGTGCAGCATCGTCATAGTCGATCGGCGAATAACGCAAATATAAGGGGGCTTCGCGCACCTCTTCCGGCTCGAGCCGGCGCAACGACCAGAGAACCTCACCCGCCGGTCCCACCTCGTCGAAGCGTCCATCGTCTTGCAGCGCCAGGTTGAGGGAGAACTCTGCCAGTTTGGGATTGACACCCTCCGGCATGGCGACATCCTTTAGTAAAGCAGATGTGGGCAGCGGCTCGCCTCCCGCCATGTCCAGGACCGCCTCGGCTAAGTTCAGATGCCCAACATTGACATCCACCAGCAGAGCGCGCGGGAACCAGCGTCCCGCAATGCGTACGAGGTCGTCGTCACTCTGGAACGCCGCTTCTATTTTCTTTTCCAGGGCGCTGCCATACGTACGAAGGATCTCTTCGGCATTCGGACCCTCCTCTTCCACGGTGTTCGGCTGTTCGTTCAAATCATGATTCGGGAGGTTGGAGGCAAATAATCTTTCCGCGCCGTTACCCAGGTCAACGGTCAGTACATCAAATGTCCCGATCTCGGGGTTTGTTCCGGCACGCACACCGGTGACTTTGCCTTGCTTCCAATTCAGCGCGGGAAATACAAGCTCATCACCCACCTGATAGGATTCTTTTGGAAGATACGTCTTGCCACTTGCCTGTCGGCGTTCCTGCATTGCGAGACGTTCGGCACGAATACGCTCCTCGATGAACACGGTTACGAGCTCCCGCGCGGTCAGAGGAGTTTCATGTTCAAATAAATGATTGTGTAGAAGTTCGACGTCTTGATTTGTGATCTGGAGATCGTTCCAGTAGTCTGTGGAAATGAGGGGATCGCTAACCATTACTCTGCCTTAGGATTGCATTTGATTTCTGTATAGCGCGGCTATTATACCTTACCTTGTCAAGGGAGGCACACTGGAGATGTATAATCGCAAGCATGCATTCGCATCTTTCCCTGACACAAGCCTTCCGTGCGAGCCCTTCTTCCTGTATTGCCTTCACTGGCGCTGGTGGAAAAACCACCGCAATGTTTCAATTCGCGCGCGAGGTACCGGGGCCTGTGGTCCTCACAGCGACATCGCATCTCGGTGCCTGGCAAACGAGGCTGGCAGATCAACACTACATCATCAAAACGCCGGCTTCGCTCGAGGAGTTGGAACATGTAAGCAAGGGTGTGATTCTAGTCACAGGGGAGATCGAACAGGAAAGAACAAAACCCGTTTCTGAGGATGTATTGCACGGGCTCCGTCAATTCAGCCAGGACCACTCCGTCCCATTATTGATCGAAGCAGACGGGTCACGGGAAAAACCTTTGAAAGCGTGGGCAGAGCACGAGCCGCCCATCCCTCCATTTGCCGATGTGGTTGTGCTGGTGTTGGGCCTCGGCGGTGTCGGCAAGGCGTTGAGCGAAGAGCACGTACATCGTCCCTTCATTTTTTCAAACCTAAGTGGAGTCGAGATGGGGCAAACGATTACCGCTGACTCTTTGATCCGGCTGCTAACACACGCGGAAGGCGGACTCAAAAATGTCCCTTCGCATGCACGAAAAGTGGTGCTCCTCAATCAGGCGGATACAGTTGAGCTGCAAGCACTGGCGCAGAGAGTATCGCAGTCGCTGTTGACTTCGTATGACGCCGTGATCATTGCCAGCCTCCAGCTGAAGAGCATCTTCGCGGTCAACGAGCAGATCGCAGGGATTGTCCTGGCAGCGGGTGAATCCAGCCGCTATGGCCAGCCCAAACAATTGCTCGATTGGAAAGGCGAGCCGTTCGTGCGCGCCGTGACAAAAACGGCATTGCATGCCGGGTTGCTTCCCGTTATGGTTATCACAGGCGCCCATGCGGATCGGGTCGAAACCTTTGTAAGCGATTTGAATGTGCGCATCCTCTACAACGAACAGTGGAAGACCGGGCAGGCAGGTTCGATAAGGGCTGGCGTAAACGATCTCACAGCCTCATCAAATGTTGGTGGAGCAATCTTTCTCCTCGCCGATCAGCCACAGCTGACCACCTCGGTTTTACGTGCCCTGGTAGAAAAACATGCGGAAGGACTGTACCCGATTGTGGCACCGCTGGTCATAGACCGCCGCGCAAACCCTGTTCTTTTTGATCGCACCGCATTTCCCGATCTGTTGACGCTGGAAGGCGATGTCGGCGGACGGGCAGTTTTCCATAAACACCGCGTCGAATACTTACCGTGGCACGATGACCGCCTCCTGCTGGATGTGGATACTCCAGAGATGTACCAGCGCCTGATCGCGGACGACAGCTTATGATCGCCGCCATCCTCCTTGCCGCCGGCGAGTCCAAGCGGATGGGAACACCGAAAATGTTATTGCCGTGGGGAAATCGGACGGTCATCGAGCATGTCGTCATCACCTTTTTGAAAGCAGGCATCGAAGAGATCCTGGTCGTGACCGGGGGAGCCCGCGAGCAAGTGGAACAAGCTCTGGAGACTTATCCGGTTCGAAAACTCCACAACCCAAAGTACGCAACCGGGGAAATGCTTTTGTCCCTCCAGCGTGGGATACGGGCGATGCCCGAGCGGACGGAGGCGGTATTGATCGGTCTCGGCGATCAGCCGCAAGTCCAAGAACAGAGCCTTCGGGCGATCTGTGACACGTATAGAGAAACGGCCTCGACGTTAATTGTGCCAAGTTTCCGAAGGAAACGCGGGCATCCCTGGCTGGTGGCGCGCCCGCTCTGGGATGAGCTCCTGATGCTAAGGCCACACCAGACCCCACGCGACTTTTTGAACCACCATGCCGACCAGATTCAGTACCTAAATCTGGATACCCCCACCATCCTGACAGACCTGGACACGCGGGAAGATTACGAAAAATCCCGCCCGTAGTCTCCATTTTCTCCTTTTATCACAAAATCATTAAAAGGTTACACATCCCCTGAAAGCAGGGATGAGGTGTGTACAATGGTACTAACTTCTTTGCATATTTGTTATGTTGTTCTTACAGAATATTTGGAATGCCACAGCGCAAATCTGTAAAATACATTGAAGCAGCATGGTTACGATGATCAACAAAACTAAATTTTTCTTGAGTCCGATTCTGGCAGTGAGCCTTTTATTCCTTCAAGTTGGGGGAGCCTTTGCTGCACCTATCGTACATAGCCAGCCTCCGGTGAGTGGAGTCATCCAGAGTATCACCGTAGAGACGAATACCGCCACCGCAGTGACTCTGGTAAGTATTGTAATAATCGATTCAGATATGCTACAACAAACGGTTCGAGTCAGCCTGGAAACGGCGATCGGCCAGGGAATTGTTGTAGTTAATGAGGATGGAAAGCCAGAAATTAATAACGAGATGCTCGGAAAGCCTGTCCAGATAGATCCGGAAGACGTCATTCCGGCAAAAGAGGAAACTCCGCACCCGATAGGGAATGCGCTGGCGACTTTCTTTTCTGGCATCGCCGGCATGGATTATGAAACAATCATGGCTGCCCATGCGCAGGGCGCTGGCTTTGGAGTGATTGCGCAGTCATTATGGCTGACGGCAAAGCTGGAGGGCGATACGAAAATTTTCAAAGCGCTGATCAAAGCGGAACAGACGGGCGACTTCAGCGCCTTCATCCTCGAAGATGGTTCCTCGCCGAAAAACTGGGGACAGCTACGGATCGAGATCCTGGATCAGCATCCTGGAAACAACGTAGGCGTTGTGATCTCTGACCGAGACAATAATACGAATGGAAATGGGTTAGACCACAACGGAAACGGTTCTCCTAACGGTAACGCGCATGGTCCGGGCAATAATGCAAACGGTTCCGATCACGGCAATGGGCAAAGCGAGGACAACAACGGAAACGGTAGCAATCATGGGAATGGGAATGGCAACAGGGGCGGCAATGATAATGGAAACGGCAAAGGAAAGTAGTTCGGACGATGAAAAACATCAGGCAGGTCACTTTGACCTGCCTGATTTATTTCAACCGATAAAAGTATGGGTTTGTCTGGCGCAATTGAAATCCCATGGATTGATAGAGCCCGTTCGCTGCCTCACGCTGCGGGTTCGACGTGAGCGAAACCCCATCCGCGCCAGATGCGCGCGCCAGCTCGATCGCGTGGCGTACAAGCGCCTCGCCGATTCCCCTGCGGCGTACGTTTCCGTCTACGACTACATCCTCGATTATAGAGCGCAACCCTGTAGGCACACGATACACCGTGAGGCATAACATGCCCACAATTGGACTGCCGGCATCTCCATCACGCGCTACCAGAAGCGTAGAGGCGCCCGACGCCACAAGGTCCTTGAGCTCCTCCCGGGTCGGAGGGATTTTATGGGCGCCTAATTGGGGCACCAGACGCTGTAAGGCTTCGTGGACTTCTTCTGTAATATCGGAAATAGTCTGGATGTGCATAGAGGTCAGGCGGGATTCGCGCCCCCGATTTTGGGAAAGAGACTCAACAATACATAATACACCACATACACAAGCGAGATCCAGACGATCCACTGCGGGACGCTGGGATATTGCAGCAACCCCCAGACCCCTATGGCACAGTATAGATATGTCAGAATCAGGGTGAGGCGGCGCAAGCGCGTGTTGCGGCTCGGATAGACATATTTCACAGGTACAAATACAAGGATATTACAGAGAATGAGCAGTGCAGCATTAAGCCAGGGATGGAGGCGCAGCAACATCATGTAGATGACAAGGAAATTCCAGACGGAGGGAAACCCTTTAAAAAAGAATGATTGCTCATCTGTCTTTGCGTCCACCTGACTGAACTGATAGGCGGAGGTCAGCAGAATAGAAAACGCCCCAGCCATTTCCAAACCGGGGGGCATGAGATTGGGCGCTTTGATCAAAATCAAAGCAGCAACGACCACGTAGTTAAGATAATCAATAATGTTATCCATCAAGCCGCCGTCCACGCCCTTGGCATATTCCTTCACATGGAACCAGCGCGCCAGCATCCCATCAAAACCGTCCACAAACATAGCAATGACGATCCACAAAATTGCAGCCCGCCAGTTTTCTTCAAAGATCGCCAGTAGTGTGAGAAATCCCCAAATGGCGCCCGTGGCTGTAACAAAATGCACACTCCAGGCAAGACCTTTCTTGACCAGTAAGGGGAGCTTTTCAAACATAGGTCACCTCAATCACAAGCTTCATCGCCTGTGATTATAAATGGAAAGGCGTGGCACATGCCACGCCTTTCCATTTTATTGTCTGACAAGCCCGACCGTGACCTTTTCCCCATCGAAGCCGTCTTCTGTAGAGATAGCCCCGGGCGGCGGGTCTCCAAATTCAAGCCTGGATGTGAGGGTTTCCGCGGTGATGTAACCCTGATGCGCTTCGATCGCAGAGCGCAAACCCGAAGATGCTTCGACGAATAGGTGGATCCGATCCGCGACATCCAGCTCGGCGCTCTTACGCAAGTCCTGCACCCGTCGGACGAATTCCCGCGCCAACCCCTCCTGCACGAGCTCTGGCGTTAGCTCCGTGACGAGCGCCGCCACATAGGGTCCTTCTTCTGCCACGGCAAACCCTTCCTTCGCCAGGGCTTTTACTTCCACATCCTCGGGGAGAACGTCATAGGAGTCGCCCTGGACCTGTACTTTTAGTGACTTGCCTTCCAGCAAGGTATGTGCAGCTTCTTCCGCATTCATCGCCAGGATCGCCTTCTGAATGGCTGGGAATTTATTCCCATATTTTTGACCCAATTGTTTTGGCAGCGGCTTGATGGTATGCGAGATCGCCTCTGTCGAAGTATCCAGCAAGCGGACCTGTTTCACATTCAATTCATCCGTGAACAGATCAGCGTACGTTTCCACTGCCTTACGTTCCGAGGCATTGCCAACGGAGAATGCGGCTTCTGCCAGCGGTTGGCGCACCTTGCGATTCGCCTTTTGACGGGCGGAATGTCCCAGCGAGACCAGCCGCATGACCAGCCCCATATCACGGTTAAGCGATTCGTCGATCATCTCTGGCAGCACTTCGGGCCATTCGGCAAGATGAACCGATTCGGGCGCGGATTCGTCCACGGAGCGGATGAGGTTTTGATATAGCTCCTCGGCAAGGAAGGGCATCGTGGGAGCAAGCAATTTCGCAACAGTCACCAGCGCCGTGTACAGGGTGGAATAGGCAGCCTGCTTATCGGAATCGGATTCTGATTTCCAGAAGCGGCGGCGCGAGCGTCGCAGATACCATGTGGACATCTTCTCCACGAACGCTTCGATCGGGCGCGTCGCATTGGGCACATCATAGTTTTCATATGCCGCCGTCACGTCACGGACGAGCACATTCAGTTCCGACAGCAGCCAACGATCCAGATCACTGGTCGCGATCGGCAGAGTGGTAACGGTGGGTTTATCGAGATTCGCATACGTCACGAAGAACGAATACACGTTCCACAACGTGAGCGTGAAACTGCGTATGACCTCGCCCACCAACTCCGAAGAGAAGCGACGCTCCTGTCCCGGCGGAGTCGCCGTGTAGAGATACCAACGGAACGCATCCGCACCATGTGCGTTCAGCACATCCCAGGGCGCAATAATGTTGCCGCGGCTCTTGGACATCTTCTGTCCTTCGCCATCCAGGATCAAGCCCAGGCTGATCACGTTCTTGAAGGCGACTTCCCCGAATAGCAACGTGCTGATCGCATGGAGCGAATAGAACCAGCCGCGCGTCTGATCGACCGCTTCGCAGATGTAATCGGCGGGGAATTGTGCTTCGAACTTCTCCTTGTTCTCAAACGGATAGTGCCACTGCGCTACAGGCATAGAGCCTGAGTCGAACCAGACATCGATCAAGTCTGGCACGCGCGTCATGTTGCCACCGCAGTCGGGGCAGTCCCAGTGGACCTGATCCACATAGGGTCGATGCAGATCCAGCTCAGAGAGGTCACGTTCGGCTTTGTCGGAGAGCTCCTGAACAGAGCCAATCCCTTCCCGGTGCCTACAGGACTCGCATTCCCAGATGGGTAACGGTGTTCCCCAATAGCGCTCGCGGCTTAGTGCCCAGTCGATATTATTGGCAAGCCAGTTCCCGAACCGGCCTTCCTTGGTATGCTCGGGCACCCAGTTGATCGTATTGTTCAATGCAACCAGCTGGTCTCTGTGAGCGCTCGTGCGGATGTACCATGACTCACGCGCGTAATAGAGCAGCGGTGTATGGCAGCGCCAGCAGAACGGATAGGTATGTGTATAGGCTTCCGCTTTGAACAACAATCCGCGTGCATCCAGATCTTCGATGATGAACGGATCGGCATCTTTGACGAACACGCCACGCCAGGGTTTGACTTCCGGGATAAAGGTCCCATCGGGAAGGACAGTCATGAGTACGGGTAAATTATGCTCCCGTGCCATGTCCATATCTTCTGCGCCGAACGCCGGAGCCATATGCACGAGACCAGTGCCATCTTCCGTTGTAACAAAATCACCAAGCACGACAAAATGAGCAGGCTTGTCTGGCGGCAGGAATGTAAACAACGGCTGATATTTCACACCGCTTAACTTCTTGCCCTTGATTGTTTCCAGTACGAGCACCTCTTCCTCACCAAAGACTTTTTGGACGAGCGATTTAGCAAGGATCAATTTCTCTTTGCTACCGTTATGGATGCGCTCCACGATGACATAATCTACATCCGGGTGCGCGGCGACCGCGACATTCCCAGGTAGCGTCCAGGGCGTTGTCGTCCACACCAGCAGGGAAACGTCTGGCTGGTTGACGAGCGGCATACGCACAAAAACCGATGGATCCGTCGCCTCGTCGTAGCCGAGCGCCACCTCGTGATCGGAGAGAGGCGTCCCACAGCGCGGGCAGTATGGCACAACCTTATAGCCTCTGTAGAGCAAATCCTTGTCCCAGAAGTTTTTCAAAATCCACCAGACCGACTCGATGTAGTCGTTGGTGTAGGTCACATACGCTTCTTCCAGATCCACCCAGAAAGCAATGCGGTCGGTCATGCGCTCCCAATCTTGAATATAGGTAAACACAGATTTTTTGCAAAGCTCATTGAACTTATCGATTCCATATTCTTCAATCTGATGTTTACTGTTGAAACCAAGCTGCTTCTCGACTTCGATCTCCACTGGCAAGCCATGCGTATCCCAGCCGCCGCGGCGCGAGACATGATAACCGCGCATGATTTTGTAACGGGGGAACATGTCCTTGAAGGCGCGCGCAAGCACATGGTGCACGCCGGGTTTTCCGTTTGCCGTGGGCGGTCCCTCGTAGAATACATACTCGGGTCTGCCCTGGCGCTGCTCCACCGTCTTCTTGAAGATCTCGGCTTGCTTCCAAAACTTCAACACATTCTCTTCCATGGAAGTGACATGGAGTTTCGGTGACACAGGTTTGAACATTCACGCCTCCAAATTGATTGTGTCACTGCGAGGAGCATAGCGACGAGGCAGCCTCTTCGCCGCAGGAGATTGCTTCCCTCCTTCAAAGCCCGCAATGACATAAAATTAAAACAAAAACTCTCATCTCGAACAGAGACGAGAGCAAAGCTCACGCGGTACCACTCTGATTCCGCGCACGTGCCAGTGATGGCTTGAGCGCAGCACTCTTTGAATGACCAGCATCATCCTGTTTTGGTAACGAAGGACAACTCCGGCTTGCTTACTCAGGTTTCAGCTCGCAGCTCCAAGATGATTTTCGATTTGTTGTTCTGATGCGGCTCTCACCGATTCCGCCACACTCTCTGACAGTCCAGGCAAATTTACTCGTTCTCTTCACAGCCTTTGATGTTGGAGATTATGCCACAAATCAGTTTGACCGTCAACAACGGAGCAGAAACTTTACTTTTACCCGATCACCTGGCATGATTAGCCCTGCCGATATAACCGAACAGCTTATCAATCTTTGCTGCCATAATGAAATCGTTTATGTGAAGTCCCTTAACTTTATGAGTCCACCAGTGCAGGGTCACTTGATGGTATTCGATGAGCATCCATGGATGGTGGTGCTCTTCTTCCGCAACCTTGCCAACCCCATTTGCAAAAGACAGGGCTTGAGAGAAGTTCATGAATGAGAAAATACGCTCCAACCGCATCACCCCATCCACTTGCCGGACTTCCCACGTAGGAATCTCACGATGCCACCTCATGATTTCACCATAAGAAAGCGCCGGATCTCCCGAATGACAGGTTGTGCATTTCAAGCGGTACAGCTCCATCATCTCAATCCCTCCATGAATGAATGGTGTGAGTAGCCCCTAGATGCAGAAATTATAACCCTCTACAACCGACTCTCAGACAATCGGTTTAAGTAGGCTATCCAACTCAAAAATCGTGATTTCCGGGGGGCAATTAATTCGAAGCGCCAGTCGGTCCATCCCCAGACCTCGGTTTGTGTATTGCCACATGGTTCCCACCCGATATAGTCCACTATAGTACTTTCGACCCGAAACCGGCAGCACGAGGGGTCCATAGAACGGTAAAACAATCTGTCCACCATGCGAATGGCCCGAGATTTGTAGATCGAATCGACCAGTCGCCGCGGAGATATCTGCAAAATCCGGTTCGTGAGCCAGCAAAATCGCAGCGCTGTTTTCATCCAGCTGCGCCAGGACATCGCCAAGCCGCACATCCCCATGCCGGACGTCATCCACTCCACACAGATTCAGACTTTGACCCTCACGCGAAATTTTGAACACGGTATTTGTGAGATCTGTGATGCCACAGCGACGGAGCATCTGGCGAATTTCGTCTGGGTTTGTCTGATAATCATGATTGCCAAGGACCGCGAAGGAAGGGGTGACTACCGCTAGAGGACCCAGGACTCTTGTCAAGTCTTTGATGCCTTGTTTAGAGGTCTCGGTGAAGCTATGTCCTTTAAGGAAGTCGCCCGTAATCACGATCGCATCTGGGCGCTGCGCAACGACCAGATCAGCGACATGTTGAAGACGATCAACGGTCAGCCAGCCGCCCATATGAAGGTCGCTGATTTGTACGATACGGAAATCTGCGAATGCCGGGGGAAGTCTTGAGAGTTTGATCCGGACCGTCTGAACTTCGAATTCCTTCGGCTCACCGATCGTGCTATGTCCGATGTGGTTGATTGCCTGAAACACCCGGTCCATAAGTCCAACCCAAAGCATTTGCAAACCATCCTGCTCGAGTGTTTTTTGCTCCATAATGATTACTGGTAGAGCTCATTCGTCTTTGCAGCCATAATAAAATCGTTTTTGTGAAGACCTCCGATCTTATGAGTCCACCAATCGACGGTTACACGCCCATATTCCGTGATTATGAGTGGATGGTGATCTTCTTCTTCGGCAATGGCGCCAATCTTGTTCGTAAATTCGAGAGCTTGGGCAAAGTTTTTTAGTTTGAAGACCTTTTCTATGCGCTTCTCTCCATTGACCTCTTTGACCTCCCAACCCTGGACCTGAGGCAGTAAATCCGCAATTTCAGCATCCGTCAAAGTCGGCTCCCCAGCCTTACACGCAACACATTTTCCAGCCGCCAGATTCATCATACAAAGCTCCAATTCACTGCAGTGCTTCTACAAGCATCTGCATCTCTTGTGCGCCAGACAAGTGCACACGTAATGCTTTCCGACCTGCTTCGATCAGGGCTTCATAATCCCCCAATGCCTGGGCTCGAATCAAGGTACCGAACGAGAGTCCTTCGGTGGGCACACCTAAATCCTTAGAAGGATCGGCCGTGATCACGAGGAACAGGGCGTTGTCAGGTCCGCCTTTGTGGAATTGGCCTGTGGAATGCTGGAAACGTGGACCGAAACCAGCCGTGACGGCATTGCCGGTTTTGGCACGGATGGCAATACGCATCGCCTGTAGCTTCTGGACCATCTCTTCGTTGCGCGGCAGATAGGCGGTGATCGCAACATATCCATTCGGCTTTGCCTGAGCAAGGAAGTTTTTCAACACTTCTGCCAGAGTCGATCCATTCACCTCTGTAGAAGAAAACACCTCATAACCGTCCCCCGCCTGGACTGGTGTGCCCTCATCCAGTTGACCGTTCTTCTGATAATCTGCAATCTTCGCCTTGGTGAGCTTTTTACTCGCCTCGACATTGGGCTGGTCGAAGGCATTCACACCCAGGATAGAGCAGGCAATGGCAGTGGCAATTTCCCAGCGATACATCTCTGCGCCGACCTCATACAGGTCTGGGATCAGATACTCGATGGCCGGATGGCCGGCTTCGCGCAACGCCTTCAAATTTTCCTCGAATTCGCCCGTTTGCCGCAGGTATATAAACAATCGATCCTTCCCATAACTTCCTGGTTCGACGAGGGGCTCCAGGGGTATGGGCAGGATCCCTTTCCCACCCTTTCCACTCGATTCGGCGATGATCTGCTCGATCCAATTTGCAAAAGCAGATAAGGGCGTGTCTGCCAGAATCGTGAGCTTGTCCCGTCCTGCCCGCGCGCCTTCTGCGAGCACGGCGCCCAGCGTCAGACCTGGGTTACGCGCCGCCGGAACCTGCGCGCCGCTCTGTTGCTTCATCCACTCTGCGCGGTCGAGGAACCGTTCCAGATCCAGACCGATCAATGCCGCCGGAACCATGCCGAAATCGGTCAAGGCGGAGTAACGACCGCCCACGCTTTCGTCGGAAGAAAAGATCTTGCGGAAGTTATTTTTTCGGGCAAGTGCCTCCAGTGGAGTGCCCGGATCTGTGGTTGCAACGAAGCGCGAGCCATCCCCGTTGCTCAGTGCCCAGAAGTAATTAAAGGCTGCCATCACTTCTGCCG
This sequence comes from Anaerolineales bacterium, assembly GCA_035699125.1. GTDB lineage: Bacteria > Chloroflexota > Anaerolineae > Anaerolineales > Villigracilaceae > Defluviilinea. Next base: position 28,285 of record DASSBC010000014.1, read on the forward strand.
TACCGCCGGATTTGCTGGCAACGATATAGATGCTTTTCTCCGCGGGGAAGTTTTCACCCGCCAGAGACACCTGTTCCGGGTGGGTAGAGTCCAGGATGGCAAGGGAGACGGGATGCTCTGCGTGGAGATTTGCTGCAGCTTGCAAAGCACTGAACACTTCCGCCGTAAGAGACGAGCCTCCCATCCCCAGGACCAGGACGCGGCGAATCCCTTCCTTGTGGATTTCATCGGCAAACGCTTTGTACGCGGGAATTAACTCGCGTGCCTTTTCAGGCGAGTCGAGCCAGCCCATACGCTTTTGGACTTCCGCCTGACCTTCCGGGTCTGTTTCTGGTGCCCACAAGGAAGGATCGTGCTTCCATACGCGCTCGGGGACGGAGTCCGCTTCGAGCTGGGCAATTTGTCTGGCAACGGGATCCGCGATCGGTCCAAGAGACGAGGCGGCGCTCGTTTTCCGTTCATCGATTGTTTTTAGCAACTGCGCGAACGCATCTGCAAAGGCTTTGACTCCCTCATCTTCCAATTCCTGAGTCACGGTCTCCATGGAAATGCCATTGGCTTCGAGTTGGTTAAGCACGTCCTGTGCCTCTTCCAAGCCGCGAGTGATGGTCACTTCTGCAACGCCGTGATCGCGAAATGCTTCCAGGGTAGAGGGTGGAACTGTATTGACTGTGTCGGGACCGATGAGATCATCCACATACATCGTATCGGGATAGGCGGGATTCTTTGTACTTGTGCTCGCCCATAAAGGACGCTGCACGCGCGCGCCTTTAACCTTGAGATTTTCCCAACGACGGCTGGAAAAGGTCTGCTCGTATGCATCATACGCAAGCTTTGCGTTAGCAATTGCGGCTTTTCCCTTAAGAGGAGATCCGTCCGGAAGTTGTGGGTCCACTTTCGAATCGACACGCGAGACAAAGAACGAAGCCACAGAAGCAATATGATTGACGGAATGCCCGGCGGCAAGATGTTCTTCCAAGCCCCCGAGATAGGCTTCCATGACTTCGGCGTAACGCGTCAGAGAAAAGATGAGCGTGATATTGACGTTGATTCCGACTGCCGTTGCCCTGCGAATCGCAGGGAGTCCCGCTTTCGTTGCAGGGATCTTTACCATCAGGTTGGGGCGGCGGACGCGCGCCCAGAGTTGTTCCACCTGGGCAAGCGTTGCCTCGGTGTCATGCGCGACATCCGGGCTGACTTCGATACTGACATATCCATCACCGCCATCTGTCTCTTCATAGAGCGGCGCGAACAAATCACAGGCTGCGCGAATATCCTCGATGGCAAGCTGCCAGAAAATCTTCTCCGCGTCCCATCCCGCCCATGCCAGGGAGGTGAGCGCCGCGTCATAATCCTTGCTCTTCGCGATGGCGTTGTTGAAAATGCTGGGGTTGGAAGTCATGCCGCGAATATCACCGCTCTCGATCATGGCTTTCAGTTCACCGTTTTCCAGTTGCTTGCGCTGAATGTTGTCCAGCCAGAGGGATTGTCCCAGGGCTGTAAGCTTTGCAATCCGATTCATACGTCCTCTACTTTCCGAAGCACCAGAATTTATCTACTCTTCTTCCATTTTCCTGATTTTGGCAACACGTCTTGCCAAACGTTCCCCACCCGGGTCATTACCCATATAGTGTGCCCCTAAAAATGACTTGATAAGAGCGGAAGCGAGCTCCGGTCCAATGACCCGCCCGCCCAGGCACAATACATTCATGTCATCATGCATCACACCCTGCGCCGCCGAGTACGTGTCGTGGCAGATGGAGGCAAACACGCCTTTCATTTTGTTCGCGGCGATACAGGCGCCTACGCCGGATCCACAGACTAAAATCCCGCGTTCTACGTCGCCGCTTTGGACTGCTCGCCCTACCTTTTCGCTGTAATCTGGGAAATCTACAGGATCGGCGCTATTCGTCCCTAGATCAATCGCTTCGTGTCCGGAATCCTGTACCGCCTTTAGCACGATTTTCTTTAACGGAAAACCGGCATGGTCGAATCCAACAGCAACTTTCATGTTAACCTCGGATCGTGTAATCCTATAAAAGCTCTTTTGCTCGCGCGACCACATTCTCCACAGTAAACCCAAACTTTTCAAAGATCACTTTATACGGAGCAGAAGCGCCATAGTGATCGATTCCGAGCACGGAGGTGGCGTAGCGTTCCCACCCCAATGTGGCGCCCGCTTCGACAGCCAACCGCGCCGTCATATTCTTTGGCAACACGGACTCTCGATAGGCTTCATCCTGCTCTTCGAACAACTCCCAGCTGGGGAAGGAAACCACGCGGGTTTCAATGCCTTCCCCAAACAAACGTTGCGCTGCCGTATAGATCAGACTCACTTCAGAGCCCGATGCCATGAGGATCAGTTTCGGGTTTGCGCCGAAATCCTTCAAGACGTAAGCGCCCTGCGCTAGCTTGACAAAGGGTCCGATTGCCAGCGTTGGGAGGCTTTGACGGGTCAAGGCTAGAGCTGTGGGACTGTGCTTGCGTGTGAGAGCGACGCGCCAGGCTTGCGCGACTTCATTTGCATCTGCAGGTCGAATCACAGTAAGGTTGGGAACCGCACGCAGCGCCATCAGGTGCTCGATCGGCTGGTGCGTGGGACCATCTTCGCCGAGACCGATGCTGTCATGTGTAAACACAAAGATGGATGGGATCCCCGAGATCGCCGCGATACGGATGGCAGGCTTCATGTAATCAGAAAAAACGAGGAACGTTCCACCATAGGCAATCACGCCGCCGAATAGATTCATGCCATTCAGTGCTGCCGCCATCGCATGCTCACGCACGCCAAAGCGGAAATAGCGTCCGCCTGGATTCTCCTTTTGGAAATCGCCCGCTTCTTCAAATTTCGTGTTGTTCGAGGGAGTCAGATCTGCCGAGCCCCCCACGAGCTCAGGAAGCTTGATCGATAACGCGTTCAGCACCTTGCCTGAAGAAGCCCGGGTTGCCAAGCCTTTTTCATCAGCGGGGAAGACGGGAAGATCAGAGTCCCAACCCTGGGGAAATTCGCGCTTTAAGCGTCTATCCAGCTCTGCGCCCAGTTCTGGATATTCCTGTTTATAGGAGTCAAAACGTTTCATCCAGTCTGTTTCGATCTCACGCCCGCGCTCCACGGCTTCGCGGTAGAACTCCAGCACATCGCCAGGGATCAGGAACCGCGGCTCAAGGGGCCAACCCAGGTTTTCCTTTGCAGCCTTCAACTCTTCTTCGCCGAGTGGCTCCCCGTGGGCTTTGGCAGTCCCCTGCTTTTTCGGCGCGCCAAACCCGATCGTCGTACGGACCGCGATCAGCGAGGGACGCGGGTCCGCTTTGGCAGCCTGGATGGCGGCATCGACGGCTTCCACGTCGTTGCCATTTGCGATGGTTTGTACGTGCCAGCCATACGCCTCGAAGCGACCGCCGCGATCTTCCGTGAACGCCAGGTCGGTGGAACCATCGATCGAGACGTGATTGTCGTCGTAAAGATAGATGAGGCGTCCCAGTTGCAAATGTCCCGCTAGGGAGGCAGCTTCGGAGGAAATTCCTTCCATCAGATCGCCGTCGGTGACGATGCCGTAAATATACGATTGGATAAGCTCCTGCCCGGGCTTATTAAACTCCGCAGCAAGATGTGTGGCAGCCATCGCCATCCCTACACCTTGCCCGAAACCTTGTCCGAGCGGGCCGGTGGTCGTTTCTACGCCAGGCGTCAGCCCGTATTCGGGGTGTCCCGGCGTCTTACTCTCGAACTGACGGAAGTTCTTGATTTCCTCTAGCGGAAGATCATATCCTGTCAGGTGAAGGAGGGCATATAAAAGCATGGAGCCGTGCCCGCCCGAGAGGATGAAACGGTCGCGTCCTGCCCACTTTGGATTGCTCGGGTTATGACGTAGATGGCGCGTCCACAAGGCAAATGCCATCGCAGCGGTCCCCATGGGAAGCCCCGGATGACCGGAATTGGCTTGCTGTACTGCATCCGCTGCCAGAAAACGGATCGTATTGATCGCACGAGTCTGAAGATCGTCTTTCATACTTTAACCTGTTCGAGTGAGATAGTCCATTTTACCATCCTGATAAGAGGGATATAATCGAAAAAACGAATCCACCCCGGAGAATGCACTTGCCCCACTATACTTTTATCGCCGAGCAGTTTGCCCCTTTCAAACGCGTCCGGCACGTACATGAATTTGGCAATGGGAATATCAATGACACGTATCTCGTCAGCACGGATGCGGAAGAACAGAGCCAGCCCGAAGAACAATACTTCATCCTGCAGCGCATCAATACCCAGGTCTTCAAACAACCCAGGTTAATCATGCAAAATATGCGTATCTTCACCGATCATATGCGCAGGCGTGCACGAGAGGAGGGACATCGCTGGGAAATGCCCCGTGTGATCCCAACATGTGACGGGCAGGATTTCTTTATCGATCCAGAGGGAAATTTCTGGCGAGCCATCAGTTTCGTGCATGGCTCGCGGTCCTATGAAACAATCAAAGACGCAAAGCTCGCGTATGAGGTAGGGTATGCTCTCGGCACGTTCCAGTATCTGATCAACGATCTGCCGATCGAAAAACTTGCCGATACGCTGGAAGGCTTTCACGTCATGCCGCGTTACCTGCAAGGATTTGATCAGGCACTTTTGCACAACCGATATAAATCGAGCGCAGAAGCAAAGTACTGCCTGGATTTTGTGGAGAAGCGACGGGCGTTTGCAAGTACCCTCGAAGATGCACGTCAACAGGGTAGGCTTCGGCTGCGACCCGTTCACGGCGACCCGAAGGTGAATAATGTCATGATTCAGCAGTCTACGGGACGCGCCATCAGCCTGGTGGATCTGGATACCGTCAAGCCGGGATTGATCCATTATGACATCGGTGATTGCATGAGATCGGGGTGTAATCCCCTCGGAGAGGAAACGGAAAATTGGGAAGCCGTCTACTTCGACCCCGAAATCGGCGCGGCGATCCTGGAGGGGTATCTCACCCAGGCGCGTAACTTTCTCACGGCAGCGGATTATGAATATCTGTTTGATTCGATCCGGCTCTTGACCTTTGAACTGGGCGTTCGCTTCTTCAGCGATTATTTGGCGGGGAATATTTATTTCAAGATCAAACACCCACAGCACAATTTACAGCGTGCGCTCGTTCAATTCAAATTGACGGAGTCTATCGAATCCCATGAAACCGATATTCGTCACATGATCCAGGGCATGGTCTCCCCCGCGATATGATCGAACAGGCGTTTACACTCGTCCCATTCCCAGCACCGGACATTCCGGCGATTTCCATCACCGGAAAACTTTTGCTGCAAAATCATGTGCTAACTGTACAGTATTCGCTTGCCGGGAATATAGATCACGTTTTGCTTCCACCTGCCTCCCTGGCACCAAGCCGCAGGGACGAGCTTTGGAAAGAGACCTGCTTTGAATTTTTTGTGGCAGTCGAGGACCAGCCAGCCTACTGGGAGTTCAACATGGCGCCGTCCGGGCATTGGAATGTGTACCGAATGGACGCGTACCGCAGAATTGGCTTCCGGGAGGAAACGGCGATTTCTCCATTGGATTTTGAATTCCGAAGAGAGCCAGGCGTATACTCACTCGATGCGTCTGTGGATCTTACGCCGATGCTGGCACCGGGAACTGCACTACAGGTGGCGATCACAGCCGTCATCCAGACTGATGATGGCAGCGAGACGTATTGGGCATTAATTCATCCTGCATCAGGTGCAGATTTCCACTCGCGAGACAGTTTTATTCTGAAGCTGGAAGAACAAACTCACCCGTCACCACAATCTGCGCTGGGCGGTTAAGACTCATCCAAGCGAGGTACGCGGCTACCAACGCATCTAACTCGCGTGAAGAAGGAAGATTCTCCAGAGGCAGAATCCCCTGGATCAATTTGTAGCGCGTGATCTCCTCAAACATATCAATAGGGTCGAGGAGTTGTAACCCCTGCTCGTACAGAATCGCCGCACGCTGAAGGCGTCCCTCCAGGGCGCGGCGAGGAAACAATTTGTACCCACCCAGCACGCGGAAGCAGTCCTGTGAATCGGTTTCGAGCCAGCGTTTTGGCTCATTGGTCTCAAGGTAGGCCTTGTATCCCGCCTGAACCGCGTTCTTTCTCAAATTAGCATAAACTTCTCGTCCCGTTTTCGTCGAGGGGGTGTTGACCACAAGGGTACTGTTTTCATAGGTCTGCAAATATGCGAGAACTTCGGCTGTGTCCCACTTCGTAAGAACAATGGTATTTAGACCATCGTCCAGCCTCGCAAACGTGACAGGCTTGCGCCCGGAAGAGAGTTCTATTCCCGCATACAGGATCGTGTCCGCTGGCATTGTAAAATTCCTCTCACTGAGATGTTCCACAGCAGTGTAGTCGAAAAGCGACGACAATGCAATAAATACGCGACTGAATCATGCAAACAAAATCCGCCTCTCTTGTATGGAGGCGGATTTTGTTTTCCCAGCAGCTGCATTGCTCGAACACAAAGATTTCTAACTCCGCATCGCAATCGGCTTCAGATAGGAATCGAGCAACACGTCCATTTGCTCGAAGGACTCACAGACAAAAAAGATCGGGTTGAAGGCATAAACAGTCTTCGGGATATGTGCAATCGTTTCGATGTCAAACGGCGCCAGAATCACATCCCCTCCGAAATATCCCTGGCGTTCGATCCCAAGCATCTCAAACAGGGAATGGACAACGTTCCAGCCTTCATCCTGCGACGACATCTGCCCACGTCGGTGCAGGTCATTGACCCCATCAATCATGCGGTAGAGATCCTCCTTGCGGGTAAGGAAGTGGTGGTTGAGCTGCTCGAACACATTCCCAGTGTAATCGAGAACGCTATCACGAGAGAGCCGGTAAAACTCCATAATAGCATTTGCCAGCTCCGAGCGGCCAGAAATAATCCCCGCCCCGAAAATCTTGAGGCGATTAGCCTCGACCACCAGCCCAAACTCTGTGCTGTACCAGGCGAGGCGCTTGATCACCTCCCGTTCCTCCTCGGTTGCCTTCATATAAGCTGGCGCAAATTTGTCTTCAATGCGTGCATAAAATTCCATAGTGAGATATGGCAGGTGCCCGAAGATATCATGAAACATATCGGGCTCCGGCGTGAACTCCATCTGGTCCCGGCTTCGCAGATAGTCTGTAATCAGGAAAATACGCTGCGAAAATTTCTTATACCAATCATCCGCCAAGGTATAGCGGACAACTGTGCGCTCTATGCGCCAGCCGGTGCGAGAGGTAATGTGGTCATTGAGATGCGCGACCGTGGGAATATGGTGCGGATCCAATTCCAGAAGTCTCAATCCATCTTTGAATTCCTGACAAATATGTTCCATCAGATACGGTTGATTTACTCCCGCGAACAGGTCTGCCCAGATGGCATGTTGTTCATGGGAAAAATCGATCTCCTGATTTTCGGCGGAATATTCTAAGGAAGGATCAACCTGCTGTTCGGCAATATCCCCTGTATAGATCGGTTTCTCATTTGTGGTCATGCTCTAGCCCTTTCTTGAGAATGACTTTACGTCTATCGTTTCTAATGACGCAAAAAGATATTATCACTCCCAAAAAGCCGAGTCAAGAACGGAGGAGATTGTCTTGGTTACACCTCGGATGATAAAATCCTTCTGGCATGGACTCATGCGCCCTATATGACGAGTGAAATGCTGCACATATGGTAAAAGTATATCCGCCACAGATTGTGACCGCAGTCTTATTGACTACGCGCAAAACTCAGAGGACATAATATGGATAAAGTGATCATTAAAGATTTGCTTGTGCGGGGGATCATTGGCGTGAATGACTGGGAGCGTAAACGAGCGCAGGATATTCTGATTAATATCGTTTTGTTCACCGATACGCGCCGCGCTGCGGAAACAGATCACATCGCGGACTGCGTCAATTACAGCACGATGAGTAAACGCCTCCAGGCGCACGCGGAAAGCGCGGAGCGGCTCACGGTCGAGGCGCTTGCAAACGATCTCGCGAAAATATGTCTGGAAGATAAGGGTGTGCAAAAGGTGATTTTGCGCGTCGAGAAGCCGGGCGCTGTACGCTTTGCCAAGTCTGTCGGCGTGGAGATTGAACGAACTAGAGATGAATGATTTACATGAGGCGTATTTGAGCCTGGGCTCAAATATCGAGCCGGAGACAAATTTGGTACAAGCAATTGAACTGTTGCAAAATCATGGGAGGCTGGAAAAAATCTCCAATGCCTGGGAGTCGAAGTCCGTGGGTGCCGAAGGTCCCAACTATCTGAATGCCTGTGTTCTGCTGGTGACGCCGCTGATGCAGGAGGTATTAAAAGAACAAGCACTCCTGCCCATCGAAAAAAAAATGGGGCGACAGAGAATCGCTAATAAATTCGCGCCGCGCACAATTGACATCGACATCGTAGTTTTTGATGGGAAACCCTGCAATGATAAGTATTGGGAACAGGCATTCGTGGTTGTCCCTCTGGCGGAAATTAATCCCGATTACCGCAACCCTCTCACACGAGAAAGCCTTCTCGAATCAGCAACGCGCCTCAGCCAGAGGGTATGGATAAACATACGTCCTGAAGTATTAGCTCGCTGCATCCGGTGAGCTCGCGCGGCAGGGGGTGCTATCAGCTATTAAACCATGACGATAATCTGATCGTCCTCGACAATCACCTCATACAACCGAAGACGGCGTATGTCGGTAAGGCAGACACCTGTGAGCAGATCGAACTCCCAACCATGCCAGGGACAAGCCAAGATCTCGCCCTCGCGACCCCAGACCCATTCACCGGGCGCCGACGGAAGAGTCGTCCCACCCAGGCGGCCCAGGCAGACGGGCGCAAGCTCGTGCGGGCAAACATTTAACACAGCTACATAGCTGCCATGAATATTGAACACGCCGATGGATCGCCCTTCTAGCTCAACGATCCGCCGTGCCCCGGGCGGGATCTCCTCGCGGCGAGCGACGACGTACCGCCGCTTACCACTTGCCATGCTAACCACCCGTTACCTCTGGCAGCCGGTACAGCGCCCGCGCCGTCTCGTGCATCACCCGGTTACGCAGGTTCGCAGGAAATTTGCGCGCGGCAAAATCTGGCGTATCGCCGTCCCAGTGAGGAAAATCGCTGGAGAACATGAGCATTCGATCGGCGGGAAACATCTCGAGGATTTTCTTAAAATGCTCGGGGCGATCCGGCTCTTCGATTGGCTGTGTTGTGAGGTAAACATGCTCAAACACGATCTCGCTGGGCAGCCGGTTGAGCCAGGGCGCGGTCTGACGCAGCGCTCGCCAGTTTTTGTCCAGCCGCCAGAGGAGCGGAGGCAGCCAGCAAACACCGCCCTCAACCAATACGAACTTAAGCTCTGGGAATTTGATAAAGACACCCTCGGTCACAAGGCTGATCAGGTGAGCCATGAAGCTGCCCACCAAGCCGGTGTGCCACTCCAAATAGCTGCTGGGGTAACCAGCTGCTGTCGGCACGCCTGAGATACCAACCCCTTCCGTTCCCGGGTGGATCGCCACTGGCAACCCATGCTCCGCGGCAGCGGCATAGATTGGGTGAAACGCCCGCTGCCCATAGGGGATACGCGCGCCGCTTGGCATGAGCACCTGCACAACCCCCGGTTGCCGTCCAAGCCGACGAATTTCCCGTGCTGCCAGCTCGGGATCGTTGGGCGCGACCGCTAACGAGTAGCGAAAGCGTGGGTCAACAGGCAGCCACTCCTCGATAAAGACATCATTGATCGCGGATATCTGGGCGGCGGCATAATCAGGCTCCGGCGAAAGCCCGATTCCCAGGATATTCTCCGGGTTGAGGATACCGAACTCAATGTGGTAAACATCGAAAAAATGACGAGCGAGATTAATGGCACTGGCCTCGATGCGCGCACCGTCCTCGGTTACAGCGTCGGCTCGATGAACGCCATTAGGATTCCAATAGTTTAAGTAGCCGGGGCCTCTGTTGCCGCTCAAAAAACGCCTGCGCCAGGGCTCAGGCAGGCGTGCGGCGATCCGTGCCGGGTCCGGCACGGGGTGGATATCCGAGTCAACAATTGACGCCATCTCTATTACAACCGTTCCTTCCCGGTTTTGTCTGCTACATCGAGACAGACATGCAACAGCAATCTACCACAGTACAGTTTGCAACGAAACGTATTTGATATAAAAAGGATTTCCATTCGAAAATATACATATAGGGATTTTATATTCATTCTGCAGCCATGAATGTTGGCTGGAGGGAACCCAAAATTCAGTTTACTCTCTCGATCCGTTCTTCTACAGCGAGCGGGCGGTCCAGGTTGTGGTAGTTTTGTTCCCCCTCGCGACATGCGTAAATTCAGAGGGCGTCAACGCGAGGTCTTGAGATATTTTCGAGGAACTCCTGTCTGGTGGCTGCGTTGGCGCGGAAGGTCCCATGCATGGCAGAGGTCGTCATGCGGGCATCAGTCTTCTTCACACCCCGCATTGTTGCGCACAGATGCACGGCCTCGACCACGACAGCCACACCGTGGGGTTCCAGCATACTTTGGATCACATCGGCGATCTGGCGTGTCATCCGCTCCTGTACCTGCAAGCGGCGAGCATACATCTCGACAATCCGGGGGATCTTGGAGAGCCCAATCACCTTTCCCTTGGGCAGATACGCTACATGCACGCGCCCAAGAAACGGCAGCATGTGGTGCTCGCATAGGCTATAAAACTCGATATCGCGCACCAGTACCATTTCATCGTATTCCACGTTGAAGAGAGCACGGTTGATAATTTTCTCAGGATCAGCACTATATCCACTCAGTAGTTCCGCATACATGCGAGCTACGCGATCCGGTGTGTTTCGCAAGCCTTCCCGGTCCGGATCCTCACCGACAGCCTGAATGACTTCCCGAATCGCTTTCCGAATGGAATCGAAGTCCATTTTCACACCATCGACTTCACGTACATCAAAATTGTCATCAATTCCCATCTTTCCTCCTTGAGAAAGCCAGTGGCGCTCGGCGGTTGAGTAGCCCTGTGTTTTGCAGGGTGTATCGGAACCGAGCGCCACTGGCTTCTTGCTGAGCTTGCGATACTAACCAACAACTGGCTCGATCAAGCCATAGGTCCCATTACGTCGCCGGTACAGCACCTGGATAGCATTCTGCTCGGCATTGAAAAAGATGAAGAAGTTGTCATGTCCCAGTAACCGCATCTGTTCCACGGCTTCATCTTCGGTCATGGGCATAATAATGAACTTTTTGCGTCGGCCAATTAATGGGAGAAGTTCTCCGGTCTCATCCACTGGCATTTCTTCTTCTTCCGCCAATACCTCTCCTGCAGAACGGCCGTCGCCACGTCCACGGTAGTGCTTGCCTTTATAACGCTCTACCTGACGTTGCATTTTGTCAAGCGCGGAATCAAAGGCGGCATGGATATCGTCGGCACGTTCTTCTGTACGCAAAATGAAGCCCTTGCCGTGTACAGTGATTTGCGCCACCTGCCGGTCTTGAGCACTGCGCGCAGACTTAATATGCGATAACTCTACCCGTACTTCTTCAATCTCCTGGAGGTGGCGTTCTAGTTTGCTGGCTTTCTTTTCAACGTATTCACGGACATTGTCTGTCAGCCTCATATTTCGTACTACGGTCTCAATTTTTTCAGTCATGGGACCTCCTGTAGGAATGGTTCAATGGCGCTCACGCCACTGTTCAAACACGACTCAAACCATGATAGGGAAGCGCACGCGCAATAGTCAGTATATACACTTCTTGCGCCCCTGCAGCACGTAAAGCAACCGTACATGCGGAAATCGTGGAACCCGTGGTCGCGACATCGTCCATGAGCAGAACAGATTTGTCCTTCACCAACTTTGAGTCCGCCTGATAGGCACCCTGGACATTTTCACTTCGCTCGGAGACGGTCAAACCAACCTGGGAACGCGTTTCGCGCGTTTTCCAAAGTGCATCCGGTTCGTATCGTATCTTGAGTTGGTATGCGAGCGGCCGCGCTACCAGCGCAACTTGATTATAACCCCTCTCTTTTAATCGTTTTTTCCCCAGCGGCATTGGAATCAATATATCCAACTGCCAATTTAAAGAGCGTACAAAGTCCACCATTTGCATCGCGATGGATTCCCCCAACCCTATGTTGCGGCGATATTTCATAGTGTGCAACCCATTTTGAATCGGTGAATCAAAAACCGCCCACGACCGCATCATTCGATACGCAGGCGAATTCGATTTACATTTGTCACAAAAGTCTGCCCCTTTGGTAGGGATGCCACATCTCTCACAAAACGGCTTATGAATGAGCGGGACGCGTGCTTGGCAATCCGGACACCAGCGCCACCCTACCTTCCCACATCCTGCACATGTTGGCGGAAAGAGCAAATCCAGACCGCTCCAGGTCAATCGATACAGGCGATACGACCAGTGTATCCTATTCACAGCGGATTATTAAACGGTAACAATTACTATGTTATAGCGAATCCATAATTTGAATAGCAGCCGGTGTCAGGATAATAATCATAATTGTCGGGAAAATTAGTAAAGCCATTGGGATGATCATTTTGATCGGGGCTTTATGAGCTTCTTCTTCGGCGCGCTGGCGACGCTTCACACGCATTTGATCGGATTGAATTCGCAAAACCTTTGCCATGCTCACACCCAGCTGTTCACTCTGAATAATAGCCGCCACAAAGCTCGTCATCTCAGGGATGCCTAAACGATCTGCCATATCTTTTAGCGCGTCGCGACGAACTTTGCCTAACTGAACTTCACGGATGACGCGAGCAAAAGCAATGGAAAGCTCCGTTTCCCACTTTTCTGCTACTTTGGACATCGCTGCATCAAAACCAAGCCCAGCCTCCACACAGATGGTGAGCAAATCCAGGGCATCTGGCATAGCCTTACGAATTTCCTTTTGACGACGGGTGACCCTGGATGTCAGCATAATATGCGGGAGAAAAAAGCCCCCCATCGCTGCCCCGCCAATAAACATGGCTTTGTCACTGGCATTCCATGTGGTAGAGCCGATAAAAGCCGCAATCGCCAGAGCACCAAGAAGCACCCCTAATATAAAACGAATGGCCAGAAATGTGGCAGCGTTAATGGGCCAAGGATTGCCTGCTAATTCCATCTGCTTAGCTGTACTCTGGATTGCCCTTTGCGGCGTAAAGCGGGCAGAAAACTCACCAATGCGGTTAATGAGCGGAACAAGCACTCGTTGACTAAAAGGCTGGGATAGTTCAATTTCTTCCAGCGACGTAACGTCGCCTCGCTGAATAAACTCAGCCAGGCGCGCTTGCAACGGGTCATTTTCCACGCCGCGGGCGTTTCTTTGCCAGCTGACGGCAATCACAGCTATAACAACAATTAAGAAGACGGCAATGAGAACAATCCAAATCATCTTATACCTCTATATCGGCGATCTTCATCATGACAAAGTAACCGAGCACAATCATACCGATGATGGTGGCCACAGCGATAATACCGCACAAGGGTTGAGGGAGGACTGAACTCTCTGTGAAAAAGCTACCAATGTATTCCGGACTGACAAACCATAAAGCAATCGCCAAAAACACGGGAATCAACGAAAGAACCGTTGCAGACGTTCGAACCTGTGCAGTCATAACACGGATTTCACCTTTAATCCTGACACGCTCCCGAATCGTAAAGGAAATGGTATCGAGAATTTCGGAGAGATTACCACCTACTTCCCGCTGAACATTGATTGCGGTAATCACAAAATCCAGATCATCGCTGGGAATACGGCGCAATAAATTGTCGAGGGCTTTTTCCATAGGGATACCGATCTGCATTTCCTGCACCACGCGGTGAAATTCATCAGAGATCGGGGCCGGCAATTCACGGCTTACCGCTTCTAGGGCTTGCATCGTGGAATAACCAGCTCGCAAACCATTAACCATGAGGTTTAGCATGTCGCTCAATTGGTCATTGAACTTATTTAGCCTCAACCGCTGTTGGCGCTTGACATAAAAGCGCGGAAGGAAAAAGCCAATGATTGCGCCGATGATCGCAGATACGAAAATAGGTTGAATGATATAGGCGACAAGGGCTGTAACAACTATGGAAATGAACACCAGGGCATAGTATTCAGCAACCTTAAACTTGAGGTCGGCGCGCGCCAGTTCGCGGGCAACCCGATCCCCCATTGACGATTTTGCCACCCTGCGATTGAGCCACTCTGTAATGATCGAGCCGCCTGGTTCCTGCTCTAGCTGAGGCCGGTCATCTTCCAGAAAACGCCCCAAGCGTTCTTCAACCAGAGAACGCTCGCTGGTAATCGCAAAGATTGCACCAACGATTAAGAGGAACAAAACAAACACACCACCAAGTAGCAAAAGCATGGGAGTCATGGTTTAACCAACTCGCTTCCTGTCTTAATACCGGCGACGCTCACCGATACCAAAAATCGACGGGGGCAGATTGATCCCAGCTGCCTCCAGTTTATCCATGAACTTCGGGCGTAACCCGGTCGGGCGCAAACGACCCTGGATCTGCCCATTTTCAATGCCGGTCTGCTCGAAGACGAAGATATCCGTCATCGTGATCACTTCGCCTTCCATACCACTGATCTCGGTCACATTCGTGATCTTACGGGTGCCATCCCGCATGCGCTCCTGATGGCAAATCACGTCAATAGCGGAGGCAACTTGCTCTCGGATGGCTCTGGATGGAAGGTCCATACCTGCCATCAGGGTCATAGTTTCCAAGCGAGCTAATGTATCGCGCGGGCTATTGGAATGCAACGTGGTCATGGAACCATCGTGACCCGTATTCATCGCCTGCAACATATCCAGGGCGGCCTCATCACGAATCTCACCGACGATGATCCGATCAGGACGCATACGCAGAGAGTTCACGACCAGATCCCGAATCGTGATTTCCCCGCGGCCTTCGATGTTCGGCGGACGAGACTCAAGCGTCACCACATGTTCCTGGCGCAACTGCAATTCTGCAGCATTTTCAATCGTGACGATACGTTCGTCCGCAGGGATGAAGCCCGAGAGAACATTCAGGAGTGTGGTCTTCCCAGAGCCGGTGCCGCCGGAGATCACAACATTCAACCGAGATTCCACACATGCCTTGAGGAACATGATCGCTTCCTGTGTCACAGATCCAAACTGAATCAATTGTTCAACTGTGATTGGATTGCGTGAAAATTTACGAATAGTCAGAACAGGTCCAACAAGCGAAAGAGGAGGAATGATGGCATTAACACGCGAACCATCTGGCAAACGGGCATCCACGTAGGGACTGGACTCATCGATACGACGTCCGAGAGGCGCCACAATCCGGTCAATGATGCGCATGACGTGATCGTTATTTTCAAAAGTCACCGGCACTCGATGGATCTTTCCCTTGCGTTCGATGTAAATATTCTTGGCGCCATTCACCATGACTTCTGTAATCGTGTCATCTTCCAGCAGAGTTTGAAGTGGTCCCAACCCAAGGATTTCTGCCGCGATCTGTTCGAATAAGCGTGCTCGCTCTGGGCGGGAGAGGACAATATTTTCCTCTGCCAGGATTTGCTCAAATAAATCCTGAATGGTTCGGCGAACCTCGTCTGTCCGCGTGATATCCATGGATGGATCCAACTCAGACAGAAGTTTATTTTGAACACGTGTTTTGAGATCAAAATACGAACCTGCCTGAGGAGACGTGGTTGGCGCATTCACGCGACGGGCTTGTAAGGAGGACAGCCTTGAATTTTCCCCTCCCTGATTGTCAGAAGATTGCCCGGAAGAGTTACCACCTTGTCCTTGTTCAATTCGTTTTAAGAGAGACATCTTACTTTATCCTTTAGCTCATCTGAAGATCCATAATGATTCCAGAAGGGTTTAGCGACGACCAATCCGATTGGGCTCCTCTGCCGACTCCTGCGCGGCGACGCGTGCCCGAACGTTTTCCGCGAGTGAGAATACCCCGCGCGCTGCGGGCTGGTTCTTGCTCTCTAATACAAATGGCACGCCACGATTGACAGCCTTTGTAGCAGTTGCCTCATCCAAGGGGATGATGGAAACCACTTCCTGTTTAAGGTTTTCAGCCACGCGGTCCGGAGTGATATTAATCCGTTTATCGTAGCGGTTCATTACAAACAGGATGCGATCCCGCTCAATTCCCAGAGTCTGCAACAAATCCAGGAAGAGACGGCAATTCTTAATGGCAGGGATATCCTGGGTTGTCACCAGCACAATCAGGTCACTCACATCGATGGCGGAGAGTGTGGCATCTGTGAGAAACGCTGACGTATCAACGATCACATAGGCATACATCTGTCGCAAATACTCGAGCACTTTTGCAAACTGGTTACTGGAAACTCTCTCAGCATATTCAGGGCGACTGGGAGCTGCAAGAACGTGCAAACCAGAAGTCGCGTGCTTCAACATAACGTCTTCCACGATTTCCGGATCAAGTTCCTCCGCTCGAGGTGCCAGATCCACGATGGTATTTTTGCCTTGTTCATTGAGGAAGACAGCTACATCGCCAAACTGAAGGTTACCATCCACCAAGGCAACACGCGTATCTTCATTATTGAGAGTGATTGCAAGATTGACCGCCAGTGTTGTGCAACCCGTCCCACCCTTCGGGCTATAGATGGTTACAACCTTGCCCTTGGGGGCTCCAAAACCAACCATGGTACCCATATTGCCAGCAACTGGCGCCACCTGAACCTGAACGCTCTTTGCGCGTTCCGCTTGTGCCATCGCTCCTGCCCTGCGGATTGCCGAGATCAGTTCGTCTCCCATAGGAGGCTTGGTCAAAAAGTCTCGGGCGCCAGCTAGCATCGCTCGCCGCATATAGTTTTGGTCACCCTGCACCGAGAGAATCACAACCTGAATCGCAGGCTGTTTCGCACGGATCGCCTCGGTGGCAGAAATCCCGTCCATGTCCGGCATATTAATGTCCATTAGGACCACATCAGGATTTAGGTCCTGCGAAAGCTGGATTGCCTCTTTTCCCGTCCGGGCAACACCCACAACATCAACATCGGACTCAAATTGTAAGAGCTTCCGAACATTTTCTCTTGTTTCGGAAACATCATCCACAATCATGACACGAATTTTTTCACCGGTAGGCATGCCTAATTTTTACCTCAATAAACCAAGGGAATCATTGTTGCTGCGGCTGGACCGTTACAGCGTCATTAGGCAGAAGAGGAGGCGTCAATATATCAATCCTGGGTTGCGTTGCGTAAGGCAACTTGGACGGAAGAGAAATATTATATTGCGTCAACAAGCTCGTAAGAGTAGCCGCCTCTGCCGCAAAACGGGAGGTATCGTTGGGGTTTCGCAATGACAGGCTCAACGTTGCACCGCTATAAACGAAGTAATTCAATGAAATGGAGTCCTGCGGGTTGACCATTAAGGTAACAATATCAGGACTGACCTGTTGCTGCGCCTGCGCAGGAGAGGGCGTGGCATTTGGATCATCAGTAGAGGGAGCTTGGGTTTCAAAGTTACCCAGCTTGAGTACCACTACATCCTGCAGGATCATCTGACAAACTAATCTTGGCCTTTGCTGTTCCGACGGCACAGCATAGAATGGCTGTTGAAGGGTGGGGTCAAGTTCCACGCGTCCCTGCCGGGATGCCTGTTCGGCGCTGACAGCGCTTACTGACAACACCGGGAGCTGGTTTTCAATAAAGCCCGTCCCCGTTAGAACTGAAGTGAAGTTCGGTAACACAGTCTGAAATGCCGGGTCTACGTCGACAAATAGCATACACGCATTTACATTGACGTGGGCGCCATCAGCCACACCATAACCGAGCAGAGAAAGACGATTTGTCGGGATGGCGGCCGCCACCATTCCCTGTGGGATATTGACAGCCCATGCGGGACCTGCGATCTCAGCGGGGGCATCTCCAACCATGGAAGAGGTAATGATCACGCCCTGTTCCAAAGAAAAGCGAGCAGCCTGACCTACCAAAGCATTTTCCTCACCCCGAGTGAACATCACGTCTGCTACATTTTCCGGCGGAATGGAAAATGTACCAAGCATCTCCTCCGTGATTGTTGTCCCCTGTGGGATGTTTTGCGCCGCGTAATAAACCTCAGTAAGAGGCGCTGCTGGTGTTACTTGAGGACCACCACCTGCAAGGAACTGGGTGTAAGCAAAATAGAGTAGTGCCAAACCAACAACAACGATCAGAATGAGAAATAAGAATATCCGTCCGCGACGCATGGAGTAGTTCTCCTCTCTTGTCTGCTCTGCCGCTTACTCTGGCAGGTCTTTTCTTGCAATTTTCATATAGTATAACCCCAAAACACTAATATTATGTGAAAAATAGTGGTAAAAAAGTAGGACTCTGTCCAAAGACAGAGTCCTCTGAGTGGCTGCGAATAACCCAGGTTACGGCAGGGAGCTATTGATGGTGCTGAATGTATTGCCGATTTTGGGTCCGAGCAGACGCATGACTGCGATCACGACGATAGCGACGAGGGCGAGAATGATCGCATACTCAACCAGACCTTGACCTTTTTCTTTCGGAGCGAATAACATGATATTAATCCTTTCTGAATAAATGTTTGTTCTGAGAACCACTCTCAGGCTTGGCTCTATTTTACTGATAATGGGAAAAACTTCAAGAGGGATAGTACCTTTAGGGCTTACAATCCTGTTATGCGCACTTAAGCCATTCGCAGAGTCCAACCGGCTCAGGACCGGGCAGGGACTGCAAACAAAATCCGTGTACCTTTCCCCATGGCGCTGTCTACCTCAAAGTTTCCGCCGAGCATTTCCGTGCGTTCACGAATCAATTTGAGACCGAGGCTGTTGCTCTGCTGGAGGGAGTCTGAGTCAAATCCTTTACCGTTGTCATCCACGCTCACACGGATTCGGTCCTCGCCAAGGTCCAAAACGACCTTGACTAAGGTAGCCTGGCTGTGCCGAGCCGCATTTCCGAGCAATTCCTGAATGGCGCGGAAAAGCATCACTTCGAGATAAGGTTCCAAGCGACGTTCATGCCCCGTAATGGTGACATTGATATCCAACCCTGCCTGTTCCTTGAATGCGTCTGCATACCTCCGAACTGTAGGCGCGAGCCCCAGGTCATCCAACATCATGGGACGCAACTCAAAGATGAAGTTCCGAACCTTTTGGAAGGTACCCATAGCAGAGGCTTTCAAGCTGTTCAATTCATCGCGCGCCTGCCCGGCATCAACATCCATCAGCCGCATTGCAATCTCCGTTTGGAGAATGAAATTGGATAAGGCTTGCGCTGGGCCATCGTGCATTTGACGCGAGAGTCGCTGGCGTTCCGTCTCCTGCGCATTGACTAGCATCTCAACACTGGCTAAGGGACCTCTGGAACCGGAAGTGGCAGCGACAGCCGAACCTGAGAAAACGCGTGCCCGTTCCAATGTCGATTTGAAACGCTCCAAATGAGATCTTTCATTCTGCAATTTCTCAAGTTGTCCACGCATAACAAACAAGCGTTGTTGCGCATCAAGCGCGGAATCGTAGACGTTGCGAATCTCCTGCGGCGGCATCTGGTCGAACTGGCTCTGAAGCTGTTGAAGATGTGTAGTAATTGCTGCATTCCGCTGGGAGAGCTTTAGGACTTCGCCCTGACTCTGCTCGATCATCAGGGTGACTTCCCGCAATGCTTTTTCTGTTTCTTCCAATTCAGACTGCAAATCTAATTCTCCCCCACCAGAGGTAACGACATCCATTGCCATAACGATTACTCCTAATTTTTCACGTGATCGTTTTGCAGTTTTACCCAACCCCGCTTTAGAGCATAGACGACAGCCTGTGTGCGGTCTTCTACACCGAATTTCCTCAAGATAGAGGTAACGTGATTCTTAACGGTCTGATGGCTGATCCCCAGTAACCCGGCAATTTCCTTGTTGCTCATTCCACGCACAACACAAGCCAGGACTTCCATTTCCCGGTCAGAAAGCGGGTGGAACGGAGAGCCCGGCTCGCTATAGGAGCGGCGCGCGCCGTCCATTTGTTCATCGATCCAATGGTCCAGCTCGCGGCGGGAGAAGATATGTCCTGCTACGGCGTACTTACCATCTGCCACAGCCCGCACGGTCCGCGACAAGACTTCCGGCTGAATATCCTTTGCGCAGTAACCAAATGCACCGGCTAAGACGGCATGGATGGCTTGTTCGATATCATCATATCCTGTCAGGAGGACGACACGCGTTGACAAATGTTCAGACGTGACTTGGTGAGTGACCTGCTGACCATTCAAGCCGGGCATGTTCACGTCTAGGATGGCAACTCTGGGTTTAAGAGAGCGAATGCGCTCGATCGCTTCCGTTCCGTTGGAGGCTTGCCCCACGATTCGAAAGTCCTCCTCCAGTGAAAGTGTATCCACAACACCCTGGCGGAAGAGCGGGTGATCGTCTGCAATGAGCAAAGTTATTTCATTCATACTTCACTGGTACGCTCAAACATTCCTGATACGAGTATAGCACAGTAGCGACCTAGGGGCAATTAATCCAATTACCTTCGCATTTCAGTTTCGTAATACTTTACTTCCAACGATAAACCCCGATATTCTCACCCAGTCCTCCTTCCCGTAAGCTCGTGCCTGCCTGGAACACAAGCTGCCGTTGCGATGTGAGTTGTGGATAAAAACTGGGGAATGTAATCAGATAATCCACAGATTTGGAATTGAGATAGTACTTTAATTGGTCCTCATCGCGAATGAAAGGAACCACCTCGGGCGTAATCAACCCTGCCATGTCGACAATGGGGTTTTGCGCGTAAAATCCGAGTGCTCCAATGTCATGCACAGCCAGCCGGGCATCTGCGGGAAGATTCCGATTCACCCACTTTGCTGTTGCCACCATTTCGTTTTCCACCCAAAGGACATCCTTTGCATTCTGATTTGCCCCCAGAAAAGTAAAGGCGAGACAGAGAATGATCGTCATTGTCTGCCAAGCAAACACGAACCGCCTATTTGTCTGAGGCGATAAAGCAATTTCGAAAAAGCCAAGAATGCCCCACAGATATATTACGGGTAAGGCAGGGATGACGTATCGAGCGTGTTGATACGCCGGCAAACTTACAAAGTAAATCACAATGTAACCCAAAACCCAGAGCAGACTCGCGAGCACACCCCAATCCCATAAGCGGATTCTTTTTACAAGCCAGATCACAGCGCCCGGGATCAGGGCAAGGAAAGGGCTAGCAAGAATCGGGGCAAGGTAAGCACTGACCCGTTCCAAAAACGGTTTAGACTCCCAAAACACACCGTATTCTGCTTGCTTGGCGTAGAACGTGTTGGGCATGGCATGGCCGGAAAGTGCCAGGTTAAAAAGCACGTAGGGAAGAACCAAGGAGCCAAAACCAATCAGGGTCATCCAGATTGCTTCCCCGCGTCGGTGCCAGGTCTTCTCGGAACAAAGCGCGACGAAGAAAATAGGACCGAGAAGGGTAAGTCCATCTGGACGAACCCATACGCTTAATCCAGTCAACAAGCCTAGAGTGAGGTAACGCCGCGAGCCACTCATGAGAGTTCCCAGCACAGCCAGGATTACGAGTCCGTGCAGGAGAGTTTCCATCCCTGATACAGCCGACCAAGTGAGATGCCAGGCAAAGATAAAGAACAATCCTGCCCAGGGTATCTGGGAGCGATAGATCACTACAAGCTTCCGTACGAGGTTTTCTGCGCAGACAGCTAGCAAAGTTAAGACGACCCATCCGGCAAGATAAGTCCATATATAGGGAGCAAGGCCGATCAGGAATCCAATGGAAAGGAGAGCGGTCCAAAGCGGAGAGGTAGAACCTGCGGACCGTTCCCCAAGCCGAAACGCCCACTCCCTATGTTCGGCGAGATTTCGGGCGTATGTAAGATGAATCCATGCATCATCAAGCGGGAATCCTAGATCGTATGTAGCTAAACTCACGATCAGATAAAAGAGGACAGCTACCAGCGCGGCAAATGCAAGGATTACCCAGGATTCAGGGCGCCAGTTCAATGCGATAGAGTTTCGCTTCATGAACCTCTCCCAAGTAAACAAATGCAGGATTACTCTGCGGTTCCTCATACAAGTCTTGAATTGTATCGAAAGTACCGCCTTTTTCGAGAACCAGGTATCGGGCGCCGAACTTCTCTGCCGCTTCTAAGATGGTCGATTCGTCTCCAAACGGCAGTGCAATGGAAGGACGGCCTGAAGCGATGAAGTAGCCAGGTGGATTACGGACGATCACAATATCTTCAGGGGCGATTTCATTCTCAAGCAACGCGTGCTCCACCGCCGGATAAATCAAATCATCTCTTGCCCATCCGTCATCAATCACGCGGAAATTTACAAGATACACGGTCATAAACATCGCCAGCAAAACCAGAATGCCTTGAAGAAAACCGGAAGCATTCTGATCTGCGAACCTGCCTTTTCGACGCGTCCACTCCAGGACCGTCTCTAAGCCAACCGGCGCAGCGACCCACCAATAGGGCTGGAAGGCGGCGCCGGCATGAAAAAAACTGCCACGGGAGCCCGCAAACGGAAAGATGATGGTCATTACAGCGAATAAGATCAGCCAACCCGTGATTGCGATCTTCGTCCGAAGGGCACGTCGTAATTGCCACAAACCAATCAGGATAAAGGGAAAAAGAAAAATCCCACCTTGCGCCGCGAATGCATTGCTAAGATTGGAGACAAAGGCACGAAATCGATTTTGAATAGCCAGATCCCAGCCAGCTTGCAGAAATGATTCGCGTGTCAGATTCTCAGGCGGGTAGATAAACGTCTGGTTGTAGTTTTGAAGCCAGAGCAAACGGCCGCCTCCCGGCGTGAGAAGTGAACCGAATAACTCCAGATTGCGAGCGTGCCACCATCCTATGGTAAGCAGGTAGCCAGCGATCACGAGTAATCCACTCGGAACAATATGAAGAAGCCATTTGCGAAACGTAATTGGCACAGCATCACTCTCTCGGGAAGAGTTCCACAGGATCGTGAGACCGGCAAGCCCGAGCCAGAGTAAGCCATCACTGCGCGCGAGTGTCATCAAACCTGCGAGCGCGCCAAGGGCAATAGGAATCCACACTTCGCGACGCGGTGCAAGCAGCAGGAACGCGCCGCCGAGCAGCATATACAACGCGTAATTATCAGGGACAGGCATGAAAGGTGCATAATATAAGGAGAACACAGATAGCAATCCAGAAACTACGGCAAGCCGCGCCTGCCCAGAAACGCGAAAAGCTAGAGCCGCCGTTAATAACGGCACGCACGCCGAAAGAAGAAGAAATGGCAGGCGTCCTGCAGCATAGGTGACGTGACCGGTTAAGTGCATCCCGAGGGCAGAAACGATCGAAGCCAGGGGCATCCAATAGGTATGGGAAGGATGGGGTAAGCTTTCAGGATCATCCAGGTAGTTCCAAAGGTAAGGTTCTGTGAAGCCCTTCCCCTCCGCCAATTGGATGCCACCCGCAACGTAATAGTCTGCATCCATATAGCCGGGCACAGCTTGAAAGCGTGAGACGATGAATGGAACAATGAGTCCAATGATAAAGAGCGCTGCATAGTGACGCCAACTCACCGATACCCTCCAATTCGGCCGAACAGTGGAAGTGGAGAGCGCACCACCCACCAACGCATCCAGTACAAACCCAGGATTGCGACGATGGGCGGCAGGATGGAGAGGAGATCGAGCATCAGTGGATCATAGACAGAAACAACGCGGTAATACATCCCAAACGGAATCAAGAGGAAAAGGAAAAGCAGCAGGCACACACGCAGCGCGCGATAACGCGGCCAGCGCTCCCAGACGAGAGCCAGAATCAAGACGAAGGGCAAGATCAGCACGACGTGGTTGGATGAAAAGATCGGAAGTCCCATCAGAGGCGTCGCTGCCAATGAGAGCGAGGCAGTCCACACGACGCGTCGGAAATGCGCGTCCGCTGAGTCCCACCACTCAAAAAGGAGAAGGAAACCCAATAGGATCGAAACTGCAGGACCAAGAGGGAAACTCAAAATAGGTAACCAGGTTGACATTATATAGTCTGCTGTCAGATTTGGGCTTTGATACCAGGCAGAAAGAACAGCACGCAGATACGGAAGTCCCCAGCCAGAATTCACCAGAAATGAGATCATCAGTAACACAAAGAGAGCCATCCCCAGTCCAGACAGCACTCGCCAGCGCCGGTTCAGCAACACAAAAACCAGAATGAATAGAAAAAAGAGACCACCCACTTCCCATTGATACGCGACCAGGGCCAGAAGGATACCTGCCAGTTCATCAGAGGAGGAACGTAAAGCGAGCAGAATCCATAAATATAGAAACGTCAAGAAGATTGCCGGGGATGCCGTGACCAGCGCGCTCAGGCTAAAATACTGAAACAGCCCAAACACCAGCAGCAATAGATAGAGCCACCGCGGAGGCTCCCATTCGGAAAGATTAAGAGCCAACCACACAATCCCGAGCAATACAAGCTCAGCAACCAGCATCCATATTCCACGCGCCAGGGTAAAGTCGGAGATCAGCGCCAGCGGCGTGTATAACAGCAGAATAAAAAAAGGATCACTTAATACATATGTATATTCGCTCGAAAAGGCGCGGCGTCCGTAAACGATCTCCTGAGTCCTTTGGGCAATCTCTGTGGTGTACGGACCAGCGGCGCGGCGGATTACATCAGGTGTCGCCTCAGGCATGGTCCTGCCGCCCTTTATACTTCCAGACGATTGAAGAACGTCAGCGAAAAACGCGCGCGTACCGCTCCAGCGCTGGAAGAACCATTCTCCACTTGGCAGCGCGCGCGCCAGAGCAACATTTGCGGCGAGAAGGGCGGCTACCGCAATCAGCCCAAGGAAAAGGAGCCGGATCTCCTCAGCGCTGAGCCATTTACGTTGTTTTCGTATATCGCGAAACGCCATTCGTTATTCAATGAGGAGTCGGAAGATCGGCCGGGTGGGAGTCTGGCGCGCGACCTCATGAAACCCCGCTTGTTTGAACGCGGATGCGGTGCCTGTGTAGATGAAAGGTGCGGGCATATCCTTTTGCGCATCCACCGGGTACCCCTCGACAATCTTTCCACCCTGTTTGCGGACGTGTTCCACAGCCGCTTTCAATAACTCGACTGTGATTCCCTGTCGTCGAAATTTCTTTGCAACAAAGAAACAGGTGACCGACCACACAGGCTGGTCATCCACAGGCTTGAGGACCCGTGAGTGCGCCAGCCTGGGATAGGACTCACGTGGCTCGACCGCGATCCACCCCACGACATCCCCATGCAGGTATGCTAATAAGCCGGTTGGGACACCCGAATCTACGATTGACTTGTGCATTTGGCGCGTTTCGAAGCCTTTTGCTTCCTCATATTCCTTGCCGCGTAACTTCCAGTACATACACCAGCAGCCGGCACAGGCGCCATTTGGTCCAAACAGCTCCTCAAAGTCTGTCCACAGGTTGCGTTTGATCGGTTTAAAAGAAAGTTCCGTGGTCATTGCACAATGATACTCAAACATCCTGGAAGAATTTCGTACTCAAAATCTTGAATCCACTGCGAAAACAATTCTCCGTCAGTGTGCGCCGGGGAAGATTCGTCCAGGTGGATCGAGATGCGCGTTGTATGGACCTCCCGCATACCCTCCATCTCCACATAACTTCCTTTATCCTCATTGAAGGCGCGCGGCAGTGCCTGGAATAATCCTAGGCGTGTACCTCGATAACCAAACGCAAGAGTTAACTTCCCATCGAAGGGATCGGCATGCGGAGTCATAAAGAAACCACCAGTGCGCCGTCCATTTCCAATGGAGATGAAAGAAAGCTTTCCGGCATATTCACCGTCATCCCATTTTATGTTTCCCTCCCAGTCCGGTTTATCCATGATTGCCTGTACCGCCGCCACTAAATACCGCGCGGTGCCTTTGATCCATTGAATTTTCTCGTGCTTGATCGTCACATAGGGCTCCAGCCCCGCCGCGGAATTGTTGACAAAATAGCGATCGTTGAGCCTTCCGATATCCATCACTTTGGTTTTTCCTGCGGCGATCACCCTCGCGGCTTGCTGGAGATCCGTTGGCAGTCCCAGGGCAAAAGCTACATCGTTGGCTGAACCAGTTGGCATGATCCCGACTGGAGGCACAGCCATTTGCCTGGAAAAAGCCGCGCGCATCAGGCCGTTTGCAGCATCGCCAATCGAGCCGTCTCCGCCCACGACGATGATCGGTGAAAACCTTTCTATCACAGCATGTTCTGCCAGATCGACGATCTGACCTTTTTTCTCGGAGATAGCCAGGTGAAAATCGATATCAGCCGCTTCGAGAGCAGACTTAACCTCGGACCAGCGCTTTTGTGAGTTCCAACGGTTGGAGTAGGGATTTAAGATCACTTTGGCAGTCATCGTCCCTCCACAAGGTGGGTGGAGTCCATTTTACCCCGTAGATTCCACTCCTTGAACTGCGAAAGCAAAACTGCAACGAAAATCAGGGTACAGCCAAAGACTTGAATGGCAGCAAGCTTTTCATTCAGCAAAAGCCAGCCCGAGATCACAGCAAACACAGATTCGAGACTTAGGATGAGTGCGGCGTCGGCGGGTGGCGTATGCCGCTGTGCCCAGACTTGAAGTGTGTAACACAGCCCGAGAGAGAAAAACGCAGTGTAGATAATTGCGCCCATGAGCGAAAGATTCCATAGCATGGGTTTTTCCGCAAAAATCCCAATCGCTAAATTTAACGCCCCACAGACAATAAGCTGTCCCATCGAAAAGGACATCGGCTCGAATTTGGACGCATACTTGCCAAGCACAATCACATGAAACGTCCAGAACAGAGCTCCCCCAAGCTCGATAAGATCTCCGGCGCGGACCTCAAATCGGCCTGCTGTCGAAAGGAAAAAAGCGCCAACTCCGGCAAGCAGCACAGCAACGATGGAGATCCAGTGAGCCTTTTCGCGCCAGAGGAGGAACAACACAACCGGCACGAAAACCACGTACAGACCTGTAATAAATCCTGCATTCCCGGCAGTTGTGTATACCAACCCAAGCTGCTGGAACGCGCTTCCAAGGAATAACACAAATCCTGCAAGGAACATCCATTGATATTGATTACGGGGTATATCGTACGTCGGGTTGGCTGCGTAGCGTCCTGAAAGGGCAACCCGACCTCCCTTGAGCGCGAATGGTAATACAACAACCGCCGCCAACAGATAGCGTGCGCCATTGAACAAGTACACGCTTCCCATCTGCCCTGCCACGCGTTGTGCGACGAACGCCGAACCCCAGATGATGGAAACGAGGAGAAGTGCTAAGTCTGCTTTGAGGCGCATGAGGGAAAGGTTGAACTACGAAAGATAAAGGGTCAATGCTGAAATGATAAAATTACCGAAAGCTTTCCGTGTATTTGTTTACGTCTGTACTTACCAATCATAGCATAGGACTTTGATGTACAACCCCGAAGAGATTCTAGCCCATAAAGATGAACTACAAAAATCTGTGTTGCACGCGCGCCCATTTAGGCCGCTGTATGTCAAGATGAAGGTCTTTTATGGGTGCAACCTGAAGTGTGAGATGTGCAATCACTGGCGAGATACCCGCGAGCCACCCGTTCCATCGAATCGCTTTGAAGAACTACTGAATGAACTTGCACAATTGGGCACGAAGAAAATCCACATCTCGGGCGGCGAGCCGATGCTTCGGCCCCAGGTTCCGGATCTGGTGGAACAAGCCTCCGCACTAGGCATTAAGGTCACAATGACAACGAACGGGACTCTGATCGATAAGACAAAAGCCAAACGATTAGTCGAGGGCGGTCTGCGCGGGGTGAACATTTCGATCGATTCCCCGATCCGCAAAATGCACGAGAAGATTCGCGGCGTGGTAGGATCGTTCAAAGCGACGACAAAAGCTGTCCAGCTATTTCAGCGCTACAAACATAAAGGGAAGCTGACTATCCGTATCAACACCGTCGTCAGCCGCACGAATTATCAGACGCTCGAAACGCTCCCGGATGTAGCACGTGAGCTTGGCGCTGACGGGATCAACCTCATTCCGGTGGACGATCATTGTGGTGAGATTCTATCGATGAGGAAAAAGGATATTGCCCTATTCAACAGCGAGATCGCGCCAAAGATCGCAGAACGCGCGCTCGAACTTGGGCTAATGGTCTCAGATGAGGATGCATTCCCCTTCGGACGGACCGAGTCCGAGGTTCGTTTGGGGCGCGCCGGGAGATATGCGTTCGGATACTACGATTCGCATCCGTGCTATGCTCCCTGGACGCATAGCCTGATCGACTTTAACGGCAATGTGTATGTCTGTTGTATGACGAGGGAACGAATTTCACCGTTGGGGAATATCAGGCATCAATCGTTTCGCGAGATTTGGGAAGGTGCCGCATACCGACAGATCCGCTTGAAGATGCATCCGCCTTCCCTGGCAGCCTGCAGGCGCTGCGATGATTTTGTCGAGCAGAATAAAAGTATCTGGGAAACGATTGGTCCCTATTAGTTCCTTAAACACAGAGGACGCTCCGATCATAAAGTTAAGTCCTCTGAGGTTTAAGTCCTGGTCTCTGCGAGCTCGTCGTGGTGAGAGAATCAACTCAAGTCCGAAAACATATCGCCGCTGTCATCATTGTCCCACATGCTGGCTCGCTGGAACGTATCCAGTTCGGCAGCGGTGAACGTTGTGGCAGCAATTGGCAAGGCTACAGGCTGGTCAAGCCCCTGCTGGCAGGCAAGACAAACCCGGCCGTCGCGAGTCTGATTCGTATGTTCGTCGCAATACCCGCGCCCGCATTTCACACAAGTCCCTAAAGTTGGATTATCACAACGATGAGGTACGAGATACCCAATGATCATTTCGCATTGTTCAGCCATGCTCACCTTGAAATAAAATAAACAGTATGAGAATTGCATTCCTCACAGAAAAGTATACACCGGACATCGGCGGACTGGCAATCTCGGCGGAACGATTTGCACAGTTGGTCCATTCCGCGGGACATCGGATCAGCGTTTTTGCACCGACAATAAACCTGCCTGCCTCCGAAACCCGGACTCTCCCCTCAACAGGGATTCATGTGATACGTTTCGGCGCGCGCAAACGCGCGGACGATACCCTCGTCGATTGGTTTGAGCTGCTCGTGGAGGAACACCGGCATGAGCCATTTGATTTGATTCACGCCTACTTCCTGCCCCAGGCGGGCTTTTTGGCAGCATATGCCGGGACATATCTTAAGGTACCGAGCGTCGTCAGTGCTCGTGGCAATGACCTGGAGCGCGCGATCTTCGATCCTGCGCGCGCCGCGCACATTTTGTATGCCCTTCAACATGCCAGCGCTGTGACCACAAACGCAAATGAACTAGCAAAAAAAGCGAGGGCGCTGGTTCCGGGTTTGGAAGTCGTTGTGGTTCCTAATGGAATTAATCCAGAACATTTCAAA
The DNA here is from genome assembly GCA_035699125.1 of Anaerolineales bacterium. GTDB lineage: Bacteria > Chloroflexota > Anaerolineae > Anaerolineales > Villigracilaceae > Defluviilinea. Next base: position 57,592 of record DASSBC010000014.1, read on the forward strand.
CCTCTGCCCCGCAACATTGCACTCGCGGAATCGTTAGGTTTGACAAATAGAGAGCAAACTCCGCGCGTGATCGGGTTTGCCGGCGAATTAAGAGAAAAAAAAGGATTGCATGCGCTTCTTAGCGCCTGCGCGCAGGTCAACAAGCTACATCCAATCATCCTATTGATCGTCGGCGACGTTCGTGCCGGGGAGGACAAACAACAGCTTGAAGAGTTCAAGCTGTCACATCCGAATGTGCAGGTCATAGTCACAGGGTTTGTCTCGCACCGTGACTTACCTGCTTACTACTCTTTAATGGATGTATTCGTCCAGCCCTCCTTGCGAGATGGGCTCCCCAACTCCCTGCTGGAGGCGATGGCTTGTGAGCGGGCTGTGGTGGGCACCCCGGTCGGCGGGATATACGATGCCGTGAGCGATTGCGGAAACGGCAGGCTTGTCCGTGCGAATGATGCCATGGAACTGGCAGGTGCAATCACTGAATTGCTAACAAATGAACCCTTACGAAAGAAACTTGGCGGTGCCGCTCGTCTAACCGTTATGCACCAGTTCACGCCGCAAGCCGAATTAGAGGGAAACCTTGCCGCCTATCGTCGCTTAGGACTTCAGGTGTAACACTCTCTCATTCCGAGTTAATTTTCGAGTTTCCAAAAGAGGTATACTAATCAGAATTACAGGAGATACATGAATAACCCCTTTGAATCGACTGGTAGAGTCAAAGCGTCCTTAAATACACAAAAATATATTGCGTCCGACGAGATCGCGACGATTGTCTTTCTCGCGCAAAAACTGGGGAAGCCACTTCTGACGGAAGGCCCCGCAGGTGTGGGCAAAACCGAATTAGCAAAAGCTATCGCTGGCGCCACCGGGCGTGAATTAATCCGTTTGCAGTGCTACGAGGGGCTGGATGAGTCGAAGGCGTTGTACGAGTGGGAATATTCCAAGCAGTTGCTTTACACACAGCTCCTGCGCGACAAATTGAATGACACGCTGGGAAAAGCAGATTCCCTATCCGAAGCAGCCGATCGACTTGCAAACGAGGAGGATGTCTTTTTCTCGAGCCGCTTCCTGCTGCAGAGACCCTTATTGAAAGCCATTTTGTGCGATCAGCCGACCGTTTTATTGATCGATGAAATCGACAGGGCAGACGCAGAGTTCGAAGCGTTTCTACTCGAAGTGTTGAGCGACTTCCAGGTATCTGTGCCAGAGCTGGGAACCCTGACGGCAAAGCACAAACCGTTTGTAGTACTCACTTCCAATAATACGCGTGAGCTATCGGAAGCGCTTAAACGACGCTGTTTGTATCTCTTCATCGATTACCCAACGCTTCAGGAAGAGCTTGCCGTCGTCCGTTTGAAAGTCCCAGACCTGAGCCCGAAACTCGCCCAACAAGCCGTGGAGTTTGTCCAGAAGCTGCGCAATACGGAGATGCGCAAGTCTCCCTCCATTAGCGAAACACTGGATTGGGCAAACGCACTTGTTGCTCTTAATGCCAAGAACCTCGATAAGCAAACTCTGGAAGATACGCTGTCGGTGTTAGTCAAGCACGAAGCGGATTTGCAAAAAGCCAAGCGACAGTTCCTCGCGCCTCCCCCGTCCAGAGGCAAGCCGGACGAGTTTGGTCGATTCTCTGGAAATTGACATGTCATTGCGAGGAGAGTGCCTTTCTCGACGAAGCAATCTCCGCAAAAGATAGAAGTGAAAGATTGATTTGCGCCGCCTGCAACGGAGGTATGTGAATTATGGAATCCCGCATTTTACAGTTAATTGCTGCATTGCGTGCGAGCGGGGTGCGCGTATCACTGGCAGAAAGTGCGGAGGCGTTCTCCGCCGTAGACTTAATGGGGATCCAACACCGCGAGCATTTCCGCCTGTCGCTGCGCTCGACGTTAATTAAAGACTTACGCGACCTTCCCATTTTCGACAAACTCTTCCCACTCTTCTTCGGAAACGGTCAGCCGCCCGCCATGGGCGGCAACCCCACAGATGACATGACTCCTGAGGAAGCACAGATGCTCGCCGACGCGCTGCGTGAGTTCGCGAACAGTCTTCGTCAGCGCATGCAGCGCCTGATGAACGGTGAGCAATTATCGAGGCAGGAACTAGAGCAACTTGCTCAGATTGTGGGACTAAACGAAACGGATGATCTGCGCTATCAGGAATGGATGGCACAACGCATGATGCGCGCACTGGCTTTTCCAGAGGTTCGAGAGGCGCTGCGCGAGTTAATGGAACAGCTCCAGCAAATGGGTATGAGCAAGGAGCGCGTCGAAGAAATGCGGGAGATGATCCAGCAGAATATGCAGGGTCTCGAACAGCAGATCCGGCAGTTTGCAGGAGAACGAATTGCCGAGAACCTGAGCGAGCAGCCTCCCGGCGAAAGCGCCGAGAACTTAATGAACCGCCCGTTCCATGCACTTGGTGAGGATGAGAAAAAGATTCTCCAGCGGGAAGTGAAACGACTCGCTGCCGCACTGCGCACGCGTATTGCCCTGCGCCAAAAACGCGCCAAGAGCGGACAGCTCGATCCAAAATCCACCATCCGCTCCAATCTGAAATATCACGGCGTTCCGATGGAGATCAAATATCGCGACCGGACCCGTAAGCCCAAGATCGTGGTGATCTGTGATGTGAGCACGTCGATGCGCTTCTGTTCCGAGCTGATGTTGAGCTTCCTGTTTGCCTTGCAGGGACAAATTCGCAAAACCTATGCTTTCGCGTTTATCGATCACCTCGAATCCATTTCGGAGGAGTTCAATGGCTCCAACGCGGACGATGCGGTTGCTTCCGTGCTATGGCGTATGCCCAGCGGACACTACAACACGGACCTTGGCTGGTCGCTCAACGATTTCAACAACGAATATCTAGACACACTCAACGGACAGACGACCCTCATCGTCGTCGGGGATGGACGCAATAACTACAACGATCCCCGCATCGATATTTTCACGTTGATGACACGCCGCGCTGCACGCACCATCTGGCTAAACCCGGAACCACCGGTCATGTGGCACGGCGACAGCGACATGCCCAAGTATGCACCGCTCTGCAGCAATGTACTTAAGGTGGGAAATCTCAGAGAGCTTGTCAGCGCGGTCGATCAATTACTTTCGGTTTGAATTCTAGTTCTACTCGAATCGCAAGCGGGCTGCTGTGTAGCCCGCTTTTTAATTCCTACTGCCTCTTTCGTACGCGAAGTTTGCACGGCAGTTGCAAGAAATTCCCTGGTAACTCAGACGTATAATGCCGATATATTTGAAGAACGCCATCATTTAACATTATCGAACACACCAAATACAAAATGGAAACTCCAAAAGTCAAAATCATGGTTGTAGAGGACGATGAAGCCGCCTCGATATTCATTGCAGAAGTTCTTAAGATGGAGGGGTATGAGCCAATCATTGTCAACGACAGCTCAAAAGCCATGGAGACGGCGCATGCCACTCTCCCGAAATGCTTTCTCCTCGATTTAATGATGCCGCCACCAGATGGCTTTAAGCTCTGCAGGATGCTGCGTGCGGATCCAATCTTTCAACTTACCCCCATTTTGATTGTTACCGCTTTGGATAACACGGATAGCAAAATTGTTGCCGTCGGCGCCGGCGCGAATGATTATCTTGTTAAACCCTTCGGGATCGATGATCTCATCGCCAGAGTAAAGCACCTGCTTGGAGATTAAATTTGCAAATCTGTCAGTCGGCGGTGCGGATCAGACACGCTCAGTAAGGTGATACAATTGCATAGACAGAGCCACGGCTTCTACTCGTGGCTCTTTTTTTATGAGGAAATCGTAAGCATGAACCTACTGAAACAATTCGAGGCGCAAGCCATCATCTTCGATAAAGATGGAACGCTGATCGACTTTCATGCCATGTGGGGCAATTGGACACTTCAACTCGCGGAGCGATTGCGTGCTGCCATTGGCTTGGATGTACGCCATACTTTATGTGAGTGTTACGGCTACGACATGAAGGGCCACAACCTTCTACCGGATGGCAAACTCACCTGCACGCCCATGTGGCGACTGCGCGAATTACTTGTTGAAGTCGTGGCATCGTATGGGATAACACCGACAGAAGCTTCCTGCGCCGTTGAGCAGGCATGGCATGTTCCCGACCCTGTTACGTTAGCCAGGCCTTTTACAGATACGTACAAACTATTTACAAACATAAACAAACTTGCGATCAAGATCGCCATCGCAACAACCGATGACCGCCATCCTACGGAAGCAATGTTGGGCGCATTCGGTGTGAGAGATTTGGTCAACACAATGGTTTGCGCCGACGACGGCATCCGGACCAAGCCTGCGCCGGATATGGTGATGGCAGTCTGCGAATGCCTGAATGTCCGTCCTGGCAACGTGATTGTCGTTGGCGATACGGTTGCAGATTTGCAGATGGCGCGCTCCGCTGGGGCTGGTTATGTGATTGGTGTGCTTTCTGGAGTTGGCTCGCTGGCAAACCTTACCCCGCTCGCTGACATTTTGATCGACACCGTGGATACCTTGCAGGAAAGTTTTATGCCAAAGGAATATATTCAGATACAGCGCTCAGAAAGAGACGAAAGCCTGGCAGGCTGGAACCCAGATCCCGCGTACGGCTAATGACTCTTTGCGAAGAAAAAGTAACTGCTCATGTACGTCATGATTTGGGAATATCCAGTGCGGGCAGGGCGCATCGCAGAATTTGAAGAAATCTATTAAACGACTGGCGCGTGGGCAAAGCTTTTTCAAAGATTAAGGGCTATGTAAGTACGGAACTCCTCGATACGAGACACCCTACGCCGGGCTGACCGCTCAAGAAGCTTGAGCGGGAATTTTGGAATCGATTTCTTTGGAAACACGGTAAACTTCAGCTATGTCACCGCTCGCTGAAGTTGCCGCGTTGTTCCTCAAACTTGGCTTCACGGCGTTCGGCGGACCCGCGGCGCACATTGCCTTGATGCACGATGAGATTGTGATGCGCCGTAAATGGCTCACCGATCAAGAATTCCTGGACCTGCTCGGTGCGACGAACCTGATCCCCGGACCGAACTCAACCGAAATGGCGATCCACATTGGCTACGAGCGCGCTGGCTGGCGCGGCTTGCTTCTCAGTGGTTTTTGCTTTATAGCACCAGCTATGCTCATTGTCATGGCTCTGGCATGGCTGTATGTGCAGTTCGGAACTACGCCACAAGCGGGCTGGCTGCTATACGGCATAAAGCCCGTCGTGATTGCTATTATCATGCAGGCACTCTGGATCCTGGGAAGCAAAGCTCTCAAGAATAGCGGATTGGTGCTGATCGGCGTCATTGTCTTCATTTTGTACTTTCTCGGTATAAACGAAATCGCACTGTTGTTCGCAGGCGGACTGGTCTTCATGATCCTTTCGAATCTGCAGCGTCTACGAACTCCTCCCATCGGGCTTCTGGTTCTCCTGAGCAGCGCCGGAGTGAGGCAAACGCCTGTTCCCTTCAACTTTGTCACGCTGTTCCTCATATTTCTCAAGATTGGCTCCCTCCTTTACGGAAGTGGCTACGTTCTGCTTGCGTTCCTGCGAGCGGATCTTGTATTACGCTTGGGATGGCTCACCGACCAACAGCTCCTGGACGCGGTGGCGATCGGGCAGGTTACGCCGGGTCCGCTCTTCACCACTGCCACCTTCATCGGCTACCTGCTCGGTGGAACATCTGGTGCTTTACTCGCCACGCTTGGAATCTTTCTGCCGTCTTTTATTTTTGTGGCGATCTCGAATCCGCTCATTCCCAAGATTCGTAGCTCTACCTGGACCAGCGCCCTGCTGGATGGCGTCAACGCCTCCGCCCTTGGACTCATGGCAGCGGTGACCGTCCAGCTGGGAATCTCTTCGCTTATCGATCCTTACACCGTCCTGATCGCCATCATTTCCCTCTTCCTGCTGCTCCGTTATAAGCTCAACTCGACCTGGCTCATCGCGGCGGGCGCCGCGGCGGGTTTTATGCTTTCGTTCCTTCCATAGAAGGACGAACATGGTATTTCCTCTCCTAGGGAGAAGATCTTATGAATGATACTGTCCTTGCCGAACGCAACGGGAACCATCTTCAGATTACGCTCAACCGACCGGAGGCGTACAATGCCCTGCATCTGGAGATGATGGATCGGCTGGCGGGAGCCGTGTCGCTTGCCGCGAAGGATGATTCTATTCAGGGCGTCTTGATTACCGGCAGCGGTAAAGCCTTTTGTGCAGGCGGCGACCTGAAATGGATCAGCCAGCAAACGGAAGATGTAAGTTCGGTTCTTCACGGGCTTGCCCCGCAATTCCATTTATCGATCATCGAGATTCGACGGATGGAAAAACCAGTCGTTGCCGCGATCAATGGCGTCGCAGCAGGAGGCGGTTTCTCGCTCGCTCTGGCTTGTGACTTCCGCGTCATGGGGCAGTCGGCGAGTCTGCAACAGGCATATACTTCCAGCGGGCTCAGCATCGACGGAGGCGGTTCATTTGCACTGCCGCGTCTCGTTGGCCTGGCGCGCGCCATGGAGATCATGGCGTTTGACGAGCCGATCTCCTCCGCGCAGGCGCTGGAGTGGGGGCTAGCGACGAAAGTCGTACCCGACGGTGATGTGATATCCGAGTCTCTGGCGATGCTCACCCACCTTGGCAAAGCTTCCCTTCATTCGTTTGCCTGGTCGAAAAAGCTAATGATGAATTCCTTCCACGCCACCCTGGAGACCCAATTAGAGTTGGAGAGACAGGGAATTAGCGAGTGCGGCGCGCATCCCGATGGACAGGAAGGCATTAAGGCGTTCGTCGAGAAGCGCAAGCCAATGTTCCGGGGGTAAACTATGACAAACCTAAGTCGTGTTTACAGCCGTTCCTTTACCATTTCGAAAGAGGCGATTGACGAGAATGGACATGCCAACAACGTGGCTTATGTTCAGTGGATGCAAGACATCGCCGTGGAACATTACGCCTCCATCGGCGGCATCGAAGCACAGGGCAAAGATGCCACCTGGGTGGTTCGCGAACATCGAATCGAGTACTTGCTGCCTGCGTATGCCGGTGAAGAGATCGAGATCCGCACATGGGTAGAAAACATTCGCCGCGTGAGGTCGCTGCGCAAGTATGAGTTCGTGCGCAAATCTGATGGACATGTTCTAGTGAGGGGCGAGACCGATTGGGTGTTTGTGGATGTGAAAACAGGAAAACCACTGCTTATCCCTGACAAGGTATCGAATGTCTTTCTGTAGGGCAGGACGCTATCTCGCGCTACGTTCACCGATGGAGTCATGATTGTGCAACCAGCAACAATACAAGTCCGCAACCCCATTCCGCTTTATTCGCTGTTCATCGCCAACGCAATCTCTCTTGTTGGCAACGTCTTTTCACTGATCGCCATTCCCTGGTTTGTATTGCAAACCACGGGCAGCGCAACGCAAACCGGTGTTACCGGATTTTTCACAATCCTGCCCGTGGTGCTCGCTGGCTTTTTCGGCGGGACACTCATCGACCGCCTTGGGTACAGACGCACGAGCGTAATATCAGATCTGGCGAGCGGCTTGACGACCGCTCTAATTCCATTACTGTACGCCACGGTTGGTCTGGAATTCTGGCAGTTGATTGTGCTTGTCTTTCTCGGCGCCCTACTGGATGCCCCAGGCGGAACGGCTCGGGCGGCGCTACTGCCGGAGCTGGCAGAACAGGCGGGGATGCCAATCGAGCGCGTCACCTCGCTAGTCCATGTTATAGAACGCGGGGCGCGTCTGGTAGGTGCTCCGCTGGCGGGATTCCTGATCGGGATCATGGGCACTGCCAACGTCCTCTGGCTGGATGCTGCCTCATTCGTTGTGTCTGCGGCAATCATCGTATTTTTGGTCCCCGCGCCAAATCGGGCTGCGATAGAAGTGAAGGCTGGAAAATATCTGGAGGAGTTACAGGATGGCTTGCGGTTTATCGCCAACGATGCATTAATCCTGTCCATCGTGGTGATGGTCATGCTGACAAATTTCCTCGATGCGATTTTTGGCGGCGTGCTACAGCCTGTCTACGTCAGGGAAGTGTACGGGGACGCCATTAATTTAGGGTTACTCATTGCGGCCAACGGTGGCGGCGCGGTGATCGGCGGATTGATCTTCGCGTCGATTGGGCATCGGTTGCCGCGGCACGCCACCTTTGTGGGTGCTTTTGTCTTTACAGGGTTTCGCTTTTGGGTCTACGCCCTCTATCCGCCAATTTGGGTTCTCGTTATCGTTACATTAATCACCAGCATGGGAGCGGGACCTCTCAACCCGATCATCGGCGCAATCGAGTTCGAGCGGATTCCACCTCACATGCGCGGACGTGTCTTTGGCGCGGTCACCGCAGGCGCGTGGATCGCGATGCCGCTGGGAATGCTTCTCGGCGGCATCCTTACAGATCAACTCGGGACATTTATCATGATGATCGGTCTTGGAATTACCTTTTTGATTACCACCCTCAGTATGGCGTTCATCCCTGCTATGAAAGAGATGAATCGAAAACCTCAAGACAATAGCTTGCCGTAAACCTTCAATAACTTCTTCTGCGCTTCATGCCAGGTAAATTTGGTCAGGGCGCGTTCGGTGGCTGAGTCGGCAAGTCGCTTTGAGAGTTCATAATCATTCAGCAACGTCAATACCTGGCGCGCCAGGTCGCCTGGGTCATTCGGAGAAAATAGCAGCCCATCCACATCCTCGCGGACGAGTTCACGCACGATCGGCATGTTCGAAGCGATCAACGGCCGCGACGATGCCATATATTCCAGCACCTTGATCGGGCAGGCGCCCTGCGTTACATTGCGGTCATTGAGTCCAAGCGGGGCGAGGCAGATATCCGATTCCGCGATCACGGCAGAGACCTCGTGATGAGGGATAGCAGGCTGGACAATCACATGTTCTTCGACGCCCAGCTTACGGATTTGTTTCGCCAGAAGTTTCCGCTGCCGAGAACGCCCGCGCCCCACAACCCGAAGCTGAACCGGCTTCTGTTCTAGAATTTTGGGTAGGGCTTGAATCACAATGTCCAGCCCCTGCCAATCGGCGAGGGTACCGATGTAGAGCAAAATGGGCACGCGACCTTCACGGCGCGGCAACGGCGATGGAGAAAAATCCGAGGGGCTGACGCCGTTCGGAATGACGGTAACGCGTTTCCGGTCGAGTCCAAGCGAGGCGATGTACTCGCGCGTCACCTTGGAGGGACAGAGGATCGCGTCACTTAAATGCAAGGTTGCAACTTCCTGTTCCTTGATCTTCGCAAGCAGGTTTGAGTCGATGCCCGGGTAATGGTATTTCAGCTCAATGGAAGGAAGTCCGTTCACCTCAAAGAGCGTCTTGTAACCAAAACGCTTTTTATTCTGTGCAACTGCCAGCCCGTCCCAAATGTTACGAAAATGTACGACATCATATTCGGGATGAAGAGTAAGATGGGCAAGGACCGATTTTCCAAAATGAACGGCACGCGCCAAAAGGTTTTGTGAGAGATCTTGCGCAATACGCGTCACGCTTGCGCCTTCCACGGTATCCTCCGCAGGCAACAATCCATCGTTGGGCGTCAACAGTTGAACCGTATATTGGCTATTGACGAGCCCGCGAATGTTATGCAAAATATGCGTCGATGCTCCCTTCGGGCTGGGCACAATATCAAAAGCAGTGTAAAGCACGCGCGGCATTGCCGCAGATTATAAGGTATCCATGGCGAACAAAGGCTTCTTCATTATTACTGATATCTCTGGGTATACGGAATATCTCACGGAGTCCGAGCTGGATCACGCTCATGAGATTCTACAAAGTCTGTTCGATGCGCAATTGGAACAGATCAGGTTTCCGTTGAAAATTTCCGGGTTCCGCGGGGATGCGATCTTCATGTACACGCCAGAACTATGTTTTGTCAACCCGCAGACGTTTCTGGAAACGCTTGAAAATCTTTACGTTGTCTTTCTGGAAACGCTGCAACAAATGCAATTCAATACGACGTGTCCGTGCCGCGCCTGCAGGAACATTCACAAGCTTGACCTCAAAATGTGTATTCACTATGGCGAATATATCGTTCAGAAACTTGGAGACCGCGAGGAACTTCTGGGCGCGGACGTGATCGTCCCCCACAGGATGTTGAAAAATCATGTGCTCGAAAAGACAGGCGTGAAAGCCTATGCAATGTTCAGCCAGGCTGCGGCGGATGCGCTTCATCTTTCTGAACTAAGTCAGCCCCTTATCGATCACACAGAGTCTTATGAGCATCTTGGTGAAGTACAAATGCAGGTGTTCGATCTGGCTCCCCTTTGGAAAAACGCACAAGAACGAAAAAGAAATTTCGTGAGCAAAGAAGATGCCTGGATATCGCTGGAATTAGACCTGCCTTATCCACCAGTCCTTATATGGGAGCACCTGACCAAGCCTGAGTTCGAAGCCGGCTTCCTGGGCTATGATTATGCAGAACGCATTGATACGCTGGGCGGTCGCGTGCGCGAAGACGCAGGATTTCATTGCGCGCACGGCGATTTACACGTCTACAGTAAAGTTTTGGATTGGAAGCCATTTGAGTATTACACCTTGAAACAGTCCGCTTTGGGAATTTCGTACATTTGCACTCGCCACCTCACCCCCCTTGAAAATGGAACTCATCTGGGAGTTTATCTCACAAAGCCCCCGGAAAACTCAAGCGACGAAGTACGTCAGATGCTTCAGTCCGCTGTGGATAATGGGTATGCCGGGCTGCGCTCTTATATCGAGAAAAACATAAACGCCGGGAAAGTCATAGTATCGTAAACCTTCGGAGCATTCATGGAAATCCTGATTTGTGGATTGTTGATCGGCGCGGTTCTCTTATTTTCTTACCTTCTCAATACAGCCCGCAAAAAGACACCGGCGCCCGCAGCCGGCCGGAAGAGTTACACACCCGTCTATCTTTCGATCGCGGATGATCCGGATACCGTCATCGAGGGGATGGATAAGTTTACGGCGGAGATTCAAAAGACCGAATCCGCCGGGGATCGATGGCGTTGGATTCCATTGATCGTCTTTTTTGCCGGTCTGGGTCTGATGGGGATCGATGGAATCCTAATGCTGATGGGATATACATCTTTCGTGTTCAGCGTGGGTGGCATTGCGCTTTGGATCGCCGCGTTCATCATGGCGCGCAGTCTAAGGAATAGCGACTCGCATGATTTTTCTCCACGATATACAGGCACGAAACAAATCCTGTACACGCTGCGCGATGATCTAAAACCCGACTCCTCTTTTCTGGGGCATCTCGACCTCACAGGGGCGATGCTCGAAACAAAAGTCGCGCGAGAGACACAGGACTCGCAGAGTCGGACTACTCAGCATTTCCGCGATGAGTGGCTGGGGTTGAAGGCAAAGCTATATGATGGCAATATCCTGCGCTTGTCGGCTATCCAAAAATCGAAGAAGCGTAAATCGTACTGGAAGCGGAGCCGTATCAGCGGCAAGATGAAAATGAAACCTGAAAAATACAAAGGCTCGGCGCATTATCTCAAAGTCCGCATTGCTGTGAATCCCGAGGTCTACCAGATCGTTCCTAATACAGAATTTCAACAGGGCGTCAATATCGGTATATACACAATTGCCCAACTGAATACAGAAGGCGGCATTATTGACGTCACCGCCAATTCTCTTCATGACGAGATCGAGCCTGAAACCATTCTTGCATTTCTTCATTCCGCGTATTCGCTCCTCCAAAGAAAGGCTGCGTAAATGAATCGCAAAATCATACCCTTTGCTATTGCAATTATTTTAGTTTGTCTTGTCATGGCTACCGCGGCTGCATTCTCGTTCAGCGGCGCGGTGAGTGCCCAAAAGTTTGGCGGGGAGATCGCCTGGTCCCAACCATATGGCGCGGCAGAAAGCATGAAGGTCATCAATGTAATGGGCGATGACCAGGATGATCTCTTTATTCAGAACACGTCCAACGTCAGCGTCTATGATAGCAGCGGCGCGCTCATGCTCAACCTGAACTATAACTCGCCCAAGACCACGCTCGGTGATGTGAACGGCGATGGCATGGAGGATATTATTGTCTATTACGTGGGTACTGGCATGTCGGTGGATGTGATCAGCGACGGACAGACAAAAACCTTAGCAACCTCTTTGAACATTGGATTTCCAGCGCGGGTGGCTCTCATTCGATTCGCTTCTGGGTCGCAGATCGTTTTAGGTGATTCAAGCGGCAATCTCCTGTCCCTAAACCTGGAAGGCGAACCGTTATGGACATCGACACTGGGAACCAATGAGGTGCGCGGCATGGACGACGCCAGGATCGGCGGGCAGCCTCATCTTGCCATCGCCACCAACGATGGAAACCTGGCTGTGTATGATGAACAGGGCAACCAGGTCTGGACACAGAGCCAGGAGATCCTGCGGCGTTTGCGCGCCTTTGATCTAAACAGTGACGGCAACAGCGAAATCATTACGGGCGGAGAATATGGTGCTTTCTTTATCTTTAGCGCCGTCGACGGAAGCACTCTGTTTAGCACCCAGCTTGGACAGGCGATCAGCGAAGTGCGTGAAGTGGAATTGAACGGCGACCCCTCCTCGCGCGAAATTGTGGCGGGTGGCAAAGAAGGTGGCGTCTGGGCATTCACCAGCACGGGCGAGAAGCTCTGGAGTGGATCGCTTTCCGACAAGGTGAACGAGATCTCAGGCATCGACGTGGACGGAGATGGAAAACAGGAAGCCGTGATCGGCGCAGAAAGCGGTGAGGTTGCCATCTTCACAGAAGATGGCTCGCGCAATAATCTGCCTACACACGACACACCGATCACCCGTATCGATGTTGGTCGATTAGGGACAGACCGTTATGTTGTGATCGCAGATGGAAGCGAAGTCCAGGTGGAGCAGGTCCATTCCAGCTCGATCCCCGGATTTCAATTTACGCCGTTGATCGTTGGCGTGATCGTCTCGGGAATTATCCTTGTGATCGCCGGCATTCTGGCTTCCATTCCGCCGAAGCCCGAGATGAAAGTATCGTTCCAGAACACCAGTCGCGAGTCACTCGAAGCGCAGCGCCGTATGCTGAAGGAGTCTATTGCGGATGTGGAACGCCTGCGTCAATCCGGGGAGGTCACTGGCGATGCCTACCTGGCGCGCCTCAAACGCCTGCGCGCAGATCTGGCGGAGAATGAAGCCGCGTTCAAGGCACAAGGTTACCCAATTCGAGTGGAGACTATTCAGTGCCCGAATTGCGGCGGTACGCTAGAACTGGGCATGGATAAATGTGAATACTGCGGACAGGTGTTGTTATCGTAATAGGTTTCGACCGCCGTTGAACGGCGGTCGAAACTCGATGTCAAAAACGCATCCCGTTGGGATGCGTTTTTTGTGTTTACACGTGCGTGGGCTCTACTGCACGCTAAATTCCTGCTCCCCAACTTCTGTGCCGTTCATATAGACCTCAACCTTGTAGTTACCCACCGGCCAACCCTGGTCATTGGTCAATTGAAAATATATATTGCCGATGCCTTCTTCATAGCTGTAGTCAATGGTTTGGAACGGCACATTGGGATCCTCACCCTCGATGTTCAAGGCATACCAGCGAGACTGAAAACTCGTCCCTGGTTCCACACCACTCACATCAAAAAAGACGTAAAAATCATCGGTAGTTGAAAAGACATTTGTCCGGTTCGTGCCTTCCTCATCCGTTGCCATATAAAAGTTCGATGCTCCAGGCGTGCTAGCACCGCCACTGCAGGCCAGAGAAACGATCAGAAGAGCCAGCACAGCGAATAGGACGGAATACAGATTCTTTTTTCTCATGCAATTCTCCTTTTGGTTATTCTATCTCGATATATATCCGTTTGTTGATCGCACCCTTGCTTTTGTAATCAGCAATACGGATCTTACCTACCTCACTTGTATTATGGACATGTGTCCCGCCATCCGCCTGAAGGTCCAGCCCAACAATTTCAACTGTCCGGACGTGTGTAATGCCCACGGGAAGAAGATTGATTTTTGTACGGATTAGATCGGGAATTTGGAACGCTTCTTCGCGTGGCAGGATCTGAACCTGTATCTCGTACCCCTGCGCTGCCTCTTTGTTAATGGCGGCTTCGATCTCCCGGACAAGCTCTCCGCGCATCGTTTCAAACTCGAAATCCAAGCGTCCCTTCCCCGGTTCCATTTCACCGCCCGTCACCAGCGCGCCATAATCGCGAAACACAGTGCCACACAGGATATGCAATGCCGTGTGAGTGCGCATCAGCTTGTATCGGCGTGCCCAGTCCAGTGCCCCATGGGCGGTGGAACCTACATCCTGAAGAGCTTCCTCTCCACCAAGGAAGTGCAAAACATCGTCGCCCTGCTTTTTGACCTTGTTTACAGGATAGGTCACGTTATGGATTGTTAACGTCCCAAAATCACAGGGCTGTCCGCCACCTCCCGGATAAAAAGCGGTCCGGTCCAAAACGACGGCGCGCTCCTCTGGCAGGACAGATGTTACCATCGCATCGAATTCCTTTGTGTAGCTATCCGTTTGATAGATCAACTCGGGCATGACACCTCCATTGCACTGAGTTTACCCGCGTTAATTAAATAAGCCAATGGAGGTAAACTTAGATTTATTTTATTGATTCCATGGAGGTCATGATGAACCCCAAAATAATTGTGGTCGACGGTAAGACTTATAACAGCGTCGAGGAGATGCCGGCCGATATTCGCCATAAGTATGAACAGGCGATGCGGTCGCTGGGAGATGCGAATCAAAATCAGATCCCGGATGTGTTCGAGAGCATGAATATTTTCGCAGACAAGGATAAAGACGGCACTGCGGATGCTCTAGAAACTATGATGGCAGGCCATCATAGCGCGCGTAGTATGAAGATCATCGTCGATGGAAAGGAATTTGACGGGCTGGAACATTTGCCTCCCGAAGCTCGCGCGAAATACGAAGAAGCCATGGGCAAACTGGATGCCAACCGGAACGGTATCCCGGACTTTGTAGAAGGAATGATACAGACTACGAACCAGAACGTCATGTCTGGGTCGAATCCCATCGCAGAAAGCGCGCGGCGATCTCCTCCTCCCCCCTCCAGCTCAGCTATTACCCCCGACACATCGAATGGCTGGATGCTCATGCTTGCTGCTCTCTTTCTCTTTTTGTTATGTGTTGTGGGAGTGGGAGGAGTCTGGTATTTTTTCTTAAGGTAGGATTCACCTCAAGGAGTTATCATCGTTCTTCAAGGCTGAAAGACTGCGCGGTGCAGACATTATCGTAGCACATTAGCGTTTGATTAGAAGGCGGCACGCTACTTGACTTTGATTTTAAATTTCTGTATAGTATTCTCGATACGAGAGTAAACGGCACGGCTGCCCACCGGCACGCGTGCCTTTTCTTTGTTTGCACACATCCCACTTTTAAGGAGCACCAATGATCCAGGTCAATGGTCTCACCAAGGACTACGGCGCGCGGCGCGCCATTGACAACCTCACCTTCGACGCCGAACAGGGAGAAATCGTGGGCTTTCTCGGTCCGAATGGCGCAGGCAAGACAACTACAATGCGAATCCTCACAGGGTACATGCCACCAACAGACGGAACCGCTATGGTAGCGGGCTATGATGTTGTGGAAGAATCGATGGAGGTTCGCAAGCGGGTGGGCTACCTTCCGGAAACGGTTCCCCTGTATGATGATATGACTGCGCTTGAATATCTGAAATTTATGGCGGACCTGCGGCGTATTCCCGACCCGGAAGAACGCGCTTATGAAACACTGGAAGGCGTTAATCTACAAGACCGCGCCGATAGTTATATCGGAACGTTTTCCAAAGGCATGCGTCAGCGCGTGGGATTGGCGCAAGCCTTGATCCACCGTCCGGAAGTATTGATCCTGGATGAGCCCACGATTGGTCTGGATCCTGCCCAGGTTGTCGAAATGCGGAATGTGATCCGCGAGATTGGCAAAGACCGTACAGTTCTGCTTTCGACGCATATTCTGTCCGAGGCGCAGCAGATCTGTGACCGCGTACTCATTATTAATAAAGGTCAGATCGTCACCGAGGATACACCCGAGAATTTACAGTCCCGGCTTGTAGGTGCACAGCGCGTTGTCCTACGCGTACGCGGCGACTCGGATGGATTAAGTAATAAAATTGCGAAAGTAAAAGGCGTGCAAACAGTGGAACCAAAGTCGGATGGTTCTGTTGAATTTGAATTCACCGCAGGAGCCGATGCCCGGCCGCAGGTGGCAAAGGCGGTCATTCAGGCAGGCTACGAACTGCTCGAAATGCGTCCGGTGGGTTTGAGCCTGGAAGAGATCTTCCTGGAACTCACCCGCGACAACGCTGTCGAAAAGCAACTTCCATGAGGGATCTATGAGAAATATTTGGATCATTGCAAAACGTGAGTACAACCACTTCTTTATCAGTCCGATTGCTTATGTAGTGGCATTCATGGTCCTGGTGACGATTGGGATTATTTTTGCCATTAATATTTTGTACTTTATCCAGAATGCCTTTCAGGCGTTTGGACAGACGCCGGATATTACTCCCGTCACAGGAGCATTCGGGTTCCTGTTGGTCCTGGCGATCCCTGCCATCACCATGAGACTGCTCGCCGACGAGGCGCGCATGGGCACGCTGGAGTTACTTCTCACGGCTCCGGTAACAGACTTTGAGCTGGTCGCCGGAAAATGGCTGGGAGGCTTCCTCTTTATCCTGACTGTTCTTGCGGTGACGTTGATTTATCCCCTCCTTCTACATTTTGTGTTCGTATCACCGGGCATTGATCAGCAGCTGGTCATCTCTTCGTATCTGGGCGTTATCCTAGTGACCGCATCTTTTCTTGCGTTAGGGGTGGGCATCTCAGCTATCTTTACCAATCAGGTGGCAGCCTTTTTTGTGACGTTGAGCGTGTTTGTCTTCCTGTGGTGGCTCGTGGGTTTTCCCGCCCAGCTTCTACAGGGAACGGGTGGTGAAGTCTTTCAGTACTTGAATATGCAATCGCACTTCTACGATGCCTTTAACCAGGGACGTGTTTACCTGACCGACATCATTTACTTCGTAAGCCTGATCGCTCTCGGTTTATTCATTGGAACATCGGCTATTGAATCCCGGAGATGGCGTTAATGAAAGAAAAGAATCAGTCTGCTGCTCGTAATTATTCCATCGTCGCGCTGATCTTCGCACTCCTGGCGTGTATCGCTACATTCTTTCTTGGCATCACGCGTGGGCTAATATCGATGCAGGTCTTCTCGGGGTTGACTGCGGAAGATGCCAACCGATATCTGGTCATCAGCGCAGGTCTCATTATCCTGGGGCTGGCTGCTTATGCAATCATGGAGCCAGAGCGTGTGCGTCGCTTCTTTACTGGCAGGCAAGCCCGTTATGGAAGCAATGCCCTGATCATGACCCTTGCATTTATAGGCATTCTGATCGTCGGAAACGTGCTTGCTTTCCAGAATCCCAAACAAGTTTTGGACTTAACAGAAGACAATATCAACACGCTCTCTCCGGAACTGACGTCCGCGCTGGATACTCTTCCGGAAAACGTGACGGCAACGGCGTTCTTCTCGCAGGCGAGCAACACGGAGACCACAGAGCAGTTGTTGAGCAACATCAAAGCGAATAGCAATGGTAAGTTTGATTACCAGTTCATTAATCCAGACCTTGATCCGCAGGCTGCGAGGAATGCTGGCATCACGGGTGATGGAAAGATTCTCCTGCAGATGGGCGACCGCCAGGAAATTGTTGCCTTCTCCAGCGAATCAGAAATCCTCAAGGGATTACTGCGCCTGCTCAACCCGGGCAACAACGTGGTCTATTTCCTGACCGGTCATGGCGAACGCGATATCGAGCAGGCTGGCGAAGCATCTATGACGCGGGCGAAGTCTACCCTCGAGAGCAAGAACTATACTGTTAAGCCCCTTAACCTTCTAGCTGAGAACCAAATGCCGGAGGACGCAAGCCTGGTTGTGATCGCCGGTCCGCTGCAACCTGTTTCCGAGGAGGAAGTGAAACTCCTGAAGGAATATCTTGACGGCGGCGGTTCTCTGATCGTGATGGAAGATCCCACAGCTCTGACGGACTTTGGAGATTCGAGTGATCCGCTGGCGGACATGCTTGCGCAGGATTGGGGAATTACATTCAATAACGATATTGTGATCGATCTAAACAGTCCCCAGCCGACAACGGCTGCAGCAGCTTATTATGACTCAGCTCATCCTGTCACAGTAAACATGAACAATCTTGTCGCATTCTTCCCATTCACGCGCAGCTTTACACTGGTAAGCGACATCGAGTCGGTGACCCTCACTCCCCTTGTCCAGACCAACGAGCGCTCGTGGGGCGAGACCGATTTCACAAGTCTGACACAGGGCGGCGCAGAAGTTGGAATGGACCCGACAGAAGCACAGGGTCCGCTCACGCTCGCGGTTGCCGGAGAAAATTCCAGCACAGGCGGACGCGTGGTCGTGTTCGGCACCTCGAATTTTGCCGTGGACCAAATCTTCGATGCGTATGGCAACGGGGACATGTTCGTTAACTCCGTGGATTGGTCTGCGGAGCAGGAAGAGCTTGCCGACATCACGCCCAAGACTCCCACCGAACGGACCTTCAAGATCCCCGGTCAGCTACAGTGGATTCTGGTTTTGCTCAGCTCTGTCTTTGTGATCCCCGGTCTGGTCGTGCTGGCAGGTGTATCTACTTGGCTGTCGCGCCGGCGAAGTGGATAACGTATGATTCGCCGTTCCACGGTTGTCTATATTGTCCTCCTGCTTGCACTTGCGGGAGTCTATTACTACCTGAATAACCGTCCGCAACCTGCGGAGATCGAGCTTACGGGAGAACCTGGCACCGAAGCAGTGCCAATCTATCTTTTTACCGCCGAAGAAGGCACCCCAACAAGCATTCGAATCGAATCAAAGGCAGGGGAAACAGTCGAGGTGGCACGTGGCGAAGATGAGGCATGGGCTTTGACCGAGCCCGTCAAAGCCATAGCGGATCAGGCGTCGGCAGAAGCAGCAGCGAGTCAAGTTACGACAATGCGGGTCCTGGAGACAGTCCCGGATGTCGACCTCTCGATTGTGGGCTTGCAAGACCCCGAGTACGTTCTGACGATAGAGTTTACCAGCGGAGGGGAACGAAGTGTCGACGTGGGTGTTATTACTCCCTCAGAGAGCGGTTATTACGTCCGCGACGGAGAAAAGGTTGTCATCGTAAGTAGGAGTGCGATCGATGCCCTACTTGGACTGCTGACGAGCCCACCTTACCTGGAGACCCCGACGCCTGAGACGGGTGTGGGCACGGCGTCAAATGAGACGGCTACGCCTCAGCCCTAGTGGTTTTAAGGTTGTACTCAGGTTACGAAATAGTAATGAAATGAGTATTGAAATTTACACGAAAAACGTGTATTCTGATAATAAAAAGAATTGGACCTGTAACGAATGGATGTAGACAAAATTTTGATGGTTGACGAAGAAGAAGAGTTTTCCGCTATTGCGCGGCTTGTAGAGCTGGGCCGCCAAAAAGGGTATATCACGCTCGACGATATCCTACATTTCTTCCCGGAAGCCGAACAGGACGTGGAGCAACTCGAAGAAGCGTTTTCGGCTCTCTTAAGCGCTGGTATTCCCTTTATGGAGGATACTACGACGTCAGAACCGACGGAAGACGAGCTGGTTGCTGTAGAGGCGACGGAAGCTGAACCGGAGGTTGATCTCTCGTTAGACGATTACCTTGCAAATATCGATACCGACGATACGATTGGCTTATATCTTAAAGAAGTCAGCCGTGTCCCACTTCTGACCGCCGAAGAAGAGGTGAAGCTTGCCCAGCGCATCGAGCGCGGAAGAATGGCTCGTGAAGAGCTAGCGAAAGGGAACGCTAGCCCCCGCCGCCGCTCGGAACTACGCAAACTGATCGAAGATGGCTGGGCAGCCCGTGAACATCTGATCACGGCAAACTCCCGCCTGGTGATTTCGGTGGCAAAGAAGTATATGGGACGCGGCGTTCCCTTCTTGGACCTGATCCAGGAGGGCAACATCGGCTTGATCCGCGCGACGAAAAAGTTTGATTACCGGCGTGGGCATAAATTCTCTACGTATGCCACGTGGTGGATCCGCCAGGCGGTAACGCGTGCTATCGCCGACCAAGGGCGCACGATCCGTGTGCCTGTGCACATGGGTGACCAGATTAATAAACTGCTGCGCGTGCAACACCAACTAACGCAGCGGCTTGGGCGTGAGCCGAGCGTAGAAGAACTTGCGGTCGCTTTGGATGTCCCCCCTAAAAAAGTGGAGAACATGATCCAGGTGGCGCGCCGCCCACTGTCGCTGGAAACCCCGACGGATGATGAGGAAGACTCCGTCCTCGGCGATTTCATCGAGGATGACGAGGCTCCCCCGCCCGACGATACCGCGACCTATAACTTATTGAAAGAACATCTCGGCGAAGTGTTAAATGGTTTACCCCCGCGCGAAGTCCGTATCCTGCAATTGCGCTACGGCTTGCTGGATGGGCAGGCATACACCCTCGAAGAAGTGGGGCGCAAGATGGGTGTGACACGTGAACGCGTCCGTCAGATCGAAGCGCAGGCGCTCAGCCGGCTACGCCATCCGTCGATCCGGCGCAAGCTGCGCGATTATTTGGGTGAGTAATAAAACTGACTAACCATAAACTGCCTCCATCAGGAGGCAGTTTTTTTATCGATATGCGATCCATTTACTACTTTCTGATACCATTCCCAAATTGCCAAAGCAATCAATCCAAGCAGCACGCGCGGCCTGAAAGGGTAAATATGTTAGTGGAATCATATGGATTTCCGCCAGCTAACAAGACGAGTGCCGCTGCATAATATCCACGAAAATCTATGCCAAAGCAAAGAGATAACGGCGAGCGTCACACTCATCAGTAGTCATGCCGACAGCCTGGCAAAGTCGAGGCGTTTCATCCATTTTGTTTGCTTTATACCCATATTGGAGGTAAACTCAGCAAATCGCACTATGGGTGGAGAGCAAACACCTCTGCCGTGGCAGAGCGATAAAACGTTCCATAACGTTCATCTAATCTGAAAGAATTCGTTAAGCTCCGGTTTGCACGTTCTGTTTGCAAGAGGATGAAGTCAACCTGTATATTGTTTTGTTCCAGCCAGTCGTTCAAACAATCAGTGTCGGGACAAGCCTGTAAAGCAACAAGCTTCCGGGAATATGAGAAAAAATTTGGGCCCAGAACCCACTCCATACCCTGCAGTGTATTCACACTTCTCCGCTCTGCTAACACTGGAAACCATTCCTGATACGAATCAGTCATTGGGCTGATATTACCGGCATTCGTCATGAGGAGAAACAGGCTTTCAGGAGGTGTATTGTTTCGAATCCACTGCATGGTCTTACGGTCGGAGGTATCCAAGCTGATCGCAGCTAACTTTGGAGGAATGGTATAAGAGATCAAAAACAAATAGAGTAAGATGCAGGCAAAACTTCCGTGCGTGATGAGTGATGAGTAATTTTCTGTATGCTGGGTTCTCGCAAATGTTGCAGAATACATGTGCGTAAATTCTGCATGGAGGTAGTAAAGACCTTCACTAGCAAGCATAAGAAGGGGGAAAATTGCTATTGCAGGCGCGTTACGTGGATCAACGAAAAATGGGAGAAATGCCCACAGGATAAGAAACACTTCGTGTCTGCGTAATACCGCAAATATCCCGATTAAACCGAAGACAGGCAGTATTGGGAGAGCACCCTGCATTGAGAAAAAAGTATGAAAGAGCGATGCTAACCATGTTTCATGAATCCCGGTCTGTATGGCAGACTGGAAGGGGGCAGGACCATAATAGCGCAGGACTGTCACCCACCATGCGGCAGTCAGCAGCGCTACACCGAGAGCAACGAGGAGCGCGCTCTTAATTCCTAATCGGTTCCTTCCATAAAGAGCCCAGACTATAGAGCAGATCGCCGCTGTTTGCAAACCCGCCTCCGGATGGCTAAACACAGTGAGAGCGCAAAAAAAAATGGCGGGCATGAGCATTTTCTGATTGTCATTGTGAAAGAGGTTGTAGACAGAACCAAGAGCAAACAGGGAAAACAAAATACCGAAGGAACGGGTGAGCCCCCCTCCCATTACCAGCCAGTCTGAGGAGCCTGGCATCAAAGCGTAGACAGCAGTTGCGATAAAGGCCTTCGATTCTGAATCAAGTACCTGTTGCCCCAGCCAATAAAATGCTGGTACGATGCCAGTAGCAACGATCGCAGGTAGCCAGCGCAATATTTCAAATTCGGACAGAGGAAACCAACTTGCCAGGATCGCAGCAACGTAAATCCCAAACGGCGGATAAACAAATGGAAGATTAGCGAAATTATAAGATGTTTCTTTAGGGAGAAGAAATCCAGTCAATTGGATGTCTCTTATCATCGCCAAAAACATCCCACCGTCATTCACTGGAAACCCAGCTAAAATTGCAGGGCTCATGCGCAAAACAAACCCCAAACAGAAGACGATCCAGAGCGCCAATCTAGTATACTTGTTCTGAATCATTGCATTGGATTTTACCATTCTGCCGCAATAGGTATACAGTGGTCTTCTCGTCTTTGAGAAGGTGAATGTCCTGCTCATTCCAGCGCTTCACAATACTCAAATCATCTTCGTTAATGAACCACACAAAAAAGGGAACGTTTAATGCTTTTGTTCCGCATCTGACTGATTTCATTTTCATTGCGGTGTTTTGCAGCGTACTTGCAGCTGGTTCACAGATGCTCAGTATCGACAGTGACCTTGGGCGCCATTTGGTCATCGGCAGCTATATCCTTGAGAAGCATAGCATCCCCACCCACGATCTATTCTCCCACACATTCTCAAATCAATCGCGGCCGCCCTATGAATGGTTATCACAGCTTCTCTTTGCCCTGGCAAATCGTTTTCTCGGGCTAGACGGAGTCATCATTTTCACCGCGATCGTGATCGCTCTGACGTTTGCCTTGGTATTCCAATTTGCAAACCGAAGGTGTGGATCTCCTATTCTCGCGTTCTTAATCACATTCCTTGCCCTTGGAGCGTCCAGCATTCATTGGCTGCCGCGCCCTCATATCATTACATTTTTCTTTTTGGTGATCTGGATCGAAACTCTCGAACAAGTGAGCCAGGGCAAACCTATCCCTCTTATTGTTTTTCCCCTGATGATGTTTCTCTGGGCAAATCTCCATGGCGGATTCCTCTTCGGCATCCTTGCCTGGTGTGCCTATTTTGCCGGATGGGTATGGGCTCGGTGGCAGAAGAAAGCAGATCATGCAACAGGTACGAAATTATTCCTCGCGGGATTCAGCTCCTTCCTGGCAAGTATCATGACCCCCGATCTTTGGCGTAACTGGGAAGCTGTGCTAAATAATAGAAGTACTTTTATTCTCAGCCGTACAGGCGAAACCATGCCTCCCAATTTAATCAGTGCTTCTGTGTTTCCCTTCACCCTATTGCTGGGCATAACCTTCATCCTCTTTTTAATCAATTACAAAACTCTTTCCGCAAGACACTTTTTTTTGCTAGCAGGACTGGGGGTCACGGCTCTATCCATGGCACGAAACATCCCTCTTTTTGCGATTGCCTGCACTCCTATTGTGTGTGAATTGGCGAAGAGATCTCTCAACGGTTTGAAGGCATGGGGGCAAATCGAAGAGCGATTTTCAGAGTTTGGCCGACAACCTGGACGTGGCATCCTTCCCCTTATAGTCACATTCCTGACAATTATGTTTTTTGCAAACCAACATCTCCGTACCCAGCAAACCGTCTTTCATTTCAACCCGCGCGTCTTTCCTGTCCAAGCCATGAATTGGCTGGAAGCCCATCCCCAGGATGGGAGGATGTTGAATGAGTTTAACTGGGGAGGCTACATTCTATATCGGTCCTGGCCGCAGCAACTGGTCTTTCTCGACAGTCAAAGCGACTTCTACGGTGAGGCTTTCATGAAGAAGTATGAACAGATCATATCCGCGCGGGGAGATTGGGCAAGCCTGCTGAGAAATTACCAGGTAGACTGGGTAATTATCCCACCTGATTTGCCTCTTTCAAAAGAATTGACGAAGCAGGGATGGAAAACTGCTTATCAGGATCAAACAGCGGTGATTCTTGTGAGGGACTGATTGGCTCTATAACACCGCGTCAATCATAATTGCTAAAAAGATAAACACCAGATACGTGCTCGACCACTTATACATACGCCAGGCGACCTTGTTGCCTCCCTGCTTCCAGACTGCCCAGGCAGCGTAGATCAACGCACCGCCCAGGATCAGAGATGCAACAAGATAAAAATTTCCGGCAAGGTCGAGGATAGGGAGCAGTAGAGTGACCGCGATCAGCTCCAGAGTGTAGATAAAAATTTGCTTGCGTGTTTCCAGTTCGCCGCGTACGACCGGCAGCATGGGCACGCCCGCGCGTTCGTAATCCTTCATACGTACGATTGCCAGCGCCCAGAAGTGTGGCGGTGTCCACATGAAGATGATGGCGAAAAGAATCCAGGCAGTCCAGTCGAGATGCCCCGTCGCCGCGGCGTATCCGACCATAGGCGGGATGGCACCAGCTCCGCCACCGATAACAATATTTTGCACAGTCGCCTTTTTGAGCCACAGACTGTAAAGGATCACATAATAGAGGATCCCGGTGAGAGAAAGCAACGCGGCGAGCCCGTTCACAAAGCACGCTAAAACATAATAACTGGCGAGTGATAGTCCCAGCCCGAATGCCAAGCCTTCCGCATTCGTCAGGCGTCCGTCTGCAAGGGGACGTTTAGCGGTGCGTTGCATGTGCTTGTCGAGCTCGCGGTCAATGTACTGATTCAGCGCGCTGGATCCGCCTGCCGCGAGCGCCCCGCCAAGCAACGTCCAGGCCGTGAGGGAAAAGGACGGCCAGGCTTTGCCACCGATGACCAGACCACCATAGGTGGTGATCAACAGTAATCCCACGATCAAAGGCTTGGATAAGGCAATAAAATCCTTGAGGCGCCTATGTTTATCCAAATGCTCCACGGGCTGGATGTCCGCGGCAAGGATGCCAGACGTGTAAACCAGCAGGAGAAGAGAAACCCACAAGGAGATAGTTGTCACCGTATGCAAATAGACAAGATGAGGCGGATAGTCCAGTGTGACCTGCATAGCGCCGACCAACACCTGACCAAAAAACATCACGCCGAGAATGGTCGTCAGTGGCAACAATATCATTTGGTGACGTTGTTCCCGCCATGCCTTGCGTAGAACGGCGAACATCAATATCGAGGCGAGACCTACTAAAAATATATGTGCCTGCTTGAACCAGCCCCCGGGCTGACTTGGGACACAAAGCGGAAAGCCATCGCAGTGGGCGATCGCGCCTGTGACGACCGCAATCCGACCCACAAGGCTGAGAGCCAGGACAACGAAGAACAAGGCGAGCACCCAACGAGCAAATGACGATCGAGGCGAATATTTCATTTTGGACCAGTTTCCTGTTTTCGCACAAAGAACGGATACCCAATAAACAAAAGAACTGCAAACGTAAACCACTGTAGAGCATACCCGAAATGAGGACCCTCCGTCAACTCAATTTCGGGTTGGAAGGGAATCGGAGGGTCCGTATCGTTTGCATCGACATCCGGTTGTATATATACGGGAAGGATGGGGTACGGCATCTGGTCGGCGATGCGCGAGAGATCGGCATTGTTCCAGATCTCCAGCCTGGTTCCCGCTTGAGGCAACGGATCGGCAACGCCGCCAATCGGGGGTTTAGCCTGCCCGAGCCGGATCTCACCTGAGAGATCTACCGTGCCAGCCTCATCATACTTGTGCCAGTCAGATGGGGCGGCATTCCCGTCGGCGGGGATCCAGCCGCGGTCCACGAATACTGCTTTCCCGTCAAAACGGAGTGGGGTCAGTAAATGGTAGCCATACTGGCTGCCATAGTATTGGTTCCGCACGGCGACCTGATTTGCAAAGTCATATTGCCCCTTTACGTCTACAGCGCGCCACTCCATGTCTGTAATATTTTCTGGCTGTTCCTGATTCAAATCCAAAGCAGGTTGTGTGCGCGCGGACTCAAACCGGGCATTGAAGGCGCGGCGCTGCTCAAGCCGATCCAGTTGCCAGATGCCGAGGCGAATACAGAGAGCCGTCCCAGTGAAGACGAGAAAGGTAGGAATCAACCACTTGCCCCGAAACAGCCTAAGCAGGAACATTTTCTTTTTTCTTCGGCGTCAGCACGAGACTGTATAACGCGATCAAAATCATCATTGGTAAGGCAACATAGAATATGCCGTAAAGTCTTGTGCGGGACGTGAGCGGTTGGTGCACATCCAGACCAAAATAGTTTCCGGGCTGGAAGGAACACTCATACGCCAAGTTCTCTTCCTGATCAAGAGACAACTGCGCCGACGAATTCGCTGGAATCCATAACGGTCCTAATTTATGGTCTACCGAGTCTTCATTTGCAACGACCAGCGTGTCACCCACGACAAACGTCATATTTTCAGGAATAGATGGTGGTTGCTCTCCACGGGCGACCTTCGCAGAAGTCCCGGCAGGGATCGTCAATACGATCTCGCGCGGGGGGCGTGCGGTTTCGCGCAGAAACAGAAACGGAATCTCACTCACCAATGCCCCGATCAAGAGGCCAATCAAAATCGAAAATAGGATTTTCTTAAGCAGAAAAGTTCGAGACATTCTTAATCCGATGAACTGAGCAATAGGTTGAGATCGTGCACCACATCTTCCACCGGCGTATCGAACGGAAACGAGACCCGCAGATTGCCTTGCTGATCGATCAGGGTAACACGCGCCGTATGATCGACCAGATAACCCGCCGCCGACGTACCATCGACCACCTGACGAAAGACACCATACTCATTCCATACTTTTGCCAGGTCAGGTTCTGAGCCGCTTAATCCAATGAAGCTCGGATTGAAGTGATCGACGTATTCCTGCACACGTTCGGGCGTATCGCGCTGAGGATCCACGGTCACAAACAACACCTGGACTTGCTCCGATCTGGTCCCCAACTTCTCGAGCGCCTGCTTGAGCTCCGCCATCGTCGTGGGACAGACATCCGGGCAGGAGGTATACCCAAAGAACAGCGCGACCACCTTCCCGCGCACCTGACTCAGCTGAAAACCTTTTCCGGCTGCACGCGTTAATTCGATCTCCGGCGCGATGGGATATGGCTCAGCATAGGTGGTCCCGCGAAAATTATCGGGCTTCGAAAACAGGAATACGCCGACAGCTACTGCGCCAACAATCAAAAACGCGATTAACCCCACTAAAAGTGTTTTTCTATCCATCATACTTCCTAACTATGATTCTAGCTCTCAAAAGACTACCAGATCATCTACCTGAAAAACGGGGCGACCAAGCCTGGTCGCCCCGATCTAAATGCTCTCCAACAATTATAGGTTGAGGGACGGCTAATGCACTGCTGTTCCAATCAAATACAACGCGGGGTAAAAGAAAATCCATACAACATCTACAAAGTGCCAGTAAACAGCAGCTGCTTCCACAGGGTAATTCTTTACGTCGTAATGTCCACGCCTGCCATTGATCCACACAATTGCCAGCAGGATCAAACCCGTAAACACGTGGAAGGCATGCATGCCCGTCATCATAAAAAAGGCTGCGCCGGCGGTACTGCTGCTGGGAGTCAACCCCTCATGGATGGCAAGACGCCACTCAACAAAGACGACACCGAGCAGAAATCCCAGCCCAAGGACGAAGGTAATCGCTGTATTGTTCAAGAAGCCCTGCCGGTCACCATTCCGCATGAGCGTCTCCCCACGGTTCATAAAGAAGGAGGAGATGAGCAGCACAGCTGTCACACCCAGCCCCAGAAACTGGTTCAGTTCCGGACGCGAGAGCCCAAGCAGGTTAATGCGCATGACCATCAATCCAGCAAAGACAAAGGTATCAGAGATGAGGAAAAGCCAAAGACCAAGGCGGTTTGTAGCAGCCTTATAGTCGTATGAGGCGTCGTCTACCTCTGATTCCAGGCTAAGCTTATATACATGCATGTAATAATAGATGACCAATGCCGCTTTGACCAACGCCACGACAATCAGCAGAGGCACCGAATCAAACGTTACTGCGACGAAAAACTCGAGTCCTGTTAATATGGCCAGGTAAATGAAGATCAAAATGCCCTGGCTCAACATGGACTTATTATCGTGTGTATGTACCATTGTTCCCATTGTTAATGTTTGTCCTCGATTAATGACGGTGTGGTTGGACTTCCGGCTCCGTTTCAAATTCTATGTGTTTCTTGCCATTCGGTGTAAATTCTATGTACTTGGAGTCTTTCAGACCATAATCATACGGTTCGCCAACCACCTCAAAGGGAACATCGTAGTTATGGACCGGCATGGGAGAAGGAACTTGCCATTCCGGCGAACGTGAATTCCAAAGGTTACCTTCCGCTTTCTCACCATGTTTGATGCTATAGATGAGGTTGATGAAGAAAATCAACACGGAAAGTGCAATCAGGTAGCCACCAATCGTCATGATGAGTTGAATCAGGTCAAACCCCAGTGCAGGATCATAATCGACAATGCGACGGCGCATACCTCTGAGTCCAATCACCATCATTCCCAGAGTCAAGACAAAGAAGGAGGGTGTCATCATCCAGAAATGGACCTTGCCCCAGAATTCATTCATGCGACGGCCTGTGGCTTTGGGAAACCAATAATAGATGGCAGCAAAGAACGGAAAGACAAAACCGCCAAAAATCGTATCGTGGAAATGACCAACGACCCAGTACGTGTCATGAAGGTGCAGATCCAATGCGATCGCAGCATTCGGGGGACCCGTAAGCCCTCCCATCAGGAACACAATGATCGCACCAAGGACAAAGAGCATAGGCGTGGGGGTTTCAATCTTGCCTCCCCACAGCGTTGCCACCCAGGAGAAAAACTTTACGCCGGTCGGCACAGCCACAAGCAAGGTGCTATACATAAATGGCACCCGCAGGTACTCATTCATACCGGATGTAAACATATGATGCGCCCAGACCGTGAAACCAACGAGTGCGATGCCGAGCGAGGACATAGCGACCCAGCGATACCCGAACAAGGGCTTCCGTACGAACACGGGTAGCAGCTCTGAAATAACGCCCAGCCCGGGCAGTACGAATACGTACACAGCCGGATGCGAATAGAACCAAAAGAGATGCTGGAATAGTACGGGGTTTCCGCCTTTTGCTGCATCGAAGAAGGGCATGCCGAGCAGACGCTGGAACATCACCAACTGGAAGGAAAGACCAATCAACTGCGTGGCTGTAAGCGCGATAATGGAAGTCGCCACCGATGCCCAGACGAGGATGGGCAGCCGCATGGCAGTCATACCCTTGGTGCGCATCCGAACGACAGTTGCAATTACATTCAATGCCCCCAGGATCGATGACCAACCGGCGGTAAACACACCCAGAAAAAACATCTGCATACCGACAGGGGCACGCGCAGAAAGCGGCGGATAACCCGTCCAGCCGGTGTCAAATCCACCGAGCACAAGACTCATGAGCAAAAGGACCGATGCTGGGACAGAGACCCAATAAGCAAATGCGTTCAGACGCGGGAACGCCATATCCTGCGCGCCGACCAGAAACGGCACGGCATAGTTCATGATTCCCGATATCCCTAAAAGGATCGAGATGATCATGATAATTCCATGCAGCGACATGAGTGAGTTGTAGATCTGCGGACCGGTCTGATTGAACAGTTTGAACGTTGTGGTCAGGAACTGTAATTGGGAAGCTGCTAACTCTGTGCGGAAGATCATCGCAAACGTGCCGCCAATAGCGATTAACACCAGCGCTGTAATCGTATATTGAATTCCAATGACTTTGTGGTCCAGCGAGACATCAAAATATTTTTGCCAGCCAGGTTCATCCGCATGATGCTCAGGCGTATCGATGCCGCGCACCCATTGCATCCAGTCGTGCACCACGCCCACGCCGAAGAGGAACGACACCGCACCGACAACTCCACCAAGCACCCAGGCAGGCTCACTGAAGAAGTAGACACCGAATATATTGTCGAGCCCCATTAAAGCGCGGAGACCAGTGATCAGCAGCGCACCCACAAGGGTCCCGATTACCTGGTACACAAGGCCGCGCGTAATCCCGCGATAGCCGTAGACACCGAAGAAAAAGGCAGTTACGGCGAAGAGCAAGGCAAAGGCAGCGCCCACCGGCCCGGACGTGTTGATCGAGCCGGAAATTAGAGCGTCCAAACCCAGACCAATACCATACCCGATCGCCCCCGCGACGACCAACAGCAGTAATCCTTTCCAAACAGGACTTATATTCCTCATAATCATCCTCCGCATCTTATCTGAGCGTTTTGATGTACGCTATGATATCTGCGATCTGTTCTTCTGTAAAACCATATGTTGGCATAAGTTGGTTTTCAAAACCAGCTACGATCTTGGCCTGTGGTGCTTTGATCGACTCATGAACATATTCCTCATCAACAACGACGGTGCTACCGTCTGTTAATCGCTCTGTTCTTCCAATCAGAGCAAACCAGGTGGGGCCAATCCCCGGCGCGCCATTGATGGAATGACAAGCCCCACAGCCATTCGCAGCAACCAACGCTTGTCCACGTCCCTCCGGTGTTTGAGAGGCTGTGATTGCCTCGTCCAGGGCGGAGTCGAACCAGGCATCGAATTCTTCTTGTGACTCCACAATCACGGGTTTTTCCATAAAGGCGTGAGAGGTTCCGCACAATTCGGCACAGCGAACCTTGTAATTTCCTTCCAGGATCGGCGTAATTCGAAGTTGTGTGATCCGCCCAGGTACAAGGTCCTGCTTCAGACGAAATTCAGGCACCCAGAAAGAATGAATCACATCGTTCGACGTCATACGCAAGAGGACTTGCTTATCTACTGGAAGATGCAATTCCTTCGAAACGACAGTTACTCCATTGACAGGCAAATATTCAAAGCTCCAGTCCCACTGCAGACCGGTGACTCGTACCACCATCGCTTCCGGGTCCGCTCGCTGGGTTGACGCCAGGTTGATGGCACCCAGATAGGCATATACCACCACAAGAAACAAAGGAACGATTGTCCATGTTACCTCTAGGCGAGTATTGCCTTCCATGTGTTCGGCATCGGTGGTGTCACCTTTGCGACGGCGGAACACAATCAGGCTGTATACCAGTGGAACCACGATCAGGGCGAATAGAAAGGACATGGCAATGACTTCCAAATTCCACATCCAATCCACATCGATTGCCTGTGCGCTGGCCTCCACCGGCATTAATCCGGCAGAATCCAGGCCAACATAGATAAGAATTGACACAACAATGACCAGAATTCCCACAATGATATAGTGTCGTCGCATACGCTATCTTCTCCTCAAGAAACGTAATGGGTCCGCCCCGACCCAAACCGTCTAACTGTACCAAATTTTCGAATATTTGTCACGAATTTCACAGAGGAGGGCTTGTTCTGCTTAACTGGGTACACCCAGAGCAGAAAGCACTTCTGCACTGTGCTCCGCCGGGCGCACGTTCTCGAACACATTTGCGATCGTCCCATTTTCATCGATCAGGAAGGTTGTCCGCAACACGCCTTCATATTCCCTGCCCATAAACTTTTTTGGACCCCAGACGCCATACAGATCACAGACCTTGTGACCCTCATCTGCTAACAAGGGAAAAGGCAGATCAAATTTTTTCTTGAACTTCACATGTGATTTAACAGTATCCGGGCTGACGCCGAGTATCTGAACACCTGCCCTTTCGTAAGCAGAATAATCATCGCGGAAGTTACAGGCTTCTTTGTTGCAGCCCGGTGTGTCGTCTGCCGGGTAAAAATATAAGACAACGTTATTTCCCCGAAAATCGGATAGTTTACGCGGGATATTCGTATCATCCAGCAGTTCAAAATCGGGCGCAGGAATCCCAGCGGGAAGAGGCATGAGTCGGTCTCCTTAATTGTTGAGTGTATTATAACTTCAAATAAAAACGCGTGCCTCGAGCTTCACGTTGCTAACCACAAATTAATCTATTATTTCAACGTGCGGATAAAGGAAACGATCTGCCAGATCTGCTCGTCCGTCAGGATTCCTTTCCACGCGACCATGGAGGTCCCGGGCTTTCCCTCTCGAATGCGCCAGAACAAAAAGTCATCGCCTGCTGCCGACTGTATGCTCGCTAAATTCCTGGGTCTTGGGTCCAGCGATTGTCCAGCCGGACCGTCTCCGTGTCCTTGTGGGCCATGACACATCGCACAATTGGTACGGAAGACCTCCGCGCCCTCACCCGCTGCCTCAGCGCCGAGGGGATTTGTCAGGCCGGCATACTCCTCCGGGACCGGAGCCAGGGTCGCATTTTCAGCGGAGGCGGAACTTCCATTCCCACCACAGGCAGCCAGAAAGAAGATACTTATCAGCATGATCCAATTGATTTTTCTCATCCTCTTTTGCACCTTTTAAACATCAATTCTCATTAAGCTTGGCGTAAAACCACCTGGCAGTGTTTTCATGGCGGCGCTCGAACCGTATGCCACGCGCGCCTGAATCCCGAGGGCATTCAACATCTGACCCAGAGCATCTGCCGTGGTTCTGTTGTCATCAATGATCAGCGCTTCAGTCATCTATCATCCAAGATGTTTGTTCCCATGACAGACACATCATATCCTGGCAGTCGTGCGACTGCCTCACGGAAACGCTGATCGTTCAAAAGATGGAAGAGAGGCGCGAGCAAGTCATCGTCCGCAAAGTGCCTGGGAATGACCAGATCATAGCGTTCTTGAAATAAAGGAAGGAATTGCAGATCCAATGCCTGCGCGGCAGCAGCAATCCCCAACCCGCAATCTGCGCGACCCGAAGCGACCGCGGCTGCCACGCCAAGATGAGTGTACTCTTCCTGAGAATAGCCAATAATCTGTTCCGGCGCGACTTCGATTTGTTTCAAATGATAGTCAAGTAATACGCGCGTCCCGGCGCCGCGCTGCCGGTTCACAAATTGGACTCGGGGCTTCGTCAGGTCGTGCAATTCTCTGATTCCCTTGGGGTTTCCTCGCCTGACCATCAAACCCTGATCACGACGGACCAGAGCAATCACTTTGACCGGCATGTCCGGCATATACTGGCGAATGTAAGAAATGTTGTATTCGCCCGTTTCGGGGTTGAGCAGATGTGAGCCTGCAACATGCGCTTCCCTGCGACGAAGGGCGATCAACCCACCTTGCGAGCCAGCATTCGCAGAAGCAAGCCGTCGATCCTGCTCGGCAAGGAACTGGGATATAAGGTCCAGCGTGAGGTCATGTGAGCCAATGCAGAAGATGGTTCGTTCGACCTCGCGCATGCTTCGATAGAGCCGGACCTGCACATTTTCGCCCGCTTCCATACCCTGCACGCCGCGCGGAAGGAGCATAAGCCCATCTGCCTGCACAAGAGAGGTGATGACTCCCGCGCCGCGCACTAACGGCGCGGCGAGAATCTTCTCACCTACTTTGCCAACGACGACTCGCACAAAATCATCATCGCCCGGGGGAGAGACGATCTTACGCGTCAGGGTTGCTGATACAGTTGGTAATTCGCTGGGTCTGCGTCCGAGCCAGGTGGCAATCAACGGCTCGACAAAGATATCGATGGTCAGCGCCGCAGAAACGGGATATCCGGGGACGCCGATGATCGGGACGATAGACGATGGATCATGGGCGATGTTTCCATCGCTCCATCGTCTATTATCAAGCGTCCCAAAAATTACAGGATGACCCGGACGGACAGCAACGCCATGGACAAGAACGGTTCCCAGTTTCTCGACAACTTTTGCAGAGAAATCCTCAGCACCCGCAGACGAACCTGCATTCAACAAGACCAGATCATGTGCCTGCGCGGCTTCCTGTACTCGCACACAAATGAGATCAAAATCATCCGTTGTGATTGGGAAGCGCGTCGGCTCGCCGCCCATGGATTTAATCTGCGCGGCGAGGACGAGCGAGTTATATTCGAGGATGTCCCCCGCTTTGAGATCACTCCCCATCGGAACGAGCTCCGTTCCCGTGGGAAGAATAGCGACTTTCGGCTTGCGCGCAACGTGGATCTGCTGATGCCCCGATGCAGCAATGACCCCCAGGTCGGCAGGTCGCAACATGTGACCCGCCGGCAGGACTAGCTGCGTCGCGACGATATCCTCCCCCAACGGGCGGACGTGGCTCCAGGGCGGTACTGACGCACGAATCCGAATCGAAGAAGGTCTACGGATTTCCTTTGTGATCGTGCCGCCCACATCCAGCGATTCGACATTCTCAATCGGGATGACAGCATTTGCCCAATCCGGCAAGGGGTCGCCGGTATCCACATATTCTGCTTCGGGCCCGATCTGCAGCTCGATGGGGCGAGATGGAAGCGCGCCATTTGTGTAGGCGGCGCGAACGGCAAATCCATCCATGGCAGAGGCGTGATAATGAGGAGAGGACAGCTTCGCCCAGATCGGCTCTGCGGTCACGCGTCCTAGAGCATTTTCATCTAGGGGGATGATTTCGACCCCAAGCACACCCCATAGGTTCGCGAGCTGAAGCGCCTTCTTTAGCCGCGTTTGCGCCTCCGGGAGGGGAATGTCATGCAGGTAAACAGACATCTAATTACGAATTACCATTTCACAATCACCCAATCACTTCCACATCATGCGGCCCGGACTCTTTCAATCCCGCTCCGGTCATACGCACAAAGATGGCTTTCTCCTGAAGCTCCTCGATGGAATGTGCGCCGCTATAACTCATCCCAGATTGTAATCCACCGACTAATTGTGTAAGCACTTCGCGCGCCTTACCGCGATACGGAACGGCTGCCTCGACTCCTTCCGCGACATAATCCTCAATTTCCTCCTGGGTGAGGTCGTTACCTTCGCGTTTGGTACGCTCGATATTTGCTTCCAGAGAAGCCATCCCGCGAGAGGCTTTATAGCGGTGCCCTTTGCGCGTCATGATCATGCCCGGGCTTTCGTCGGTGCCTGCCAGCATACTGCCAATCATTACGGTCTGCGCGCCTGCAGCCAGCGCCTTTGCCACATCCCCTGGCTGGCGAATTCCGCCATCTGCAATGACGGGAATACCATAGGGACGCGCGGCTTCTGCACATTCGATCACCGCGGTCAGCTGAGGGACACCCGATCCTGCCACAACTCTGGTGATGCAAATGGAGCCTGGACCCACACCCACCTTAACGGCATCCGCGCCTGCCTCGATCAATCTTTTTGTTCCATCGGCTGTCGAGACATTTCCTGCGATGATCTGCGCGTTCGGAAAATGTTTGCGAATGTTTTGGATCATTTCAATTTCGAGGTGCGAATCACCATGCGCGATATCTACAACGATGCAATCTGCGCCTGCTTCAAGAACCGCCTCGACGCGACGCATTTCCTTATCTCGCACGCCCACCGCTGCGCCCACAGCTAACCGGCCTTTAGAGTCTTTTGTTGCCCTGGGAAACTGCGTGATTTTCATGATGTCCTTCAGCGTTACAAGCCCCGAGACTTTGCCATCCGCCGTCACAAGAGGCAGCTTTTCCACTCGATATTCATGCAGTAGTTTTTCAGCATCTTTCAACGATGTGTCCGGCGGCGCACTTTGTACATCTTTCGACATAATGGCAGTC
This sequence comes from Anaerolineales bacterium, assembly GCA_035699125.1. Lineage (GTDB taxonomy): Bacteria > Chloroflexota > Anaerolineae > Anaerolineales > Villigracilaceae > Defluviilinea. Next base: position 93,112 of record DASSBC010000014.1, read on the forward strand.
ACCGGCTTGGTCAAGTCGTTTTCAAAGAGTAGATCTCGGGTCGAGACAATGCCAATCAACTTATCATCCTTATCCACAATCAAAATTCCGCCAGTGCCTGTCTCATCCACGACCTTCTTCACATCCCCAACGGTGTGCGTCTCCGCCATCGTCAGCGGTTTATCCACAATGAATGACTCAGCCTTTTTCACGCGCTGGATCTGGCGTGCCTGCGCGGCAATCGTCATGAAACGATGGATCATCCCAATGCCGCCCTCACGCGCCATAGTGATTGCCATTTCGCCCTCGGTCACGACATCCATATTGGCAGACACGATCGGGATTTGTAAGGTAATTTTCTTCGTCAGGCAAGTTTTCGTGGAAAGAGTCCGTCGCGAGTCCACATTCGAATATTGTGGCACCAGCAGTACATCATCATAGGTCAAAGCCAGTTCAGGTAAAATTTTCATGGTGGCTCCTCTTAAATCAAACCGCGCGAATTATAATGCTTGAGAATGACTCTGTACGCGCTTTCACCTTTGGATGGACGCTATGCAAATCAGGTCTCGCCGCTTCGAGATTTCTGCTCGGAGTTTGCCTTTCACCGCAGTCGCGTAAAGGTCGAGATAGAGTTTTTGGCATCTCTTTCCAAAACAGGCATATTTTCGGCGGAGACACTCTCCGGCTATACGAGTGCCCTACAAAATTTTACAGAGGAGGATGCACGCAAGATTCAAAAGTATGATGAGACCATGCGGCACGACGTCAAAGCGATTGAATATTTCCTGCGCGAGAAACTGCCGGCAGAGTTTCATCCCTACATCCACTTCGGCCTGACCTCGGAAGACGTCAATAACATTGCACAGGCGCTTCTCTTACGGGACTCACGGGAAGAAGTTTTACTCCCTGCCCTCGACGAGCTGACCAACGCGTTAAGAGATTTTGCAAAGGCGTATCGCGCTCTGCCCCTCCTCGCCCGGACTCATGGTCAACCGGCTGTACCAACTACCCTGGGAAAAGAGATTGCCGTGTACCTGGCTCGGCTTCTCCAATGCCGTGCGGAAATCGCGGATCATACATTCGAAGCCAAGCTCACGGGCGCAGTAGGAAACTTCAATTCGTGGCAAGCCGCTGCGCCGGAAATAGATTGGATTTCCTTTAATAAAGAATTCCTACTCAGCCTGCAATTGCAACCCAACCTACTGACAACCCAGATTCTCCCATACGACAACTGGATACGATATTTTGACTCCCTCAAACTAACCAATTCCATACTTATTGACTATGCGCAGGATATCTGGAGATATATCAGCGATGGAACGCTTAAACAAAAAACAGTCGATCATGAAGTCGGCTCTTCCACCATGCCACAGAAAGTGAATCCGATTGACTTCGAAAATGCCGAAGGCAATCTCGGGGTTGCCAACGCGCTGCTCACTCACTACGGCCAGAAGCTCCCGATCTCCCGGTTGCAGCGCGATCTCTCGGATTCAACGGTGCGAAGGACCTTTGGCGTTGCGCTCGGCCATACGCTCCTAGCATGGAACAACGTCACGCGGGGTATGTCGCGAATTGAGGCAAATGAAGAACAGATCAAGCAGGAATTAAATGAACACTGGGAAGTCATCAGCGAGGCGGCACAGACGATTTTGCGCGCGGCAGGGCAGAGTAACGCATATGAATCGCTCAAGGCGCAGACACATGGACGTGTATTAAGCGAAGCTAGTTATCGACATTGGGTCGAGTCGCTGGACATAGATCAGGAAACGCGTACGCGTCTGGCGAACCTATCTCCTGAATCGTATATTGGTTTGGCTGTCGAATTAGTGGATGAAGCAACTCGATCGTAGAACATCGAATATTTGAAGAACTAGGATCGAGCCTCGGAGGTCTTATGAGCGTTACAGCAGTCATCGGTTCGCAGTGGGGCGATGAAGGCAAAGGCAAAGTCGTCGATTTTCTTGCCGAGCGGGCAGACTATGTGGCGCGCTTCAATGGCGGAAATAACGCGGGACACACGGTGATCAACGAGTTTGGCACGTTCAAAATCCACCTTGTGCCTTCCGGGATTTTTGCGCGCAACACAGTGGGTCTCATTGGTGGCGGTGTGGTGATTGACCCTGCTGTTCTGATCGAAGAAATCGAGCTGCTGAATCAGGCAGGTGTAAACGTGGACGGACGGTTATGGATCTCGCCGCGCTCACATCTGATCATGCCCTATCATAAAGTGTTAGATGGCCTTTACGAGGAAGCCAAAGGCACGGGCGCGACAGGCACAACCCGCCGCGGCATTGGACCAGTCTTTGCAGACAAGGTCAGCTATAACGGAATTCGCTGGAGCGACTTTGCAAGCAAGGCGTTTGAATCGCGATTGCTGCTGCAATTGGAACTGAAGAACAAAATCATTACGGCGCTTGGCGGCGAGGCATTGAAATACGAACAAGTACGTGACACATATCGTGAATCCTATTTGAAACTGAAGCCCTACATCCGAGAACTATTTTCAATCGTGCAAGAAGGGCTGAAAGCCGATAAGCACTTCTTACTGGAACAGGCGATGGGGACATTCCTCGATACCGATTGGGGCACATACCCGTTTGTGACCGCTTCGACGACGATTCCCTCCGCGGCGTCCGCCGGGCTGGGAATCCCGCCACGCTATCTTATCAACGTCATCGCCGTGACTAAGGCATATACAACGCGGGTGGGCGCGGGACCACTGCCGACAGAAATTCATGATACCGAGAGTGATGTTTACAAAAAATTCGCGGAGACTGCCGCAACGACAGGTCGCACGCGCCGCGTTGGCTGGCTGGACCTGGAAATCGTCCGGACCGCCGTCCAATTGAGCGGCGCGACAGAAATCTGCTTGACCAAGCTGGATGTATTAAGTGGGTTAGATGAAATCAAAATCTGTACGCGTTACGAACTGAGTTGTGATCCGGTCCGCTATGCAGATGTCGACACGTATGGCTTGGAAACCGTACAACCTGTGTATGAGACAGTCCCAGGTTGGGAAGAAGATATTCGCCAGGCAAGGTCCTTTGGAGAGTTGCCTGCGAATACACAAAGCTATGTAAAGCGGATCGAAGAGGCAGCAGGTGTCCCCGTGAAGTGGATCGGGGTGGGACCAGAGCGGGAAGCAACGATTCGAAGATGAGGGCAGGTCAGGTTGGCAACCTGACCTGCCTGTCAAAATGTAATATTGCCAGATTCCCGCCAAATGCCATGGCGAGTTGCTCCGGCAAAACTCCAAGAGTATCGGCCACACGTTTGCGGAAGCAAAGCCAATCGTCGACAGGAATTGCATGCGATCGTTATCTCCGATAAGACCTAGTACATACCGGCCGATAAGCATGCCACCCAAGATAATGCCCACAATGCCTGGCAAGTGCACCCGCTCCGAGAGAAGGGGCGTCACCAGGATGAGGGTCATGATCAAGAGAAAAAATGCGACTGGCTCCTGTAGATCGATCATAGGCCGACTACTGGGGTGAGGCTATCTGGATTTTACACCGGCTATAGCCAAGTCCCTGCCACAGAGTAGGGACTTTTTCTATTTTATTGCACATGTTTTTAGTATATAAACGTGACAATCCAAACTGCGCTAGCAGGAATTAAGGCTGTTTATGAGATGAAAAAGTTATTTTCGAATCTGCCCAATCTCTTAAAACTCAGTTACCAAGACTGGAAAGACGACAAGGCGTCGCGACTTTCTGCCTCGCTGGCGTACTACACGATCTTCTCCCTGGCGCCGATGCTGTTGATTATCCTCGCTGTGACCAGTATTTTTTGGTCGCGAGAGGCGGTGCAAGATCAGGTCTTCAACCAGGTAGAAGGTTTAGTGGGGGCAGAGGGCAGAACCTTTATTTCAGATTTGCTCACAAGCGCCAGTAGCCCGGCAAGAGGTATCGTTGGCACTATCGTGGGAGTCGTCACCCTCATCTTCGGTGCCCTGGGTGTTTTTAATGAATTGCATAACGCGCTCAATACCATCTGGGAAGTAGAAGAGGAGGAGGACACAAAAAGTGGCTTCCTGGAAGGAATAAAAAAGGTTATCTTCGGGCGCTTGCTCTCCTTCGGCATGATCCTTGGCATTGGGTTTCTATTGCTGGTTTCTTTAGTTATCAGCGCTGCGCTCTCTGCTATGCAGGAAACCGTGGGGAATGCCATTCCGCTCTCTGAGATTCTTCTCCAGATACTTAATCTCATCATCTCAATTGGCGTCATTACCGTATTGTTCGCGCTAATTTTCAAGTTTCTGCCCGATGCCGAAATCGCCTGGCGCGACGTGTGGTTGGGCGCTTTTGTGACTGCCCTGCTATTCTCTCTGGGCAAGTTTTTGATCGGACTGTACCTAGGGAATAGTACTGTCGGGTCCTCCTTCGGAGCGGCTGGTTCTTTAGTCCTGCTTTTGCTCTGGATCTATTACTCGGCACAAATCCTGTTGTTTGGCGCAGAATTTACGCAGGTCTACGCCAATAACTTCGGCTCCAAAATCGTGTCAGAAAGAGAAGGAGCTCCTGTACCAACGGCTGAAACTCCCCAAGCGGGGCGAAAACCGACAGGTGAACCTCGGCTTGCCCCACCTGCTGCCAGGGCGATTACGAGGCGGGAAAGTAATTTAGAGCGCCAAAACCAACAAACGGCGCGTGTATTCGCAGGGCTAATGGCTGCGTCATTTTTCACAGGTATTCTGACCACAATTTTTGGTCTTCGGAGGAGGTGATCCCCCAGAAACGCGAAACCATTCAAACCCTATCGTGTTCTTATTGTATAGAGAATAGAGACGTAACAATCAATTTTTGTTATCGTTTCTAACAATGAGCGGGATGAAAGCCCCGCCCAGAACAGTTGATCAACCAATATTCAGATCTTCTCGGAGGTAGAAATGCTTACTAACATCATCGTATGGATTATCCTGGGTGCCCTCGCCGGCTGGATTGCCAGCATGATCATGGGCCGCAATGCCCAGATGGGCGCTGTTGCCAACATTGTCGTTGGAATCGTAGGTGCAATCATCGGCGGCTGGATCATGAGCGCCTTTGGCGGCCCAGGCGTCACTGGATTCAATATTCCCAGCTTAATTGTCGCGATCCTGGGCGCGATCGTCCTGCTCTTTTTGGTTGGCTTGGTACGCCGAAGCTAAGCACCAAAACAATCGAGTTGTCAGACAAAGCGCCGTGCATGGCTCCATGCACGGCGCTTCTGCATCTGGGAGAAGTGTTTCTGGTGGTTATAATGGACTTATATGCCTAGACTTTCCATCCTTTCTCATGACGCGGATGAATACAGGCGGCTTATTGAGGATGCCCACCTGCCACAGCTTGAGATTTCAACAGACCCTACACAAAGTGATATCGTCCTTGGCGAGCCAAAACAGATTCGTGACGCGCTGCCACGCCTGCCCCGCTTGAGGTGGGCACAGTCTATTTATGCTGGAGTCGAGCCACTGGTTGATCCCTCCCAACGACGTGATTACATCCTGACAAATGCGCGAGGTGTTTTCGGGAAGTCGATGTCTGAATTTGTGTTTGGTTATCTGTTGTTCTACGAGCAGAAAATCCTCGAGCGTATACGAGCGCAGCAGTCCATGCAGTGGCAGAGACGGGAACCCGGTCTCCTGCGCGGGAAGACAATTGGATTGCTTGGCGTCGGCTCCATTGGCGCGCACTTAGCGGGAACAGCAAAGCATTTCGGAATGACAGTCAGGGGTTATACACGCAGAAGTGAGACAAGTACGCAGGTAGATGATTACTATCATGGCGAGGATTTGCAGGAATTCGCGGAGGCGCTGGATTATCTGGTCAGCGTCCTGCCGAGGACAAAAGAAACCAATAAGATAGTGGACACAAATTTGCTGGATGCGCTCCCGTCGCACGCGGTTTTTATCAACGTGGGGCGCGGAAATGCTGTGGACGAACAGGCATTGGTCAAAGCATTGCACGAGGGCAAGCTTGCCGCAGCCATCCTGGATGTATTTGAAAAAGAGCCCCTGCCCGACGGGCACCCTTTCTGGACGACGCCGAATCTGTACATGACGTTTCATACCTCAGCAATTTCTTATCCAGAAGACCTAACGAAGTTGTTCGTAGAGAACTACCAGCTTTATATCGAAGACAAGCCACTGAGGTATGTCGTTGATTTTGAGAGAGGATATTAAAAGTAAACGGGACACAAGCAGACAAAGTGATGGGTGTATTGATGCCTATTTTCCTGTGTGCCCAAGGGAGAATTCATGACCGTCACGCTCCATGACATCCAACAAGCTGCCGAGCGGATTCAGCCCTATATTCACCGCACCCCGGTATTGACTAATGAAAGCTTGAATACGAAGACCGGCGCGCGGGTGTTCCTCAAATGCGAGAATCTGCAGAAGGTCGGGGCGTTCAAATTTCGCGGCGCATGTAATGCGGTGTTCTCACTCAGCGACGAGGAGGCGGCACCGGGTGTCTGTACACATTCCTCGGGAAACCACGCTCAGGCGTTAGCGCTGGCCGCGAAGATGCGCGGCATCCCAGCCTACATCGTCATGCCGGAAAATGCGCCAGCGGTGAAGAAAAACGCAGTCGCTGGTTATGGCGGACAGATCACGTTTTGTGCGCCGACTCTGGAAGCGCGTGAAGCGACGCTGCAGCAAGTCTACGAAAGGACGGGAGCCAACGTCGTGCATCCTTACAACGATGTGCGCGTAATTGCAGGGCAGGGAACAGCGGCGCTGGAACTGCTGGAGGATGTGCCCGACCTGGATGTGATCCTCGCTCCAGTCGGTGGCGGCGGACTGTTAAGCGGCACATCCATTGCAGCTACAGAAACAAAACCAAGAATCCGCGTCATTGGATGCGAGCCCCAGATGGCAGATGATGCGCATCGTTCCATACAAGCAGGAGTACTTGTCCCGTCTGTACATCCTAAAACGATTGCCGATGGATTGCTCACCTCGCTGGGCCCGTTGACGTTTGGGATTATGCAGAAGCGCGTCGAGCAGATCGTCACCGTGAGCGAACAGGGAATTCTCGAGGCAATGAAATTTATCTGGGAGCGCGCCAAGATCATCATCGAACCATCTGCGGCAGTGGCTGTTGCTGTGTTGTGGGAGAAGAAAATTGATTTGACGGGGTTGAAACTAGGAGTGATCCTCAGCGGCGGCAATGTGGATCTGGATAAGCTGCCGTGGGGACAGGCGACTCTACAATAAATAGATTTCCACAATTTCACCGGCAGAGAGCCCTGTGGCATCTGGAGGAATTCGCAATAATCCGTCTGCCGAGGCTAATGTAAAGATCAGATTGCTCTTACCGAAAATAGGTTCTGCCACAAATCTGGTTATGTGGCCCATTAAGCTCACCGCAGATTCGCTCTGACTCGGCGTCTCTGCGGTGAGCTTAATGGGCCACCAGTCCTCACGCCCAGCCTGGGAAGGTAGATTCACAAGCAGTCGCGCCAGCACAACGGGCTTTGGTGTGGGAAGTACACCCAGCAAATGTTCAATCACAGGCACAAGAAATAAATATCCATTCACGAGCGCGCTGACGGGATTCCCGGGAAGACCGATCACTGCCTTTCCGTTGCACGCTCCCAGAATCGTCGGTTTACCAGGGCGAGTGTTGATTCCGTGCACAAGCACCCCTGGCTCACCTAGCGAACGAATGACCTCTGCCGTCATGTCTCTCGTCGAAGCAGAGGAACCTGCCATAATGATCAATAGATCACATTCCGAAAGGGCGTTGGCAGCGCTGTGTCTCAGTGCATCAAACGTGTCCGGCACAATGCCATATAGCTTTGCGATTCCGCCGGATTTGTCCACTAATGCTTCCAGCGTATAAGAATTGACATCACGCACCTGCCCCGGCCGCGGCGACTGATGCGGATCGATCACTTCGTCACCCGTCGCGATCAGCCCAACCTGAACCTTTCTCACCGCGTTAACGCTGGTTATTCCCAGCGCCATGAGTCCGCCAATTTCCACGGGACGCATCAGACTCCCTTTATGCAGAACAGTTTGCCCTTGCGCGACATCTTCCCCGATATGGATCGTGTTCTCACCTGCCGCGACGGCGCGAAAGATTTCGATTTCCTCGGTTCCTGTGCGCTGTGCATATTCCAACATCACCACGGCGTCTGTGCCGTGGGGTAACATGCCGCCCGTGTGGATCAATGCACAGTGACCCACATCAATTGTGAAGGCAGGCGCGTCCCCCATGGGAACTTCACCCGTCAGATTTAAGTACGCTGGCAGGGAATCGCTGGCACCATGCGTGTCGCTTGCGTGCACCGCGTACCCGTCCACTGTGGATCGTTCAAAGTCAGGCAGGGGCTGTGAGGCCTCGATGTCCTCCGCCAAAACCCGTCCGAGTGAAGATGAAACGTCAATTCGTTCTATATCAGGAATCGGTGGAGAGATGTGGGAAAGGAGTAGGGTGCGGGCTTCCTCCGGCGGAAGCAGAGTTAAGAATTCAGGCATAGTGGGGAATCAGGGAGTGGGGATTATTAACGAAGCCAGAATGTGAGGCTTAGGAAATAAGCGGTCAGCCCAAATACGGAGAGGGCTGTCGCAGTCAGAAGAGTCCAGTTGGTGGGTGCACCTAGAGAAAGATTGCGGAGTTGAAAAATCTGGAACAGAGCAAAGGGCAGAGTCAGAAAGGCGGGCCAAAGCAGGGAAAAAGAAAGACCAAAAATAGGAGCCGCCAAGAAGAGGAGATAGGCGAGCAACACAAAGAGATGATGCAAAGGAACCGCGCGTTCCCAGCCCAGCCGCGTGAGCAGCGTGGCGCGATCATATTTGCGATCCGCGGCAAAGGTAGGGAAATTCATGACAATGAAATAAGCGAAGGCAAGACATGTGAGCGGAATGCTGACGAACAGAAAGCGATGAGTTTCATCCGATTGAAGGATATAGCCCAGAGAAGGAATGATCCAGGCAAGATGTGCGGCGAGGACGAATTCGCCGAACCCACGGTTGACAAACCGGAACGGAGGGATAGCGTAGGCAAGGATCAAAAAAAGAGATAATAAAAGAAAAAATATTGTAGACGTCGAAAGGTGCTGGTTGGTGTATAGAACAAATGCGATTACGACAACGGCAGTCAGTGCAGCAATCGAAATATACAGCGCGTTGTTGCGCACCAAGTGACGGTCTTTACGGCTCTGTCCTTCGACGATGGCTTCATTTTCTGGACGAAAAACCTCTGCCAGAAGATTCATACTTGCTTGCGCCAAAAGAACGGCGATTAAACCCAACCAGAACGAGTCTGCCCGAAAGGGTTGACCCAGATAATTGGCGATACTCACGCCGAGAAAAAACGTCAGGGCGGCGAGCAGGAGGTGAAGAGGATGGGTGAGGCGGAGAAGGTTTCTCAATTGCTGGTTTCTAATTTTTTAAGACAACACTGCACAGTCACCAGTGCCGTGAGCCCGCGAATAGCATCAGGGAAAGAACGCAGGTATAAATTTTACTTCAGGAGGAACTCTTCCCATTTCTCTACCGCCTGCGGCAAATTCTTTCTTCCCAAACCCAGACGAAAATGGTTGCGCGAGTCATCGTATACGGAACCGGGCAACAGTAGCACACCTGCTTGTTTCACAAGTTCATCACAGAACCTTTCCACGTTCCCAGTCAGAAACCGCGGGAATGCCATCGACCCGGCTCGCGGTCGGACCCATGAGAACAGGTCTGCGCGGCGGGCGAAGAGATCATCGATGACTTTGAGATTCTGGTTGATAATGTTGAGATTCCGCTCGATGAGCTTGTACCGGTTTCGCATGGCGACCTCGGCGAGGAATTCACTGGGAGCAGAGTTGCAGATCGTCGTGTAATCTTTGAGCGATGCCATCTTTTCATAAATATTTTTGTTCTTCGTGGCGATCCACCCGATGCGCAGACCTGCAAGCCCGTAGGTCTTGGATGTGACACCCAGAGAAACCGCATGCTCTCCCATGTCACAGGCAGCGGGCAATCGAGCCGCCGCATCATACTCAGACTCGCGATAGACCTCGTCGGAAAACAACAGCAATTTATTTGTTTTCGCGAACGCGTGCAGCGCCTCGTAATCTTCGCGCGACATTAAGTACCCCGTCGGATTGTGTGGCGTATTAAGGACGATTGCTTTGGTATTTGTCCTCATGAGATGACGGAGCTCATCGAGGTCAAGGGACCAGTCATTTTCCTCGCGCGCGCGCCAGGGACTCACATCACAGCCTGCGGCGCGAGCGACCTCCGCCAGGGATTGGTAGGCGGGTGAATGAACGATGACGTGATCATATTCCTTCAACGCGGCGAACATAAAGAGGAAGATGGCTTCCTGCGCGCCAGTGTGGACTAGAATTTCTTCAAGCTGCATTGTCTCATAAAGCCTGCAGATCTCTGACCTCAAAGCCGAACTTCCCTGTGATTCTGTGTAGCCAAGCCACGTCTGCTGAAGTTTCTCGGCGGCGCCTTCTTCCAGAGCGAGCAATTCCGCAATGGACATAGCTTCACAATCAGAGGAACAGAGCAAATATTCAGTAGTGAATTCATATTTCGCGAAAAAACGTTCGAGTTTGAAGGGAGGGAGATTCATGTTTTAAACACCAAGGGCACAAAGGACGCTAAGGTTTAAGATCAGGCGCAAGATATTAACTTTCCTTAGATTCTCGTTTGTGTTTAGGTTTTTAGGACTTTCTTCATATCGCGATAATGATCCAGGTTATGAATGTATAACATCTTGATCATATCCCGGATTGTTGTATGCCCGAGAAAGGGATGGCGGCCGGTCATCTCCAGGTCTGATTCTGCCAGTCCGGAAACCCATTGGATCGCATTGGCACGCGCCTCCTTATAGTGTTCGATCAATTCCTGCGGAGTAGCTTCTTTTGTCCGTGCCTGCATGGCAGCATTGTAACGGTCGATGGAAAAATCATCCGGCGACCCTTCCCCTCCCTGCCGAATCCTCTCGAACAATTTGAGCAATCCGCGTTCCGAAGTGACGAAGTGGGAAAGTATATTGCGGATCGTCCATGTAGCGCCCTCGGTGTAGACTTCCTGATCCCATTGATCCTCTGTGAGACCGCTGAAAATGGAGACGAACCTGTCACCTTCCAATTTCAATTTTTCAGCCAGCTCGGTGATTTCAGACATGCATTTCTCCTCATGGATTCAGACCCTAAATGTCTTGGATGCGGTTCGCCAGAAAGACCTTTAGAGTCTTCTACACCAGGGAGTATCCGCCATCCACCACAATAGTCTGACCGGTAATATACTCGTTCTTCCACAAAAATTCGAGGGCGGAGGCAAGCTCTTCGGTGCGGGCCGGACGTTTGAGTGGAATCCGGTGGATGAGTCGCTGCCATTCCTCATCGGAGACAATCTCAGACTTCAGCACAAATCCTGGCGCGATCGCATTGACTCGAATCTTGGGCGCGAAGGCGCGGGCAAGGATCCTCGTCAGTGATTCGAGCGCTGCCTTGCTGACTGTATACGAAGGGTAGCGACTCCAGGCTTTCTGCGCGCCCACATCCGTAATATTGACGATGAGTCCGCCTTCGACCATTTTCTCCTGACATCCACGTGCCAGAAGAAAAGGAGCGCGCAGATTCAGATCAAGGGCTGTATCCCAGTTCTCAAGAGTCAGCGCGTCCACGTTCCCGGCAGGCATAAAGGCGGCGGAGTTGACCAAAAGATGGAGGGGCGGGAGGTTGGAGACCAGGGATTGGATTTGGGCGGGGTCGGCGAGTTCCGCCTGGGCGAGAGTGACGCGGCGTCCAAGGCTTTCAATTTCTGATTGAGTCTGCAGCGCCGC
>DASSBC010000015.1:0-34614 GCA_035699125.1 Anaerolineales bacterium
AGAACACTTACTTCCCGGGTAATACCCCTGCCTGCTAACGATGTTGACACCGACCAGATCATCCCGGCCCAATTCCTCAAAGCAACCGACAAGAACGGCCTTGCCGATGCGTTGTTCTATCACTGGCGGTATAACGATGACAAATCCCCGAAAACGGAGTTTGTTCTCAACCAGCCGGAATACAAAGGTGCGCAAATTTTGCTGGCAGGCGATAATTTCGGGTGCGGCTCAAGCCGCGAACACGCACCCTGGGCACTAACTTCGTATGGGTTCCGCGCAGTGATCAGTACATCGTTTGCAGACATCTTCCGCAATAACTCTCTCAAGAACGGACTGATTCCTATTGTTGTAGATGATGCAACGCACAAGATGCTCTTTGATTATGTGGAAGAAGTGCCGAACGCCGAGTTTACGGTCGATCTCGAATCGCAGACCCTTTCTTTCCCAACTGGTTCGGTTACCTTTCCCATCGATCCGTTCAATAAAGCCTGCCTTCTTAATGGTGTGGATGAACTCGGATATATCATGAGTTTTGAAAAAGAAATCATGGCATTTGAAGAAAGAATGTAAAAAGGCAGCCACATGGACGTACCCCTTATACAGATCTACGACACAACCTTACGCGATGGCACCCAGTCGGAAGGTTTTACCCTTTCGAGCAATGATAAGGTTCGTATCGCGCAAAAACTGGATGAGCTCGGCGTTACCTTCATCGAAGGGGGATGGCCCGGCTCCAACCCCAAGGATGTGGAATTCTTCGAAAGGGCACAAGATTTCGAATGGCAGAATGCCGTAATTGCTGCGTTTGGGTCTACCTGCCGCGTCAAAGGCGGACCTGAGGATGATGCCAACATAAAGGCGCTGATCGACTCTCATACTCCTGTCTGCACGATCTTTGGTAAGACGTGGACCCTGCATGTGAAAGAAGTCCTGCAAACGACTCTCGAAGACAATTTACGAATCATCGAGCAATCTGTAGCGTATCTCAGGGCCAACGGCAAACGCGTGATCTACGACGCCGAACATTTCTTCGATGGTTACAAAGCAGACCACGCCTACGCCATCGAAACTCTGCGCGCGGCGCTTCGCGGCGGCGCAGAGACCGTTGTATTATGCGACACCAACGGCGGGACATTACCATGGGAAATCGAGCAAATTATTCGTAAACTGAAACCGACCCTTATGCATCCCTTCGGAATTCATACCCACAACGACTCCGAGTGTGCTGTGATCAACTCGCTTGTCGCTGTCCGTGAGGGTGCCATTCAGGTGCAGGGGACGATCAATGGGGTAGGCGAACGTTGCGGCAACGCCAACCTGGTTTCCATCATGGCAGACCTGGAGCTCAAGATGGGATATTGCTGCCTGCCAGAGGGAAATATTCGGCATCTATACGATCTCTCGCACTTTGTTGCAGAAGTAGCCAACATTACACCCGATGAACACCTTCCGTTTGTAGGCAAGTCTGCATTTGCGCATAAAGGCGGAGTTCATGTGGCGGCGATGCGGCGGAATGCAAAATCGTACCAGCATGTGGAGCCCGAAGTTGTGGGAAATAAGATGCGCGTGGTGGTTTCCGACCTCTCGGGTCGCGGCAATTTGTTGAGCAAGGCAGAAGAACACGGCGTGGAAGTGGAAGGCGCAGAAGTCTTGCCTGTCCTCAACGAGATCAAGGAGTTGGAATCGCGCGGGTTTTCGTTCGAGGCAGCAGAAGCCTCTGTGACCATGATGTTAAAGCGCCAGGAATACGGCTACAAGCCGCCCTTTGAGCTGGTGGATTTCTTCGTCAATGTGGAGCACCGTCAGGGGCGCGGCATTTTTGCCGAAGCGATGGTCAAGGTTCGCGTACAAGGCGAGCTGCTGCATACCGCCGCGGAGGGGAATGGGCCAGTAAACGCCCTTGACAATGCCTTGCGTAAGGCGCTCCTCAGTTATTATCCTCAGCTTGCAAAATTCCATTTATCCGATTACAAAGTCCGTATCCTGGACTCAGATCACGGCACGGAAGCGATCACACGTGTCCTGATCGACACACGTAATAATAGCAGCCGCTGGAGCACTGTAGGCGCGAGCACGAACATCATCGAAGCGAGCTGGCGAGCGCTGGCAGACTCCGTGGAATATGGCTTGATGGTGGCGCATTGAAGCAGGTAAACAGGAACATGATGGAATTCAAAATTACTCTCCTCCCCGGCGATGGCATTGGGCCTGAAGTAGTCTATGAGGCTGTGCGCGTCCTGGACGTAATCGCGACGAAGTACAGTCATACCTTTCAATATCAGGAGCGCTTAATGGGCGGCTGCTCCATTGATGCCTCTGGAACATCACTGACCGATGAGACCCTGTCTGATTGCCAGGCTTCAGACGCGGTGCTGCTGGGTGCGGTCGGTGGTCCAAAGTGGGATGACCCGAATGCCAAAGATCGCCCCGAGCGCGGATTACTGGCTCTCCGCAAAGGACTCGCCGTCTTTGCGAACCTCCGTCCGGTGCGAGTGCATCCTGCCCTGATGGATGCTTCACCTTTGAAACCGGAACGCCTTCAGGGTGTAGATATACTTGTGATCCGGGAGCTGACTGGCGGTTTGTATTTTGGGCAGCCGAAAATGCGTGAACGGAGAGGTGATTGTGAATACGCAGTCGATACTCTTGAATATTACGATTATGAGATCAAGCGTATTGTGGAGCTTGCCTTCCGGTTGGCAGAGGGTCGCAGAAAAAAGGTCACCTCGGTTGATAAGGCGAATGTCCTGGAATCTTCCAGGCTGTGGAGGCAGGTGGCAGCACAAGTAGGGAGTCAATATCCGGACGTGGCCCTGGAACATCAGCTTGTCGATAGCGCCGCGATGAGACTGATTACAGGACCCGCCTCGATGGATGTCATTGTTACTGAAAACATGTTCGGTGATATCCTCACCGATGAAACCTCTGTATTGGCGGGGTCCATGGGGATGTTGCCCTCCGCTAGTTTGTCGGAATCAGGTGTCGGTCTGTATGAACCGATCCACGGTTCGGCGCCCGATATCGCCGGAAAGGGAATCGCCAATCCTGTTGGTACAATCTTGTCAGTGGCTCTAATGTTAAGATATTCATTTAAGTTGGAAGAGGAAGCGAAATGTATCGAGCAGGCAGTCGATCGAGCCATCACGAATGGCGCGCGAACGACAGATCTCGGCGGCACGTTGACGACCCGTCAGATGACGGATGAAATCATCAAACATTTCTAAGGAGAGAAATCATGGGCATGGAATCCAAATACATCTGGATGGATGGTGAGCTTGTGGACTTTGAAAAAGCCACCGTTCATGTCCTCAACCCCGCTATGCATTACGGCGCCGCGGTGTTCGAGGGAATCCGAGCGTATAACACGCCGAAGGGACCCGCCGTGTTCCGTTTGCGAGAACATGTGGAACGCTTGATTGATTCGGCGCGGGTATTTGGCGTACGCAAGTTTGCGTTTACAGCGGACGACATTGTGAAAGCCGTCAAGGAGACGGTGCAGGCGAACGGCTTCACGGATTGTTACATCCGCCCTCTGCTGTATCTGAAAGGCGGTGCCTGGAACTTGAATGTCGATGCCGGTCAGGCTGCCCTGATGATCGCTGTCTGGCAGTGGAGCAATTATCTCGGCGAAGAGGCGCTGGCGAAGGGGATTCGAGCCAACATTTCCTCCTATACGCGCCATCATCCGAATGTGAGCATGACGAAGGCAAAGATCGCCGGAAATTATGTCAACAGTTTCCTTGCCAAAACAGAGTCCGAACGGCTTGGTTTTCAGGAAGCCATCATGCTCGACCCGCAGGGCTATGTAGCCGAATGCACCGGCGAGAACCTGTTTATGGTGCGCCGTGGAAAATTGGTGACGCCAGCCACGGCGCCCGTGTTGGAAGGCATCACGCGCCATACGATCCATACGATCGCGAAGGATCTGGGCTATGACGTGCTCGAGCAACCCATTTCACGCGACCAGCTTTATATCGCAGAGGAAGTCTTTGTTTGCGGCACGGCAGCGGAATGTATTGGCTTGAGCGAAATAGACTTCCGTGTGATCGGGGATGGAAAGACAGGTCCCATTACGCGTGCAATCCAAAATGTCTATCACGATTTGATCCGGGGTAAGGTGGCAAAGTATGAGGAGTGGTGCGATTACGTCGAAGAAAAAGTAAGCGTCTAGCGTCGAAGTGCATGCCGTCGCTCGGTGCGCCTGCATCCTGTGCAGGCAAAAAATCAACCAGATTACATGAAAGAGGTGAGCCCTATGGTTCGCCTTTTTTGTTCTATTCCTGGACCCGCTATTCATGTAGGCAAAATGAGATCATGGTTAACTTGTCAGAAGTATATAGGGTTTATCCAGCGAATGTACCCGAATTTATATCTGGCAGCTATATCTTCGTATATTGACCCCTTTCGTCCGTCACTCTACGATAGCCGCATCGTTAAAAGATGAGGAAGGAGATCTTCGAGATGGCGACTGAGAAAAAAGAAAAACCAGGAAAAGAACCAGACGAAATCGAAACGACAATCGATCCTTACACCGGGGAGCTGAAACCGGTTCCGGAGGATGCCGATGAGTTCATTGAGGTGATCCCGGAAGAGACCGACGATCGCGAAGGCAGTAATTATCTCCTCAATGAGGAAACCAGCATGGATGCCTATACGGCGAATGCAGACTCCAACGCGGCGGCAGAAGAGGCCGCCCACTATACGGAGGATAAAGATATAGAAGCTGATTTCGCGGAACGGCAGCAGCTTGGCGCCAGCGGGCGGGATGTGCTGCAGGAAGAACTGGATGAGTACACCTCGGTTTCTCCCGAGCTCAGCGGCGGCGACCTGGATGCCTCCTGGCAGATGGCGAATCAGGGGGGGGAGGAAACGGTCGGCGGCAGCGTATCCACGCCCGATCAGGATGTTGTCGAAGAGCTGGGGCAGGCGGCGGGTCTGACATATGAAGACGACGAGCCTCTCAACTATGACGCCAAAGTCCTAGATCGGGACCGTAACCGTTGGGAACTGAACGCTGCTTCTTCTCTTGATGAAGACGAAGAACTTAACGGTGAGGAAGAACTAGAGGACGAAGATTTGGAAGATGAAGACATAGACGAATTGGAGGATCTGGACGACCTGGATGAAGAGGAAAGCGAAGACCTGGAAGATGACGAATTAGATGGCGAGGAGGGAGAATTCGAAGAGGATGACCTCGACGAAGAGGACGACGATGACGAGGCATAATCGAAAATGCCTAGACAGATAAGGAGTCAACATGGGCTTTGACCAATACCATGAGCCCCCAGAAGAACTTTCTGAGGAAACGCGCACCTACGTTCGGGTGATTCAATCGTTGATTGAAGAAGCCGAGGCAATCGACTGGTACACCCAAAGGTTGGCAGTGGAAAAGGATGAAGAAGCTCGCGCCGTTATGAGCCAGGCCCAGAAAGAGGAATTTATCCATTTTGGCATCGATCTTGAATTTTTGTTACGCCGTACTCCCACCTGGCGCACCATTCTACGCAATATCCTTTTCAAGAAGGGAGACCTGATCGAGCTGGCAGAGAAGGCAGAAGAGACGATCGAAGAGGAGTAAGGTCCCCTGGAAACCGAATGACTGCTAAGCGGCGTTTCGATCGCGCCGTGAGCTGGGAGGTGTGTTATGCGCTTCTCAAAAGGAGCCGATGTGTTCACTGCAACGGGCGAAAAAATAGGAAGCATCAGCCGGGTTGTGATCGATGCCAGGACCAGAGATGTAACGGATCTGGTCGTCGAGCGGGGAGAATTGCTGCGCAAGGACGAGAAAGTAATCCCTGTGGGCTTAATCGATCTTGAGAAGGAAGACCGTATTATGCTGCGGGAAACGAATCAAACCGTAGATGATTTCCTCGACTACGAAACCACTTACTATGTCCCCGTGGGAGATGTAGGTGCGCCCTATGAAGATGTAGAAGCTAATTATTGGTATCCACCCGTCGATATCCAGCTGCAGGCACCAAGGGCACATTTGCTATCGGACGTCGCTCCGGATCAGGTGGCGTGGACCGAGCCAAGCCTGCCGGAGGGTCGCATAGCCATTTCAGAGGGTGCCCAAGTGCTGAGCGCAGACGATCGGCATATTGGAAATGTAGAGCAGGTCATAGTCGATTCCAAAAGCAACACGGTTACCCATTTTGTGGTTGGAAAAGGTTTCTTACTGAAAGAACATAAATTAGTTCCTGCGTTCTGGGTCACAAATATGGACGGGGATAAGATACGGTTATCCGTAGCTGCAAGTCTGTTCGATAAGCTGCCAGATCACAATCCAGATTAAAAAGGGAAGGCGGTTGTCTGCGAAGCACTGCCGCAACACATGACAGGCTAAGCTGAGAACTGATCTAGGATCCGATGGATGAAACGGTCTGCTGGACAGCTGTTTCGTCTACATTTAGTGTGACGAACTGGTTTGCCTTTTTATCTTCAATGGCTTGTTCATAGACGCTGATCAGTTGCTTGCCCAGTTGGTTGATATCAAACGTCTTGGCTTTCTTGAGGGCGTGATTGCTCAGGCGTTTGAGCCGTTGTGGGTCAGACAGGAGCTTATCCAGTCCCTTTGCAAGTGCCTCCGCATCGTTTTCCACAAGGAATCCCTGCTTGCCATGCTCCACGATATCATGCGTCCCCGGTCCGTCTACAGCGACGATGGGTAACCCGGCTGCCATCGCCTCGATCGTGACGAGTCCCTGGGTCTCGGTGACCGAAGCGAAAGCGAACAGGTCCGCGGCTTTCAGGTAGCGCGGGATATCTTTAAACGGCAGAGCCCCGGTAAGTGTAACCCGGTCTGCAACGCCCAATTCAGAAGATAGCTCTTCCAGGCTTTCTCTGGCAGTGCCATCGCCAATCAGCACCAGGCGAATGTTAGCATGTTTCTCAGAGGCTTTGGCAAAGGCGCGCAGCAATGTATCCCAGTTCTTTTCCGGCGCTAGACGACCTACTGAGATCAGCACGGTCTCATCCAGCCAGCCCTTCTCTGCGCGGAGCCCTTTGCCATCCGCATTCAGAAATGGCTCGAGGTTAGTACCAGTGGGAATCACACTATAGCGCTCGTGTAAGCCATAATCGCGAACCAGGATCTCACGCATACTCTCGGAAGGGATGATGATATGCTGGCACTTCTGCATGAATTCCCTGAGCCACCGGTGGACCGCGTTCTTTAAAAAATCCTGAACGGTTTCCTGGGGAAATGGAATGTAATGCGTATATTCCCAATACTGGGTGTGAAATGTAAATACGAGGGGCAGATTCAGCTCGCCTGCCTTTCGCGCCGCGGTTTGCCCGAGCAGGATCGGGTGGTGTGTATGGATCACGTCGAGCTTAAGTATCGGCAGGAGCTGGTCTACAAACGGGGAAACCGGGAGAGCTGTGGAAATCTCTCCCAGCGGGAGCGCAAGGCTGGGATAGCGAAAGATGAACGGTTCCGTATCCTTGTAGTTAGCATCAGACTGAGCAAAGATAAATACATTGTGACCCTGTTTCATCAGGGTATCCCGAAACGACGCCACCGACCTCACAACACCATTGACGACCGGGTGATAATAGTTGGTAAAAAACGCGATGTGCACAGCTTACTCCGTTGATCTGTGAAATAAAGCCGGTAGAGGCTTTTGGTCTTCCTGACGCTTACTCTCGAAGATGTGACAGGCATACAGGACCATGCCTGCATTCCAGGTAAGCGGTGCTTCCGCGGTGTACCACATGCTTGAAAGGGGTTTGCCATTTGGGCTGTGGACCTCATGGACCTGCCGGTCTTGTACGATCACGTTCAGGATCCGAGAGACGAGGGTCTGCGCGGCTTCCATTTGACCGCTCTTAACCTGTGCAATCACATGCCAGGCGCCAATCCAGAGCCACGAAGCATCGGTGTGGTAATTTGCCACACCTCCGAGGAGGTTTTCCAGAGCAATGAGATGGCGAGGATACGAGGGATATGTGACCCGTGTCGGAACAGGCTCCGCCATTCGTGCTCGTTCCATGACAGTGAGGATGCTTTCCGCTTGTTCGGGCTTCGCCAGTCCCCAGGCGATCGCCAGCAAATTTCCGTCGCTACTCAGCTGTAATAGATCGTCACTCGTGATGAAGTATCCCAGGTCCCCGCGCCAGAAGTGACGGTTGATAGCGCGCAAGACGCTCTCTGCCTCTGCAAAGTACTCGACAGCTTCCTCGTGCAAATTAAGCTGGTTGGCGGCAATTGCCATTTCGGAGAGAGCCTTCCAGTACACGACATTGGTATACAGGACGCGTCCGTGCCGGGCGATCGAATCTGCCCAGTCCGCAAAGGCGCCCTGATGAAGCAGGGGATCTTCGTGGCCGCCATACCGATATTTCCCAAGCCAGTCCATCGCCGCGCGCAACCCTTTCCAATAGTCTTCCAGAAAGGATCGGTTTCCGCTTTCCTGCGTGTATGCCAGCGCGGCAATTACCAGGAGCGCCTGCCCGTCGAGGGAAGGCGCTCCATGACCGCTAACATACTTGGGCTTGAGCACCAATTCATACGGCTGTTCCCGTTCAAAGAAGGAATGCAAGAATCTTGTCACCACATTGACTGAGTGCAACTTGACGGGGAGCTGCCCGTGCGGGGTCTGATGGTGGAAGAAGGCCTCCAGAGTCTCCTTCACAGGATTATATTGCTTCAACGTGAGCAATCCGTAGGCGGCGAATCCGAAGTCGCGCGCCCAGCTTTCAGAGAAGTTCCGGTAGCCCGCGTGCAAGACCTCCTTGCTGGAATGGGTGGTTAAGCGCCGCGGTTGGATCCCAGAGCGAAGACTCTCGGTGGCGATGAAAATTGCCAGCGCTTGCTGATTATCGAATTGATGCTCCCCCAGCAGAATCGTCTTGGAGAGCAAGCGCGGACGGCGCAGGATACCGAACAAATACTGAAAGGTGAGCAGGGACGCCATACCGGTTACTGTGCCGAACAGCGCTCCGCTCCAAAATCCGTATTGTGATGTTCTTTGAGTGCGTTGCTTCGTCATGCGCTCTGATGCATCTTAGACGACATTTAGCTCGTTGATCACCTGCATGACGCCATCCATTCCACGCACAATGGCTTCCGCGCGTTCTCGAGCCTCCACCGTTGGGACAACGCCCGTCAGAGTGACGATACCGTTGCTATCCAATACATCAATGCGGGCGCCGCGCAACTCGTTGATTTCTGCAAGCGCTTCCTGAACCTGATGCTGAAAATCGTAAATCGGCTTGTTCATGGTCATCCTTTCTGTCTTCTTTATAAAGTGTCAACAATCGGTGGTATTCGTTCATGATACCACTCGTTCTCCTGTCAGGAAATGTTCGGCTCACTTCGGTGTCTGCACTACACGGCATAACGGAGAATTGCCGCAATTTCTCCCTTCCCGGGCATCTGGTCGGGGGGAACCGCAAACACCTGCCCGGAATTCAAGAGGGTCTGGGCTGCAGCAAAATCGAAGAGATCTTCGTTCTGCGGGGCTGGCCCACTTTGGATGATGACCTTATTCTTCTCCGCGTCGTATCGGCCCCATTTTTGGATTTCGAGAGGAACAAAAATCGTCTCTACCTGCCCAAACACTGCAGCCTTGACGGCTTCTTTGATGTCGCCCGTGGCAAGCTCACTTTTCTGCCCGCGCAACTGCTCAAATTTTTCAAAAGCTTTCTTTTGGCTCTCTTCAAAAAGGGGGCGCACAATCTTCCAGGCTTTTTCATGAAGTTCCTTTAAATTTTCCCTGTCGGGATTCCCTGTAACCGCGTCTTCCAACAGATTTTGATACGAACTGGCTTCACGGTACATTGCAAGGAGATGATCCACGCCTGCTAACACCATCGGAATATTCTTGTCTTCCAAAAGCATATTTACCCCTTGGTTCACAGATTGGAAAAAGCGCAAGATATCTTTTTTCTCGTCATCATCCACACCGTGACCGTGCAGACTGCCTGCACCGACTCTTCCTTCACTGCTCCGAGAGGAGCCCGAAACCATGTTGAAAGATGGCTCTCCATCCTCCAGCCGTAATACTTCTTCGATGTTCGTATCAAAATCTAACTCTATTTCACTCATCCTGTCGGCGTTACCCTCAAACAGTCGCATCTTCTTCAGGCTGACTGCCAGGATATAAAAGCGTATGCCTCTGCCTAAACCGGGCAGCAATGGTTTGATGTGAAACGCGTTTCCCGTATTGACCGTTTCTTCAAATTCCAGCGGCAGACGATAAAACTTGTGAAAGCCATCAGTTAGAAAGATCGCCAGCCCCTCTCCTTGCGATTGCCAAAACTCGCGGTTCCAGAGTAGCTCCTCTGCGGGCTGCATCAGCTTTTGAACCTCTGGCCTGCGAATGCCATTTGCCAGAAGCTTTGCCTCCGCTTCTGCCAGTAAATTTTTGAGTCGAATTGGATTTTGTTGCTGGTCGCGCCCGGCGCGGTGTGTTGGCATGTATAACGAGACGCACCACTTTCCCCGCTGTTCAATTAACGACTTAAGCGCATCAGGATTCAGAATATCCATCTGTTTTACTCCTTTCAGTCATATTACGCAGCCAACGGTTGAGCCTGTTCGCCTTCCCAGCCTTCGATTGCTGCGCTCAGGTGTGCACCAAACAAAGTGATCAAAGAGATAATATAGATCAGGAACAAAAACGCGACGATCGCTCCCAGCGACCCATAGACCAACTGGTACTGACCAAAGCTGCTCCCGAGGTACCAGCTGAACCCGGTGGTGACGGCCTTCCAGGCAAGTGAGGCAATCAGCGCGCCCCAGAGAGTTGCGCTCCACCGAACGCGCAGCGTGGGGATCCAATGGTAAAGCGTTAGAAAGGCGAGAAAGATCATCAGCCAGGAACCCACGGCAGAGATGATCCTCAGTGCCACCAGATCGGCGGGCGAGGTGGAATCCAAGTTCATAAACGGGAGCCGTCCTGTCAACCAGCTCAAGAGTAGGGAAAGGATGATCAACCCGATCAACCCCACGATCATCCATAAACCGACCAGCCGGTTCTGCAGGAAATTGCGCCGCGTTGCCCGGGGCCATGCCAGGTTGATGTTGTACGCCAGATTCGTAAACATTCCCGAGGCGGACCACAACAGGATAAGCAGGCTGATAATTCCGGCGGTCCCGCGCTGCTCCAGGATGTCCTCAATGTTCTCATTGATGACCTGCCTTGAGATCGGCAGAGCCTGCTGGATGAACTGGGTCACGGTGCTGAAGACCTGGTGGCTATCGAGGAAGTAACTCCCTCCGGCAACAAAGACCAGCATCAGCGGAAAAATCGAAAAAAATGTATAGTACGCCAGTCCCGCTGATGCCTGTGCTGCCTGTTTTTCCGTAAAGGATCGAATGGCAGTTTCGAGAATGCGAAAGCGATTCCCGCTGAGCTGGTTGATGTTCTCGTAGAAGGTCTTTATGTTCATGTGCAAGCGCTCTCCACGCATTGTCAGATAGGCTGCAGATCCCTTTCAAGCATGTGAATAAAGTCCTGCAGCGAGAGATTCGAATACTCCTCCTCGAATGAGGTCTGCCATTTCATTTTAACGTGATCCTGGTTGGGCGAGAGAAAGATAAACCGAGTGGACGGATATTCTTCCATACAGGAATCGACCAGGTAATGGGAAGGGCTGCCGTAAGACTGCGCGACGATCACCCACGCCGGAGTAAACGTTTTCAGTGCCGAGGACAGTTCCTCCCAATCTGTAATTTCCTGCACGACTTCGAGCTGATCCACTCGATCAATCGCCCGATGGAGGATTTCCCTGAGCAACCGCGAACCACTTGCTAGAATCACACGCTTTGTAGACATCATGATCAACCAACTCTTTTCTCGTTCTTGTGCACCATGCCTTCTAATGGTAGCATCCGAAGGGAGAAAACTCCATGGATAAAGGAACAGGTGATGGGTATAAATCAAGATACATTCTCACCCTGCGCTGTATTTGTGGGCCGTTGGCTCGCCCAGCGTAATATCCGCTTCTATTTTCCGTTAATCCCAGTAGTAGAAGGTGGTCGAATTTGTGGAGCGTTGCTCTAAGCGTTCTAGCTCGCGGACGATACAGGAAATCTACCCAATTTGTACCCCGCCTCTATATAGTATCTATAGAGACTCTGACAAAACTTCCTGCGCTATGATGTTGAATACCTGGATATGACTGTTGAGAAAGGAATAAAGAAATGGCAGAATTCAATCGGAAAGCAGGCGTCCTTTGGACGGGCGATTTAAGGACAGGGAAAGGCTTAGTGAGTACAGAGAGCCGGGCACTGTTCGAGCTGCCTTATAGTTATCCCACTCGCTTTGCTGATGAGGTGGGATTAAACCCGGAGGAACTGCTTGCCGCGGCTCATGCTTCCTGCTTCAGTATGTCTGTGGCAGGCACACTGAAGAAGAACGGTTTCAACCCCGTGCAGACGGAGACCACCGCCACCTGCACAATGGTGACAGGGGAAGGTCCTGCTCAAGTCAGCCACATGCTGCTTCACGTACGCTGCGAAGTCCCCGATATCGATCAAGAGACCTTTGAACAGCTGATCAAAGTGGCAGATGAGAATTGTCCATTCTCGAATCTGCTGCGAAATTGTCTTCAGCTTGAAATCACAAGTGATTTAATCCAAACTCATGGCGCTTAATGTTTCTCAAAAATTGATTAAGAGTCATCTTCTCGAGGGAGAGATGGTCCCCGGGCAGATGATCGGAATCCGGATTGACCAGACGTTAACCCAGGATGCTACCGGTACCCTGGTGATGCTGGAGTTGGAAGCGATGGGGCTGCGTCGGGCGCAGACGGAAGTCTCCGTCCAGTATGTCGATCATAACTTGATTCAGGCCGACCATAAGAATGCAGATGATCATCTCTTCCTGCAGAGTGCCTGCGAGCGGTATGGAATCTGGTACAGCCGTCCGGGGAATGGTGTCAGCCATCCTGTCCACATGCAGTATTTTGGCAAGCCGGGCAAGACCCTGCTCGGCTCGGACAGCCACACTCCGGCAGCAGGCTCGCTGGGGATGCTGGCGATCGGCGCAGGCGGTCTGGATGTCGCCATGGCAATTGCAGGTCATCCCTTCTACCTCACCATGCCAAAGATCTGGGGCGTACAGCTCACTGGCAAGCTGCCGGATTGGGTCAGCGCGAAGGATATCATCCTTGAAATGCTCCGCCGCCATACCGTCAAGGGCGGTGTGGGGCATATCATTGAGTATTACGGTCCCGGCTTGAAGGAACTCTCCGCGATGGACCGGCACGTGATCGCCAACATGGGAACGGAACTCGGCGCGACCTCCACCGTATTCCCATCGGATGAAGAAGTGCGCCGGTTCCTGCGGGACCACAAGCGCGGTGAAGATTGGGTTGAGTTAGTTCCGGATGCCGAAGCGACGTATGATCGTTCGGATGAAATTGATCTTTCGACGCTCGAACCTCTGATTGCCATGCCCAACCGCCCGGATGCTGTTGTCCCCGTGCGTGAGCTGGCAGGGATGCCTGTTTACCAGTCCTATATTGGTTCTTCGGCGAACCCCGGCTACCGTGATTTTGCCATTGTGGCGCAGATGATGAAGGGACGCAAAGTTCCTGGAAACGTTTCGCTCGATATTAATCCCACCTCGCGACAACTGCTTGAGGAGCTGGTTCAGGAAGGAGAGATCAGCCATCTGCTCCATGCAGGGGGGCGGTTGCATCAGGCAGGTTGCAATGGCTGCATCGGTATGGGACAGGCTCCTGCCACGGGTAAAGTCAGCCTGCGGACGGTGCCGCGCAACTTTCCAGGTCGTTCCGGCACGATCAATGATCAAGTGTATTTGTGCAGTCCTGAAACCGCTGCTGCGTCCGCATTAACAGGTGTGATTACTGACCCGCGTGAATTAGGCATTCCCTATCCGAACATAAAACTTCCGAAGAAACGAATCTTAAACAAGGATCTGCTGGTCCCACCTCTGTCGGAAGAGGAAGCGACGCACGTCGAGTTGGTGAAGGGTCCCAACATCCAGGAGCTTCCGCCTATGGATCGGCTGCCCGACCGTTTGGAAATGCCCATCCTGCTAAAAGTTGGCGATAACATCTCGACCGATGAGATCATGCCTGCGGGCGCGCGAGTTCTGCCGTACCGAAGTAATATTCCGAAGATCAGTGAATTTGTATTTGAGAATATCGACCCGACCTACGACCGCCGCGCGCTGGAGCGCACGCCTCCTGGCAGCCACGCCATTTTAGCCGGTGATAATTACGGTCAGGGATCTAGCCGCGAGCATGCAGCAATTGCGCCGCGTTATTTGGGTCTACGTATGGTCATTGCCAAAAGCTTTGCCCGTATTCACCGTATGAACCTGGTGAACTTTGGCATTCTGCCAGTGATCTTTAGCGATCCTGCCATCTATGATCTCTTGGAGCTCAACGATGTGGTCGTGTTGGAAAACGCACGTGAGCAGCTTGCCGGGAGCGTGAATGCTCGTACTCTTGTTCTAAAGGTCCCGAAGAAAAAGCTTACGTTTAATGGCACCCATAATTTGTTCCCTCGCATGATCGAGGTAATTCTGGCAGGTGGTCTCACAAATTGGACTCGCGACAACGCGCCAATAGAAGCTTCAACGGATTTACATTAAAGACAGAGTATTTGTTGTCCGTCATCAAAGGAGCTCATGGATACCAATGACGCCAAGCTTTGCGAGGCTGTAGTTTATCCACCTACGAGCATCCACGCCGGATCTTCGAGCACCTGTTTGATGTGGACAAGGAATTGAACAGCCTCGCGCCCATCCACAATGCGGTGATCGTAACTTAGTGCCACGTACATCATCGGGCGGATGACGACCTGTCCGTTAAGCGCGATGGGTCGTTCTTCTATCTTGTGCAGCCCCAGAATACCAACTTGTGGAGGATTGAGAATCGGCGTGCTCAACAAAGACCCAAACACGCCGCCATTAGTAATCGTAAAGGTGCCGCCCCGCAGATCTTCGATCGATAGTTTTCCCTCCTGTGTTTTCGCAACCAGGTCCTTAATCCTTTGTTCGATTTCTGCAAACGATAGTCGATCGGCTTCCCGGACGACGGGAACCACCAAGCCTTCTTCAGAGCCGACTGCCATCCCAATATCGTAGTAATGTTTGAACACGATCTCTTCACCAGCGATCTCGGCGTTGATCTGCGGAAAGGCTTTCAGTGCGCTGATGGATGCCTTGACAAAGAAGGACATGAACCCCAGCTTGACGCCATAGCGCTTTTGAAACTCATCATTATGCTTTTTGCGTATATCCATTATAGCACTCATGTCGATCTCATTGAATGTCGTCAGCATCGCGGTAGACTGCGATGCCTCCAGCAATCGTTGGGCAATGGTGCGGCGGCGGCGGGACATGCGCGTCCGCTCCTCGCGGCGGTCGGAAGGAGGAGCGGAGGGGGACGGTGAAGCAGCCGCTTCTTGGGGTTTTTCGGCAGGTGCGGGTTTTTCGGCGACCTGTGCTGTTTCCTGCTTTTGCAGGTACATTTCCACATCAGCTTTAGTCACGCGCCCTTCGCTTCCCGTGCCCATGATCTTGCTAACATCCACGTTCTTATCTCGCGCCAGCCGCGCGGCAACCGGACTGATCTGTGGCGCAGCCTGGCGATTCACCTGCTGTCCATCCGTTCCTGAAGGGGCTCCTGTTTGTTGCGCCTGTGGCTCCAGCTGCGTTGTTTCCACGGAAGCAGGCTCCGCTCTTTGCGTTTCTGCCTTTGGCGTTTCGGCATTCTGTGCTTCCGCCTTCTGTTCACCCGCCTGCGCATCGATACGCCCGAGCACATCGCCGACCTTAACGTCCGCACCCTCGTTCACCTCGATCTTTTGCAGAACGCCTGCATTTTTGGCGCCAACTTCCAGGTTCACCTTGTCGGTTTCCAGCTCCACCAGCACCTCGCCCACATGAACGAAGTCGCCTTCCTTTTTCAGCCAGCGCGAGACCGTTGCATCGAGCACGGATTCGCCCAATTCCGGGACGGTGATCTCAACTGCCATATTAACCTCTCTCCTTCACCACGCTCGTGGTCTGCGCTTGCTTGTCGAAATCGAAAGCTTGCTCAATCAACGATTGTTGGTTAATCCGGTACAAAGTCGTGGAGCCTTCCGCCGGGCTGGAGCTCTCCGGCCTTCCCACATAGTGCAAGGTCCAGCGGTCTTCTGCCAGAAGACGCAAGTGCGGGCGCAGATAGTTCCATGCGCCCATATTCAGCGGTTCTTCCTGCACCCAGATGAGTCGTTCTGCATTTGGATATTCTGCCAGGATCTCTTCCAGCTCCTTTTTGGGGAACGGATACAACTGCTCGACGCGCACGATCGCGTCATCAGGGTTCTCCTTGCGCAGGTCACTGGTGACAAGATCGACATAAATGCGTCCACTGCACAGGGTAAGGTTCTTCACGTCCTCTCTTTTTCCGGGCAGGCTTTGATCGTCGATCACGCGCTGCCAGGCACCGCTTGTAAAGTCATGAGCGGAAGACGCGGTGAGGGGGTGACGCAGCAATCCTTTGGGGGTAAAGACAATCATCGGCAAAGGATCAGTCTTCAGGAGCAACGCCTGCCGTCGGAGTAAATGGAAGTATTGCGCCGCGGTGGATGGATACACAATCCGCACATTGATCTCGGCTGCCAGCCCGAGGAAACGCTCGATGCGCCCACTGGAATGATCGGGACCCTGTCCTTCATTTCCATGCGGGAGCAACAACACGAGGGAGGGCGTCAGCCCCCATTTTGCGCGACCGGAAAGGAGAAACTCGTCAATCACAGATTGGGCGTTATTGATGAAGTCGCCATACTGTGCTTCCCAGACCACGAGCCGCTCGGGCGCCATCACGTTGTAGCCCACCTCAAACCCAATCGCGGCGGCTTCACTCAGAGGACTGTTTAAAACTTCAAACGCGGCGCCTGCCTGTGGAATCGTTTGCAAAGGGGTGTGACCCTGGTTGGTTCGCGCATCATAAAAGACAGCGTGGCGCTGGCTGAATGTGCCGCGGATGCTGTCCTGTCCTGTGAGGCGAATGGGGATGCCGTCTTCCAGAATCGTCGCGAACGCCAGTTCTTCTGCTGTTGCCCAATCGATTTTAGCTTCCTCCGGTTTGTCCAGCAGGAGATTGCGCCGCTCGACAGCCTTTACCAGCTTGGGATTGAGTAAAAATTCTTTTGGGAACACTAGCAATGCCTTGTTGAGCTCTTTCAGACGCTGGAGCGTTACAGCCGTCTTCACCTTTTGGGCGGCGCCGCGTGGTGGAGGTTTGGGAACAGGCTCCACGAGAGCGACCTTGACATCTAGTTGATCGTTTGCTTCCTGCAGGGCCTTCAACTTCTCCTGCAACCGGGTTTCCGCCTCGCCCTGCTGTAGGACGCCCTCTTGCTCAAGACGCTGTGCCCAGATCTGCCGAATGCGAGGATGGGCATCGATCTTGTGGTACATGACAGGCTGTGTAAAGCGCGGTTCATCTCCCTCGTTGTGACCATAACGCCTGTACCCAATCAGATTGATCATAAAGTCTTTGTGGAACGTATGGCGATAGGCGAATGCCGTCCGTGCCGCCTCGATGCAAGCGATGGGATCATCGGCATTGACGTGGATCACGGGGATCTCGAATCCTTCCGCGATGTCGCTGGCATGCAGGCTGCTGCGTGATTCGCGTTCGCTGGCAGTAAAGCCCAGCTGGTTGTTGGCAATGATGTGTACTGTGCCGCTCACGCCGTAGCCGGGCACACGTGAAAAGTTAAACGTTTCGGCGACGATCCCCTGACCGGTAAATGAGGCGTCCCCATGGATTGTAATCGGCAGAGAGGCGTTATCGAAGTAGTGCGGCGCGCCGGGTGCATCCATTTTTGTGTTCGAGGCGCGCGCCATCCCGGCGACCACCGGATCGACCATCTCCAGATGGCTTGGGTTCGGCGGGATATGGACGAACATATCCACCTTTTGGTCGCGGCGCGGCGTGCGATAGGCGCCCATATGATATTTCACATCGCCGGTCCAGCCAAGCTCATCCCAGGTGGTGGCACGTCCCTGCGGGTCGGCAAATTCTGCCAGGATCTGGCTGTAGGGCTTTTGGAGAATGTGAGCGAGCACATTGAGCCGTCCGCGGTGTGCCATGCCGATCAGGGCTACGCAGACGTTCTCCTGCGCCGCGTTTGCGATCATTTCATCGAGCATGGGGATCATCATGTCCAAGCCTTCGATGGAGAAGCGCGTTTTACCTGGATAGAGGCGGTGCAGAAATACCTCGAAGGCTTCTACTTCTGTCAACCGGTCCAGCAATTTGTTTCCATCCACTTGTTGTGCAGGCGGGCGGAAGCGTCCGCTCTCTGCCGCTTGAAACAGCCATTGTCGCTCCTCCGGGACGTGCACATGACCGTAGTCATAGCCAATCGTCCCACTGTAGATGGAGCGCAGGGTGTCGATCCCTTCTGCTGCGTTCCGAGCGGTCTGCCCATCTGATTGAGGGAGCTTTACAACGTCGGCAGGCAGGTTTACGAGCTCCTCTTCCCTGATCTGATGGAACTCGGGTGTCACGAGGGGATTGTCTGCGAAATCTCGCGCCTCTTCCAACGGATCCAGCTTTGCGGAAAGATAACCGTAGATGCGGATTGCCTGTGCGAGGTTCGCCGCTCCCGTCAGCGAGCTCAGGTGTTCAACCCTGAGCTGCGCAGTTGTCGTCTCTGGCGGTGACCACGTCTCGAACCACTGGCGCGTAGCCTCGTCTACCGTAGTCGGATCCTTCCGGTATTGCTCGTAAAGCTCCAGAATATATCCCAGGTTGGGACCATAAAACTCGGTTTCTAAAGGCATCTCAAGAATTCCTCTAGCTTTTTATAACGATGAAGCCATGATGATTGTTGTAGGGCGGGATGGTATCCCGCGACATTTAGGCTAGGCGGGATATCATCCCGCCCTACCTGCGCATCTACGCAATTCCGCTTTCTGTGAGTCGGCGCATATCGTTGAGGGCGTGCTCGATCTCTTCTGCGCTAACAGGATGGTCGTTATCGCGGTGGTTGAGCAGCCCGGCTTTGGCTTTCTCAACAGCCAAATCGCGAATTGCCATATCTTTCTTCCATGCTTCCTTCACGAGCGCGGCTCCCTGCGCATACCCGATCAGCGGGTTGAGCGCCGTAACCACGATCGCGTTCCTCGCGAGCCAGCCCTCCGCTTTTTCGCGGTTGGCTGTCAGCCCGACAACTGCAAATTCGGTGAATGCATGTACGGAGCCGATGACCACCTGCATTTGTTCAAAGAGACTGTGCGCAATGATCGGCATCATCACATTGAGCTCCAACTGCCCGGCCTGTGCTGCCATCGCAACGGTCGTATCCAAGCCCACCACATAGAACATCGCCATGTCCAGCATTTCGGCTAACACAGGATTGACCTTACCCGGCATGATACTGGAGCCTGGTTGGACGGCGGGCAAGCGGATCTCGTCCAAGCCCGTAGAGGGACCAGAGGCGAGCAAGCGGAAGTCATTTGCGACGCGAATGAGGGTTAACGCCAGCGTGCGGAGCGAGGCCGAGAAGTGTGCCGCGTCTGCCATCGACTGCATCGACTCGAAGAGATTGTCGGACTCATAGAGCGTGAGCCCTGTGAGCTCGGCTAACTTCTTAACCATGCGCGCGTGATATTCAGGGTGCGCATTCAACCCGGAGCCGACGGCTGTCCCGCCGATGCCCAGGCGGCGTAATCCTTCTGCTGCCTGACGGATTCTTTCTGCATCCCGCTCCACCGCCTTCGCGTACGCGCTGAACTCCTGCCCCAGGCGCACAGGGACAGCATCCTGTAAATGGGTTCGGCCGGATTTGACGATGTCATCGAACGCGGCAGCCTTGACATTCAACGCGTGGACGAGCCTCTGTAGCGTTTCCAACAATTCTTCCAGCCGCCACAACGCCCCGAGACGGATCGCGGTGGGAATTGTATCGTTCGTGGATTGCGCCATATTGACGTGGTCATTCGGGTGGACGCGGTATTCCCCCAGGCTCCCGCCTAGAATCTGCGTTGCGCGGTTGGCAATCACCTCATTGGTGTTCATGTTGTGACTGGTCCCCGCGCCCGCCTGGATCGGATCGACCACGAACTGTTCGTTCCACTTCCCTTCGATGACTTCCTGCGCGGCTTGTATAATTGCATTCGCGCGCTCCTCATCGAGCAAGCCAAGGTCACGGTTGACCTCTGCAGCGGCGCGTTTGATCGTCGCCATGGACCAGATGAATGCCGGGCGTGGTTTCAGCCCTGAGATTTGAAAATTTTGTGTTGCACGCTGGGTTTGTGCGCCGTAGAGCGCTTCGGCGGGGACAAGAACGTCCCCTAAGGAGTCACGTTCGGTTCGCGTTGCCATATTAATAGTCTACCATAACTCTCTTCAAACAAAGCTTTCAGGGCAGCGGAACCAGCTGCCACTCAACTGATATACTCCTTGACAGGATCTTATGCACGTTTTCCAGGAGATAGATATGGTTCATTCCCTCGTAGCGGGTATTCTCGTCGACCAGGACCGCATTTTACTCGGGCAACGCGCTCCAAACCGTGCCTTTTACCCCAACGTCTGGGACGTGTTTGGGGGGCATATCGAGCCAGGCGAGCAGCCCGAGCAGACATTAATCCGCGAGCTTCAGGAGGAATTAGCTATCACACCTCTTGCGTGGACCGAGCTCGAACTCATACAAGAAACTGTTGCTCCTCAGGAGGACGCGCCCTCTTACGACGTGATTGGCTACTTTTATCATGTTACGGCATGGAAAGGTACTCCCGTCAACCGTCAAACGGATGAACACTCTACTATCCAATGGTTTTCCTATGCCGAAGCAATAAAGCTGGATTTGGCACATCCTGCTTATCCGCGGCTCTTTGCCGAGTGCCTGCAATCGATCAAAGACAGCAAAATATAATTTGATCGAATCGTTTCTTTCACCGAAACAGAAAAGAGGAAAAGTTATGATGGTTCATAAAGATAACTCACCTGCTTTCCGAAGCTTGAGCCCGTCAAATTAAGTTAATTCTGTCCGACTATGCCAAGGCAGGATCGTATTGCATGCTATAGAATTTTGCGTAGATGCCGTCCCGCGCTACCAACTCTTCATGGGTACCCTGCTCCTCGATGCCGCGGTCGGTGAGGACAAGTATGCGTTTTGCCTTCCGAATCGTGGACAAGCGATGGGCGATGATGAATGTCGTACGATCCTTTGCTAATTCTTCCAGCGACTCCTGGACAGCTCGTTCACTTTCCGTATCCAAAGAGCTCGTCGCTTCATCGAAGATCAGCACAGGCGGATTCTTCAGAAATACGCGAGCGATGCTTAACCGCTGCTTTTGTCCTCCAGACAGCTTCACGCCGCGCTGACCAATGTCTGTCTTATAGCCGTTTGGCAGTGACATGATAAATTCATGCGCGGAGGCGGCCTTGGCTGCCTCGACGATCTCTGCTTCGCTGGCATCGGGTTTTCCGTAGCGGATGTTCTCCATCACCGTGCCGGCAAACAAATATACATCCTGCTGGACGACGCCGATGTTCCTGCGCAGCGAACTAAGTTTGATATCTTTGATGTTGATGCCATCGAGCAGGATTTCTCCTTCGCTAACCTCATAAAAACGAGGGATGAGGGAGCACAGGGTCGTTTTACCCACGCCAGATGATCCCACAATTGCCACGGTAACACCGGCTCGGACGCGCAGCGAGATATTCTTGAGCACATGGGCATGGTCGTCACGATAGCGAAAGCCCACATTCTTGAATTCGACATTCCCCTGCACGTCTTTCATGTTCACCGCCTCCGGCGAATCTTGAATCTCCGGCTCGATCTCCAAAATATCCATAAAGCGGTGGAACCCGGTGATGCCTTCCTGAAATTGCTCTGTCATGTGCGTTAGTTTTTGGATTGGCTCGATGAAGTTGCCGATGTAAAGCAGGAAGGTGATCAGATCTGCCATATCCAAACGGGCATTGACGATATTCACGCCGCCATAAATGACTACGGTCAGGGTAATCAGCTTGGTGATCGTATCCACGCCCTGCCAGATGTAGGTCTCGTTCAGATAGATGCTCTTCCGGCTTTCCAGGAAACGGTCATTTTCATAGGCGAACTTTTTCTTTTCGATTTCCTCATTGGCAAAGGACTTTACCACGCGAATTCCCGCCAGTGTATCCTCTACCTGCGCGTTGACATCTCCGATGCGTTCCTTGCTCTTCGCGAAGGCAACGTTCAGCCGTTTCGTCAGGTAAAGAGAGAAGACTGCCAGCGCCGGTAAGAACAGAAAGACCGCCACTGTCAGCGGGGCATTGATGTTGACCAAGATAAGGAAGGCGCCGATGAACTTTATCGAATAGATCAGATAATCCTCCGGAGCATGATGATACAACTCTGCCAGGGAAAACAGGTCATTGGTGATACGAGACATAAGCTGCCCAATCCGCTGGTCATCGTAAAAACGGAATGAAAGCTTTTGGTAATGGTCGAAGAGCTCCGTGCGCATATCGCTTTCCATCATGGCGCCCATTGCATGACCGTAATAATCTACATAAGAGTTGCAAGCTGTGTGGATCACGATGAGCAGCAGCATGAACCCGCCCGTGCGGTAGATCGCGTCCAGCGCGTTTGGCATGCCGCCTTCGAGGACGGTTTTGGTGATATAGCGAGTGAGCAGCGGAAAGAGCAGCGTAATGCCAGCCACCAGAAAGGCACAACACATCACGGACAGGAACAAGCCCAGATATGGCTTGTAGTGCGAAAAAAACTTTTTCGTGCGGGCAGACATATAGTTGTGATCTCCATAAAATTAAATAAAAACGCCGCGTTCACCGCGGCGAGAGGATGGGTTCCTTTGAGGAACAAAAAACCACGGGATGCTATGCAAAGCACACCCGTGGAATGGATTTAAGTCAACTGTAATTGGAACGCAGTGTTACTGCGTGCAGTCTACGGATGCACTCACATAACAGAAAGTATTCTGTTGATCCCTAGCTGACATGTGAGCGCACCTCCTTTGGTGAAGATTTGGTCTTCTAGCAGACCATTCAATTCTGAATATAAGAGAAGTTGGAAAGCTTGTCAAGTCGAACAGACTTCCCGTGATCGTATAAACCACGCCGGTGCCAGGAATCAGTACCACGACGAGGGAAGCAAGAAGGAATGCAGGGCTAAGCATGTTTGGTCTCCGGTAAATTTGCGAAGCCATTTAAAATTCGAGCAATATGGCGGGCACCCTTCAGAAAGTCGTCCAGCCGGACGTACTCATCCGGGGAATGGGCACGGTTGTTTGAATTGCCCACACCTGCCGAAATCACGGGAATGCCGCCGAGCGGACGAGCAAACGCGTAGATCGGCGTGCTGCCGCCCGCCAGCGGCGCGATCCGATAGGGGCGACCGTAAACAGCTTCTGCACTCCGCTCTGCCAGCTGGACAAAGGGATCCTCTGCCAATGCCTTATAAGGCCACATCGCGCCCAGCCGGGTGATGCTCACATCTCTGAAGCCTTGCTGATCCAGATGGGTGCGCAGTTTCGCAAAGATGTCATCGGGGTCCTGGCCCGGGACTAGGCGAAAGTCCACTTTGGCTGTTGCCCGAGACGGGATTACGGTCTTCATCCCTTCGCCCTGGTGTCCCGCCGTCAGCCCGGCAATATTGCAGGTTGGGTTAAAGACCGCCCGCTTGAAATCGTCTCCCGTGAGATTGCCAACAAATTCTTTTACTGCATACATTTCACGAAGCCACTCTTCCGTGTTCGAGAGAGCGTCAAACAATGCCAGGTCTGCAGCGGACGGCGGCTGCGCGTCGTCATAAAACCCCGCGATCGTAACTTTACCCTCTTCACTTCTGAGACTCGTCAGTGCCTGCACGAGCCGCCAGGCAGCGTTAGGTAAATGGTGGGCGCCGCCGGAGTGGGCGTCCAGCTTGAGGGTTTGTGCAGCCAGCTCCACATAGAGAATCCCTCTGCAACCAAGCGTCGTGGTTGGATATCCTTCCGGGTCCGTCCCGCCTTCTTCCCAGATTGCCGCCTGGGATGCGAGCAGGTCAGTATGATCGCGCACGAATTGAGCAATATGTGGGCTGCCAATCTCCTCTTCCCCTTCCACAATAAACGTAACATTGCAGGGCAGGTTTCCGCCATGCGCATGCCTCACCGACTCGAGCGCCATCAGCCGGGCGATAAATTGACCCTTGTCGTCCATGGCACCACGTGCATATAACGCACCGTCGCGTACGGTGGGCGTAAAGGGCGGCGTGGTCCACAATGCAAGCGGCTCCGGCGGTTGAACGTCGTAGTGATTGTAAAAGAGTAAGGTGCGCTCTGAGTTCCCCTTGGCTTTGCCTACAAGGACAGGATTGCCCGGTGTTTCAAACTTCTGTACCTGAAGCCCGTGCCGCTCTAAAATCTGACTTACCAGTTCTGCACATTCGAGGGTTCCCTCTTTGCGGGCGGATATGCTTGGCTGCGCGCAAAGTTCGGAGACTTCCTGAATGTAGAGGTCGAGATGCTGCTCTAAGAATGCATCCAGCTGGGTTTCGACATCGGCCATAACTTGTCTCTCCAATCGTTTAGCAAAGCTGCGCGGTCCCCGTTCGGTTATTTTTTCTTGTCAACATAGAGAAGATGTCTCGATGCGCCGAGAATCGGCTTTTCTCTGCTCACCGCGAGCAATAAATCCACACAGAGTTGGCGTTGTGTTCCCTGCAGCTGATTATAGCTGTCATCGTCTGCGCTGATAACAATCAGCGTCTATTTTGACGCGCCAAGCCGCCGCCGTAACAGCGGCTCGCGGATCGTCTTTGCAGCCAGCTTGCTCGCGCCAAGAAATTTGACGAATCGTGCAAACCCGCGCGCCAGCGCCTCGGCAAAGGCTTCCTCTTTGCCGAGCGATTTGTCCTC
Source organism: Anaerolineales bacterium (assembly GCA_035699125.1). Taxonomy (GTDB): domain Bacteria; phylum Chloroflexota; class Anaerolineae; order Anaerolineales; family Villigracilaceae; genus Defluviilinea. Next base: position 24,837 of record DASSBC010000015.1, read on the forward strand.
CAGCCACAAGCCCAGGATAATGAATGTGTTCGTCGTGCGGTCGAGTTTGCTGTCGAACCGTGCGACGAGTCGATCTCCCCACAGGACCGGTAACGCATAATAACCAAACCTGCGCAGGTGTTCTTTCTTGTAGACCTCCCAGATATAGTCGAAACCAAATAAGACCTTGGCTCGCCCGCGGGCGCTGACAGGATCGAGCGGCGCCAGGAAAACGGTCTCCTCGATGGTGGTCGTCTCCAATGGAGTCCACGCTTTGGGGATACGCCCTGCTCTCAAGTCGCGCAGGAGCTTGACGTCGCTGCCGAGGGCGAAGTGGGGTTCTTTCCAGCCTTCTACCTTCACTTCTATAAATTCGCCGTCTGACAGCATTGTCTCGACAACTTGCTTCGATTTCTCGAAAGGCACACCGCGGAAGAACGCATCGGCGACGCGCTTCAGCCGCGCCAACCCGGCGAAGCTGACCTCTTTTTTGAAGAGGAAACGGTCTGCCTCTTCCTCACTGCTCTCGTAATTCAGGCTCTCTGGCGCGACTGTTTCGGTGAGAGCGTAGACACGCTCGAAGCGTTCGCGGTGGTGCGTCATCACTTCGCCGATGCGCCACAAATAGTACAACGCCAGAGCACTGTCCTTGCGGCCGCGATAACTCTCAGTTCGCGTGCGTGTCGCCATCTGGAAGTCGCGATTGCTGACGGTGCCGCGCTCTTTCAGAACCTGCCGCATTTCGTCCACAGCCTCCTTGTGCTCGCGCCCCATGCTGTGAATACGCGTTGCCTGGTCACGTTCACGGCGCATGATCACCCGCCAGTGCGGCAGCTCGTCCATCGGACGGACGGCGAGCCAGCCGCCCCAGTCGAAGAACTTGCGCTTCTGGTACGTCACCTCTTCCCACATGCCGGGTGTGTAATCGAGCACGCGGCTGTGGAGCTGGATATCGTGGCTGCGGGCGATGATCTGCAGCGGGTCAAGCTGCAGGTACTCGATGGCGCGCATGGCTTTCTCTGTGCCTCTGAGTCCGCGCCAGCGCCGCCCGGGCCATAATCCCTGCTTGCCAAGGATAAAACGACGGGCTGTCTCGAGGTCAATGGTCAGCATGGATAGTTCTCCAGGGAATGGTCATTTCGAGTTTCCTTCCGTCTGAGAGGTGAATGTAGTACAGTTGTTCTAGTTATTGGATTATACCTGCGTCCTCAAAAAACAAGATACGGAAAACAAAAAGCCTCCCGTTTTCAGATGGGAGGCTCTACTTCTAGGCTTCAATTGTTCCTGGACTCTTGTCCCTCGTTTCAAGGGGATGGCTGACCGAGCGCAGGCTAAAGTAAATCACCACGAAGTACGCCAGGTACGCCAACACTTCCGTCAGGGATGGGTTCCCGTTATAGCCAAACAGCGCCTTGAGCAGCGATCCTGCTGTCGACTCCTCGTCGAGGATGGGATTGATGTCCCAGACGTGTTCGACCACCGACGGAATCCAGCCGGCTTCATTAAACTCATGGACGCCATGCGCTACCAGCCCCGCCGCGAACAGGATCAAGAGAACACCTGTGACCTGGAAAAAGTGGCGTAGGTTGAGACGCACCGTGGACGCAAACAAGCCCCAACCCAGCAGGATGGCGACAGCGATGCCCAGCAGACTCCCCAGTATGGTACTGCGGGGGTCGCTGGCAAACGTGGCAGCAGTGAGAAACAGGGCGAGTTCAACCCCTTCACGGACAACTGCCAGAAAAGCCAAACTGAATAAAGCACGCGTTCCGCCTGTGGAGAGCGCTTGATCAACGCCCAACTCCAGCTCTCCCTTGATGGAACGCGCCTGGCGATTCATCCAGAAGATCATCCAGGTGAGGACAGCCGCTGCCAGCAGCATAGCCACCCCTTCAAAGACCTCTTCGGCTGCACCCTCCAGGCTGAGGCCAAACGCCGTCAGCAAAACGCCTGCGATAAGACTGACCAGCACGGCACTGAGCGCCCCGTACCAGACTGCGGGCGCCATTTCTGTGCGATGCAGCTTCCGCAGGGCGCCAAGCACGATGCCAATGATCAGAGCCGCTTCGATCCCTTCGCGGAGCGATAAGAGAAAACTTGCAAGCATAGAGTTATTCCTCCAGGTAATAGAACAATGCTTGCAACGTTATAGCCGAATCATCAGGAAGAATCTAGAGGAGGCTATTAACATGCCTGTAAACTTGATTGAGACTGAATATCAACCCGTATGATTCTTTTATCCTACCTAATGGAACTACTTGTAGCTTGCCAATGACCTGCCGCCTCTGGCACGGCTAACTCCGTCCACAGACTCTCTATGAGTCTCTCTCTGTTGCTCAGCGACCTTTATCCGCAAGGATTGCATAACGCTCATCGTGGACCTCTCTGCCCCAGAGATTAGCGTTTCCAGTGAGACTTTGCAATGAGACATTTCCGAACGAGGCAGGGAGCATTTCGATCACTTCCTCTGCGCGTAAGCCAGCATTTGTGTCCCAATACCCTTCGATTAAGATCAATCTCCCTTTTTGTTTGAGTAGGTCTGCCCACCGTTGCAGCACAACTCTGGGGTCTGGCAGCGTCCAGAGAAGGTGCCGGCAAACGATCGCATCGAAATGCTCCGGAGGGAGTTGAGGCGACGCGGCATCCATCACATGAAACTCGACTTGCAATCCCAGGGTCGAGGCTTTCGCTCTTGCGAGAGCGATCATGGAAGGTGAAAAATCAATCCCTGTGACGAGATGCCCGAGCTCAGCCAGCAGAACGCTCAATGAGCCGGTACCACAACCAATATCTAAGACCGTGGCGTTGGTATATGGCAGTGTTTCTCGAAGAAAATCTGTCCAGCTTGCACGAATGACTGGATCTCGTAAGCCATGGTCTGGCTCGTCGTCAAACGAGGGCGCAAAGTTATCCCAGTACTGGCGTGATGGGTCGAATCGTTCTTCGTCGCTCAAGTGAGTGGCTCTCTGCTCACGCCGACGGCAACGCCAGCGATTCAGCCTGTGCCATGTTGATCGTCATCGGTTCTTTGGCGCTTCCCAGTTTCAGGATGGCATCCCGCACAATCGCCTTTCTTTCCGCCAGGGGACCCTGCGCATACACCTTGCCCAGCCCAAACCCCAACACGCGAGCTTCGTCATCCAAAATGACATGGTCGATCACGCCCACTTTGGTGCCGCCCTCGGTTTGGAGTTCTCTCCCACGCAAGTCACCCACCAGAAGGAAGGTTCCTGACTCGGGAATGTCCTCTGGCTGTATGACTTTGTCTGAGCCGGACACCAGCCAGGCATCCATGCCGTAGACTTGCACGGCGCTGCGGGCGATGACCAGGGTCTTGCGGCTGATGAGTCCCTCTTTGCCGAGAAAGACGGCTGTCACCTGGCGCATCTCCTGGTCAAGATACAAATCTTTGACCTCTCCCACTTTTTTCCCATCTGTAATGCTGATCAGGGGTTTGCCTAAATGGTCTTTGGACGTAATCATGTAAGCCTCCGAACGTCGAAGAACAGGATGATTCCGAGGTGTACTCGGTTTTGCATAACAAGAGTCCGCCGTGTTACGGGAACGGGCGCTCGTAGCCTCCATTTTAGCATTGTATGCCGCAGGATGTCGCCTGCAAGGGGTGGCGTCTTCACGTATGATGTTCTCAGAGTCTCTGCGTACATGTTCGCTGACGTTTCGCTTCTGCTTCGAGGTGTCTGTACTGGTCCTGTACTGGTTCTCTAGCGCTCTCAGGTGTCTCTGCGTGTCTGGTTTGTTGCCCGAGCGGGATTCCCAGCGAGAACCCTTCTCCTTTTCCCCCGTGCTCATTTTCGGTAGCTGGCGTAGTGTACACTACCCTGCCGCGAAACGACCTTACAAAATGATCAGCTCCCGGCATCCAGTCATAGGACGAGAACGCCGATACGCTGATCGATTACACAATGTTCGGGCGGATGGTGTCAGGAGAGTTCCTCTGCCAGCGAGACGATGATGCCGGCAGGACCTCGCATGTAGCAAAGTCTGTATATATCCCCGTACTGGACCACCTCGCCGACCATTTCAGCGCCGTTGAGGCGCAAGCGAGCGACGGTGTCGTCGAGGCTTTCGACTGTAAACATGACGCTCCGGAGACCCAGCGCGTTCGGTGGTGCGACGGCCGGTTCGATCTCGACCAGTGCTGGATTGCGGAACTTTGTCAGCTCCAGCTTCCCGTGCCCATCCGGGGTCCGCATCATAACGATGTCGACTTGGACATTTTCGAGACTGTTGACGCGGTCCACCCACGTGCCCTCGACCGGCATTTCGCCTTCGATTGTCATGCCGAGCGCGGTGAAAAAAGCAATCGCGGCTGCAAGGTCGTCGACGACGACGCTGATGTGGTCCAATCGTTTGATTGTCATGTCACCAGTATAGCAGACTCCGCCCGCGGCGATCCATGCCTACCCTTTTCGTGAGAAGCACCGAGCGCAACGTCGCGTCTCCCACACGCGGTTCCTGAACGCTAACAGCCTGCTCCATCCCTCGTTATAAATAGAATAAGCACAGCGGAAGGGAGCTGACAGCAGTGCCAATCAAGCCGATTGACAGCGCCCACCCTGATGTATGAATCTCTGATCTCAACCAGACGTACCTGTTTAAGGAGAAAGACATGAAAACTAAAGTAGTGATAGCCGCAGTCCTGGCGGTGCTGACACTGGTACTGTCAGCCTGTGGGGCGCAGACTTCTACCAGCGAACCCGAACTATCCACGGCTACGGCAGAAGCCAATGCGACGGCTGGGATCCCTCCGACTGAGACTGTTCCTGGAGATGCTGATGTCCCGGGGGATCTGGAGGATGTGGTGCGGGTACTGAACGAAACCGGCGCTACGGTGAACCTTGCTGACCCCGTAGAGAGTGATGTTTTATCCGCGCCCGGCCAGATCGTCCATATCAACAAAGAGGAAGTGGAGTTTTACACCTATGGGTCGGCAGAAGAGGCTGATGCGCAAGTGCCTCTGGTCGCAGACCTGACCAATCCTGAAGGCGAGCCGCAATTCTACAGGCTAGGCAACATGCTTATCCGATATGCGGGAAGCGATGACGTGGTGCGTGACCTGCTGGAAAACGTGCTGGGCGCGCAGCCAGCCGGGCAATAGCCTTTCGCTCCCAACAGCTCCGATCGTCTGGCCAGCCGGGGCATTCCCTCCAGCTATGGTTCTACACATGCCGCCCGCAGTAGACATGCCCCACTTCTCTTCCATCAAAGCTCGCCACCCTCGGTAGGTATCCCCATTGTTCAAAGCCCATTTTCTGCAACAACTTGAGGCTCGCCTGATTGCCTTCCAAGACAATGGCGAAGAGATGTTTGATCTGGAGCGCCGGACAGGCTGCCAGCGCATGCTGGACCAGTGCTGTCCCGACCCCCTGACGGTGATACACAGAAGCTATGTAATAGCTGATCTCCGCCGTAAAGCGCAACGCCGCACGCCCGGGGCGGTAGGCACTTAAGCTGCACCAGCCTGCCACCTGTGTGTCGACCTCTGCTACGAAAATAGGATATCTATCGGGGCGATGTTCCTCGAACCATGCCAGCCGGTCTTCGAAGTGCACCGGCTGTGTATCTCCGGTGGACTGTCTCGACGGGATTGCCTGATTGTAAATATCTATGATGGAGGGGAGATCGCTAGTGTGTGCGAGTCGTATGATCATCTTTGTACTCTCCTGCCCGCAGAGTCCGGTCATTCAACCAGGAACAATCCCCTGAGCAGCCCAGGCTCTTGCAGTCAGATGGATCGAGCCATCGGCGCTTCTGGGAAGGCGAGCTTGCAATGCATCGCGTATGCGTTCCTGCGCGGCAACGTTCAGGCTTGCAAGATACGTGGGCGCCGCGCCCTGCTTACCCAGGAAGGGAGTCCAGTAGTCGGCGAAGTCCCGGAAGGGCGTCACGACATCGATCGCACGCACGGTCACTGCCTGTAAGCCTGCTTCCTGAAACAGGCGTTCCAACGGCTCGGGCTGACAGATCGGAAAGCGCTCTGCCTGGTCGAGCCTGGCATCCTGGGGATGGGTCTCTACTGCCGCGTCCCAGAAGTGCCGCATCATTTGCATGCCGCCAGCATAATCCCAAACATATACTGCTACAATGCCTCGTGGACGCGTGACGCGCACCATTTCGGCTGCCATCGCCCTCGGGCTTACTACAAAGTTCAGGACGAGCCCGGATACCGTGGCATCACAGGAATTGGCTCTCCAGGAGAGAGCCGTGGCATCGCCAAGGCTAAACTGGACGCGGCGGTCGCTGAGCCTGTTGCGTGCTGTCCGAATAAATCCATGCGCCCGATCTATGGCAAGGATGGATACGGGCGCCGTGTCTGCAAGGATGCCTTCCACGAGGACGCCTGTGCCACAGCCCACGTCGCCCCAGGTGACTCCTGTTTCGACGCCCAACCAGTCCAGGAATTCTGTTGCCACAAGACGGCTCCAGCGCCCAACATACTGCTCATACGCGTCCCCGGAGTCCCATGTTTCTTTTGCGCGGTCAATCATTTCTGACTCGCTGCGATGGCTCCGTGGCTAAGATGATTCCACAGGTCATCGTTTATCCTGGTGTGAAGGTTTGCAAGTTCCCATTACAAAGCGATCCTAATTCAGGAAGGAAAATATAGATAGCTGTAAAAATAAGCCCAATGCGCCTACAGCAATTACGGTGATCATGATCCACCCGACCTGCCTGGTCAGGCGCGGCTCCTGGGCGCGTGCCACCAGTGGCAAGTTGACAATTACACTCGTAGCCGAGGCAATCACCGCACTGATCGCGGCAACATTGGTAGGAATGCTGCCCTTCGTTTGTAGCGTAGCCGCCGCGGCGACGGCACTGGAGCTTGAGAATAGCCCGCCGAAGAAACTTGTAAAGTACACCCCCAGCTGTCCCAGCGTATCCTGAGCCAATACGCTTGCGACCTGTAAGACCAGGAAGATAAAGCCGTACCGGATCGCAACCGGTAAGGAAAAAGGGGATTGGAGATGCAAAATAGGTGTGGACTGCGTGTCCTCACTTTTCGCTGGGTGTCTCGAAAACAGGAAAAATATGCCACAGGCTAAGAACATCAGCCCGAATGGAAGCGCCGCTTGAAGAAACACGAGCGGCGCCAGAAGTGCAAGCAGAACACCATTCCGCAGGATCATGGCAGCCGTCGCCAGCACGATGCCGCGTCGCGCAATGTCATTGAGTTGTCCTCGCAGTTCCTTCGCGCGTATGCTCAGCTCACTTACGGCAATACTGCTGTTCACCAGGCCTGCAAGAAAGCTTGTCAGCTCAATGCCGCGGGCGCCATATATCTTCCACAGGATGTAGTTTATGAAGCCAATGCCTGCGATCAGGATGACTGTGACCAACGCTTCGCGTGGATCCAGAACGTTCCACGGGTCAATGCTTCCTACCGGCAGTGCAGGATAAATTACAAACGCCAGGATTCCCAACAGGATAGCGGAACGGAGTTCGGTTTCCGTCAGGTTGATGCTGAATCCCGAAAGGTCTTGCTTCCAGGCGAGGAGCGCTACAGTAATCACTCCAACGGCAACCGGCGTAAAGATATGCCCTACACCGCATAGAATGCCCATAATGCCAGTCAGCAAAAGAGCAATGGACGTGGTGAGCTCAATTTCGGATTTTGTGAGGATCGTCTGAATATTGATGAGAGTGATCAACACCCCCAGCATCAACAGGCTGAGCAAAGCATAATTTTCGCCCATTAATCCACCGAGCGTCCCCAGCGCGGCGGTTAATGCAAATGTTCGTACGCCCGACTCTTTGCCGCGCCGCTCCCGCTCCAGGCCAATAAACAACCCAATCAATACTGCCAGTACCAGGCGCTCCAAGACGATCACGTAAGGCCATTCTATATCAGGCAAGGTTCCTCCGTTTCCTTAAGAATGCGAATCCATGCAACAAGGGTTCGAGACCCTCGCTTTGCTCTTTACGCTCTTATCCTGTCTCCCTTCGGGTCCCACAACGGGGACTTTACCACCGTCGCTGCGACCTGTTCGCCGAAGAATTCGATCTCAAGCTGCGTGCCAACTTTCGTGCATTCCATGGGCAGGTAGGCATAGACGATGCTTTGCCCCACTGAGTAGCCGTATCCGCCGGAGGACACCCAGCCTACGACCTTCCCACTTTCTTCGCGAATGGGCTCTTTCCCCAGAGCGATCACGCGGTTGTCGGAAAGAGTCAGGCAACAGAGTTTGCGGGTTATCCCGTCTGCTTTTTGTTTCACAAGCGCTTCTTTGCCGATGAAGTCATCTTTCTCCAGTTTCACAGCGAAGCCGAGACCCGCCTCATAGGGAGTGTAATCTGGGCTGATCTCAGCGCTCCAGTAGCGGTAGCCCTTTTCGAGGCGCATCGACTCGATGGCTTTATAGCCGCCTGCCATCATGCCTTCGGGTTCGCCTGCCGCCCAGAGCGTATCCCACAGGTGCAGGCCATACTCCATCGGGCAATAGAACTCCCAGCCCAGCTCGCCCACATAGGTGACGCGCGAGGCGATCACAGGGACGTCCCCAACCGAAATGCGTTTGGAGGTCATGTAAGGGAAGGTGGTATTCGATACATCGTCAGTCGTTACTTTTTCCAGAATGGTCCGAGCCTTCGGTCCCCATAAGCCGACACAGGCGTAAGAGGAACCGACATCCTCGATGCTGACCGATCCATCTTCCGGCATGTTGAGCGACAGCCACGACATGTCGTGCTGCCCGAACGCGGTACCGGTGACGATCAGGAAGCGGTCTTCGGATAGGCGGTTGACGGTGAAGTCACACTCGATGCCGCCGCGATCATTGAGACACTGGGTGTAGGCCACTGTGCCAACGGGCTGGTCGATATTGTTGGCGCAGACGCGGTTGAGAAAGGCGAGCGCGCCGGGTCCGCGCACTTCGATCTTGTTGAAGGAAGTCTCGTCAAACAGACCGGCAACTGCGCGAGTCTGCAGGTGTTCGTAACCGATGGCACGCGACCAGTTATGACGTGCCCAGCCCTGTGGTTCATGCCCGTGAGTCGCTTTCTCTTCATAAGGCTGGAACCAATTTGGGCGCTCCCAGCCGAACTTCTCGCCGAACGAACAGCCCAGGTCACGCAGGCGATAGTAGGTGGGGGAGAGACGCAGGTTGCGGCGTGAGAGACGCTCCTCGCCGGGGTAGTGGATGTCATAATACTGGGTGTACGTCTCGATCGTGCGCGCCGCGGCGTAGCCGAGGCTGTTGTAGTTGGAGCCGAAGCGGCGCACGTCCAGCCGCCACATGTCCCACTCGGGGTGACCTTCCACGATCCACTCCGCCATGATCTTACCGATGCCGCCCGCGCCTGCCAGCCCGTGGGCACAGAAGGCGCACGCCACCCAGAAGCCTTTGACCGACGTGGGACCGAGCAGGTATTCGCCGTCGGGTGTGAAGCCTTCGGGACCATTGAGCAGCTTCTTGACTTCGACGTTTTCCATCACCGGGACACGCTTGATGGCATTCTCCATCAGCGGGGTGAAGCGCTCCCAATCCTCGGGCAGGAGCTGGAACTTTGAGTCACGCGGCAGCCCGTCCAAGCCATATGGCGCAGGCTGGCGTTCATAGCCGCCCATCACAAACCCGCCAACCTCCTCACGCCAGTAGACCAGCAGATCAGGATCGCGTAATGTTGGCGTTGTACGGTCCACGCCTTCGATGGGCATCGTCATCAGGTAGAGATGCGCCATCGGGACGACCGGAAGATTCAGTCCCACCAGCTTGCCGACCTCGCGCCCCCACAACCCCGCGGCGTTGACGACGATCTCGGTCTGGATCGTGCCCTGGTC
>DASSBC010000016.1:0-14172 GCA_035699125.1 Anaerolineales bacterium
GCTGGTGAACATCCGCGAAGAAGGCAAGCAGACATTTTATACTCTGAACCAGGAAAACATCGTGATGTGCTGTGGGCAGTTGATGATTAAGTTTGCGCCCGAGACTACGACGACCGAAAAACTGATCAATGTGATTAACCAATAAAATTGGAGAGCAGGCGCGCTGCCTCCAATTTTTTTTGGCTTGATTGATAGACAAATATCTATATGAAAGGAGGTGAATGCCATGAATACACTTTACGTTCAAAACGATTGCGGTTGTGGGGAATGCGAAGGCGGTTGTTGCGGGGGCGGCGGTTGCTGCTAATATGACCTCTGTAGTGCCCGGGCGCTACAGAGAGAACTTATTGGAAATTTTTTTATGGACATATATAGATAATCTTCTATATAAGTTGGCAACGATCTTTGTACAAATATTATAAGGAGAAACCATGACGACAAACAACCCTATCCATGAAGTTGTCCGTGAGCACTACGCAGGACGGATCAAGAACAACGCATCCTGTTGCGGCGACTCTGATTGCTGCGGCACCGATAGCAAGCTTTACTCCACAGATTTACTTGCCACTTTGCCTGAAGGCGAGTCCGTGGTTAGCTACGGGTGCGGCGACCCGATCACGCTTGCCTCGCTCGAACCGGGGCAAACCGTACTGGACCTCGGTTCCGGCGCTGGACTCGATTGCTTCTTCGCCGCGAAGAAAGTCGGTGAGACCGGGCGCGTCATCGGCGTGGATATGACCCCTGAAATGATCGAGCGCGCCCAGTCGAGCGCGCAGCGCCTGGACATCCAGAATGTGGAATTCCGCCAGGGTTATCTCGAAGATTTGCCAGTGGATTCCAGTAGTGTAGACGTCATCATTTCGAACTGTGTGATCAATCTTGCGCCCGATAAATCGAAGGTGTTCGCGGAAGCGTTCCGTGTGCTCAAACCCGGCGCGAAGCTGGCTGTGTCTGACATTGTCACCGACGGACCTTTACCAGATCCGATCAAGAAGAGTCTGAGCGCCTGGGCAGGTTGTGTGGCAGGCGCTGTGGAAGCCAGTGAATATATCCATAGGATGGAAGCAGTTGGTTTCACAAATGTTTCCATTGTCCCCGTTTTCTTCGACAGGGAAACTGTTGACTCGGCGATCAGTGGCATGAAAGATGTCATGGAGCTCAAGACGATCGCACGCAACGATATCTACAAAGCTGTTTACAGCGCGAAAATCACGGCTTACAAACCTGCCTAATTAATAAAGAAGCGAATTCCATACAATTAAGAAACAACTCACCGTCTGGTGAGTTGTTTTTGATTAAGAGGAAATTCACTCTTCACTTGGCGGCGGATACGAGCGAACACGTACTCTCTTGTGAATGGATCTTCTTGTCTTACGCGTGAGTTTCCTTGTCCTCAGCTTTTGCATACTTCTCATGATCCCAGGCGCAGGCAAACGTCGAAAGTCTGGCAGAAGGGTATCGATATTACGAATGGAAGGGATTAAATAACCTGCCAGCCCGACGAGCATTCCACCAATGCCGCACAGAAGAATTACTAAGCCAAACCCGGAGCCGGGTCCCGTCCCTACGAGCCAGCCGAAGGTAGTGGCGAGGGTCCCTCCCGTTCCCATCGCCGGCTCGAACATTCGATCGCCAAAATAACCAGCCAGCAGCGGAGTGAAGGGCAGCATCGCCTGCGAAATAAAATCACTGGCAGAGAATACGCGTCCCTGCAGGTCGGGCGGCACCTTCGCCTGTAAGAAAGAGTCCATGGAAACGTTAACGATCGGGTCAAAGATCGCATCCACAACCACTGCGATCAGCCAGATGACCAGGGTTTGCCCCACACCGAGTAGTGCCATCCCAAGCACGCTGGAAAACAGCCAGGCAAAGATAATGGCACGAGCAGGACGTTTTATCCTGCCCCATGTAGTGAGAAATATACCTCCCAGTACTGCGGCGAACGCGCCAGCCGATTGCAAGCCGCCCAGGATCTGGGTATCATTCCCCGTACGCAATAAGATCATGGGGTAGAGCACCGCCGCGGACAATGCGATTCCGGAAAATAAGTTTCCGGTAAAAAATATCAGTTGAAGACCCAACAGGTTGGGTCGTTGCAGAATGTACTTAATTCCATAGAAAGCTTCACTCAGGAATTTGCTATGGGAGAGTTCCCCTTCTATGGTTCTGGGAGGCTGTGGAATTTCAACGAGGAGCAAAACAACAATGCCAATTACAAGCGCAAACAAGTTGAGAATCAGGATACCATTTAATCCAATCACCAGGTACATCACGCCAGCCAGCAATGGACCAAAAATCCCGGGCAGCTCATAGAGCAGCGAAATCAACCCGTTGGCGCGGATATATTGTTTCTTGGATACCATGGTCGTAATCGCGGCTGCATACGAAGGAGACTGGAAAGCGGAGCCTATTCCCTGAAATACGGCTGCAATATATAAATGCCAGACTTCCAAAATTCCCGCAATTTGAAGAAGGAGCAAAATTGTCAGTGCAATCAGGGAGGAAAAATCGTATACAAGCATCATGAGCTTGCGATTGCTGCGGTCAATTAAAATGCCGGCGAATGGCACAGCCAGAAGATAAGCGCTGAAGAAAAAGAACTCTAAAATTCCGACGGCTGTCCCACTCTCGGTGATGCTAAAGATCCAGATGGGTAATGCGACGGCGGTAATGCTGGAAGCGATGCCAGAAACCATCTGCCCCAACCAGATAATAAAAAGACCCCGCATACCGCCTGGGCGCTGAAAAGGCAGCTTCCATTCTCGCATCCCTGCGAGCATATCACAGCGAATCAGAGACGACAAGCCTCAAGTAGTAAGATTTGCTTGTAAAGTCATTTCAAATGAGGCGGACTCCTGAAATCCTTAATGAAACGAATACGGGTACAATCGCGATAGGAATTTCCGCACAATGCAGCCTCGCCCCTCTTTTGAACGTGAACTTCTAATTCCCATTGCAGTTGGGGTCGTTTCTATTCTTGGACTTGCGTGGATATTTCTGGCAAACTATCGCAGGGAGGCGCCGGTTCCTCCCACAGTAGAACCCACTGCAGCTCTATTTGACGTGAGTCCTGTAGCAACACGGACGCGGACCCCTCGACCATCGGCGACCTCCACCCTGGAGGAGACGTCTCCTATCGCCACCGGAACCAGTCCCGATTCTTATCCCGGGCCGCCAGATGCAACAATTGCTTCAGCAGGCACCGCCACGGCTGAAAGCCAGTCCCCTGCCTCTGCCACTTCTACTCCAGAACGAGGTCAGCCACTCTTAGTTGGACGATATGATAATACGGATCCGAATATTATTTATGACAGGCACTGGACGTATAGAATGAATTCCGGGACCAAGTTCGCGTATAAAGGCACATTACATATTTCAGATAGTATTGGGAATGAAGCATTTTTCCGCTTTACAGGGGAACGATTCATCTTTGGCTATCAGCGTGGGCGGAGTTTCGGCACGGTGACAGTTCTGATTGACGATCAGCCCTATAGCTTCCATGAGCAAGCCTTCGGCAATATCTGGCGTTCCCCCCAACTTTCTCCGGGCACTCATTTCGTGAGAATCATTCATGAAAGCGGTCAATCTATTAATCTGGATTATATAGAGGTTGTGCGGTGACGTTAGGCGGCCTCCGCAGGGACGAGCTGATCATGATCGGGCAGAATGTCTTCGGCATGCCGGATGTAGTGGATAAAGTATCCTGTCAGCCCTGCCAGAATCCCGCCGAGGCTGCTGAGGAAGATCAGCAGTCCCATGCCCGCTCCAGGTCCCGGTGTAATTAGCCAGTCAAGAGCAGAGGAGAGCCCGCCTGGCACACGCATCGCCGGTTCGAGCACATAATCTGCCAGCGTACCCGCAATCAATGGGGAAATCGGGTTGGTCAGCCAGGCGATCAACATGCGTGCCGAGAACACACGTCCCTGCACATCCGGCGCGACCTTCGACTGCCAGATCGCCTGATTCGAGCCGTTGATTATTGGAGAGACGACCGAAGATAATGCTATCGCCACGATCCAAAGCGGAAGTGAGGTGCCCAGCCCTACAAGAGAGAAGAAGAAGCTGGAAACGATCCAGCCCGCCAGCACCCCGTGGACTCTGCGCTTAAAGCCGCCCCAGGCACTCATGAGGACGCCCCCCAGCACGCCGCCAATGGCTCCCGCAGATTGGACCAGCCCCAGGCTGACAGCATCATTGCCGGTGCGCAGCAAAATCATCGGAGCGAGAATGGTAAAGGCAATCCCCAAACACAGGTTGCCAAAGAAGAACACCAGTTGCAAACCGAGCAGGCTGGGCCGCGCGAAGATATAGCGAAACCCGAATGCTGCCTCTTTAAGGATATTTCCCTGGGCTTGTGCACCCTCTGAAGTACGCACCGGTTGAGGGATGTGCACGAATACCAACACCAAAACAGCTAACACAAACGTAACCACATCAAGCGACAGGATTCCGGTGATCCCAATGACGGGCAGCAGGGTGCCAGCGAGCATGGGAGCAAGAATTCCCGGGCCCATTTCGATGAGTGACATCATGCCATTGGCACGTCCCAGTTTTTCTTTTGGAATCATGGTGCTGATCGTCGCAGAATAGGCAGGCCATTGAAAAGCGTTTCCCAGCCCCTGAACGATGGCAGCGGCATAGAGATGCCACACTTCCAGAGCACCGAATGCCTGTAAGATAAGGATGGATATCGTCGCCAGCCCCGCCGTCAGATCGCTGACCATCATCATCATTTTGCGATTGTGCCTGTCCACCAGCACACCCGCCAGGGGGGTGACGATCAGAAGCGGCGTGATAAAGAAAACCTGCATCAAGCCCAGCGCGGTGGCGCTGCCTGTCTCTTGGAAGACCCAGATTGTGAATGCGAACGCGGTCATATTCGTGGCGAGGACAGAGATGATCTGCCCCAGCCAGACAAGTGTGAAACCAAACATTCCCGTCGGACGATTTGTATTCTGCATGTTATTCCTCGGAAACCGGAGTAAATTCCCGGCAGGATAACACAATCCCCAGAGTCAAACAACCCCGCGTTGGGCGGGATTGTTTGACTTGCTCTCACGCGATCAATTTATGTAAGCGGGTTTGCTTGGCACTCACTCCACATAAATCTCTACGTGCTCCCCGTCCTCGTCATCGGTGACATCGATAATCTTGCCGGTCATCCCGGTCCGCACCGCGTCCATCACGTTAGACATGTCCACGCCCTCTACTTCCGGGGCAAAATGTGCGCCGATCTTCAACCCGGCATCCACCAAGGCAAGCGGGATCTGCACCGAAGCCTTCGAGCGGCCTGTGCGCACATCCGTCACCCGGATTCGCAGCCAGCGTGGGCTCCCCGGCATCCCCGGCGGGCGCGGTGGAGAGGGCAGGCGCTTCTCACTTAACGCCATCAGCAATTTGGTCCCTTCCTCCGCGCTCAGCTTTCCATCTTCGATCATTTTCAGGATTTTCATTCGTTCTTCTGAGCTAGCCATATTACACCTCCTTACCCGATGTAAACTTGCACATGTTCGCCATCTCCATTGTCGTTTGCGTTGATGATGAGAGGTGCACCAGATTTCCCCGTGGCGTCTAAGATCTGGATGATCTCATCCACATTCGTATGATTCATCCCGCGTATGTTATGTCCAAACGTTCGCAGGACCCAGGCGGTTAGACCCAAAGGCAGCGGAAAACCGAGTGTGATCTTCCGCGGCCCGTCTTGGGCATTGCGCCGATCCACATTTACATATAACCACTTCGAATTCTGGGCACCGGCGCCCAGGGCAATCAATAAGACACCTAATAAAAGCGGAATCAGAAGAAAAAAGAACCAGAAGTTTACGCCTGCATTTTGCTGGATGGAATACATCCCCCAGGCACTGAATACAGTCAGGAAGACTCCAAGCCACAGGGGAATCATAGCAAAACGACGCGCACGCGCTTTGACCTCCTCAAACTCGGGAGCCTCGACCCGTTCGCCGCCGGAGCTGACTCCCGCTTCAATGACCTCAACCTCCCCCTCCGAGGGATCCGGGTCCGCATCGAGGGCGCGCATCAGGCTGGAAGCTTGCTCCGCAGAGATCTTGCCTTCCTGCACCATCTGCAGAATTTTCCTGCGTTCTTCAGAGGACATTATTTGCCTCCTTCCAGTGCACTGAGCAGTTGTTCAGCTTGTTCGGCAGTGATCTTCTTCTCAGCCAGCATCTTCAAAATAGCCAGGCGCTCTTCCTCAGCCACAGGCTCAGAAGGAGGAGTCGGCGGTGTAGGCATGCCCCTCGGGCCTTTCTCCCAATTCCAGGGACCGGACTTTACATTGCCGCGCCAGCGCCGGGCATGACGCTCCGCATGGCGTTCCACGCGACGAGCGGCTTCTTCAGCGCGTTTTGCGGCGCGGGTCGTTGCCTGCTCCACCTGCCGCGAAATCCGCTCGCCAAAGCCAGACCAGTCGAAATTCATCCCTGCGAAATTCCCAAAGTCTTCTGCCGAGTTGCCGGCTTCGGCGTCGTTGGTCACGCGGATGTCGCCGCCAGCATTCAGCGCAATCTTGGCAGAGCCGTCTCCCAACACCAGGATGCGTTCGGTCACATCCTGCTGGTTGTCGATGCCTGCCCAGTCCACATCGATTGCATCCCCGTTCATGGATAGGGTCACATTTGCATTAGGTTTCAAAACAAGCAAAATATCATCCCCGGCGGTGATCGAGTAGGCGCCATCGGCTTTGGGCTCAAGATACACGACTACATCTTCGCCCACGTTGACCTTGACATTCCCGCGTGCGCCGCGCAGTGCCATGTCGTCCGCGACAGAGTCGAATGTGATATTTCCTTCTACTTCGCGAACAGACACGTCGCCACCGACGCTCTTGACATAGAGATTGCCTTTCGCGCCGCGCAGACTGAAGTCTGCCTTAATGGTATCAATTGCTACAGACCCAACATCGCGCATGGAAAGATCACTGTCAATTTCCTTGATCTCCACACTCCCTACTACCCCGCGCAGTGCCATATCTCCGCCGATTCTTTCAATGGAAAGCGAAGCATCTCTTGGGATTCGCAAGGAAACGTCATCGGTGCAGGAAAACGAAACGGCATCGCCATTTTGTTGCAACGTGAGCTGGTCCTCATCGGTCTTAATGAGGATATCTTCTCCGTCCCAACCCACGACACTCAGATCGCCATCGATCGCCTCGATTCTGATTTTTGGTGTCTTACCGGCAGAAATGATTCGAGACATGTCCTACTCCTCTTCGCCACGCAGCAAGCGCATTGCTTCATCGGGAGAAATTTTCCCTAGCTCCAAATCTTCGAGTACGGTACTCCGCCTCTCCGGACTGATCTCGATCACTTCGTCCTTGCCAGGCTCGAAACCAAGCGCGCGGATGACCTCATGTAAACGATTTCGAATGGTGGGGTAGGAAAGATTGAGCTCCTGTTCCATGCGATTGATCTTTCCCTCGCAGCGGACGAAGGTCACGATAAAATCCAAATGTTCGGCAGTTAAGTGGGCAAACGGTCCACCTGTGAACTGCCCTTCGATCGAGGTATCACAGGATGGACAATGTAAGCGGGTGACGGTAAGTTCTTCGCGACAGACAGGGCATCGAGTTGGTGCAGCGTACATATAAATTCTCCTGAAAACAATTCTTCACAGCCAGAAAGGCTTATAATCAGAAATTAAGATAGATTTTCTACTTTGAGCAATGGTGTGGGGTGCAAATTCGGAAATGATGCTCAATCTTTACAAATATTATAAGCGGAATGTTTATTTTGTCAAGATGTACTTCAATTTAATAAATATAAAGTTAAGATAGTTAAAGATTATAAAAGAAGATGTAAAGAATACTAAGAGTTATATCCAATTTCAGCTTTTGAGGTGTTTGAGATGATTCGTTCCCTATACTACCTTCCCGGGCAATCTATCCAAAAAGATCTCCCCCCTGAAAAGTTTACTCAACTTCTTCAAAATCCGCAGGCCGTATTGTGGGTGGACTTTATCAGTGAGCCGCCTGAAACCTCCCAGCCTGTTCTGGAAGCATTCGGCTTTCACCATTTGGCAATCGACGATGCACTGCAGGAAACGCATGTCCCCCGCCTGGATGACTGGGATGAGTATCTTTATATCGTCCTCAATTACATGAGATTGAAAACCAACGGCGATATATGGGAAACCGACGTCGATGAGTTGGACATTTTTTTAGGGAAAAATTATATTGTAACGCACCATGACCATCAGATCTCTGCCGTAGATGAGGCCTGGACGATTTGCTTCCGTGACGAGCGCAATGTGCAACAGGGAGCAGACCATATTCTGTACAGAATCACAGATCATTTGATGGCGGGTTATATGCCAGCCGTGGAAAAAATCGATGAGGCGGTCGATCGGATCGAGGACCAAGTCTTTCACGGTCCATCCCCCCGTCTTCTCGAGCAGCTATTTTCACTCAAACGAGCTCTGCTAGCAATGCGACGGATCATTATCCCCCAGCGTGAAGTTCTGAACAAACTTGCGCGCGACGAATACAAGGTCGTGGATCCTCGAGATCGCGTATTTTTCCGCGATATCTACGACCATCTCGTACGTCTGCACGACCTCAACGAAAGCTTACGGGATATTGTAGGCGGCGTGCAGGATACCTACCTGTCTGCGGTCAACAATCGAATGAATGAGATTATGAAAACTCTAACGATCATTACCGTCCTGTTTATGCCGCTTACATTTCTCACAGGATACTTCGGCATGAACTTCTTCGAGCCGCTCGGCAATCTGACGGGCTGGACAACCACTCCTGTTTTCTATGTAACTCTTGCTATCGTGCTCCTTTTGCCGATTGGCATGTACATTTGGTTCCGGCGCCGCACCTGGCTGTAACAAAAATCCTGTCTCACAACGCTTGACACAGAACAGACGTTCGGTTATCATTCATAGCACAAATGAGCGAAGAATGCTCATGTATGCCCAAGTTTCGGGCAGGAGGCAGCTATGATGATGGTTCGAAAAAGCAAAGGTCTCGGAGAACGTCACCACAGGATTCTTGCGTTCCTTCAGGAGTACCAGCGCGAGAATAAGTATCCCCCTTCCATTCGTGAGATCGGTGAAAAGACCGGAATCACGTCCACATCTGTTGTGAACTATTATCTTGATCAGCTTGAGAAGAAGGGGTTGATTGAGCGGGACCGGAAGATCTCACGCGGCGTCCGCCTCGCTGGGATGAATGGCTCGCCGGATACTCTCCGCATCCCGATTCTTGGTCCCATCGCTGCGGGTCTCCCCCTCCCCGAGCTGGATCCCACAATCAGCTACATGACCGATAGCGAAGCCAATGCGGTGGATATCGCCCGCAGCCTTCTTCCTTCCAAGGAAAAAGGTGATGGATTGTACGCTCTCGAAGTCCGCGGAGAATCGATGATCGACGCGATGATCAACGATGGCGATATTGTTGTTCTTAAGCCAGCCTCCGATGCTCGCAATGGTGAGATGGTTGCCGTCTGGCTTCCGCGCGATAACGAAGCGACTCTGAAGTACTTTTTCAAGGAAAAGGATCGCTATCGCCTCCAGCCCGCTAACCCCACCATGAAGCCAATCTTTGTCAAGAAGAGTGAGCCTCTGGAGATCAAGGGTAAAGTGGTCATGGTGATCCGCCGGATGGAAAAGCTGCTTGCCTCGTAAGAAGTGAGACACAAACTATGAGATGACCATATTGGTCGTCTCTTTTATTTAAGCTAAGGAATTGAGAGATATAATTCCTCCAACCGGAAAGGAGGCTCTCATGTATGGCACGATCGCACACTTTAGAATCAGACCCGGGGTCAAGGATGAATTTGTCAAAGCCATGGATAACTTCGGCGGCGCGACGATTCCCGGCTGGGTCGCGGACTATTACTATCAAATGGATACGGACCCAGATGAGTTTTACCTGGTGGCGATTTTCAAAGATAAGGAAACATATATCGCAAATGCAGACAGTGCCGGACAACATGAACGCTATCTAGTGTTCCGCTCCTTTTTGGTGGATGATCCGGAATGGCACGATGGCTTTATTGTTTCAGGGACAGGGCCAGGATCTGTGACCTAATGCGGATTGCACGGAATCAAAAAGACGGCTTGTAATCCAAGCCGTCTTTTCTTTGGAAGTAATTAGGCGAGCTCGACCGACGCGCCAGCTTCTTCCAGTTTCTTCTTGGCCTCTGTGGCAGCATCCTTGCCCACGCCGGTGAGGACCTTACCACCAGCGGTTTCGGCTAACGTCTTGGCTTCGCCGAGACCGAGACTGGTCAACTGGCGAATGACCTTGATGACGTCGATCTTCTTGGCGCCAGCATCCTTGATGACGACATCGAACTCTGTCTTTTCCTCAACAGGCTCGGCAGTGGCAGCAGCGCCAGCACCCGGCATGGCAGCCATTGCCATAGGAGCGGCGGCAGAAACGCCCCACTTCTCTTCCAGTAATTTCACCAGTTCAGCCGCCTCAAGGACGGACAGTGTGGAAAGTTGATCCACGATTTGATTCAGTTCAGCCATTGTTTAGTACTCCTTACATACAGATAGATTTATGATTAAGTGCGTAATTATCCAGCCGATTACGCAGCGGCATTCGCTTCACTTGTTTTTTCGGAGAAAGCCTTGAGAACAGCAGCCAAACCACGAGCAGGTTCGGCAATCGTACGCACCAGTTTGCCAGCCGGTGCCTGCAGCACGCCCAACAACTGCGCACGGACAACGGGCAGCGGCGGCATGTCGGCCAATGCTTTGACCTGCGCAGCGTTCAGCGTTTGACCGCTCATGAACCCGCCCTTGACTTTGACGAACTCGCTGCCTTTTGTGGCATCGGTCAGGGCTTTTGCTGTGGAAGCCGGGTCTGTGAAGGCAAACGAGACAGCAGTGCTTTTCACAAGATAATCACTGGGGAATTGCATGCCCAGATCTGTAAAAGCACGCCGTGCCAGCGTATTCTTGACGATGTGGAATTCTCCGCCTGATTCACGAATTTTAGATCGGATGTTATCCAGATCTTTCATTCGTACACCGGTATATTCCACAAGGATGACTGCCTGGCTGCGCTTCATCCAGTCTGCATATTGAGACAGCACTTCGTCTTTGCGTTCTTTTGATATTGCCAAAGGAAACTCACCTCCTTTCAATAAAAAGTCTTTGCCACCTTCGTTATACGAGGCAAAGACTTTGAGCAAACCCCCAAGGCAAGGAGGGACACGGTGCCTTGAGCACCAGTAATTTTGCTTTCGTCTTCACCTGAGCAGGAAATTAAGCCCGATAGGGCACCCGCCTTCACTGGCGAAGTGGCTTTCTTATGATCCTGGTGATTGTCCAGGATTGATGGACGAGTATTTTACTCGATTCCCTCGAATTTGTGCGTCTCGCCGGGATTCACTTTAATCCCAGGACCCATCGTAGTCGTCAGGGTAATGCGTTTGATGTAATCACCCTTCGCGCCGGCAGGGCGAGCTTTGTGCACCGCGTCCATCAGTGCTGCGAAGTTTTCATACAGCTGATCGGCATCAAACGAGACCTTACCCACCGAGACGTGGATGTTGGCCGTTTTATCCAGGCGGAACTCGACGCGACCTGCCTTCGCTTCTTTGATCGCCCGGGCGATATTATCGGCAGTGACAACTGTCCCTGCCTTGGGATTCGGCATCAGCCCGCGCGGACCGAGTACACGTCCCAGGCGACCCACCCGTCCCATTGCATCAGGCGTCGCGATCGCGACATCAAAATCGAGCATACCGCCTTCGATCTTCTTCATCGTCTCGTCATCATCAGCAACGAGGTCGGCACCTGCAGAACGAGCGGCAGCGGCACCCTCGCCCTGGGCAAAGACGAGCACGCGCACAGTCTTTCCCAGACCATGGGGCAGCACGACGACATCACGCACCTGCTGGTCTGCCTGACGCGGATCGAGCGCCGTGCGCATGTGAACTTCCACTGTTGAGTCGAACTTGGTGATGCTGGTTTCCTTGGCGAGCGCAACGGCATCGCGTGGGGAATATTCCTTGTCCGGGTCCACCTTCGCCTGAGCGGCTTCGTATTTTTTTCCGTGTATAGCCATTTTATCCTCCGTGGTGCAAGCGGACCACCGTATGCGGTCCTCCCACAACTCTAATCAACGATTGTAATGCCCATCGAACGGGCTGTGCCTTCAATTTGTTTGATCGCGCCTTCGAGGCTGATTGCGTTCAGATCCTTCATCTTCTGTTCCGCAATCTCCTTCACTTGGGAGCGCGTGACCTTGCCAATCTTTTCCTTGTTCGGCACACCAGAGCCCTTCTCTACTTTAGCAGCCTTGCGCAGCAACACAGCAGCCGGAGAGGTTTTCAAAACAAATGTGAACGAACCATCAGTATAGACGGTAATTTCTGCGGGGAGGACCTCACCCTGTCGATTTGACGTACGGGCGTTGTACTCCTTACAAAACGCCATGATGTTGATACCATGACCTGCCAATGCCGGACCCACAGGCGGCGCCGGGTTGGCTTTTCCAGCCTCGAGCTGGAGACGAACAATCGCCTTAAACTTCTTTGCCATTTTTACTCCTTTGTGGTTTTGGCGTGGCGTTGGGGCGCCACTCCCACGGTAGCAGGCAAAAGCCTGTTACTGTATAACTTATGCTTTTTCTACCTGCAGGAAATCCAGTTCCACAGGTGTCTCGCGCCCGAAGAACGAAACCATGACACGTACCTTCGTGCGCTCCATATCGATTTCTGAAACAACGCCACGGAAGTCATTGAACGGTCCATCGATGATACGGACGCGCTCTCCAACTTTGAACGTGACCTTGATGGTCGGTGCTTCGGCTTCCATGCGCTTGACGATCTGTGCCACTTCTTCAGGGCGCAGAGGCGTGGGGTTGTTGCCCATCCCAACGAAACCTGTGACACCTGGAGTGTTGCGCACCACGTACCACGATTCTTCCGTTAATGCCATGTTTACCAGGACGTAGCCTGGGAAGATGTGGCGTTCCACGGTGCGGCGTTTTCCGTCTTTGACCTCGATTTCTTCCTGCGTGGGGATGACGACATCGAAGATCTTGTCCTTCATGCCCATGGTTTCGATACGCTGCTCAAGGTTATGGCGCACTTTATTCTCGTACCCGGAATAACAATGGATTACATACCATGCGGGTCCTTCGGTGGGTTCGGGAGCGGGAAGTTCATCAGAGGAAGAGACTGGCATGCTTTCGATGGCAGGCACTTCATTCTCCTCGCTCTCGTCCACTTGTGTGGAATCCTCAGTCGCCAAATCTGCCTCATCCGGAGAGACAGGAACATCAAGAGACTCGGCGTCTCTTGATGCGTCCGAGTCAGACAACGGGAAGCGATCTACAGAGTCCTGAGACTCCTCGATTTCTTCTTCCGCTGTTTTAGGTTCAAATTGATCTTGCGGTTCCTGCAAAGCCATGAAATCCTCAGATTCCTCTTACTAAAAGCCCAATATTGTATTTAGCAGGGCTCGAGCACCAGCATCTGTAATGCCGAGGATAAGTCCCATCACAACCATAACAGCCAGAACTAATAATGTTAGTTGACGGGCTTCTGGCCAAGTGGGCCAAGAGACCTTGCGCAGTTCACCGGATGTCTCACGGAAAAATGCCTGAATAGGATTGGGCTTGCTTCGTTCTTTCACTGCCACGATGAACTCCTTCGTGTTTCTTACGGCTAAAACGCCGCCCTACATCCAGCGGCGTTTTGCCCTATACAGGCCAGGCAGGACTTGAACCCACAACCGTTCGTTTTGGAGACGAATGCTCTACCAATTGAGCTACTGGCCTTTAGTAGGGGCGAGAGTATATCTCTCGCCCTTACAGACTACTTTGTTTCACGATGCGTTGTATGCTTCCTGCAACGCGGACAAAACTTACTGAACTCAAGACGGTTCGGATCGTTCCGTCGGTTCTTTTCTGTCGTGTAATTTCGCTCCTTGCAATCATTGCACTGAAGTGTAATGACCGGGCGAACATCTTTCTTCTTAGATGCCATTCTAACGTACCAACTTTCTTTCTCTTAATCTTATTCGAGTATCTTTGTGACGACGCCGGCACCGACGGTGAGACCACCTTCACGGATGGCGAACTTGGAGCCTTGCTCCAGCGCCACCGGCACGATCAGCTCCACCGTCAGGTTGACATCATCCCCCGGCATCACCATCTCCACGCCTTCCGGCAACGTGATGTTGCCT
>DASSBC010000017.1:0-21811 GCA_035699125.1 Anaerolineales bacterium
GGGATGCGCGTCCGCTCTGGGTGTTCTGCGCGTCTGACGTTCAGGGGAATTTGACAACCGCCCATTGCCACGTTCCACAAGTCTCCAGGCTTGCCATCGGGCATGTCTTTCTTGGCACGGATGGAGCCTTCCGCGACACAGAATGGTCGGAGTTGAAATGGGAACTCTACCTGGACGACCAGTATATAAATCTGTCTCCGTTCGGCACCTACGATTACGTCTTACCGAGCATGGCGCCCAACCCTTCGCTGGTGCGAGAGGTATTCATGAAATTCAGAGCCTGGGATATCGTGCTCACAGATTTACAACCCGGTCTGCATACCATCGAGGGGCGGGTATTTTCCGATGCCGAAGAACACAGTTGGGTGGTCCATCTGACGATCGAGGAAAAAACTCTAACGGAGTGGGCTTCCAGTAGAGGAGGCAGGAAGTCGGGCAGCATCCGCCTGCGATCCGACTGCTTTCCGACGGCTAACTGGCTCTCTCGTCTCCATGGCTCGTGCATGGTGTACGTGTGAGACGGGCTGAGATATCACTTAGAAAGCAAAACCCTTCAAATCAATAGAGAGATCTGTTGAGTATTCCTGCAGCACATCAATATCTAGCAGACACCGAGGTGTTGCAGGAGCAACTGTTTGTTGATGCTGCCGCAACACCCCTCTTATTTCAAATCGACTTTTTGTAGCTCCGCATACTTTTCAACCAGAAATTCCAGTGAATTCCCCTCTCCACCTTTCAAATGTTGATCAAAAAATGCCAAGGTCAGAGCTTGGGTGATCTCCAGGCACCTTGCCGGATCTGTTTCTCCACGAATATTTATAAGCTCGCGCAGTTGGGGCATACCGATAAACAGGCCGATGTCGGTGTATTTCATATGGTCGCTGCCTTCAATGGTAAATAAGTTCCCCGAGTTCTCAAGGACTTCGGCAAGTTCCATTACATTTTGTTGTGCTCTGTTATAGGCTTCGTTGTATGCCTGCTCGCTCCCATGGATTTCGATGGTTATTTTTTGGTCTAGCTCATCTATATCTGCAAAGCTTTTCATTAGAGGCTCCCGGTTTTGGATGGCCTGAAGGTGGTCTCGATCGGTTGCCAGCATCAGAAAGGGCGCCATCTCGGTCGCGTCTTCGGGAGTGATAAAAACGACACCATCCAGATCAATGGCTGCCTTCACTCGAGGTTCATTGATTGCCAGGTTATAGGCGACTGCGCCGCCGACGGAATGACCGATAGCGCCGATCTTCTCAAGATCCAGCCTTCCTTGAAAGAGGGAGTCAATTTTGCCATCATTCATTTCGCCCAGCCTATCAATCATGAACCTGGAATCATCCGCCATGATCTGTGTAATGATCTCGGCGGGTTCGACCGTTTTAAAGTCCGTCGTCGCCTCATGATGGGAAACGATCCTATCCGGGAAAACGGTCCCCACCGATACATAGGTATGATCGATGGCAACGACAATATACCCGTGGCTTGCCAGGTCCTCACTTTGCGATGTTTGGACTTCCATGGTCGTGCCTGCTCCGTGGGAAAACAGAATCACAGGATAACTTTGTTGCCGGTCAGATACCTGTAGACCTTCTTTGGAATTCGTTTTTACCAGGCGTAGATGGTCAAACGCGAACTCCGGTAGATGATAGAAGGCTGTAAATAGCCTGATTAACCTGAGATCATGAAAGTAAGAAGCATATGGCTTTGCAGGGTCGTCCGCTGCAGGATAATAGACCTTGACCATCAACTCCCGCTTTTGCGTAGATCCATCTAAAAAGGGGTCTGTGCGGTTTTCATCGATCCAGTGAAAGTACTGGATCCCCACGTCATAGCTGCCTGTCGGCTTGGAAAGTGCAAATACCGGGAGGGCATACGCCAGAAAAGACGTAAAGACAAGAGATACAAACGAAAGAAGTAGCGCGGCGCCCTTGAGTATTTTTGGAGTATGTGAGCTATAGAGCCTGGTGTTTGTCTTTATCCATGTAAACAACACAATCAGAACCACAAACGTGTACGAAAAGGCCATTTGGTAGCGTAACCCTTCGAAAATTCCGTGTATGAGGAACGCCAATAGATTGCCACCCACCATGCCCCACCAAACTGCCTTTGGTTGTTTCTTAAGCGTCAGTAGTAGTGAGAGCAAATTCACCAAAATCAATACTGTCTCGAACAGTCTCATGAAGCAATCTCCTCTATGTAAATTTTCCAACAGACAGGACTATAAAAGAGAAGCCTATTAAAGAAATCCGCCCCTGGTCTGAGTTGATCTCAAACCAGGGGCGGATTTGTGTTACACGGAATCTCAGCTTCGTTTGCTGCTCAGTCCTCGTCGGACAATCCCTTCCTGCCAGGCGTAAACAGCCGCCTGCGTACGGTCATCGAGATGGAGTTTTTTGAGGATGTTGCCGATGTGGGTCTTGACGGTGCTTTCGCCGATCACAAGCGTCTCCGCAATTTCGGCGTTCGATTTTCCTGCCGCGATCAGACGCAGCACGTCAAACTCCCGTTCGGAGAGCTCGGTGAATGGGTTGACGTTTTCCTTGCGCAAGCCCTGGAGTTCCTGCACGATGCGCGAGGCAACACGCGAATCGAGGACCGCCTCTCCCTGCGCGGCTTTGCGGATGGCAGCCGCCAGCTCGTCCGGTTCCACGTCTTTGAGCAGATACGAGATCGCCCCGGCGCGCACCGCCGGGAAGATGTACTCGTCCTGGTGATGCGAGGTGACGACGATCACCTGTGTTTCCGGGCGCAGTTTGCGGATGGAGCGCGTCGCGCCGATTCCATCCAGCTCGCCGGGCATTTCGAGATCCATCAGCACGACATCGGGCTGATGTTCTTCGACGGCTTTCACTGCCGCCGCACCTGAATCGGCTTCGGCGATGACTTGAATATCGGCAAGCGTGTGCAAATACGCACGCACACCCTGCCGCACAATCTTGTGATCGTCCACGAGAAGAACTTTGATAGGCATAAAAACCTTTCACCACAAAGAGCACGAAGGCAAATCATATTTCTTTGTATTACTTCGTGTCCTTTGTGTTTAATTGTACTTCGGCGGTGACCGTGGTCCCGGCAGAGAGTGTAGACTCAACGTTGAGCGTGCCACCAACTTCGCTGAGACGAGTTTGCATACCGGTCAACCCATACGAGGAGGAAGAGACAGCAGCGATGTCGAAACCGCGACCATTGTCCGCCACGATCAGAGTCACTTTTTCGGGAGTCGTGCTTAGGCTGAGTCCGACGGTATCCGCTTCCGCGTGGCGGGCGATGTTGGAGAGCGCTTCCTGCAGGACGCGGTAGAGCGCCTGTTCCACCTCCAAAGGCAGCGAGCGTTCGCCGCTGATGACCGTCTCCATCCTGATTCCTGTATGCTCCTGCCAGCGGATCGCATATTCCTTCAGCGCCTGCGCCAGTCCTTTGCCCTGTAGGGCAGCAGGGCGCAACTCATCGATGATGAGCTTGAGTTCCTGCTGGGTTTCGCGGTTGAGCTGCAGCGCCGTGTCAATGTGCCCGGCTGCGGCTGTGAGATCGGAACCAAGAAGATTTTTTGCCGCGGTCAGTTGCATCCGCGCCGCGTAGGTCTGCTGCTTGACCGTATCGTGCAGGTCGCGGGCGAGACGGTTGCGCTCCTCCATGCGGGCGAGCTCGTCGTTGGTATGCAGGAGAGTCTGCAATTGCTCTGCCATGCCGTTCAGATTCCGGGTCAGCTCGCCAATCTCATCTCCCGATTGGTCGCGCGGCGAGAAAGAGAAGTCACCCCGGCTCCAGGCTTGCGAGGCAGCAGAGAGAGTCACGAGGCGCTTACGCAGCCCGCGCGAGACCAGCCAGCCAAACATCGCACCGACGGGCAAAGCGACGAGGAACATGATAAACATCATCAGCAGGAAAAAGGTCCAGTACAGATCGAGATTGGTCGGTGTCGCAAACGTCACCGGCTTGATGCGGTAAATGACGATGGCGTCGATCGGCTCGCTGTCACTTTTGCGCAGGGGGAAGGCAACAATTCGGGTGCCATCCTCTAGAGCAGTGCTCTGGGCATAATAATTTTTGTCGCCGACCAGGGCCGCGTCGATGATGGATTCCATGGCGAGCCTGCTCACTGTGCGCGGCTGGAAAGGTTTTCCGATGGCTTTCGGATCCTCCAGCGGCGCGGCGGCGATGAGGTTCAGATCCGGGTCAAGCACGTAAATGGGCTGTGCCTCGGTCAGGAGAGTGTTGGCATAATCGAGAGACTCGCGTACGGTCGTGAATTGGAAATCCTGCCAGATAAAGCCCTGCTGCTGGACTCGCTCGACCCAGTCCTGCAACGCCTGCGGGTCGTCCACCAGATAAGGGATGTTATCCTGAAAGGCGGTCTTGGACCAGTAAAAACTGTCGAAGGTGCGGGTGTTGTTTTGCGTCTCGAAGTAAGCGGCAATGCCCACGAGCAGCGCGGTCAGCACAATGACCGTCCCAACGGTGACGATCGCGTAGGACAAGGTGAGCTTCCATTGAAGACGGCGGAAGAATTTGAACATGGCGTACCTTACCCGCCCAGGTCCTGGTGGCGATAAAGCCGGACGGCGAGGAAAAGAAAGATGATGGTATAGGCGGCTGCCATAACAAACGCGGCACCAGGGTCGAGGAGATAAGAGGGGGTCTCCACAGCCCGATTGCCAATCGAGTTCAGCAGGTAGGTGGCGCTGAAGTAAAGATTTCGCATCATCCACTTTGCCCAGTCTGCCCCGTAAAGAACGCTTGAGAGCAGGAGCTCGATAAATTGAGTATAACCCAGGCCGATCGCGATCCCCGCGAAGGCAGAGCGCGTGGCAACGGTGATAAGCAATATCAGTGAGATATAAGGCAATGTGACAAGAGTCATGTAGAAGGCAGCCGAGATGGCTGCGAGCAAGTTCACGTTGCCGAGTGTGTACGCTTCATACAGGAACGTCTTGTAATACCAGCCGGTGGCGCCCCCTACCAGGAGAATCAGAAGTTGCAACAGGAATGTCACCAGTGCCAGCAGGCAGAATTTTGCCAGCAGGCTGGAGGGTCGTGAAACGCGCATCAGCCAGTGCTGGTTCGTGCGCTGGGAGTAGTCATTGCCAAGCATCAGCGCGGCCATAATGACGAGAAACGGCAGGGATATGATCAGCAGCTGGTCCAGTGCGTTGGCAAGGTCGAAGGAAGCGCCGGGCATTTTCAGCGTACCGTCCAGCAGTTGCACACGGTTAAGGTTGTAGAAATTTTGCAGGCTCAGCCAGATGAACAGCGAGCAGCAAATGAACGTTACCCATAAAACACTGCGGCGTGCCAGGCGGGTCCATTCGATGGAGAAGAGTTTTAGAAACATGTCGGCTCTCATGGTCTAGTTCGCGGATGTGAGATCCATGAACACCGATTCGAGATCGGTCTTCTGGGCTGTGATCTCGGTGGGGATAATGTGATGCTGCAGCAGATGATTCATCACTGCCTGGCTGTCCACGCCCAGCACGAGCAGACTGTTCCCGCTTGCCTGGACGTTCTCGATGCCCGTCAATGACTCGAACGCCCGAACAGCGGCTTCTGCATCGTGAACTGTCAAACGTACTGCCGGCTTCTGCCTGTTCAGTAATTCGTCCACGCGCCCCTGGGCGACGACGCGTCCCCTGTGGAGCACGGCGATGCGGTCGCAGACCTGCTGCACTTCGTTGAGGAGATGGCTCGAAAGCAGAACGGACGTCCCGTTCTCTGCCAGGGTGCGGAGCAGTTGGCGGATCTCGCGCATCCCGGCGGGATCAAGTCCGTTGGTCGGCTCGTCCAGGATGATGAATCGCGGACGATGCACAAGCGCCATCGCCAGGCCCACGCGCTGCTTCATACCGGTAGAGAATTTGCTCACCTTCTTGCGCGCGGACTCGGTCAGGCCGACAAGCTCAATCACTTCGTGGATCCGTTTCTTATTCACACCGGGGCTCAGCCGCGCAACCAGCTCGACATTCTCCCAGGCAGAAAGATAGGGAACAAACGCAGGCGCGCCTAACAGCGCGCCTACATCTCTCAGCGCCTGCACGCGGTTCGGCGTCACGCGCTGCCCCAACACACACACTTCCCCATCCGTGGGGCGGACGAGCCCCAGCGCCATACCGAGCGTGGTGGTCTTGCCCGCGCCGTTGGGCCCGACAAAGCCGAACACTTCCCCTTCATAGGCGGTGATGTTGACAGCGTCTACGGCTTTGCGAGCGCCGAAGGTCTTCGTCAGGTCTTTGGTTTCGAGAACGATCTGTGTCATAGAAAATCCTTGTGTTTGTGGTTTAACCGCCGAGGTCCTGGCGGGAGAAAATTACAAAGGAAGCGATGCTTAATAAGAGGAAGATCATGCCAATCACGAAGATCGCTTGTCCCTGAGGCATGATTGCATCTGGCGAAATTGGCAGTGCATGGCGGTCGAGGGCGAGGGCTCCGTTCTGCAAGACCCGTGACAGGCTGGCGGGCATGTACCGGATGAGCCATGGGAATTTTTCGCCCAGTGCCGGCGCGAATGGTTCGACCACGCTGCTGTACAGGATAGTTCCGCCTGCGGCAAAGAATGGTGAGCGGCTGAGAACTGCCAGTAGCACGGTCAGCGCCAGGTATGGTAAAGAACTCCAGAAGAGGCGCAGGACGGTGGATGGAAGAGCGGCTGGGTTGAGGTGGGTGGTGTCCACGCCGCCGAAAAATAAACCACGCGAGAGAGCGCTAAGCCCCAAAACCGCGATGACGGAAACGCAGACCAGCAGCAAGCCAAAGAACAGAATCGCTGTCAATCGTGCGGTCAAGAGCGTAAGCCGCGAGACACCGCGCGTCAGCCAGAGATGAAGGGAACGGTCCACATAGTCGAAGGCGGCGATCCCCGCGCTCAGGATGGCATACGCCAGGATCCCAATCTGGTTGAAAAACGCGAGCCCGCTGAGCAGATCCTTTTCCAGGCCACCCGAGAACTCTGCATAACCGTTCAGGATCTGGACGTGTCTGAAAAGAGTGGCGCAAGCTAGTAAGAATAGGACGCCCGCCAGCCCGATCCACAGCCCGGGGTTTTTAAGTGTTTTGCGGGTTTCGATGGCAAACAAGCGCAGGAACATTACGATTTTCCGAGCGAAACGATATCCTGCATATCGTCTGTCACCAGCAGGGGACTGATGCCAGCCAGAAAGAATAGGACGGCGAGAATGAAGATAAGTAAAGCGATCATTTTGTCTCCTTGATGCCCCGAAGTATAGGAGTTTGTCCTGTTTCGCGGTTCAGCCGGGAGGATGATTCCGGGTCATCCGCAGTGATGAACTGCCAACCTAACGCCTCTCTTAAAAAAAGTTGACTTTCACCTCAAGATATGCAATAATGGCGGTATCGTTACCGGTAACGATACCGCCATTTCATCACTTTTCAAAGGAATTGATATGCGGAAGAACCGACGGTCGGTGACAATTCAGGATGTAGCGAAGACCGCGGGCGTCTCGGTGTCCACGGTGTCGCGAGTCTTGAACGGCAAGGTGGATGTGGCAGTCGAGACGCAGGACCGCATCCGTTCGGTCATCGACGACCTGGGGTATACGACGAACCTTGCTGCACGCAGCATGCGCAGCTTTAAGAAGAATATGGTCGGGCTGATCATGCCCGATATCGCCTATCCATTCGCTATCGAGGTGATGAAGGGGGTCAACCGGGCGATCGCGGAATCGGAATTCGACCTGCTGGTGTACACCACCGGCGATGTGCGCAAGAGCGGCAGGGCTTTGCACGAGCAAAAATACGTTTCCCTCCTCAACAATTCCATCACGGACGGCGCCATCATCGTCGCGCCGGTAACAGGCGAGTTTTCCACCGACGCGCCGATCGTTTCCATCGACCCGCTGATGAGCAACCCGAATTATGCCTCCGTCCATGCGACCAACCATCAGGGCGCCATGGACGCGATGAACTATCTCTTAAGTTTAGGGCACAGGCGGATTGGCTTTATCAGCGGACGCGCCGAATTGGAAAGCTCGACGCGCCGCCTGATGGGTTACCGCGACGCGATGGAGCAGGCAGGATTCTCGATCGATGACACGTTGATCGCCGCCGGGGATTACACCACCGCCACAGGCATCAAATGCGCGCGGGAGCTGCTCTCGCTGGATCATCCGCCCACGGCGATTTTTGCCTCGAACGATCAGATGGCGATGGGGGTGTACCAGGTCGCCGAGGAGATGAGGCTGCGCATCCCGGAGGATCTATCGGTCGTCGGGTTCGACAACATTATGGAATCGAAATACATGGGCTTGACCACAGTGGACCAGTTCATTTCGGAGATGGGCTTTGTGGCCACGCAGATGCTGATCAGGCTGATCAACGGCGAGCCGTTGGAGTCGCCAACCTACCAGATGCAGACGCAGCTTGTCATCCGCACGTCCTGCCGGACGCGGAATGTAGATGGTTAAGTGATGGACACAACGAGAAACAGAATGGGAAAGGAGGTGAACGCGTTATCTTTATTAAAGAAATTGCAGGCCTTCTCTTCACCCTGAACCGATGGAAGGAAGACCTGCGCATTGTGTGGACCATGGTCCGCACGAGGCTAGTATAACCGACGCAAAACTTAAAAGGAGAAGAAATGTCCCGCAAGATGTACATGATCTTGAGCACTCTGCTCATTTTTGCTTTTGCTCTGACGGCATGTGGCGCGCCTGCCACGCAGGCCCCTGCCGCTACAGAAGCACCCGCCGGTGAGCCGGTCACGATCACCTGGTGGCACATCACAACCAAAGATCCGGGTCTTTCTGACTGGCAGAAGATGGCTGATGATTACGTGGCGGCACATCCGAACGTCACAATTGAAATCACTGTCCTGGAAAACGAAGCGTTCAAGACCAAGCTCACCACCGTAATGCAATCCGGCGATCCCCCGGATATTTTCCAGAGCTGGGGCGGCGGCGGGTTCAATCAACAGGTCGATGCAGGTCTGCTGAAGGACATCACCGCAGATTTGGAAGCGGATCCCGCATGGAAAGATAGCTTTGCGCCCGGCGCTCTGGGCGTCTACAGCTACCAGGGCAAGAACTATGGCGTGCCGTGGGATATGGGTATGGTTGGCTTCTGGTACAACAAGGACCTCTTCGAACAGGCTGGCATCGATGCTCCTCCCGCCACCTGGGCTGAGTTCCTTGACGACGTGCAGGCGTTGAAAGACGCTGGCATTACCCCGATCTCCATCGGTGAAGGAGACAAATGGCCCGGCATGCACTTCTGGAACTACCTCGCCACCCGCATCTGCGGTCAGGAAAAGTTCGAATCTGCGATGGCTCGCACGGGTTCCTTCACAGATCCGTGCTTTGTCGAGGCGGGCGCGAAACTCCAGGAACTGCTCGCCCTCGAGCCCTTCCAGGAAGGTTTCCTCGGCGCGACCCATGACGAAATGCAGGCAACCTTTGGCAATGGACAGGCTGCCATGGAGCTCTCGGGCCAGTGGGCACCCTCCACACAGGCTGCCAATGCTGCGGATCAGGTGGGCGTGGAGAACCTCGGTCTGTTCGGCTTCCCGGCTGTTGATGGCGGTGCTGGTGCTGGGACCGATGTGGTCGGCGGCGGTAACGGGTTTGCGATCGGCAAGAATGCCGAACCGGAAGCTGTTGACTTCGTCAAGTATCTGACCAGCGTTGAGAACCAGACGGTCATCGCTGCCAATGGATCGGGCATCCCGGTCGTGAAAGGCGCCGAGCAAGGGCTGACGGATCCCAACATGCTGCAGGTGGCAAAGACGTTTGCCGCCGCGGACTACTTCCAGCTTTACTACGATCAGTTCCTGCCTCCGGCTACGGGCTCCGTTTTGAACGACTCCGTGCAGGGAATCTTCGCCGGTACGCTGACACCTGAAGAGGTGGCACAAGCAGTGGAAGATTCGGTTGCGCAAGAAATAGAGTAAGCCAGCAAGCCTGGGAAGAGGGCAGGCTGAAAAGTCCTTTGCCTGGGCAGTTGAAAAGGCTTCGTGACGCCACATCACAAACTTGCATCCCCGCAGTCGTCACGAAGCCTCACCAAAGGAATCTCTTATGCAGCAACTTCCTGCCATTCCCAACATCCTGAAATTGAAGCGCGCATCGAGCGTCCCGCGGCGTTTGCAAGACACGCTGCTGATCGCTCTGTTCCTATCGCCTGCACTTGTTCTTTTCCTTCTTTTTGTGATCTATCCTATCTTTCGCTCGCTCTATTTCAGTATGTTCGATTGGAATGGTTTAGGACCGGCCGTGGACTTTGTGGGGCTAAAAAACTTTACGGACATCATGACGGATAAAGTATTTCTAAAAGCGCTTGGGAATGTGGGGTTGATCGTAGTATTCTCGCTGGGGCTGCAACTGCCACTCGCGCTGGCGCTGGCCGTCATGGTGGGACGTGACCTGCCCGGGCGCGGGATCTTCCGCACCATTTTCTTTCTCCCCTATGTCCTTTCTGAGGTCAATGTCGCGATCATGTGGATGTTGCTTTTCAATCCCAACCCGGATCGCGGCTTGATCAACGCGGTCGCGGTGGCGCTCGGTGGCGAACCCGTGGGCTGGCTCAGTGATACCAACATTGTCTTGTGGTCCGTCTTCATTGCACTGACATGGAAATATTTTGGCTTCCACATGCTCCTGTATCTGGCGGGATTGCAAAACATCCCTACAGAGCTGGAAGAGGCGGCTCGGATTGATGGCGCGAATAGTTTTCAAAATTTCTTTTACATCACCCTGCCTTTACTGGGCAGCACGATCCGCACCACCGTGTATCTATCCGTGCTGGGCTCGATCCAGCAGTTCATCCTGGTCTGGATCATGACCAAGGGAGGGCCGGTCAACGCGAGCGAGACGCTGGCGACGTATATGTATCGCTTCGGCTTTGTACGCTTCCAATTGGGTTACGGCTCGGCGGTGGCGATCTATATGTTTCTGATCTGCCTGGCTTTTTCGCTGATCTACCAGCGTCTGTCGCGCCAGCCCGATTATTTGACGGGTCTCTAGGAAGGACGATTTCATGGCAACCGCTTACGCATCTACAGCTGCCTCTTCGCGCCAGACACAAAAAATCATTACCAGGATCGTTCAATATTCCATCCTCTCCATCATCGTCGTCATCATGTTCGTGCCGATCGTAATCCTGATCTTTGGCAGCCTCAAGACGACCGGCGAGATGTATTCCCAGCCGTATACGATCCCCAAGCCGCCGCACTGGGAGAACCTATGGGTAGTTCTATCCACGCCTATATTCTGGACGATGTTAAAGAACAGTGTCATCGTGATGATCGGGACCACAGCAGGCGTGGTGTTCGTCTGTGGGCTGGCGGCATTTGTGTTTTCCCGGCTGGAGTTTCGCGGCAAAAGCTGGCTCTTCAACCTCTTCACCCTGGGGTTGATGTTCCCCATTAACGTGGCAATTCTGCCTGTTTATTTCGTTCTACGGCAATTGAACGAGAATAACATCCCCCTGATCGATTCTCTGATTGGCGTCATCCTGGTGCAACTTGCTTTTCAAATCTCCGGCAACATCTTGATCCTGCGTGGGTTCTTCACTTCCATTCCCTCCGAATTGCAGGATGCTGCATACATCGATGGCTGCAATAACTTTGACTTTTTCTGGCGCATCCTCCTTCCGTTGGCGAAGCCCGCGCTGGCGGCGGTCGCAGCGCTGACCATGATCGTCAGCTGGAACGATCTGCTGGTGCCT
Source organism: Anaerolineales bacterium (assembly GCA_035699125.1). Classification (GTDB taxonomy): domain Bacteria; phylum Chloroflexota; class Anaerolineae; order Anaerolineales; family Villigracilaceae; genus Defluviilinea. The sequence continues at coordinate 11,662 of DASSBC010000017.1, forward strand.
CTCGTGGTCTTAAACAGTGATGAGCTATGGACCTTACCTTTAGGCACCATGCAATTCCAGGGGCAATATGCCACAGACCTGGCTCTGGTATCCGCATTTGTGGCATTATCCTCCATCCCGACGGTCATCTTCTATATCTTTGCCGAGCGCCAGATCGTTTCGGGGCTCACGGCAGGCGCGGTCAAGGGGTAATGAACGCTTCCTACAAGGATGACTAAAACGGATATGCGCCGCATCGTTTCTATGATCCTCATCCTTGCATCAGGTCTGGTGAGCTGTTCCACTACTCCAACGCCCCTATCTCCATCGATGAGCGCAACCCCGGTCGCTGCCACACAGCTTCCGTCTGGCGTGTTTACCAGCGGCGAGTATCGGAATTTATTCAAGGAATACCTCGGCAAATCGGAGGCGGAGTTACAAGCCAAAATCCATACCGCCTGGGATCAGCTCTTTTATGGAAGTGATAACTCCGAACGCGTGTATTATCCAGTCGGGGACGACATGGCGTACATCGCGGACATCGGTAACGGCGACGTCCGCTCCGAGGGGATGTCCTACGGCATGATGATCGCGGTCCAGCTCGATAAACAGGAGGAGTTCGACCGTTTATGGAAGTGGGCGAAAACGTACATGTACCAGTCTGAGGGTCCCTTCCAGGGATATTTTGCCTGGCACTGCACGCCTGAAGGTGAACAACTGGACGCCAACCCCGCCTCGGATGGTGAGGAATGGTTCGCGACAGCCTTATTTTTCGCCTCGGCACGCTGGGGCGATGGTGAAGGGATTTACAATTACCGGGCGCAGGCACAGGAGATTCTCGACGTCATGCTTCATAAAGAAACGGACAACCTCGCGACCAACATGTTCAACCTCGAACACAAACAAATCGTCTTCGTGCCGATGGTAGGACGTGCGTCGAGCTTTACAGACCCTTCCTATCATCTGCCTGCTTATTACGAACTGTGGGCGCGCTGGGCAGGGAAGGATAACGATTTTTGGGCAGAAGCGGCAGATGTTAGCCGTGAGTTCTTTAAGAGAGCGGCACATCCGCAAACAGGATTGATGCCCGATTACGCCAACTTTGATGGCACACCATACGGCACAGACGATCACAAAGATTTTCGTTTCGATTCCTGGCGCACCTTGTCCAACGTTGCGGTCGATTACGCTTGGTTCACGGCAGATCCCTGGCAGGCGGAGCAGTCGAACCGCGTGTTAGATTTCCTTGCCTCTCAGGGGATCGCTTCCTATCCGAATCAATTTACATTGGACGGAACGCCGCTTTCCAGCGACCATTCGACCGGCCTCGTTTCGATGGCAGCCGTGGCGGGGCTGGCAGCAGACCCGGAGAAAGGCAAACCCTTCGTGCAGGCGTTATGGGATGCACAGATTCCCTCCGGGAAATGGCGCTATTACGATGGTATGTTATATATGCTTGGTATGTTACATGTGAGCGGAAACTTCAGGATTTATACCCCTCAATAAGAACACGAACATGTTTCAAAGGAGAACTACATGAGTGCGACCAGCACATCGGAAAACCTTTTGTATCTGGATACATCGCTGTCGTTTGCTGAACGAGCAAAGGACCTCGTGAGACGTCTCACGCTGGAAGAAAAAGTCAGTTTAATGAACCATACGGCGCAGGGGGTGCCGCGCCTGAATATCCCCGCCTACAACTACTGGAGTGAAGCACTCCACGGCGTTGCTCGCAACGGACGCGCCACCGTTTTCCCACAGGCGATCGCGATGGCAGCGACCTGGGATAAGGAATTGATTCATCAGGTAGCGAACGCCATCGGCGATGAGGGACGTGCCAAATATCACGCGGCGCTGAGTCGTAATGGCTATACCGATCAATACCAGGGATTAACGTTCTGGTCGCCGAACGTGAACATCTTCCGCGACCCGCGCTGGGGGCGCGGACAGGAAACCTGGGGTGAGGATCCATTCCTGACAGGCGAAATGGCAGCGGAGTTCGTAAAAGGCTTGCAGGGTGACCACCCCAAATACCTTAAAGGGGCGGCGTGTGCCAAGCATTATGCCGTCCATTCGGGGCCGGAAAAAGACCGCCACACGTTCAATGCGATTGTGACCCGGCGCGAGTTATACGATACCTATTTGCCTGCCTTTAAGAAGCTGGTGATGGAGGCAAAGGTCGAAGCGGTGATGGGTGCCTACAACCGCACCCTGGATGAAGTTTGCTGTGCGAGCAAACTCCTCCTCGAAGAGATTCTGCGCGGCGAATGGGGCTTTGAAGGGCATGTGGTTTCAGACTGCTGGGCGTTATCCGATTTTCATCTCAACCACAAAGTCACGAAGGATGCGGCAGAGACAGTGGCGCTGGCACTGCAGCGCGGGTGTGATCTGGGATGCGATCACGTCTTCACCGAAATTCCCGAGGCGATCCGCCGCGGGCTGATCACCGAAGCGGATGTCGATCGCGCCCTCGAGCGTACGCTCACCACGCGCTTCAAGCTTGGTATGTTCGATCCGCCCGAGGAGGTACCTTTCACCTCCATCTCCATGGATGTGGTTGCCAGTGACCAACATCGCCAGCTTGCATACCGCACAGCCACCGAGGCAGTGGTTCTGTTGAAGAATAAAGATGACATCCTGCCGATCAAACCATCCACGAAAAAGATCTTCGTCACCGGTCCCACCGCTACCAGCATGGAAGTGCTACTCGGCAATTATTATGGCTTCAACAATCAGATGGTCACTTTATTGGAAGGGATTACCGGGCGCATTCCAGAGGGGATGGGCATGGAGTACACCTCTGGCGCGATGTTGAAGCATCCGCGTGAAATCAAAAGCTCATGGGCACCCGGCATGGCACAGTCTGCTGATCTTGCCATTGTATGTGCAGGTATCTCTTCGTTCCTCGAGGGGGAAGAGGGCGAATCGCTTCTCTCTCCCATGAACGGCGACCGCGAAGATATCTGCCTGCCCGAGAGCCAGGTCAATTACATCAAGGAACTTGCGATACACGGTGTGAGAATCGTGCTCGTTCTGACGGGGGGAAGCCCGATCGCGCTGGGCGAGCTTGAAGAGATGGTAGATGCGATTCTTTTTGTCTGGTACCCCGGCATGGAAGGCGGTCGCGCGGTGGCGGATGTCCTCTTTGGGGATGCTTCGCCCTCCGGTAAACTTCCGGTCACATTTCCGAAGTCACTCGATCAATTACCAGCCTTTGACGATTACAGTATGAACGGTCGCACCTATCGTTACATGACCGAAGAGCCGCTCTATCCGTTTGGGTTTGGTCTGAGCTATACTCGTTTTGAATATTCGGATTTGAATCTCGAGCGCAACGCTATTCCTTTGGGGGATTCCCTCCAGGTCGGGGTCACTGTTACGAACTGCGGTGATCGGGACGCAGCCGAGGTCGTCCAGTTTTATCTGAGCGATCTCCAGGCTTCGACGGTTGTCCCGCTCCATCACCTGGTTGGCTTCGAGAGGGTTGCCCTCAAAGCTGGGGAAAGCCGAATGGTGAAATTTACGCTTACTCCCGAGATGATGTCTTTCTATAACGATGACGGCAGATTGACCCTCGAACCGGGTGAGTTCCGCGTCGAAGTAGGGGGGTGCTCGCCGGGCGCACGCGGTCAGAATTTGGGCGCGCCGAAACCCGTCAGCGCGGTGTTTGAAGTGAAGCAAATTCCTGACCATCGACAATAGACCACTTATGGTCCAGCGTCAATCGTCTATGGTCTAAACCAATAGGAGCATTGCCATGCCAGATTACACACCCAAACCCGAACACAAATTCACCTTTGGCTTATGGACGGTCGGCAACGTCGGTCGTGATCCGTTTGGCGGACCGGTGCGTGATGTGAAGTCGCCCGCGGAGCTGGTTCGTCTGCTCGGCGACGTTGGGGCGTGGGGAGTCAACTTTCACGATAATGACTTGATTCCCATCGACGCAACGTCTACCGAACGTGACCAAATCCTCAAAGAGTTCAGGCAGGCACTCGCCGACACGGGGCTGGTTGTCCCGATGGCGACGACCAACCTGTTCACTGACCCGGCTTTCAAGGACGGCGCATTCACATCGAATGACCCTAAAGTGCGCGCCTACGCTCTGCAGAAAACGATGAACGCGATTGACCTGGGTGTGGAGCTGGGCGCGAAGATCTATGTATTCTGGGGCGGGCGCGAAGGGACAGAGACCGACGCGGCGAAAGACCCGATCACGGCTATCAAGCGCTCGCGAGAGGCAATGAACTTCCTGTGTGAGTACGTGCTGGATAAAAAATATGACCTGAAATTCGCCCTGGAAGCCAAGCCCAATGAACCGCGCGGTGATATGTATAACTCCACCACGGGACATATGCTGGCGTTCATTGAAACGCTCGAACATCCGGAAATGGTGGGAGTTAACCCGGAGGTCGCGCACGAACACATGGCGGGGCTGAATTTTGTGCATGGTGTCGCACAGGCAATGGAAGCAGGCAAGCTGTTTCATATTGACCTGAACGATCAGGCATTCGGGCGCTACGACCAGGATTTTCGTTTTGGCGCGATCAACCTGAAGAGCGCGTTCTTCCTAGTAAAGCTGCTGGAAGATAATAAATACGATAGCAGCCGTCACTTCGATGCGCATGCGTATCGAAGCGAGGACTATGAAGGTGTCAAGGATTTTGCACGCGGCTGTATGCGTACGTATTTGATCCTCAAGGAAAAGGCTGCGCAGTGGAATGCCGATCAAGAGATACAAGCTCTCCTTGAGGAGATCAACGCGGACGACGGCTCAATGAATCAATACTTCGGAGCCTACAGCGCTCAAAAAGCAGAAGCATTGAAGTCGGAAAGCTTTGATCGTGCTGCCCTGGGCGCCCGCGGACTCCCCTATGAGCGCCTCGACCAGCTGACGGTCGAAGTATTGTTAGGCGTGCGCTGAACTATACCCTCCCATTTTCACCGCCTTGTGTCAGTGGTATAACCAGCATTAGGATCTGCGATCAATGGACACCTCTACGTTTCTTGGGCTTGTATGTCACGCGCTCGAAAATGAACAATTGAAATTGCTGGTTATGCGTTCCGCGGGACCGCGTATCCTTTCCTTCGGCTTCAAGGATGGTGATAATCTATTTGCGGAATTGCCGGATGCCCGGATTGATGATTTCGGCGGCGACGCGTTTCATTTTTATGGCGGTCATCGCTTGTGGCACGCGCCGGAGGAGCCAAGACGCACCTACCTGCCCGACGATTCTCCCGTGGACATTGTCCCTGCCGATAACGGATTGACCGTTACGCAGAAGACAGAAGCGCAAACCGGTTTGCAGAAATTGATCGAAATTCGTCTTCCAGGCGAATCTCCTCAGGTCATCATTACACACTACTTAACCAATCAGGGGTTATGGCCCGTTACTTGCGCTCCCTGGGCGATCACACAACTGAAACCAGGCGGCACCGCGATACTGCCGCAAGCCCGCCAGGATACAGGCGTGCTGCCCAACCGCTCCCTGGTGTTATGGCCCTATACAGATATGGCGAATCCGAACGTGCATTGGGGAAGCAATTATATTCTCCTGGATGCAGAGTTGGATTTGCCGTTCAAGGTGGGTTTCCCCAACCCGCGCGGCTGGCTGGCATACTGGTGGAATGGTACGTTGTTTGTCAAACGCGCCGAGTATGATGCGCAGGCAGAGTATTTTGATTGTGGCAGCTCCAGCGAGTGTTATTGCAATCAGACATTCATTGAGCTGGAAACCCTTTCGCCCATTCGCACCATTGCGCCCGGCGAGACTGTCTCGCATATTGAGACGTGGGAGTTATATAAGGGTATCGATCGCCCGCGCCACGAGAGCGACGCGCAGCGCATTGTTGAAGCATTAGGACTGGAATAACACATGGCGTACTTCCTTGGCATCGACGCATCCACAACGGGAAGCAAGGCATTGCTTATCAACGAACGCGGGGAGGTGATTGCCGTCGCTTCCTCGCCGCATACGTTGCAGACGCCGCGTCCGCTGTGGTCGGAGCAGGATCCGCGCGAGTGGTGGGGGGCGGTGGCGGCAAGTATCCGCGCTGTATTGGAACAAGCAAGGATTGGTGGGGAAGAGATCGGAGCGGTCGGACTGACGGGGCAGATGCATGGGCTGGTCCTGCTTGATGACGAAGGAAATGTCCTGCGCCCCGCGATCCTGTGGAATGACCAGCGCACGCAGAAGCAATGCGACGAAATCCACGCACGGATTGGAAAAGAAAGATTTATCCAGATCACCGGCAACGTCGCGCTGACAGGGTTCACCGCGCCGAAGATTTTGTGGGTTAAAGAGAACGAGCCGGAGGTGTATGCCCGGGCAAAACACGTCCTGCTGCCGAAGGATTACATCCGCTATAAGCTGACGGGGGAATATGCAATGGACAAAGCCGACGGTGCGGGAACGGTCTTGTTCGACCTGCGATCGCGTCACTGGTCTGACGAGGTGCTGGCTGCCCTCGAAATTCCGCGTGACTGGATGCCGCAAACATTCGAGGGCACGGAATTTACCGGTTATGTGACCGAGGAAGCTGCGCAACGTACGGGGTTACACATCGGTACGCCTGTGGCTGCTGGCGGCGGTGACCAGGCGGCGGGTGCTGTGGGTGTGGGCGCCGTGGAGCCAGGGATCGTTGGGTTAGCCGTTGGGACGAGCGGCGTCGTGTTTGCGACAACGCCCTCTGCTTTGATCGAACCTGAAGGACGTTTACATGCATTTTGCCATGCAGTGCCGGGCTTGTGGCATTTTATGGGCGTGATGCTCTCGGCGGCAGGAAGTTTGCAATGGTATCGTGACACGCTTACACCTGATGTATCTTTCGATGAATTGTTAAGAGAAGCAGAGTCGATTCCCGCAGGGAGTGAAGGCTTGCAGTTTCTCCCGTATCTGAGCGGCGAGCGTACGCCGCATCCGGACCCGCTGGCGCGCGGCGCGTTTATCGGGCTGACGGTCCGTCACCACCGCGCCCACATGACGCGCGCCGTGCTCGAAGGCGTAGCATTTGGCTTGAAGGATAGTTTCACGCTAATCCAGAATGCAGGGCTGGGTGCGATCACACAAGTGCGCGCCTCCGGCGGCGGGGCGAAAGGCGCGTTGTGGAGGCAGATTCTGGCATCCGTTTTGGAGGCAGAACTGGTCACGGTCAACACTACTGAGGGTGCGGCATACGGCGCGGCATTGCTGGCAGGCGTCGGCGCGGGCGCATGGGCAGATGTCGCCTCGGCTGCCAAAGCCTGTATCAAAATAACAGGCAGTATACAGCCCAAGCCTTCAGAATTGAATGTATATCGCGCGGCGTACTCCATTTATCAGGATTTGTATCCCGCCTTGAAATCCAGCTTTCGGCGCATGGGTGGGACGGCATGAAGAAGACATCTACATGGGAGCCTTTCCCATCACGAGTCCTTCTATGCTGTGCGGCGTTTTGAGAGGGGGCAAATTCGCCGTTGAGTCTGCCACGATTTCACAACTCAGGTGCTGTTTGAGCGCGTCGTCCAGGCTGTCGTAAAACGCTTGCGACACCTTCAAGGTTGGCGGCATATAGTCTGCTGGACGTTCAATGATAGTCGCCGAATGAGCACGGTCTTCACGCGAGACGACACCCAGGATAATGACGGGACGCATGCGATCATTGTTCTTGGAACCCCTGTGGATGGTTAAGCCACTCCGCACGGACACACTCCCGCGTTTCGCAAGGCGTGGCACCATCCGCTGGTTGTATTCTTCCTTCTTTTCCCCCACCGGAAACATTTCTTTGACAAAGTCAGCCCCGTCATCAAAGTGCGTGCCTGGCGCAATATGGAACGGTCCCATCGAGGGCGTCACATCCACCGTCGAAGCATTAAAGCACAAGGACGTCAGTCGGCGATGAAGGCGCGTGGGATCGGGCAAAGGGAAATCACGGTGCGGCGGCTGGTCGGGGGCTCCGGGCAGAGGGATATCGGCGCCAAGCTCGACGAATTCATACTGATCGGTGAGTATCTCACGGCTGAGTTCCACGATGGCGGAGTTCGTCACCATCTCAATGAAGCCTCGTAGACGCTCCGGGTACAACTCGATGTAGAAACGACTCCATCCTCGAAAGGCAACCCCCTCTCCACCTTCTACTCGGAGGGCATCAATAAATTGAAGCCCCACATCCTCGTCCAGCTCGTCTGCCCATCGAACGGGCAGCAAATCGGGGATGTTGGTGACCCCACGTTCGTAAAGGTCGTTGCTCAATTGCTTAAAGTCGAGGGTGGTTGCCAGTGCACTCATAGATATCTCCTTTTATGAATTACACAAATTCGGAGTTTCAGGAATTGGCTATTGACTTTTATTATAAACGAAATATAATTTTATGTAGCAAAACATAATTTTATGTTTCCAACTGGCGTACACATCTCAACGCCCAGCTCTCAAAATCTCCCCATTGCGCGCGTGCTGGAACTCCAGGCTGATGACTATAACCTCCAAAATTTGGAAGCGGTCACAAAGGCTCTGGGTTCGGAAACGCGCCTGGAGATTTTGCGCTTCTTAAGCGCCCATACATGCAGTGTGCTCGAGATCGCCGAAGCCTTGAACCTGCCTACTTCCACTGCCAACCTCCACATCAACGTCCTTGAGAAAGCCGGGCTAATCGAAACCAATCTCCGGCCAGCCACACGCGGCCTTCAAAAAGTCTGTGCTCGCGTCTACGATCGCATTGTCATCCAATTACCCGCTGACCCGGAGCGGGAAGGCAAAACTGTAGAGGTTTCCATGCCTATCGGGGCGTTTGTGAATATTGATGTGACTCCTACATGCGGCTTGGCAGGAGAGCTAGGGATTATCGGTCACTTAGATGACCCAAGCGCGTTTTATGAACCCGAGCGCATGTACGCCCAATTGCTTTGGTTCCGCCGGGGTTCTGTTGAGTATCGTTTCCCGAACCGTTTGCCTCCTAACGTCTGGCTGGACGACATCGAGGTCAGCTTTGAAGCATGTTCGGAGGCGCCCTTGTATCATGCAAATTGGCCGTCGGATATCACGGTTTGGATTGACAATACGGAGATCGGCACCTGGACGAGTCCCGCCGATTTTGGAGGGGAGCGTGGAGCATTGACTCCTGCCTGGTGGGGCGTTCAGAATTCACAATATGGCTTACTTAAAGTCTGGAAGGTGACCAACAATGGTACATTTGTGGATGGCTTGCAGGTCTCAAAAGTAACGTTAGAGCAACTTTCCCTAAAGCCAGACGAGCCTATCTCCGTGAGGATCGGAAACAAGGAAAACGCTTCGAATCTCGGAGGCATGAATTTATTCGGCAGTAAATTTGGCAATTATCCTCAGGACATTGTCCTGCGCCAGCATTTCAGGCGCGTCTCCAGAGAGTAAAAATGCAGGTGCCGCATAGTAAATGTTTGCCAGAACACCAAGTGCCCGCGAAAGGAGGTGGTTTCGTTCGCTATAAGCTTATACTAGCTTTTCCGCAGATGCAATGCAGTTCTCATCGCTCCTTTGTGCCTGGCACAAAGTGTCCATTCTCGTTTGACCAATTCAAATTATTTCAAGAGGAGAAAAGATGAAACATATCACCCGTTATCTTCTTCCGCTGCTGGTGGTGTTTAGCGTGTTGCTCACGGCTTGTGGGGGAGGCGCGCCCGTGGCAACCGAAGCCCCAGCTACTCAGGCAGGCGGTGGGAGCGCCGAATGTCCCGCTGGCGTAGAGGGCAAATCCATCGAGATGTGGAGCCCATTTACCGGCCCGGACGGTGATGAGATGACCGCGCTGGCAGAACGCTTCAGCAGCGAAAACCCCTGCGGTATCACCGTTACCCATGTTGCCCAGCCGGAGTATGTACAGAAACTGGAGGCTGGTGCAGCCGCTGGTCAACTGCCGGCGATGTCCGCTGTCCACATAGTCCGTGTGGCGCAGCTGGCTGCCCGCAATGTGCTCAAGCCGATCGGACCGGAAGCCATGGCGGTTCTGGGTGAGGACCTGGCGAGCGATTTCCCGGCGGATCTCTGGGGTCCTGGCGAATATAAAGGCCAACGATATGCCATCCCGTTGGATGTCCACCCGCTTATCATGTTCTATAACAAGGATCTTTTTGAGCAGGCAGGCATTGAAGCTCCTGGAAAAGAACCCTGGACGCGCGAGCAATTTGAAGACGCTTTGGCCAAGCTCGAGGCGATTAATG
>DASSBC010000018.1:0-87448 GCA_035699125.1 Anaerolineales bacterium
GAATCAGGGATGCTCACGACCGGAGCTTTGGCATTGGCTGTCTTGATCTCCACATGATAATACTCCGGCTCATGGTAGCCAATGAAATAATCGCCAAAATCCGCTTCCGGCCAGCCCGAAGCTTTGTTTGTGAAGTCATCCCGATACAGCACATTTGCGTCGGGGCTGGGCTGTGAAGCTGCTGTAGGCTCAACACCGGGCTCTGTGGGGGAAGTGGCTGGCTCCTGCGTGGCTGGCGCAGACCCCGCAGTAGGTGAAGACACTGGGGCTGCCGTTGGCGGGGGCACCTGGCCGGTACATCCTACTATCACAAATACTAGCACAAACGCTGTTATCACTGTCCACTTGGACCGATACATGCTTCGGCTTTTCATGTGTATCCTCCTTTATTGAACCTGATCCGCCGCACAACGGAAACCAGCGTACTGGACATTTTGCGTATCGTCGGGTGAAATATCCGAGCGAAACGTTAGATCGTATGGCGTGCTGTAGCGGGCGCCACGCAAGATATGATTGCCTGCTTCCAGGCTGCCATAAGGCTCGCCCACCCATTCATATACGTTATAGAGTAAATCGTATACTCCCAACGGACTGACGTTAAAGTCCTTCGTTCCGACTTCATATGTGTCATTCGGAAGATCGAATGTATTCCCGCCATCGGTTGCGTCTTCGCCCCAGGGATATAAAGGAGGATTCTCGCCCGGTCCCCGACCTGCCGCTTCCCATTCTGCTTCTTTGGGCAATCGCTTACTCACGGATTTACAGTACGCATCGGCTTGATCCCATGTCACCCCCATAACGGGATGATTCTCTTTTCCAGGCGGGATCGACCAATCTGCTGAGACCTGTTGAAACTCGGTATGAGTCACCGGATACTGATCGATCCAGAATGCAGGCAGGGAGATGCTCTGCACAGCGCTTTGATTTGTGCCTTCCGGATTTTTGCCAACCTGATATGTGTCTGCAGGTATTTGCACCATCCGATTCGAGGAGGGCAAGGCGGGCACTGCTGTTTGCGCCGGACTGGTGTTGGTATTGACTACTTCGGGAGCTACGGTTTGGGTGGGGACGGGGGGCGTGGACCCACGAAAACGAGAAAGCAAGAAAAATGCGCCGCCTGCCAGGACGGCAAGCCCGATGACAGATAAGAGGAGTACAGGAACGAAAGATCGGCTACGCGTCGACGTCGGCGCGGGGGTTGGTGTGGGGTCCAGCCGGGACTGCGATCTGGGCGTTACTTGCGGCTCCAGGACAGGTTTCGACTCTGGCTTTGTCACTGGCTGCAGCACAGGTGCTGCCTCCACCTCGGTGGGGCTCGCCGTCTCCACCTCGACGGGCACGGGAGTTACTACTGGCTGGCGAGTGGCGTCAGCCGCCGTGGCCACGCCGGTCGCCCGCGCGTAATCCATCGCTAATTCGCGGCTGCTCTGATAACGGTCTTCAGGGTTTTTCAGCAGGGCACGATCGATTACCGCCTGCACCTGGGTCGGGATGCCCGGGACCGGCGGAGGCGTCGTATGGATCTGCATGTGCAGCACCGTCAGGGTGCTATCCGCTTCAAAGGGGACTCTGCCCGCCAGCATCTCATACAGAACGATGCCCAGTGAATAGATATCTGTGCGGTGATCGGTCGGGTCGCCGCGCGCCTGTTCTGGAGACATATAGGCGGGTGTCCCACTCACGGTGCCGGAAGCCGTCTGAGAGGATGTGTTCATGATACGAACAAGCCCAAAGTCCGTGATCACAGCTTCCACATCCTCGCTCAGTGGTTTATCGAGTCCAATATCTTCGTTCTTGCTATACAAAAGAACATTGCCGGGTTTGATGTCACGGTGAACCACACCCTGCCTGTGCGCGTAATCCATAGCCGTCGAAAGCTCGTTCAGGAGGCGCGCCACCTGATCTGGTGGGATTCGTTTCTTTCGCTGGTGCAGGTGACGCAAATAGGTCGCAAGCGTTGGACCTTTCAAATACTCCATCACGATATAGGGATGGCCATCCATCGTATCGAAGTCGAAGATTTGAACGATGTTAGGATGCCGTAAGCCCGCGACGACCTTCGCCTCGCGCCGGAAGCGTTCCAGCAATAAGGGTTCCTCTTCGATATAACTATGGAGTAATTTGACCGCGACGGGACGCTCGAGATTGAGATGCGAGCCTAAATAAACTTCTGCCATACCCCCGCGTGCGAGAAGCTTTTCGATGCGAACATTTCCAATTGTTTTCCCAATCCACTCGGGCATGGCGAAATTATACGACAATTAGTGGGAGAAATCTACTCGAAATTGACAGACATGGAAAAATCGCGCGCTCAATCCATCTATACTATCTTGTTGCGACGCTTCTTTGGCTTCTCAAGAATGCCAAGGAGTGATTTTTGTACATGAGCTGGTGGTACACATCTGCCAAACGAGCGTTTTGTCAAGCGTTGTTGGGAGTGCCATCGCAACACTTCCAACTGTAATTGACAAATAGTGTCTAAATTATTACAATAGCATTAATATCCCGTTAATCAGAGATTGAAGCAATTTTATTTCGCGCTCTTTGTCGAGCGTATCCCGCTTTGTGAATGTATGAGCTCATATACGAATCGTCTAGATCGTCATCAGGTCTTTTTGTTTTTTAAAGATAGGAGAGCGCCATAGACACAGGGAAACCAGAGGGTCTGCGAATTGCCATTTATTCACAAGATGGCTTCGGGCTGGGACATATGCAGCGCACATGCTCCATTGCCTGGGAAATCTACCGACTTCGTGAGGAAGCCTCTATCCTCACGTTTTCCGACTCTCAACTGGGGCAATTCTTTTCTGTCTCGCCTCATCATGACTATATCAAGCTTCCCTCCATCGCAAAGGACAGCCCCGGCAATTGGAAGGCAACTCATCTGAGCATGAGCTTCCCGGAGATCCTTCATCTACGCAAACAATTGATCAGCCATGTGCTTCTCAATTATGCTCCCGACATATTTCTCGTGGATCATATGCCACATGGGGCGATGGGAGAGCTGCTGCCTGCGCTCGAGGCGATGAAACATTCCAGAATTCATACCCAGGTTGTCCTGGGGTTACGGGATATTCTGGATAGCCCCGATGTCACGATAAAACGCTGGCAGATGGAAGGAGCATACGAGGCGATCGAACGCTATTACGCGCGGATTCTGGTCTTTGGGATGCAAAATGTGTATGATGTTGTAGACAAATATCAGATCCCCGAGGGGGAAGCCAAGAAGGTGTTCTATTGCGGTTATGTAACGAACCTAGCCGCCGGGGTCAAAGCTCCTACGCTGCGTGCCAAGTATCTGGCAAAGGAGGCCGCCAACACCCCGCTCATCGTTGTTATGGCGGGCGGCGGTGCAGATGCGTATCCAATGATGAACACCTTGTTCGATGCGCTGCCTAAGGTTCTGAACGACCAGCGATGCGTTCTGGCGGTTGTGACAGGACCTTTTATGCCGGTGGAGTTAATCGCCGAGCTAAGCGGCCGGTCCGAAGGGCTGCCTGTGTTTTTGATGGAATCTGTCAGCGATTCACTCAGCCATATTGCTGCTGCAGATCTGGTGATCTCTATGGCAGGCTATAACACAACTGTGGAAATCCTGCGCATGAAAAAGCCTGCCATCCTCATTCCTCGTGCTGGTCCGAGCGCGGAACAACGCACACGTGCCAGATTATTTGCAGAAAAGCGCTGGGTAGATATGATCGATCCTGATGAAGTGACGCCCGATACCCTGGCGGAACGTATTTCTCATCATCTCAGTCATTCTATCGAAAGCGAACCGGACGAACTCCCCAATTTGGAGGGAGCAGCCAGCGCTGCCAAACTGACTCTATCCGCCCTTGCCTCCAAAAACGAACAAATTCCAACGTGAGCTTCGTTTCAGGCCGGCGCGGATCTGGGATCATAATTTGATTTAAGACCTCGATGGTCGTGCGTTAACCTGAAAAATGGCACCCGTAAGCACATCCCCGACAGAAGGAATCCAGACTGTTATGACTGATCCGTCTCAGAACGATGTTGAAAAGACACCTGGTAAGAGCGGCGTCCTGCTCCAGGTGAAGGATCTGACGATTCGTACGCGCGCAGGTGAGACCCTACTATCGGATATATCGTTTCACATCGAGCCGGGTGAGCTGGTTGCCTTAACAGATCTGGGGCGTTCAGGAAAATCCATTCTTTTACAAAGCCTTGCGGGCGTCTGGGAGCCTTCCAAGGGTGAGATTCTGATCGATGGGGTCCCTCTGTATGCAAACCTGAAGGCGTTTCGTCCCACGATCGGTTATGTCCCCGCTGAATTTTCCCTGCACCAAAGCTTGACGGTGGCTGAAATTCTGCGAGATGCAGCGGCGTTGCGTTTGCCACGGCGGATCTCTTCTCAAGATCGCAAGCAGAGAATACAGAATATTCTAGAGCTTGTAGAGCTAACACAGGTGTTAGACCGACGCCTTGGGACCCTGAGCAATATCGAGGAGCGAAGATTGAGCATTGCGATTGAGCTCCTTGGCTATCCGAGCCTTCTCCTTGTCGATGAATCAGCCGAACCACTGGCTCCTTTTGATGAGGTGCAAATCACAATCCTGCTGCGGGAATTATCCCGCCAGGGCATCACGATCATTTACGTGAACCCGCGCTCCCGAAGCGCAGGGTTATCAGACAAGATCATCTACCTGGCTCCAGGTGGGGGACTCGTTTGGTTTGGACCCACCGATGAAGCGTTCAGCTACTTGAAAGGATTAATTCCGCGGGGGGTGGTCAAAGATTTATTCGGGCTTCAGGAAGCATTGGAAATGCTCTTCAACCCGAAAGGAAGGGAAGGGGTGGAATGGGCAAAGCGTTTTGCAGACGACCCGGCATATCAAAAATATGTGGATGACCCCTTGCATAACCGATATCCGGATCTTTTGCTTCAAACCCGCCCCCTCCTCCGGTTACGACTGAGAAGCAATTCGAAAGAGAAGCTGCCGCCGCCGATTGTGCCGCGCGCCAGTGGTCTTCAAAAGTTCTTCCTGTGGGTCAGGCGCAATTCTCAATTATTATGGCGGGACAAAGCTCTATTGCCCATGCTGGTCATCCCACCGGTGGTGGCACTCATCTATTTCGTCCTGTCCTCTGCCCAGGGGATGGCGACCCGTCTGCCGCTTGTGTTCGATCTGTTTGTATTTCTCGTGGTGTTGACGTCTGCCCTGCTCGTTCGAAATGAGATCTTCAAAGAGAAGGCAGTGTACCAACGTGAGCAAAGAACCAGCGCCATGCTGTTTCCGTACATCCTATCCAAGGTCTGGCTGGTTGCCATTTTAGCGGTCTATCAGGCATTCGTTTGGACGATCATCAACGCTTTTACAGAGCTGGGAAGTCCCGGAGGACTCCAGGCGCTGCTCACTCCCGCCATCACTCTCTTTCTCATTGCGTTTGTGGGCGGACTCTTGGGATTGATCGTTTCGGCGCTGTCAAAAACGGACATGACGACTACCGGTTGGATCCTTTTGCTCGTAGTGCCGCAGTTGCTTTTCCTCGCGAATCCCTTAAGTAATTGGTTGACCCTCGTAGTATTGGGCCTGCTCTTGCTCGCTCTCTTAGCGATCATCCAGAATCGTGCAGGGAACGTCGTAAGATAAGTAAGAAGAAGGCACCAGCAGAAAACCATGTCCGAAATTCGTCGTCTCGACAAGCAAGAGCAGGACCCTGCGATATCCACCGGTTTGCAGCAGTTTGCGAACCTTCCGGGCTGGCTGGCTTCGGTCAAGGACCAGGATCGTCTCTTTCGCGCGCTGTCGCAACACATTCCCGAAATTGCAAGCGGAAGTGTGATCCTTAAGAAGTGCAAAATCGGTCATATGCTCCTCAAGGACGGCGTGTGGCAGAACCGGTGCACTCTGAAAGTTGTCGTTCCCGGCGAATCGAAGGAACGAACTATTGAACTGAATGGCACTCTCTTTCCCCCTGAAGTTTTTTCCCCCAGCCAGGCTATTGTGGAAGGCAGCTTTGAAGCGGAAGGATGGCATGCGATCTTCCCTGAGCTGAATCTGGAGTTGCGGACATCGGAACCGGAAACCGAATTGGAATCCGTTCCCCTTCTGACGGACCCGGAGCAGTCGCGTGAGTTTCTGGAGCGCCGCCTCCGCAGTGCTTCCCCTGCCTATCGGAACGTGATTATCCAATCGTGCAAACCGGAAATCGTCCGGTATAAGCCCGGCAACCGCTGCACTGTTCTTTACCGTCTGGAATATGCGCCGGATATGCTCATCGAATCACATGGGCCGCCGATCGTGGTAGCAAAGACGGATCGTCACGACAAGGGGCAAAATGCATATGAAGGTATGAAGGCTCTCTGGGATGCATCCTTTGGCTCTAGCAATTCGGTCCGTATTGCCGAACCACTTGCCTATGATTCGGACCTGCGCGTGTTCGTACAGGGACCTGTCTGGGAGGAGCAAACCCTGGCGGATTTGTTCCTGTCTGTGCTCGATACGGGAACTCCTGAATTGATGGGGGCGTTGGATGAAGCATTGCAGAAAACCGCGCAAGGTTTGGCGGAGCTTCATCGGTCTGGTGTGAAGATCGGAAACGCCAGCACCTGGGAAGACGAGATGGGCGAGGTGCTGGAGCAGGTGATGCAGCTCTCTGAAGTTTTTCCGAGTCTATCTTCCGGGGCAAGACCATTTCTAGAGCGGGTTCGTCAGCTCGAAGCGGTTACCCCTCCTGATCCTTTCGTTCCCTCTCACGGCACATTCCGTCCGGTTCAGGTTCTGCTGCATAAGGGCGAGATCAGCTTTATCGATTTCGATTCTTTCTGCCAATCGGAGCCAGCCAGAGATCTAGGGATGTTTTTAGCTTCCCTCATGACTCTTGGTCTAACTCTTTCCTCCCATGACGAGGATAAGCCCGCCGATCAAACGATTGCCAACCCGGCAAACTGGGAAACAAGATACACACAGGTAGCTTCGATCTGTGAACAATTCCTGAGCGCGTACCTGCAATTCCACACTATATCCCGCCAGCGAGTGATTTTATGGCAGGCGCTCAATCTCTTTTATTATGTTCTTTCCGGATGGATGAAGGTCAAAACAGAGGAAATCAGTTTCCTGGTGAAGCTTCTCGATCGCTTCCTGAGTGCCTCTCACTTGGGCGACGCCAGATCATCCGAACATCAAGAGTCGGATCGCTCCAATACATGATTTTTCTCGCAGTTTTGGAGGTGCTGCTCCAGGACCAGCAGGGCGGTATCGGGTTCGGCAGGTTTCACTTTAACCCAATAATGCAGGCAGTTTCGCAGGTAATCGGCTGCTTCCCATAACGCCACTCGATGGCGGGAGACAGGGGCGTGAGTTTCATATTCATCCAGAAAAGCATCGCCAATCCCATCTAACAGGGTGAGCCGGGCAAGGCGCTCCTCCCGGCTTGGGTTGGGCGAGGAAAACGGGGCATTCATGCCGGTATCTTTGATCGCGGAGCGGAAGAGTCCCACATCCAGCGCAGGCTCAGCCATGCAGTAGTCGTCAAAATCGATAAAGCCAATCCGTTGCCCATCGATTAAGACCTGTTCTGGGTTGAAGGTTCCATGGGTGGGCACGGCTGGTTCCTCCGGGTAGAGATCTGCCAGGTCTTCCAGTCGCTCGAGGAGCGGAAGAATGGCGCCCTCAAACTCTGGTAACAGAACGGTTAACCGGTGGATCAGCTCGTGGAGATCGGCGAACCGCTCACCCAGCTCCACGTGTTCGCCATACGAAGCGCCAGATCGGTGAAAGGCAGCCAGTCCCGACGCCGCTTTCCTCATGTAGTGATAGAGCTTTTCCAGGTCTTCTTCGTTCGGTTGGTCAAGCACCGATCTTAACAAATCCTCCAGGCTTAAGTCCCCGGGTATCGTGGCTTGCAGCATCAACTTTAGGTCAGGCAGGCAGGCGATTGGCTCGGCAATGGTCACCACACTGCCATCTGCCAGCGGAGAATGCCATAGCGTCAGCATGCCTTCATAAGCATTCTGTGCCTTACTGCCCTTCCGGTAAACCTTGCCAATTATTGCCTGGGGACTACGGGTCGAAGGATCGGGCGAGGCTGCGTATTGCAGTGCATAGAGAATGGTGCAACGGCTGCCCGGTTTATAGCTCAGGATCCGGGGCGTACAGGTCGTGATCGTCTCGTGCGCGTCAAGACGTCCCTTTTCTCGTAATACCCTTTCTATGAGGAGGCGGGATTGCTCTGCATCTGTGAGTTGCGCCAGCCCCGGTAGCACCTTCTCGGGCGGTTCGGTTTCCAGCGCCAGGTTGAATTGGGGCAGAAAGCCATGCCAATCCGGATCTCCAAATGGGGCATCGGATTCCGGAATTGCGGGCTTGCCAAACCAAGGCGCAGTAAGTTTGCCGTGGAGGAGAATCGTCTGTTCCTGACGGGTCGGTGAAGATTGCACCGCTACCTTGTAGGTCCCTTCCCAAAAGCCACTGTCGTCCTTCAAGAGAAAGCGCTTTACCCCACAGGAAAGAAGCAACCATTCCCCGGATGCAAATTCTGAGACCTGCAAACGTAGCGCGTCCATGAAGTTTTCGGCTTGCAGAGGAGCCAGTAGCCAATCCGGGAGGCTCATCAACTGCGCCATGCCAGCGAGTAATTCGAGCAATTCGAGACTCATGAGGTTCCAACAATTTTCTTCGCCTGCAAAAACCGCTCCAGCAAATACAGGATGTCGGATAGTTCGCCAACCTTGACTTTAATCCAGCCGTGCAGGACGAGCATAAAAATATCGAGAGTCTGCCATAAAGCGACCCGCTGGCGTGAAACAGGGTGATGCTTTGCGTATTCATCCAGGAAATTTTCACTGATTGACATCGCCAGCTCAAAGCGGGCCTTCCGTGTTTCTTCATCCATGGTTGAGCCGCTGTCCCGGACCTCATCAAAATCGGAATTTGTCATGCCCAGACTCATGACTGCGCTCAAAAACAGAGCCAGGTCATTGGCAGGCTCAGACTGGCAAAAGGAGTCAAAGTCGATAAAGCCAATTTCATCTTGATACAGCAGCACCTGCGCAGGACGGAACGAGCCGTGAGAGGGAACGAGGGGGTCCGGTGGGGAAGTGTCAGCAAGCTGTTTGAGGCGTTCCAGAAGAGTGTCCGCAGCCTGGGTCAGATCTGGATGAGCAACAGACAGGCGCTCGATTCGCTCACGAACCTCGGAGAACTCATCTTCCCAATCCCATGTTTGCCCTAGCGGTACATTTGACCGGTGCAGTTCGGCGAGTCCAACGGCTGTTTTCCGCATCACTTGATTCAACTCTTCGATGACTTCCGGGGTTCCATTACGGAACGCGCTGACCATGAAACTCTTCAGGGTTTTTTCTTCGCGAATCGGTCCCTGGATCAGGACGCGTTCCTGTTCGTTATAGGCGAGCGGCTCTGCAATCTGGACCGTACCGCTGGACCCGAGGGGTGAGTTCCACATAGCCCTCATGCTATCAAAGGCATTCTTACCCTTCTCCCCGCGGTAGATCTTTGCGACGACGAGTTCCGGCCACTGGCTGGCAGGCGCAGTGTTTTCAGGGTATTCAAGGTGGTAAAGCACCGTACAGCGACTGCCCGGTTTGTACCGAACCACTTTTGGGTTGCTCGCCTGTATTTGTAAATCGCGATAGGCAGGCGAGTCTGCCTGGATGTTGCGCATCAAGAAGTGGCGCGACTCTTCCGGGTCAGTGAGAAATGATAGCGACGCCAGGACCGTTTCCGCTTCCTGCGATTTTAATTTCAAGTTGAGATCGGGAACGACTGCACGCCAGCCTTCCCTTCCAAACGCGCCCTCAACCTTCGCCTCTTCTTCGGGAAGAATGCCAGGCGGGTAAATTGCCCCTTCCAGTACTACAGTTTGCGGCGTATCCGCTCCTGGAGTTTGTATTGTCAAATGATAAAGACCTGTCCAGTTTTCGGCTTTGAAGCGGATGTGGCCTACATCGCATTTTTGTAAGAGAAGATCGCCCTGTTTGAATTCCGGCACGATTTGAGAGAGCCTGGCGCAGACCTGATCCGGGTCCCGTGCGGCGACCAGCCAATCCGGAAGGCGGGAAAATGTTTCCAGCCCGTTCCATATCACCGAGTCCTGTTCCTGATTAAATACCATGCCTGTTTCAGTCATATGATGATCTCCTCAATATTAGTGAAACCGTGCTCTCCTCTTACAATTGTGAGGGCGCGGGTAGTGTTTCCAGGCCTTGCCGGGCTTCTGCCACCAGGGCGGCGGGAAGCGGTGAAAAGGGGCTCCGTTCGAAACCGCGGATCGCTTTGCGAAGCAAGCCAACCGCTTCATACCACTCGGCGCGCTGCCAGAACCCGGATGGATACCCACTCACGTTGCAGTACGTCTCGAGGAATTGCCGCTTCAGGTCCGGCAGCCAACTGGTACAGGGAGGTAGCTGCCCGCGGTTTTTGACTGTTTGTTTGACTTTCATCTGCTGTAATGTGGCTAAGAACGTACCGACATCTACAGCCGGATCTGCCATGCCGCAGTGGTCAAAATCAAGAAGGGCAATCTGCTGATCCTGGATCAGGAATTGGGCGGGCTTACAGTCCCCGTGAACCATACAGATACTGGCGCCCCATTGGTCTAACATATCCAACCAGGTTGAAAGCGTGTCTGCCAGTTCGATAATGTCATTGCCCAGTTCCGGATTGATCTGACCAATCCGGGCTCCCCGTTTTTTGAATCGCGCCAATTCAGCCTTGATCGAGCGCTGTTTTCCGCCCACCAGTCCACTTGTGTGAAATGCTGCCAGCGCCGAGGCGGCAGCCAGGGTTCCTGCAAAGCCGCGCGGATCGGGGGCTTCGGTATCGCAGCTGATCAGGCTGTCTAACGGAACTCCCTCAATCGGGTCTTGCATAACCATGGCGAGATTGGGTAAGAAAGCAGCAGCCGTTGCGTACGAAACGCGGCCATCCTTCGCAGAAGCGGAGTCAGAGAGCGACAGCATTTGCTGATAGACGTTCCCCGCCTTCTCCAGATCATGGTAGATCTTGCCGTACATCACCCGTTTGTATATCGCTCCCGATTCATTTTCCCGTAGCCACAGGTTCAGTCGCACGGTGCATCGTCTTTCCGGACGAAAGCGCAGAGGCTTCACCTCGCAGCGCAGAATCCGGACGGCGCCATTTTGAAGTTCAGGGAGCGCCTCTTCCAGCGCCGCTGAAACCTCTTGGGGGTCAAGGACCTGGATCAGGGTTGGCAGGGCGGGGTCATTAGGGAAGCGATACACCTGCATACCCAGGGAAGGAATGACCCTGGTCGTCTCGGGAATCTGGCTTTCGTTTGCCTCCCATTTGTAGGTGCCAATGACGAGATGATCTCCCATCTCATAGAGAATACGGCAGTAACTGCCCGGCTCATATTTTGCGTCCAGGATATGGCATTCCGGTAGCTGACCCCTGGCGACCGTTGCCCCATTTTGCCCTTTTGTTTTCCCCGTTTCAAGTTGAAATAATTGTTCGAGAAGCGGTCCCATCGTGCGGGGATGCAGGGCAATCGCCACCTGTTCGTTCTCTAGTATGGACTGTTCATGCACTGGCAGGGATGTCCGTTTTTCCATCATGGCAACCTTTCAAAATCAGCGAATAAGAACCACAGCCCAATAAAACCTAGGGTACGAATCAGATGCCGCGTAGGAGATAACCCAATAATCCCACGCGGCGCAAAGACCTCCTTCGTGATCTCTCTCGTATTACCCTTATTTAGACAACATAAAACCGGACGCGTGAGATTATAATAATATTGATAACCATTGTCAACAACTATGGCTTGCATGCACCAATCTCACGGAAGGGTTGGATAGCGTTCCGTAGTCTCCCGGGAAATCCGTGAAGCGCCTGTGCTCTATGTACACACAAGGGGTTTTTCAAGCGATCCTGAGGAAACGATCCTGTTTCAACACTCTGCAATTGACAAATAGTGTTTAGATAATTACAATTCATTTCACAGCTTTCCTGAGGATTGTGTGAACGACAAACTTATTCTGTAATTGCCATACTTGTTTCATTCGCTGGGAAATCTGCAGTCTTCGCATAGAAGCTTTCACCCTACCCATTCCGACCCGTCAACATTCTATCCTTTCCAATTTCATACCACGATGATCCTATAGGACTTCCTTCCCGAGAAAAGACAATCCAGACCGAGTCAAGGTTTGTGATTGTTTATGCTGGCATTCCCTCTAGAGCGGGGAGTGTCAGAAGAGGAATCATCCCGTTCGAACGCAGACTATCGTACTTAGAGCTTCAGTTTGCAATTCTTAGGAGAAGACGCATGGAGTACCGTTTCGACTTTGACGATCAGTTACCTGACTTGCCAATGGCGTTCGATTTTGATGAGGTGGCAGAGCTATTCGAGCGCAAAGTGTTTCGCCCCAATTCTGCGCAGGAGCCCGTGGGTACTCTAAACGTCAGGAAATTGCAGGATGTGAAGTATAGACCCTCCCAGCGCTGCGTGACCACATATGAATTGATTGTTGGTCGCCCCGATAGTTCCCCGGAGCGGACCATCGGTGTTCTGGAATTTACTCCTGAGGGAGTGATCCCGCGCATCTTCACAGCCGATCATCAGCTGCCCTGGTTAGCCAAGGCAACGGATTTGAAAGAGATGCAACAGCGTTTTTCAGAACTGCCCGGGTACGGCGATCAGTTAAAGCTCTGGGAAATCTTCCCCGTTCGTTATAAGCCGGGACTGCACTGTGTGATCCGTTACACGGCGCAAACGCCCAGCGGCAATAAGATGTTTTATGGGAAATCGTTTACTGGCAACGCAGAACGACTCATGAAAACCATCCAGGATCTTGACCTGGCGAGCCATGAGAATCCGGATATGCCGTTAATTTCATCGCCGGTAGCGGTCTGGCCCGAGATGGAGATGATTTTACAGGATGCCGTTCCTAACGGGGTTGAGTTCACACACTTTATTTATGACCAGCGATACGATGTCTCTGTGCGAGAAAGCTGGATGGTCAAAGCAGGGCGGGCGCTGGGTGTATTTCACAATAATTCGACCGCCCCCAGCGAAACCAAAACCATCTATGATGACCTGGAAGATCTACGTGAATATACATCGATCATTGCCAAGGTAAAACCCGACCTGGCAGTCAAATACGAGGAAGTCATTCAGCAGATCATCACAAAGGTGGATCACTTTACAGAGCCTGAGCCTGTTGCGAGCCACGGCGCGATGCGCACGGACCAGTTCCTTCTCCAGGGCGATCGGCTGGCGATGATTGACCTGGATAGTTATTGCTGGGCAAACCCGGCGCGGGATCTGGGAAATTTTCTCGCCTATTTATGCTGGAAGGCGATCCGCCAGCCAGAACACGCTCAATTTGTGGAGCGCGCCGGCCGCGCTTTTCTCGAAGGATACCTGAGCGTGCAGGAAGATATCGATGAACGCTGGTTATCCGTTTATCAGGCAGCCTCGTTACTAAAAATTGCCGGACGCCGTTTTCGAAGCCTGACCTATCTGGAATGGCCCCTTGTCATTCACCTGATCCAGGCCGCCTTTTCCGCGATCACCGAAGACCTGGCAAACCTGGAGGCTGACACGATCAACGATATCAAAGGAACCCTGGTTGCGCATCTGCGGACAGCCAGCAGCAAAACGAAATTCCCACATACATTTGAAGACAAACCATTCCCTGCGCTTTGGAGCGCACTGAATGCCGAAATCATGAATGAAGATCTATCGCCTATGCTTGGTGAAGTCTGTTCTCCATCAGCCGCGCGTGTTGTGACGCGTGTAAAACTTCTGGCGTATAAACCCGGGAAGCGTGGTGTCATTCGCTATGACCTGGACCAGATCGAGTGCCAAAAATATTCCTCCGTCTATGGCAAACTATATCCGGAACCATATTTATCGGAACGAGCGTACAAGGTCATGAAAACGCTGGACGGGGACGTGTTTCGCAATGCCCCAGACTTGGGTGTGCCAGAGCCGATCGGCGTGATTCCCAAACTGGGTATGCTTATCTTTATTCCGGCGGAAGGGAAATTGCTCGGAGATTACATCGCCAAGCGCTCCTTGGATGGCCCGGAAGTGATGCGCGCAATGGAGCTTTCTGGAAAATGGCTGGCGCAATTGCATACTCACCAATTCCCGCTCGAAAAGGAATTCAGGGTCGAGAATGAGGTGGATAACATACGCGAGTGGGCTGAATTCGTCTCGAATAAATATCCAGATGAAAGCAAGGCGGTGAATCATATTGCCGATTACCTGGTGCAGAAGGCAGCCGAGCTGGACTTTAGCGCTCGCGTTCCCATCCACAAGGATTTTCACTACGAGCACATCCTGATGGATGAGAACCTGAAGGTGTTTGATTTTGACGAGATGCGGCTGGGCGACCCAAACTTTGATCTGGCTCATTTTTGCGCCAACTTTTACCTGCTGGCATACCGTGTTCAGGAACATACAGCCCAGTTTACAGATCTTCAAAGCCGCTTTTTGGATGCTTATTCCGGTGCCACGGGATGGAAGTGGGACGAGAACTTCCTGTTCTTCTATATTTATTCCTGTCTCAAAATTGCCAAGCAGTTATGCAAGTTCCGCGGCCCGCGTCCCTGGCCGGAAGGAGATGAGCAACAGGCGCAGGTCTGGTTGATGATCGAACAGGGCTTGATGATTCTGGAAGGCGCCAAAACCAGAGCCACCCAAAAGGACACCGAAGTTCCTGTGTTTGAATTCGCAGAAATCAAAAGGGCGACTCGATGGGCGAAAGCAGCTCAAATAAGCAAATCGGCTACCTCCTCCGCAGCTATCCTCGTCTCTCACAGACCTTTGTTCTGAACGAGATCCTTGCTCTGGAAAAGATCGGGGTTTCCCTCCAGGTCTTTGCCCTGACCAACCCGCATGAGAAGGTTGTGCAAAGGCAAGTAGACCAGGTGCAGGCTCCGATCCATTATCTGGAGGAATCCATCCAACCGCGCCAGATTGGCAACAGGCTGAGAGAGCACCTTCAAGTCGCCAGGTTACATTTCAGGGGATACATCCAGTCTCTGTTTTACATCGCGACACATTCAAAGATCGACCAAGGTTATATCGCCAGCAGCCGCTGGGAGTGTTTCCTTCAAGCGGTTCACCTGGTGTACGTGCTCGACGTCCAAGAACGCGAAACTGGGAACAAGGTGGACCACCTGCATGCCCATTTTGCACATGATCCAACATTGATTGCATATCTGGTTCATCTGATCAGCGGTATTCCATTTAGCTTTACCGCTCATGCCCGAGATCTTTACCAGGTGCCCGAAGAGGTCTTGACAGATCGCATCCGTCTGGCGCGCGCCGTTGTCACCTGCTGCGGGGCAAACATGGAATACCTGAAGCAAATCGCGCCCTCGCAACAGTCGAAGTTCTCGCTGGTCTATCACGGTGTGAACCTCAAGGATTTCCAGCCCGTTCAAAATGCAGGCGCACTGTCCGCTGCTGAGAGACCCATTATCCTTTCAGTGGGACGACTGGTGGAAAAGAAAGGTTTCCAGGAGTTATTGCAGGCGCTACTGATGGTCAAAGGGAAGGGGCAGCAATTCTGCTGCACCATCTATGGAGATGGACCTCTCCGTCAGACACTGGAGCAGTGGATCGAAGAACACGGTATGGCAGGGGATGTCATGCTCATGGGCGACTCCACGCAGCAGGAGCTGATCTCCATCTATCAAAAGGCGACTCTCTTCGCGCTGACGCCTGTCCAAACGGAGGATGGCGACCGGGACGGTATCCCGAATGTGCTGCTCGAAGCGATGGCTGTGGGCTTGCCGGTGGTTACGACGGCGGTTGCCGGGATTCCGGAACTGGTGGAGGACAACCAGAATGGGCTTTTATATCAGCCACATGATGTGGCTGGTATCTCTTCCGGGATTATGCAACTTCTAGACAACGCAGAGAAACGGAAGCTGTTAGGCGACCTCGCATCCAAGAAGGTTAAAGAGCAGTTTGATGTCGTTCAGGCTGCGAAACGCTTGAAAACCTTATTTATTTAGAATAATTTTACGTTGGTGACTTATGAGTAAAAAATCTTCTGACGATCAAAAAGGCTCTTCGAGCGGACTCAATATACGCCCATTAATGGGGATGCTTACTCGATTTTCGGGCAATTCCCGGCGGATCTTCATACTCTCGCTGATCATGTTGATTCTCGAGTCGGTTACGGCTGTACTGATTCCCCTTTTGGTGCCAGGTCAGGTTGTAAATTTGGCGGCAGAGAATCTGGTTGACCTTGACATTAATTCCGTTGTGAGAACCCTGATCTTCATTACGCTTGGTCTCATCCTCCTGACCATGCTCAACAGCCTGTGCGACTCCTTGTCCGCGATTTACCTTGCCCAGGGCGGTCGTAAGGTTGGCTACAATATGCGCGTTTTCCTGTATAACCACCTGCAAAAACTTTCCCTGTCCTTCCATGGTCAAAGCCGTACAGGCGATATTCTCAGCAGGGTCACCTCGGATGTGGCGGCTTTCGAAGACTTCATCATTTCCAATCTTTCGGATTTTTTGGGCAGTATACTGAACATCATTATCCTTCTGTTTGCAATGTGCGTAAGCGCCCTGACGATCTGGAGGCCCTTAATGCTTCAGGACGCTTGCAATCGATGGATCCCGCCAACGTTCGCAAATGTGTGCCTAAACCTACAGCCGCCCGAGGAAGTGCTGGGGACAACCGGCCCGAGTAGTGTGTTTATCATCCCGCTGGTCGCTCTGGCGATCATCCCGGTGATGGCGTTGATTACGAATTATTTCACCGGAAGGATCAAAGCGGCGAGCAAGAGGCTGCGCTCCACCGAAGGTGAGCTGGCTTCCGCAGCGCAGGAAATGTTAGCCTCGATCCGAGTGGTGCAGGTATATGGCCAGGGGGACTATGAACAATCCCTCTTTTCCGGGCAGAGCCAAAAAGCGATGAATGCTGCCCTCGAAGCTGCGGCTTACCAGGCGCGCTTTAAGTGGGCAATGAGTGTCCTGGCTGCCGTCGTAACCGCCATTATCATCTGGATCGGAGTCGGGATCATACGCGCAAATCCAGGCAGTATCCAACCGGGTATATTGCTTACATTCATCGTCTGGGTGGATAACATGTTCAAGCCCGCGAAGAAATTGATCTCCCAGTGGAACGCGTTTGGCAAGCTGTATGCCAGTCTGGAACGGATAGGTGATCTCTTAGATTTGGCACCTGAGGTACGCGATAAGCCAGACGCGATTCCCGCACCGCCTCTTCGGGGCCGGATTGAGTTCCGAAATGTTGTTTTTTCCTACCCAAGCATCGAACCTTCGAAGAAAAAAGGAGACGCAAAAGCCCGTCCCACGTTGAACGGACTTTCCTTCACCATACAACCTGGACAGGTGGTGGCGGTGGTGGGGCATACCGGCGCCGGGAAAAGCACCATTGCCCAGCTCCTGCCGCGCCTGTATGACCCGAATGAAGGGCAGATTCTCATTGATGGACGTGATATTCGTGACTTCACTCTGGAATCCCTGCGCGCACAGATGAGCATGGTGCTTCAGGAATCCATCCTGTTCACAGGCAGTATTGTTGAAAATATTGCTTATGGACGACCAGACGCCACCGGCATAGAGATCATCGAAGCAGCCAAGGATGCCAATGCCGATGAATTTATCTCCAAATTTCCGGATGGTTATTACACTATATTGGCAGAGCGCGGGTCGAACCTGTCCGGCGGACAGCGCCAGCGGATTGCGATCGCTCGTGCGTTTATCCGCGATACGCCGATTCTGATTCTGGATGAGCCATCCACAGGGTTGGACGCAGAGTCAACAGACCTCGTGCTGCAGGCATTACGCAAATTGATGAAGGACAAGACCACCATCATCATTTCCCATGAGCTCAATTTGATCCGCAATGCAGATAAGATCATTGTCATCAAGGAAGGACAGATCGAACAGATGGGGACACACGATGAATTGATTCACGCTGGCGGGCTGTACGCCAACCTGTATATCATGCAATCCGGTCAAAGAGCGTTGGATGAAAGTGCTGTTCCCGTGTCCGAGATGGCAGATCCCAAGATAGGAAAGGCTTAAAACGATGGCAAACCCGGCGGTCCAAACATTGATCGAAAGCCTCGATCATGATCTGCCGCGCAGCGCGCTGTTTCGAGTGGAGGTTCCCACGCTGTCGCAAGCCTTTGACGCCGGAAAGATGACTCCCATTTTGCAAGAGGCGCTTCTCGGCCCCGACCGGCGTCAGTATTCGATCCTCAAATGTGTCCCAGGAAAGGCGCTCTATCTGCCGGATCACATCGTCAATATGCAATACAAGCTGACCATCCTGGATAGCGCCAGCAGCCAGGAAATCGACACAATGGTCAACGCGCGGCTCTTCCCGGACTTGGATTCCTGTCGAACGTACCTCGACCAGACTTTAAGGCCGATTGCCGCGAAGGTGGAAGGACGGGCGGAAATCGAGCCCTTTGCACGAACTGTCGCGATGATCGAAGACTTAAGGATGACGCTTTCCGTCTTCCCGATCGACGGCTTGATCCCTACGCTGGTGGAGGCGACAGATCCTCAAAAGATCGCGGGGATTTTGGCTGAAGTCCTGCCAGAAGCGTCGTCCGGGAAATTTTTGATCCAGGACGTACGGCTTTTGCCTGCTCACTACGGGCGTTTTGCGCGTTGTGTCCTGCGGTATTCTGTGGATGGCTTGCAGACAGAGACTCAAACACCCCAAAGCGTGATCGTGTATGGAAAAATAGACCCGGATGGATCCGGGGAGCAGAATGTGGCGATCGTCTCTGCATTGACAGAGTACCTGGACAAATCCGAGGTCCTGTATCGATTCCGTATCCCCGGTTCGTTAGGGTATTTCCCGGACCTGCAGCTGCTGCTGATGGAAGCTCTCCCGGGAGAGCCTTTCTTCAAGGAATTGTTGAAGACATGGTCAGGAGGCAGCCAGGGCGGAGGAATGGAGGCAGCGGTTCGGACCTGTGCTCTGATCGCTGCGACGATTCATGGCTCGAACATTAATTTGGGGAGCCCGAGAACCCTGGAAGTGCAGGTTTCCAGATTACAAGAGGCAGCGCAGGTTGTATCCCAGGTCTTTCCCGAGTTGGGGACACAGCTCAACTCCTGGATTCAGCAAACGGTCGAGTTTGCGCAAGAATATCCCACAATGCCGCTCGTCTTTAGCCATGGCGATTTCACGTATACGCAATTGATCTTCGACGGCAAAGAGGCTGGGCTGGTCGATTTTGACACGATGGGTCAGGCAGAGCCGGCGCAAGACCTGGGTCATTATCTCGCATACCTACGATTGAATATCATTAAGGGTCAGGATCCGAATGCGCCGTTTGCAGCCGAAGCGATTGAGCGTTTATGCGCCCTTTTCCTGGATACCTACGTAGATGTTTCCAAAGCCTGGATTTCCGATGAAGCAGTGTTGCGAGGCCGGGTCGCGGTGTACGAATTGATCAGTCTCATGCAGTTGACGCTGCACAGCTGGGAGAAAATGAAGGGCAGCCGATTAAAGCAAACGATCCATTTGCTCGAGGAGAGAATCGAATGTCAGAAGCAGATCAGCCAATCCCTCAAAGACAAAACCGCCTGATCTGGGCATGCCTTCAGGCATTTCGGACGCTGCGATGAACCAGGAAGAGATCCTCTCCGGCAAAGCTGGCGCGGAAGGAGTTCAACGTCTAGTACGCGGATCATCGTCGCGCCGTCTACTGAAACAAGAAGTGCAGAAGATGCTGCAAGAGGGATATCATGTTGGGCAACTACGCCTGACGCGCGCCAAATTCAAACCGGGACGAAAACTTTCGGCGTATTTCACCTTCCCTGTCTCGGACGCGAAGGACCAGGCAAGTCATAATGCCCATCTCGCTGTGACCTGGCAAAACGAATTGGATGAGGCGCCTCAAAGCGATAACTGGGCTCAGCTCCAAAACGAAGCGAACGGAGCTGGTTTGATGCCCGTTCAATGTGAGTTATGGCGGGACGTGCCCCAAAAGGGGATAAGGCTCCAGCTCTGGCCGTTCGACCCAAAGTTCCCACAATTGGTTCGCCTGGGCAGCCCTCAATATGTTGCCGAGATATTTTCTTCGCTGGGAATTGCCGATCAAACCCCTGAAATCACGCCGATCCGCTACCGCCCAAAAGAGCGGCATGTCTTGCGCTATGAGCTTGACTCCCCCGAAGCCGTCGACAGGCCGGAGAGACGTTTATACGCCAAACTTTACACCAGTGGGGAGGATGCTGCCAGAGCGTTTGGGGTCGCCAGCCGGGTCGTGGATTGGCTGGAATATAAGCAGGTGGGGCTTCAGGGGAACAGACCGGAAGCCATCAGCCAGGAAGATGCTGTGATTTTTTACCCCCACGCTGAGGGAATCCCACTCTCCCGCCAGCTACACAGATCACGCCGCTGGCTGGCAAAGCAGTTGCATGTCATTGGCAGAGGGCTGGCGACTCTCCATCACGGACCGGAAGCGCTGCAAGCTGACTTAAAGCAGAATGATTTCAGCAAGGAAGCCAAAGTCGTCCGGCGCGCCAGTGAGCACATGCAGATTCTTTTGCCTGACACCTACCAGAAAATTCTTGAGATTGTGAATCGGGCGGAGGAACGTTATTCTGCTTTACCGCAGGAGCAGCCCACCTTCACGCACGCCGACTTTAAGTCGGATCATCTGTTGACGACTCCCGAAGGCATAACGCTGATCGATTTTGATACCTGCACGTTGACAGACCCCGCGCTGGATCTCGGAAAATTCCTGGCGGATTTGGAATGGTGGTTTATGCTCCGAGGGCTTTCGGGTGTGGAAGATGCCCAGGCGGAGTTACTGAATGCCTATTCGACGGGGGAAGAATCGGATCCAGCCATTCACGAGCGGCTGGAGCGGGCGAAACTCTTCCATGTGTTGATCCTGGTCAAGATCGTCGCGCGGCGTGTACCGATCTATGAAAAAGATTGGGGAGTCAGGACCGCGCAATTGATCGAGCGCGCCTCGCAGGTGCTTGCTCAAGCGCAAATGGTTTGATCCCTTTTTTATACAGGATACTTTGCCTTACGCACAGGAAATTTATCTAAGGGGATTGATTTGTGCCTGGGACGATCGTCATATCTGCCATGTAATAGGCATGTTCATAGGCTGTCACAGCCCCTCCCTCGCCGGGGATTGGCTCGATTTTCTCATCCCCGTTTACGTCAATCCCATTCCGAATCTTGTCCGCTAGCGCAACCGCTTCTCGGACCATGCCTTCCAGTTCCGGTGAATCAAACGAGGCGTTTGATATCGCTTTCAATTGATCGCGCAATTGAGTTGTCCACCCGTCGAGATTGGTAGCACAGTTTTTTACGTGTGCTCCATGGGTGAGCATATTCTGCGTTGCGTCTGGCGACGTGAGCGATAAATTTGCGTGCGTGAAGGTTCCCTGGATATATCCCAGGTTTTCTCCGTTGAGTAGAAGACCGTAACCATCCCCCGGGTCGTCGACCGCGCCATCTTCATTCCAGTCCCTGTATTCCTGGCTCTGGCTGCCGAGGATCAGGTTCAACATTCTTTCGGTCTGTAAATTGAGTCCTGCCTGATCACTTGCTTGCAAGGAAGCCAGCATCTGCTGCGCTTCTTCGTTAAGCAGGCGTGTATCAGCCTCTAAGCCGCGCACAAACCCGATTTGCCCCGGTGTCGCGCCAAAGGAAAACAGGAGATGCCTTACATGAGTCAGTCCATCGAGCGGGAGGCTTACCGTATACGCAATCTCATTCGAGGAATTGGGGCTGGGGTCAGGGACGGGCTCCCTTGTGATCTCCAAGGTTTTGTATTTTCCGAGCAAGTTCTGTCCTTCCCCATCGACAAATGCCAGCGATCCCTGATTTTGCTGATCGAATGTAATCACGCCAACACTGATGCGTTGCTCCCCATCATCCTGAATCAACCAGGCTTCATACTGACTTCCCTCCGGAGGCGTCTCCATGCTTGATGTGGAAATCGTCACCTGGTCCGCGAGGGCAGTCCCATCCTGAAAACGCAATCGGCCGACCGAGGCTTCCTCTCCGGCATGCAGAAATCCTGGAGACAAGAATGTCAGAGCACCCCAGGTGGCGAAGGCAAGGACAAGCAGCCCAGTACATAAATATACAGCTGCCCGCTTCCACGTGAGCCTCGTGGGTGGACCTTGCTGGGCGGGGACCGTAACAGTCCCTGGCTGGCGTGTAATGGGTGGCGATGTCCCTGCTCGCAAAGCCTCAGCCTCCGCGCCCATCCCGATGGCATCCATGTAATCTGCCGCAAGCTCACGGCAGGTCTGGTAGCGGGCGTCCGGGTCTTTTGCAAGGGCACGGTCGATCACGTTTTGCACGGACGACGGGATCTCTGGAATGGGAGGAGGGGGTTCGTTGATGTGCTTGAAGAGGATCCCCCAGTTGGTTTCCGCGTCGAACGGAACATGACCTGCGATTAGCTCATAGAGAACAATACCCAGGGAATAGATATCACTGCGTTGATCGACGATTAAGCCATGAGACTGCTCCGGGGACATGTAGGCGGGTGTGCCGCTTCTTTTGCCCGCAGACGTTTGCGTTGTGGCGTGGATTCGGACCAGTCCAAAGTCGGTGATAACAGGTTCAGTAAGTGGGCTGAGGGGCAGGTCACTGGAAAACAGTCCCGTTTTGTTGTGCAGGATAATATTGCCCGGCTTGATGTCACGATGAATGACTCCCTGCTCATGGGCATAATCGAGCGCTGTTGCGATGATGCCTAAAAGACGTGCAATCTGAGCGGGTTGTAGGTGCTCTTTCCGGCTGTGTAATTCGCGCAAATAGGAAGCCAGTGATGGGCCTCTGAGGTACTCCATCACAATATAGGGATGCCCCTCGGCAATGTCAAAGTCGAAGACCTGTACGATGTTGGGATGACGTAACGCCGCGATGACCTTCGCCTCGCGCTCGAAGCGCGATTGCAGCTCGGAATCCCCCTCGATATAGCTATGCATCACTTTGACGGTGACAAGCCGATCCAGCCGGAGATGTGTGCCGACGTAGACCTCTCCCATGCCCCCTCTTGCGAGTTCCTTTTCCACGCGCACGTTTCCAATGGTCTTACCGGTCCACTCGGGCATAACAGAATTATACAGCAACCAGGGGAGATCCCTATGAATAGAGCCCTTTTCTAGGATGCGACGCGATTTTCGAGCATTAAGTCCAGCAGGGCGCGGTCTACTTCATAGCCTCGAACCAATTCGAACCGGGCGCCCGAACGCCCGTGCTCGATAACCCCAAAGGGACCTTTGAATTGCCACATGGCGTATCCCCAGCCAAATTCTTTATAGATATGCAATAGGTCAACGAGCCAGCACATAGCGACATCGTTAGGTGTGTGCTTGAAACAGCCAAACTCGCCAATGTGTATCCTTGCCCCGCGACGCTCGACCTCTCGCCACGCTCTGTAGGAATCCTGTAGTGTAGCGCGATCCCATTTCTGGCGCTGCCATTTGAGCCCAGGGTACTTCGGCTCCGGCGCATGGAGATGACCCGACCACCAGCCTGCCCGATGATGACTGATTGGCATGGGGTGATAACCACGGCCGCTGTGAATAACGCCTAAGCCTGCCAGCTCCGGCATTGCCAGATAGCCGCCTCCCAGCCCATTGATGATGATTTCTCGACCCGGGTCGATTGCCCGGATGCCAGAAACGGTGCGTCGAATCAGGGCGGCATGGTTCTGGCGTGTCATCCCATATTCTCCGGGACCTGGCGGCTCATTGATCAGGTCAAAGCTCAGGAATTGATTCGGCACATCTTGGTATCGTCGCGCGAATGTTTCCCAGAGATACACAAACGCATCCTGAGCCGTTTCATGAACCCATAGGTTGTGTATTTCCAGGTCTTTGCGGTTCGTGCAATATCCCGGCGCGCGATGCAGGTTGAGCGACATATGAATGCCGCGCGATCGGCAGGCATGCAGGTACGAATCGATGCAGTCCAATACCGACTCATTCGGATGAAAATAATCGAAGTCCCGCGTCCAGAAGCGGTAATCCACCGGGATGCGCGCGAAGTTATATTTGAACGCTGCCAGAAAGTCTAAGGCTTTCTCATCGGCTGGCGCTGGTTGCTGCTTCGGGTTCCACGAGCACATCCACTGGAAATTGAAACCGTAATATTTGATCATTTGACTGGCTGATCATAACCGATACTTTGTCACAGATGCGTATATAATGACAGGAAGAAATTATTTGGATCAAGGATGTAATATATGCAGGATGTTCAGAAGTTTGTGGCACCACTCATCGAAAATGTCGAGCAGGTAATTGTGGGCAAGCGTTCGGTGATTGAGTTCATCATGGTCGCGCTCCTGTGTGAGGGACATGTGCTCCTGGAAGATGTGCCGGGTTCGGGTAAGACGATGCTGGCGCGCTCGATCGCAACGAGTCTGGGGATAAGCTTTAAACGCATTCAGTGCACGCCGGATTTGTTGCCCAATGATATTACCGGCGTGTCGATCTTCAATCAGAAAAGCGGTGAGTTCGAATTCAGGCCGGGTCCGATTTTTGTCAACATCCTGTTGGCGGATGAGATCAACCGCGCTACGCCGCGCACCCAGGCGGCGCTACTCGAAGCGATGCAGGAGCAACAGGTAACTGTGGACGGTGTGACACGCGATCTACCGCGTCCGTTTTTGGTGCTTGCGACGCAGAATCCGATTGAGTACGAAGGTACGTTTCCCCTCCCGGAGGCGCAGCTTGACCGGTTCCTCATGCGTCTCTCGGTTGGCTATCCATCGCGGGCGGACGAGCGGCAGATTCTCACCAATTTGTGGCGGGAGCACCCTATTACAAAGATCGACAAAGTTGTCGATGGACAGGATTTATCCGCCTTGCAAAGGCGGATGTGGGATGTAAATGTAGATACGACGCTGCAGGACTATATCGTCGATCTGTCGGAAGCCACGCGCAAGCATCCAGATCTCTCGCTCGGCGTCAGCCCGCGCGGCAGCCTGGCGCTTTTGAAAGGGTCGCAGGCGTATGCCTCCATTCGCGGGCGAGACTACGTCCTCCCGGAGGATATCAAGACTCTTGTCCCGCTGACTCTTGCTCACCGCCTCATCTTAAAGCCGGAAGCGGAATTGCGCGGGCACACGGCGAGAACGATCCTGGAAGACATATTGGAAAACACGCCTCTTGCGCTCGGCAGCGTGAATCCCCCGGAGTGAGAGTCGCTTCTCATGGCTGGCACATTTCTACCCCTGCTCGTCGTTCTGCTCATCATTGCTGCATTTACGCGCGGCGATTTTGCTTTGACGTTGATCTATCTGGTCGTCGGCGCGTTGGCAGCGGGGATGTGGTGGGGACGCAGGGCGTTAACGCAGGTAGAGACAAAACGCCGCTTCAGCAAGCATGCCTTCCTGGGGGAGCAGGTCAAAATTCAACTTCAAGTACGGAACAAAGGCTGGCTGCCGGTTCCCTGGCTTGAGATTCGAGAGACCCTCCCGGTCGCGCTTGTGGGACCGAACAGCTTTCAAACCGTCACAAATCTTGGACCCAATGCCGATGCACAATTTGAATACATCGTGCAAGCACGTAAGCGCGGCTATTATCCCATCGGTCCGCTGTCTATCACGACAGGCGACATTTTGGGACTAAGCAGCTCCCTGCGAGCAGAGATTGCAGCCGAGCCGTTCGTTGTGTATCCCAAGATCATCCCCTTTACCTTCATGGATGTCCCCTCGCAATCGCCGCAAGGGACGCTGCGTTCAACGATACCTCTCTTTGAAGATCCCACGCGGGTTCTCGGAAAGCGCGGGTACACCTCTGGCGATTCCCTGCGGCGTATTGATTGGAAATCCTCAGCATCCAGCGGGCGCTTGCAGGTGAAAGTGTTCGAGCCATCGATCGCGCTGGAGACATTTCTCGTTTTGAACCTCAACGCGGAGGATTATTATTATCGTTCCCGAGTCGATTCGACCGAGCTAGCGATCGTGATAGCGGCATCCGTTGGCAACTGGATCATCAGTAAGAAACAAATGGTGGGCATGATGGTGAACGGGCGCGATCCGCTGGCAGCAGATGGCAGACCGCAGTCCGCGCCAGCACGGAAGGGAAAACAACACCTGATGCGCCTGCTGGAGACTCTGGCGCGCGTGGAGACGAGCGATAACGCAGCTCTGCCGCCTTTTTTACAACAGCAACGGTACCAGCTTGCCTGGGGCACGACACTAATCGTGATCACGGGTAGCGCCAACGAAGCATTGCTCGACGAACTTTACCAGGCACGTCGCGCAGGGCAGAACGCGATCCTGATTCTGGCAGGCGGGAATCCATCGGGAGAGGAGGCTCTCCGCCGCGCGCACGCCTTTAGTATCCCGGTATTTTCCATTGCCTCCGAGCGGGATCTGAACATCTGGACGCAACAATTGAGGCATGCTTGAATCCGGAATTTCCTTCCACGCCCGCACGAAATGAAAAAACATTTCGATTCTTCAGCTATTTTCTGGTGCTCTTCGTCATGACCAGCGTTGTAATGACCATTGGTATGGTCCTGCAAACTGGATCGAGCTGGCACTCGGAGATGATTATCGGTGTGCTTCTGTTTATTGTGATCGACCGTTTGTACACATTTCGACAATTGCGATCGCTGACGCCTTTCAGCTCGGAATGGGCGATTGCTGTGGGCGGTCAATGGATCTTGATTTTCCTCCTCCTCCGGCTTCTGCTTTCCTATGTCAACGGGCTGGAATCTTTTCAAAACGATCTGTCTCTATTCGCACGGGGATATATCGCCGAGTTGTTCACCTTAGAATTTGTGGTGACACTGCTGCTTGCTCTCCTCGTCTGGTTTCTCACCGGGCGCTTCCTGGACTTGCTCGAAGAAATCGGGTTGAACCCGACGCTCGCGCTGGAGGAAAACCCGGTCATTCAAAGCCAGGTCGTTCCTGCCCACCAGCGCCTGGTGAGCCTGGTCTTTAGCATCGGTATTGGCTTGGTGATTCTGACGGCTCTGGCGCGGGTCGACGTCGAGGCAATTACTACGAATACGCAGGGACTCCCCAGAATAGAATTCCGTCGTTTGTCGGGTGGGGAGGCGGGCACTTTGCTTTATTTCGTTTTCGGATTGGCGCTGCTCAGCCTCAGCCGCTTGATGTCATTACGGACGCACTGGAATCGCCTGCGCATCCCACTCTCTTCACAGAATCTGACCCGGCAGTGGGGGAAGTATAGTCTGCTCTTTCTTCTGTTTCTGGCGGTGTTCATCAGCCTGCTGCCAGCTGGTGACAGCTTTGGTGTTTTTTCTGTGCTAGGTGCATTGCTGAGTTTTCTACTGGGAGTACTTTTTTTCCTGGGGCAATTGCTGATCAGTTTGATATTTCTATTGATCAGCCTTCCCTTCATCTTACTAGGAGGAGGTCTACCTAACTTAAGTCCTCCGCCAGCCCCGCCTCCTTTGCCAAACCTGCCCGCGCAGCCTCCAGTCCCCGTAACGGACAGCGCCGTGTTGGCGATGATCCGCTCTATTCTGTTGTGGGGCTCGTTAGCTGCCATTGTTATTTTTGTATTCATCCAATTTGCGAGGCAGCATGGGGGACTTCGCGCCGCGCTTCGTCAGTCTCGCCTGATGAATTGGCTTTCGCAAGCATGGCAATGGCTGTCTAGAAATGCGGACAAAACCCGAGCAGGATTCGCGCAGGCGATCGCGGAGGGATGGCAGAGCCTTGTTTCACGCCTGGAAGGGAATCGCACCCTGCCACTCCCGAACCTGCTCCGGCTTCGGTCGCTTGATCCGCGCCGGCAGATTTACTTTTTCTATCTGGCGATGATCCGTCGCGGCGACGAGCAGGGCTTCGGGCGCAATCCCTCTCAAACCCCTGCCGAGTATGCGGCGACGTTGGAGAATGCATTGCCCTCCGCCGCGGAAGATATTGATTCGATCACAGAGGCATTTATGGCGGCGCGTTACAGCCGCCGTGAAATCGATTCGCGCGAGGTAGAAGACGTCAAATCAATGTGGGGGCGCATCCGGCGTACTTTGCAAATGAAAGCGCAAGCACACAAGAAGCAACGATAATCAAAACGACTTTCCATGTTAAACTTTTGAAATGCCATCTCCGGCTCTCCCGAAGACAAAATTTCGACCCCCGGCATTGCGCCAGCCCCTTGTCGAGCGGCCCCGGCTGACGAAGGCATTTCAAGATCCTTGCCCGCTCACGATGATCTCAGCTCCTGCGGGCTCGGGGAAGACCACCCTAGCCCTGGCATGGGTCCGCACGCAGCCTGCCAGCGTTGCCTGGCTATCATTGGACTCGGATGATAATGACCCGATCCGGTTCATACGCGGATTCACAGCTGCCCTTCAAAGCACAGGCGAAACGCTGCATCTCCCGGCGGGACAACGAGAGCTTAAGGGAATCATGGGGGACCTCATCAACCAGCTCGGTGAAGCGCACCCCATCGTGTTCGTGCTGGACGACTACCATCTGATCACGGAGGAATCGATTCATTCGGCGCTCAGCTATTTTTTGGATCATATTCCCACTTCCATGCAACTGGTGCTAGTGACCCGCGAGGAGCCGCCTTTGCCTCTGGCACGCCTGCGGGCACGCGCACAGTTGCGTGAATTGGACCTTCGCGATTTGCGTTTCACCATGGACGAGGCAAGCACATTTCTCAACCAAGTGATGGGATTGCACTTGACGCGCGACCAGATCCAATCCCTGGAGGAGAGAACCCAGGGTTGGGTTGCCGGGCTACAAATGGCGGGTCTTTCGTTGCAGACGAATAAAGAGCCCGTCCTTCCGGCGGGTAAGGAACACCATTTCATTGCGGAGTATTTCTTAACTGAAATCCTTAACCAGCAAGAGCCGGAGGTGCAAACATTTCTGCTCCAGACCTCCATCCTGGATCAATTCTCTCTGCCCCTCTGTAAGGCAATCGCTTCCGGCAACCCGGTCCAATTACTGGCACACGTCCAGAAGTCGAATCTGTTTATTTCTGCGGTTGGTTCTTGGTACCAGTATCACCCTCTCTTTCGGGAGTTTCTTCAGGCACAGTTGAAGAACAATTTTCCGGAGCGTGTGGAGGAGCTTCATCGGCGGGCATCGCGATGGTTCCAGCAAAACGGAATGATCCCGGAAGCAATTCAGCACGCGTTTGCCATTGCGGATTATGAAACCGCTGCCCCATTAATTGCCTCCCTCGCGCCAGACTATCTCAAGCAGGGGGAACTGGTGACGTTGTGGCGCTGGTTGGAGTCCCTTCCTGAGAAAATGATCTGGAATCAACCGCGCCTATGTCTGACCCAGGTCTGGCTCCTGCTCGACTCGAATTTACAGGCCGATGCGCAAAATTATTTTGATCGGCTGGGGACATTTTTGGAAAAGAATTTGCGCGGCGAGTTTTTGGCGGTGCGCGCCTTGCATGCAGCTATGACGCACCAGCCTGAGCTTGCCATGAAGTTTGTGAAACGCGCCCAAAAATCGGCTGGGGCAAAAGATCCGTTCATCCAAACCTATGTGTCGTTTGGGCTGGGCGCGGCGCAGAAAATGGGACTTAACTTCTTCCAGGCAGAGCAAAGCTTTCGCGCCTCGCTTGCGCTGGCGGATGCCGATGGAAATTCCTATATCGCGATTGCGTCACTTGTCAATCTGGCAGATGTGCTTTACCTCCAGGCGCGCCTCTTCGATGCAGAGAACGTTTGCAAGCAGGCTCTCAAACGCTTTACCGACTCGGTTCCCGATGCGTCGTACTGGTACTGGACTCTCGGACGTATCTTTTATCAGCGGAACGAGCTCAAGGCAGCCCTCGACGTCAACAATCGTGCGATTGAATTAAGCGCCCGCGTACAGGAACGGACGATGCACTCCCGCGCGCTTTTACAGCGAGCCTTAATCCACTTTGCGCTTGAGCAAAAAAAACTAGCCCAGGCGGACCTCGATTCTGCCGATCAGTGGGCGCGCGGTCTGCAGGACTCCGTGATCCTGCGCGCCGTAATTCGTCAGCGTATGCTGTTTGCGGTCGAGGAGGGCGAGATGGAGTCCGCTCGCCGGTGGCTGGAAACTCTCTCTGAATATGGCGAACAACCGTTTCCTTTCTACAATGACTTTGTGCGCGGCAGACTGATGCTTGCGGAAGGTAAGCTCAAGGAAGCGAATGCTCAATTTGAACTGGCGTTGAAACATTTGGAAGATGCCGATTATGCCCTGGTTCGGCTCGAAGTGCTCGTATGGCAGGCAGTCTGCCTGGGCACGCTGGAGAAAACCGCTGACGCAGAACGGGTGTTAAAACATGCCGTCAAGGCAGCGCAAACAGAACGAGTGGTGCGTCCGTTCGTCGAAGCGCGTTCACGATTGCCCTCGCTTCTAGAGCAAGTTGGACGAAATGGATTCGATTGGGTGGAGGATCTCCTCGGAATCCGATCGCAGGCGGAAGGTCCCGCGTTGACGCGCCGCGAACGGGAAATCCTGCAACTGCTTTCCATGGGGCTATCTAATCAGGAAATGGCAGAAAAACTGGTTATCGCCGAGGGGACGCTGAAGCGGCATGTGGCGAACCTCTACCAGAAACTCGGTGTGCATAACCGCACACAGGCGGTTAGGCATTATCACCAACAGTAGGCATGAATGCCAAAACTTATGGCCTCGAGTCCACTTTTTGATTCGAAAATACATATAAAAATACATCTTTTAGCGCATCCGTAATCGTGTGCATTCCTGTAAAGTGGGTCAACTCAACGTATTGGAGGAACCATGACGGAAACGATTCGTACCCGCGCCGACATCCCCGATCAATATAAATGGAACGCTGCCAGCGTCTACCCGACGGATGCAGCCTGGGAAGAAGAAGCGGACTCTTTGCTGCTCAGCCTGGAAGCCTTGAAACGAATGGAAGGCTCAGTCGGGAAGAGCGCCGCGACTCTGGCGGATGCCCTGGATGCCAGCAATGCTCTGCTGGAGGTCCTTGGTAAAGTGTTAACGTATTCGTACAATGCCCAGGCAGTGGACAATGCCGACGCGAACGCGGCGCGCATGTTCGGAAAAACGCAAAGCATTTTCGGACAGATCCTGGCAGGCATCGGGTTTATCCAGCCTGAGATCCTTGCCATTGACCCCGAGTTGTTAGCGCAATGGCGCAAGGAAGAGCCGCGCCTTGCAATTTACAACCAGTATTTTGATGATCTGCTTCGCCAGCAGGAGCATGTCCGGTCTGCGGAGGTGGAGGAGGTGCTAGGGCTTGCGCAGGATCCATTTGCCAGCCTGTACACCACCATGAATGTGATGACGAACAGTGAGTTGAAATATCCGAATGCCTGTACCACTGATGGCGGGGAGCTGGTTGTCACACAGGGAACGCTGGAGGAGATCCTCGCCTCGCCGGATCGTGAAGCGCGCCGGACTGCCTGGGATGGATTCCGCGATATACACCTGGCGTTCAAGAATACACTCGGCAGCAACCTGCTGGCTTCGGTCAAAGCCAATGTGTTCGCGCAGCGGGTGCGGAAATATCCATCCACACTGGAAGGGTCGTTGTTCGCCAATAACATCCCGCCGCAGGTCTTCCACAATTTGATTCAAACAGTACGGAAAAATCTCCCCGTCTGGCACAAGTACTGGCGCGTTCGCCGCGAGGCGCTCGGGCAAAAAGACTTGCAGCCTTATGACGTCTGGGCACCGCTGACCAGGGAAAAGGTCACGGTGCCGTATGAAACCGCCGTCGAATGGATCTGCGATGGACTGGCGCCGCTCGGTGAGGAATACGTATCCACAGCGCGGCGCGGGTTGCTGGAAGAAGGCTGGGTGGATGTGTACCCAAACCTGAACAAGAGTGCGGCGCAGTTCTCCTCCGGCTCGAAGGGAACGCATCCCTTCATTGTGATGCTCTATGACGATACTATTTTCAGCATGAGCACGCTGGCTCACGAGCTGGGTCACTCCATGCACTCGTATCTCACATGGAAGCACCAGCCAGCAGTCTATGCCCAGTATTCCTTGTTTGTCGCAGAGGTGGCATCTAATTTCAACCAGGCAATGGTACGGGCGCATCTGCTGAAGACGAATACTGATCCTCAATTCCAAATTAGTTTGCTCGAAGAAGCGTTTTCCAATTTCCATCGCTACTTTTTTATCATGCCAATCCTGGCGCAATTTGAACTGGAAGTGCACCAGCGCGTGGAGCGCGGGCAGGGTGTCACCGCTGATGACATGAATGAGCTTATGGCGGATCTCTATGCCGAGGGCTATGGTTCCGAGATGGAGTTCGACCGCGACCGCACCGGCATCACCTGGGCGACATTCGGTCACCTCTACCAGGATTATTACGTCTATCAATATTCCACGGGGATCTCGGGCGCGCATGCATTGGCACGACGTGTCCTCTCCGGCGGACAAAGCGCGGCGCAGGATTATCTTGGCTTCCTGAGTGCGGGCAGCTCCGTCTACCCGTTGGATGCACTGAAACTGGCAGGTGTCGATATGTCCACGCCGCAGCCGGTGGAGGAAGCCTTTGACGTGCTGCGTCAGATGGTGGATCGATTGGAAGAATTGACCGCAAATAGAAAACAGGTTGGAGTTTGAAAGCACACGGAGATTTTGCCAGGCTTGCGCTCTTCAGCCTTCTGCTTATGTCT
Source organism: Anaerolineales bacterium (assembly GCA_035699125.1). Taxonomy (GTDB): domain Bacteria; phylum Chloroflexota; class Anaerolineae; order Anaerolineales; family Villigracilaceae; genus Defluviilinea. The sequence goes on from DASSBC010000018.1 coordinate 32,552, forward strand.
GCGTGTAGCCAAGTTATTGTGACACAGCTTGCCACCCAGATACCGACAGCAACAGTTACGCCTGAACTCCGTGAAAGCAATGCGATTGTTTATCGCGGCGACCTGGGGCGCACAGGTCATTTTGACTTTGCAATGGTCGAGTCTCCGGTTGATGTTCGCTGGCAGGGCACTGTCGGTCCGTCGGTTCACGGCGCGCAGATGCTTGTGGGAGAAACGCTGCTTGTCCCAACCGTTGCAGCGCGCTTTGTTGCCTTAGACGCGGGGAGCGGGGAAGAGAAATGGACATTCGAAGCATCTGGTGATCTGTTTTCTTCGCCTGCTGTGATGGATGATGTGGTCTATATAGGCAACGAGAACGGAAATCTATACGCGCTGGAACTGGGAACAGGCGAGGAACTCTGGTCACTTTCGTTGGGTGGTGGCATTTGGACGGCGCCGCTCATCGTCGAGGAAACAATCTATGTGGGCAGCCAAACCGGGACGGTGTATGCGGTAAATAACCTGACGCACGAAATCCTCTGGGAGTTCGAGGCGGACGGCTGGGTGATGTCTCCGCCTGCGTGGGAAGAAGGCGTTGTCTTCCTCAGCGGCGGCGCGATCCTGTATGCCCTGAACGACGAAAGCGGAGAGGTCATCTGGCAGAAATCTCTTGGCGAGTTCTGGGGACCGCATGCGGTCAGCGATGGCGTGGTCTACGCCGGCAACGATGACAGCTCGTTCTATGCACTCGATGCCAGCACTGGCGATACCCTCTGGTCATATGATGCAGGTGATGATGGCTGGTCCGCGCCCGCCATCGCGGATGATTCTGTCTATTTCGGGAATCGTCTCAGTCAGTTGTTCGCGCTCGACGCAGAGACTGGTGATTTGCACTGGACGTTCAATGCAGAAGATTGGACAACCACGGACCCTGTAGTTGCCAATGGCGTCCTCTATTTGGCAGTGGGAAACCATGACAACCGTGAGGGTACGCGTCCGCTGTATGCGATCGATACAGAAACGGGCGAAGAGCTGTGGCGCTTCGAAGCCGACGGACGCTTACTCACGCCTCCTGCCATCGGCGATCAAACTCTTTACCTTGTTTCATTTCCAGGAACGATATATGCGCTCCAGTAGCTATTTACTTTCCCTTGTTTTCCTATTAATCACGGCAAGTTGTGCTCCTGCATCAATCGAGGAGACGGCGACTCCTACACCTACTTTGATCCCCATTCTCTCTCCAACAGCAACAATCGTGCCGACATCCGTGAGCACTCCAACTCTTCAAGCTGGACAATGGTCGTACGTTTTTTATCATGAAGGATTGGAACAAGTCGTCCTGGTGAACGGCGGTCCCGAACGCGGCAAGCCAGCAGACGATCCGTTGGAACTCTGGAGTTGGGATGGGACACAGTGGTCCCTCATTAGCGCGGACGAAAATGGACCGACCTGGCGTAATTGGCCGGCGGCTGCGTATGACAACACCCGCGATACGCTGGTGATCCACGGTGGGCTGCAGCCTGGAAGAAACTTCGATGAAACCTGGGAATGGGATGGTCGGGCATGGAGTCACTTCACCATTGCCGGACCGGGGGCGCGTGAAGGGGCATTGATGTCATATGACGCGGCTCGTTCGAACATGATCCTTTTCGGCGGCTCAACTCCTGACCTGGAAATCCACGGCGAAACCTGGAAGTGGGATGGTGGGACATGGACGCCGGTCAGCGATACAGGCCCTGCCAGACGTTTTCCGGGCGGGATGGTTTATGACGCGGCACGCCAAGAGATGTTGATGTACAGCGGTCATTTCGCCGAATCGACCGGAGAATTTGTTCAGTATGATGATCTCTGGGCATGGGATGGAAGCTCATGGCGTGAGCTCCTCGCGGATACGCCAACACCCGGTCACCGGACTCATGCCGGCTTCGTGTATGACCCCGTGACGGAAAGCGTCCTTTTGATCGGCAGTGGAAGCGATACATTCCTTGGCGATGTTTGGTCGTGGGATGGAACACAGTGGAGGGAAATTCCTACATCCAACACGCCTGTTCGGACCGGACTTAATATTGCCTACGACCCGAAGCGCGACCGTTTCGTCTTGTTCGGCGGCGTGGACCGTCCCGGTGGTAAAGCGCTCGACGACACCTGGGAATGGGACCGCGGGAATTGGATATGTGCAAGTAACTGTCCGTAAAGCGGGTTGGTAACTCGCCTAACTTCTTTGTGGCGACTTAAATCGCTTCGTCTCTAAGACCAACGACTAAAGTCGTTATTACTATAAAACTTATGCAAACCATAAACCAACAATGGGCACTCCGTTTTATTCCCTTATGGATAGGACAGGCATTGTCGCTGCTGGGCAGCCAGCTGGTCCAGTTCGCCATCATCTGGTATCTGACGCAAGAAACCAACTCGGCCACTACTCTTGCCATTGCCTCGATGATGGGGTTGCTGCCGCAAGTGCTGCTCTCCCCGTTCATTGGCACGTGGGTGGACCGCGGCAATCGTCGCCTGATCCTCATCGCTGCGGATGGGACGGTCGCCATCGCAACACTGGTTCTGGCGTTCCTCTTCGCTACTGGCTCGATTCAGGTCTGGCAAATTTATATTGTGTTGTTCATCCGCGCCGTAGCGAGCGGCTTCCACCAGTCGGCGTTTGGGGCGTCGGTGGTCCTGCTAGTGCTGAAGGAGCATCTGGCACGCGTGCAAGGGTTCAATCAGGCACTTTACGGCGGATTGAACATTCTCTCCGCCCCGTTGGGCGCGTATTTGCTGGCTGTCCTTCCCATGCAGGGCATCCTGGGAATCGATGTGGGAACCGCTTTGCTGGCGATCACTATTCTGCTCTTTATCCCGATTCCTCAGCCGGAACGGAGTGAGAAAGCCCCAAGCACCTTCTGGCAGGATTTTCGCGCCGGGTTTCGCTACATCCTGGGATGGCGCGGGTTGGTTATCCTGCTAGGGCTGGTGATGGTGATCAACTTTTTCTTCAGCGCCACAGAACCTCTGACGCCTTTGCTGATCACGAACCACTTCCACGGTGACGCGCAGCAGCTTGGATGGTGGCTCTCGTCGTTCGCGGCGGGCAATGTCCTAGGCGGGTTGATGCTCGGCGCCTGGGGTGGCTTCAAACGTAAGATCGTCACTGCGCAGCTGGGATTGATCCTGACAGGTTTGAGCACGATGGTCCTCGGCGTTGTTCCGTCGGACCTGTTCTGGGTGGGAATTGCTGCAAACATCATAACAGGGATGCTCCTGCCAATCATCAATGGCTCGTTCGGCGCGACCCTGCAAGCGGCGATCGCACCCGACATGCAGGGTCGGGTTTTTGCGTTCATCCTGAGCGCGGCGATGCTGGTCTCACCACTCGCGCTGATCATCGCTGGTCCCTTTGCCGACGCGTTTGGGATCCAGACCTGGTTCCTGATCGCGGGAATTTCCTGTACCCTGATGGGACTCCTCGGCTTCTTCTCCTCCGACGTGATGACCATGGAAAACAAATCTAACGAGAGCCCGCCCCATGCTGCCACAGAGCCTTCCTGATTTTGATTCTCTCTGGGACTATAACCATCCCGACCTGACCGAAACTAGGTTTCGTGAAATCCTATTACAGTTTCCAGAGGAGGAACCGGCATTTCTCGAGTTGCTCACACAGGTCGCGCGAGCGCAGGGATTGCAGCACAAATTCAACCAGGCGCACCAAACCCTCGATCAGGTGGAGCGGCGGTTGAGGGAAGCTCCCTCCCGTGCCAAAGTTCGCTATCTCCTGGAGCGCGGACGGGTATTGAATTCCTCCGGAGAGCCAGAGCAGGCGCGTCCATTGTTTGAGCAGGCGTTGGAAATGGCGAGGGCATTGCACGAAGATTTTTATGCGGTGGATGCGCTCCACATGCTAGCGATCATTGCATCACCTGACCAAAGCCTAGCCCTAAATTTGCAAGCCATCGAGATGGCGGAATCCTCGCAGCAGGAAAAGGCACAAAACTGGCTGGGCTCGCTATACAACAATATGGGCTGGTCATATCATGACATAGGTGAGTACAGCGCGGCACTGGGAATCTTCAAGAAAGCCGAAGCCTGGCAGCGCTCGAAGGGCAGAGCCCGCGAGACACAGATCGCATCCTGGTGTGTGGCGCGAACATTGCGCTCGCTGGGGCGCATTGAAGAAGCCTTATCGAGACAGATGAAATTAAACGAGGAATCCGCTGGCGAAGAAGATGGCTATGTCTCTGAGGAGATTGGAGAATGCCTGCTAGTTTTAAACCGTCTGGAAGAGGCGCGCCCTCATTTTGCTAAAGCCTATGAACTGCTGTCGCAGGATGTTTGGCTGATGGAGAAGGAGCCAGAACGGTTGGGGCGCTTGAAGGAAATAGGCGGATCATAAGGTTGCCATCAAAGAAAAACTCGACTGGTCAGAGACCGCTGCGGAACAAAGTTCCGTAAGGTTAATGGTGGAGGCTGACGCTAAGCCCTGGGTTTAGAGTTCAATGATCGCTGCCAGCAATTTTTCATCCTCGATTGACTGCACGGTGAAACCATGTTTCTCAAAGATGCGAATCATCCTCTGATTGTCCGCGGTCAGGACCGCGTTCAGGCGGCTCATGTGCTCACTCCGGGCAACCTCCACGGCGCGGTGGACTAATTCTCCGCCCAGCCCGATTCCCTGAAATTGATCTGCGATCAAGATACTTAAGCGCGCATCATTTGTGGCGTGAATTCGACTCAGACGAATAACCCCCATGATGAGCGGTTCGCCTTTGTCATCTGTTGTCTCTGCGACCAGGGCGATCTCGCGGTCGTAGTCCACATGCGAGAGGCGCGCCAGGCGTTCGTGCATCACGCGCTCCTGGAGCATCATCGGTTTCAGGTAGCGCATCAGAACACTCTGTTCAGAGAGTCCGTGGTGGAACTTTACGAGCAATGCTTCATCCTCCGGCAGGATCGGCCGGATGGTTACTTTCGTCCGGTCTTTTGCTTCCCATGTCCCAACATACTGGATGGGATACGGGCGGATGGCAAGCTTGGGTAGTTGTTCCTCTGTCGTATCCTTTTCATAGAGGACCACCCGGGCATCCAGCGCGATGAGCGTGTCCGGGGATGCCACCAGCGGGTTAATATCCAGCTCTTTGATCCAGCGCTGTTCCGTAACAAGCTGCGCGAAGCGTACAAGCAGGCGCTCCAGACCCGCTAGGTCGACGGGGTCGCGTCCGCGCACGCCCTGCAACGCCGTATAGATTTTGGTCCGCTCCATCATGCGCCGCGCCCGGGCTGTTGTGAGCGGCGGCAAGCCGAGCGCACGGTCCTTGAAGACTTCCACTAACTGCCCACCCAGACCGAACAGAAGCACAGGTCCGAACTGTGGATCAATGCTGCTACCGAGGATCAGCTCGTAGCCCTCCACCTTTGCCATCGGCTGGACGGTGACGCCGAGGAAGTGTTCCGCGCCAGCTTTCTGCGAAACGGAATCCCGAATATCGGTATAGGCTTTCCTGACCGCCTCAGTATCCGCCAGGTTTAGCTGTACTCCGCCGACATCCGTCTTGTGCGTGATGGTCTCCGAATGTAGCTTGAGCACAACCGGATAGCCGATCGCATCTGCTGCTTTGACAGCATCCTCCAGGCTTTTGGCGATATGTGTTTCGACAGTAGGGATCCCATAATGGGATAGAAGCTGCTTGGATTCAAACTCAGTCAGGATGGTTCGCCCCGATTCACGGGCGGCCTTGATGATAGCTTCCGCCTCTTCGCGCGCCAGCTCGCTTTGCGCCGCGTCACCAACGGGCATGGGGGTTTCATATAGAAGACGCAGATTCTCGGAATAACTCGCCATGTAATCGAACACACGCGCCGCCGTATCCGGATAGGGAAATGTCGGGACATTGGCTTTGTTCAGAATCATCTCACCAGGTGCAACCTCATTGCCGCCCATCCATGCCGCGATGACCGGTTTTCCGAGCGATGCGGCGTAGGGTCTCAATTCTTCCGCGGTCTTAGTGGGGTCCGTCATGGCTTGCGGGGTGAGGATCACCAGAATACCGTCACTATGGGGGTTCTTCGCCGCGATCTCCAGCGCCTTGGCATAGCGCTCCGGACTGGCATCGCCCAGGATGTCCACAGGGTTGTTGTGACTCCAGGCGGGGGGAAGCAACTGGTCGAAGGCGTCCATCGTCTCCGGGGGAAGCTTTGCCAGCTCACCGCCATTCATGATCAGCGAGTCGGTTGCCAGCACGCCGGGACCACCGGCATTGGTCAGAATCGTCAGGCGGCGCCCCTCGGGACGTGGCTGCTTCCCAAGCACCTCCGCCATATAGAACAACTCTGCAATGCTGTTCACTCGCAGCACACCGCTGCGGCGGAATGCGACGTCGAGGACTTCATCGCTGCCCGTCAGTGAGCCGGTGTGAGAGGCAGCAGCTTTCGCCGCGCCTTCCGTGCGACCGGGCTTAATGACGATGATGGGTTTGGTCAGCGCGACCTCGCGTGCCGCGGAGAGGAACGCCCGGGCGTTGCCGATGGTCTCCATGTAGATGACGATGCTCTTCGTATGCGGATCATCGCCCAGGTAGTAAATTAGATCGCTCCAATCCACGTCGAGCATCGAGCCAATTGACACAAAGGCGCTAAAACCAACATTTTCTCGCAGGCTCCAATCGAGGATGGCGGTCAACAGAGCCCCACTCTGACTGATGAAGCCCACGCTGCCGGGACGCGCCATCGTCGAGGCGAAGGTTGCGTTCAACCCGGAGATTGGACTCATCACACCTAGGCAGTTCGGTCCGATGATGCGCATATTTCCGCGGCGGGCATGTTCCAGAATCTGGCGCTCCAGCTCCGCACCCTCCGGTCCGGTTTCCTTGAATCCCGCTGAGATAATGATGGCGCTCTTCACGCCAAGTTCCACTGCTTCTTTGATAATTCCGGGCACCGTGGGAGCAGGGGTCACGACGACGATCAGGTCAACCAACTCAGGCACGGCGCTCAAATTCGGATACGCTCGAATGCCAAGAATACTGGGTCGCTTGAGATTAACCGGGTAAATGGTCCCGCCGAACGTGCTGCTGATCAAGTTCCAAAGAATGGTCCGCCCGACGCTGCCGGGTGTTTCGGTCGCGCCGATGACGGCAACACTTTTCGGCGCAAAGATCGCATCCAGCGCCTGGCGCCCGTAATGCAACACATCATGCGCCGGATCTAACCCTGGGTTGACACGAATATCCATGTCTTCACCTTCCTCTTTTGTTCAGTCTACTTTGCTCGGTACAATTGTTCTGGTTAAGTTCGTCGCTGGCTCGCGGCGTAACTTTATTCATACATTTTACTTTTAATCTGTAAGTAAAACGAAAATTGCAAAGACACAGGAGGTGGAATGACTCCACAATCCACTACGCGACTTTATATGGTCCGGCATGGCGCTACGCAATCGAGCGCGGAGGACCGGTTTTCCGGTTCGGTCAACATCCAGATCTCAGAACAAGGAGCATTCCAGGCGGGACGTTTGGCGGAACGGCTGGCGGATGACTCCATCGCCGCCGTCTACTGCAGTCCTCTCTTGCGCGCTGTGCAAACAGCTGAAATTCTGGCGCGACCGCATCGGCTAACCTTAATTCACGAGGACGGGTTGGGCGAGATCCATCACGGACATTGGGAAGGGATGCGCCGCGCCGATGTGGAGGCCCAATACCCTGACGAGTATGCAGCCTGGGAGGAGGATCCGTTCACCTTTGCGCCCCGGGACGGAGAGGCAGGCGTCAACGTGATTGCGCGTGCCCTGCCCGTAGTTCGCAAGATCGTGGTGGAACACCGCGGGCAAAATGTCATCGTCGTTTCGCACAAGGCAACCCTGCGATTGTTGATCAGCAGCCTGCTTGGCTTCGATGCGCGCGGCTATCGCGACCGCCTCGATCAGTCACCCGCAAGCCTGAACGTGCTCGATTTTAAAGATCCTGTACGGGCGCGCCTGATGTTATTCAATGACGTGTCCCATTACAGCGACCATCCTCATCGTTCGAGTGGACGACTTTCCAAATGGTGGGACACGCCGAAAGAGTGAAAGCTACGTTTTGTTGTACGTTAGTAGTAAGACTGCATCCCTAATTCTGTGGGGAACGTGACGCTGAGTGGCGTCACGACGAAGAACAACTGCTGGTCCTTTTTGAACTCTTTTTTCCCGGTCTCCGGATCTTTCACTTCATTGAAGTCCCACCAGCGCTGCACGAACAGGCTCATCTTTACGATGCGACTCTGGTCTACAAAATCCTTGTATGGATCGACAACGATGATTTCATCTTTCGCCTGGTCAATATGAGCGATGATGCTGTAATGACCGTAATCGTCATCGTCGTCATCCATATCCTCGAACAGCCCCTGCCATTCGACTCCGACAGGAAACTTGCACTCCTCCAAAACATATTCCAAATCCTGGAGGATGGCATATTCCTTGTACCAGAGCCGGGCGATGGGAGCCAGCTCGTGCACGGCTCTGGCAAGCTGATCCACGCGCGTGCCGTGCGTTTCAATGGTGTGCGTCGCGCCAGCCGCCTCCGTGATCTCCTCCTGGCTGACGTTCACGCCAATGTTTTCGAGCAGCATTTGGATGACCGCGGGCCCGCAGTGATTTTCGGTGATCTGCTGGATCCTTCGCAGGCGGCTAAATTTCTTTGGGTCGTGTGGGGGATTTGACATGATAACTTAATAGACTGGCTAAAATTTCCTCGAACTCGATCCCGTGCAGTTTCATCACCTCTGTCATGGGCTGATCGCCGGGACCGAACGAGGTATTCGGATTACAGTCAATAAAATAAGGAGTTCCGTCCTTTTCATCGATGCGAATATCGAACTTGGCATAATCTGTAAACCGCAGAATCTCGAAGGCTTTTGAGCAAAGCTCCGTGAGTTTTTTCTCCAACTCTTCTTCCACCAACTGGTATTTTGCTGCATTGGGATTTTCGTAGCTCTCGATGCTTGTATATTCGTGCTTTCCATCGGGTTTAATGCGAAACTTTTTCTCTGCTAGGAACACGCGCCGAGTCTTCCCATCCTCGAATACGACGCCTGTGATCTCACGTCCATCGATGAACTTCTCGACCAGCACCGGGATTTTGTAGTCGCCCTGCAACTCTTCCACTTTCTTGAGAACCTGCGGGACTGTCTCCTTGACGGCACGATTGTCGATGCCCATACTGCCGCCGCTCTCGTTCAGCTTGACGATGTAGGGCGGGTCGAACGGAGGAGGCGTATTGGACCGCAGGTCTCTGATGAATTTATACTCTGGCGTGGGAATCCCGTTGTAATCCAGCAGTTCCTTGAAAAGGTGACGGTTGCTGCCAATGACCATACCCGTCACACCGCAGCCCGTAAACGGGATATTGGCATACTCAAGAAATGCCGGAATCGTGCTGGCGAGCTTATCTTTGCCGCGGACCGTATCCACCAGGTTGACGATCACATCCGGGCGATCGATCAGCAGGTTCGTCAACAGATACTGATCCCCGGGATAGCCTTTGACCTCCAGTCCAAGTTTCTTGATTTCCTCCATCACCTGCTGGGCACGGTCTTCTACTTCCTTCTCAGCTTTATACGCCTCCTCATTTGGAAAGAGCTCTCGATCTACAAGCGAGTAAGCGACCGCCACCAGCTTAATTTGTTTTAGTGCATCTGAATCGACGTTCAGTTTTGTTTTTACCGTTGCCATGCTCAACTTCCGTTTAATGAATTAGACAGGTCGCATGCAAGGTGAATCGTCACGCGCCTGCCCTTTTGCTGATTAACGTGAAATTGGAATATGGGTTATGCGTTTGCCCGACCCTTCAGGCATTTGCAGGCAGAAAGAGCAGAGCGACCAGACCCGTTAATATCGTGATACCCGCCGCAATATTCAACACCGGCACAATCCCAAGTACTTCCCCGAGGACTCCTGAGATCCCCAGCACACCGAATAGACTCGTGATCCCCACGGTTGAATTCAAGGCCCCGGAGATCCGACCGAGGTGTGTGTTGGGTACATTGCGCTGAAAGAGCGTTTCCAGGGCTGCGATACCCAACGCGGCTGGCAGACCGATGATGAGGGCCATGACAAACAACACGGGAATTTCCGGGATGTTGTATCGGATCGCCATCACCACTGCCAGGACGATCTCTGCCCATCCATACAGGCGAGCCATGGGTATGTGTTCTCCCACCCTTCCTGCAACCAGCCCTCCGATAATCCCACCGATTGCCTGGACGGTGACCAGCAAGCCAAATACCTCTGCGCCAGCCTTGACTATGTCGACGATGTACGCGGCGCCCAAAGGGTCGATCAGGATGCCACCAAAGTTCAACATCACGACAGTGATAAATAAGACCATTACCACGCGATCCTTGCGGACAATACTTATTCCTTCCTTCCACTCGCTCCAGAAGCGGGACCAGGCCGTCCCGTCAGGTTTTGTCTCCTCCTGTGATGCCGGGGCAGCTCGCCCGGCGTTTGTAATGGTGAGGATCATCAATCCTGCAGTCACGAAGGTCAAGCTATCGACGAGTACGACGCCGGGTAATCCCCAGAGGGCGAGTATGCCACCTCCCAAAGGAGGACCGATCAACCGGGCAAAATTGTTATTCATCGCGTTCAAGGAATTTGCCTGGATGAGCTTCTCCTCCGGCACTAGTAGCGGAAGCAGGGCATTTTCTGCCGGTCCAAAAAACATCGACAGGGTTACTTGGATAAACGTCACCACATAGACGATCCAAAGCATTTCAGCAGATTGAGCTAACAACAGAGGCAGAATCACCAAGCCCTGGCTTATGCTCGCAATCACCATGACCTTTTTGCGGTCCCAACGATCCACAAAGACGCCTGCCACTGAGCCAAACAGTAAACGCGGAAGTAGTTCCATCGCTACCATCATCGCAGTTGCGGGGGTCGAGCCAGACTCTTGATAGACGAAAAAGGGCAGGGCAACTCCCAGCACCCAATCTCCCATCATGGAAATCAACCCACCGAACCATAGCAGCGCGAAATTGCGCTGGCGTAGCAGTGTAAACATCGCCAACCTCTTGTGTAAAAATGTAGTGATGGAAGGGAAAACTTAAAGTGGCACGTTCGAATAAACTTCGATGAGCTCGAACGTGTCGCGCCGCGAGATCAACGTTATGTGGGCGTTATCGGTCGTGCTTTGCAGCCGGGTCAGGAATGCAGGCGATCCCTGGACCTCGACTTCCTGCGAAGGAAGTGTCCGCAGGCGTGGATATGCACGCCAGAAGTGTAGCCCCTCAGCAGAAGCGAGAACCAGCCCAGCCAGGGATTTATTCGATGCCCAGCCGCAAGCGGGACAATGGAGTGTGGTCTGGCTGAAAGGATCAGAATGTTTATGAGATGGTTTTCCGTGCTCCACCGTCACTTCGAGCGGAGATCCGCAAGCCAGGCAGGGCGCTGTACGAGTCTTCAGGGCTTGCCGGTACAGAGGTGTAAAGGCTATCAGCAGTCGCGTGTAGGCGGGTTTGTAGGTTTTGACGTTCCCGAGAAGGGCGGCGTGATAAGGCTTTGTCAGATCTAAGCCTGCCATGATATCGTCACCGTGGGGATGGCAGGTGGGACAGCGTAGCGCAAAGCTTTGATTCTTCTGGTACCTGCCCAGCAACCGCGACTGCCCGCACCACGGGCACCAGATGTTGGTATCTTCCCATTGGGAACTGCTAGAACGTACCAGTCCGAACGCCGAGGCTTGCTCTTGTAAATCTGTTCGCAATAATTTCTGTAAGCTCAGCTTCCCACGTTGCAAGCGGACAGCTACGGTGCCGGCGTTCAGCCTCATCTTTTCGGCAATTTCGGCGTGAGAGGACTCTTTTATATAATGCTCGACCAGCATTTGCGCTGTATCGGCGGGCAGCAAAGCGAGTGCGCGGTCTAGAAGTGTAGCAAGTTCATAACGGTCCAGATCGAGTTCCAGGTTTGTCCCGTCCCGAAGCTCGTTCTCCAGCGGTTCCTGGTTCGCATCGAGGGAATATGCCGTCTGGTTCTGCTCACGGTAATAGCGCCTGGACCAGCCCAAACAGATATTCCGAGCAATGGATGTCGTCCAAGGTTTTAGTTTGTCTAAAGACGTAAGCTGATCCTGGCTCTTCCAGGCAGCAATTAGGGTCTCCTGTGCGAGATCTTCTGCCGCCTCCGGTGCCCTCGAAAACCAGGCACAGAGCCGCACCAGGCGGGCTCTTTCCTCTTCCAGGATTGTTTCAAACTCTATTGCTTCTTGCGTGTGCATAATGAAACTACTCTTCCTTTGCTCAGGGCGCTAATTGTACCTACACTTTGTATATTGCATTTGGCTGAGATTTCTAACAGATTTTTTCACCAAAACTGGAAGAATCAATCCTTCGCTTTTGTGCAATAATAGACACATGAATATTCTTCCATTTGACTCCTCCGAGGCGACGTTGGAACAGGCAGGCGGAAAAGGTATGAATCTTGCTCGCCTCACCCGCGCCGGGTTCGACGTGCCGCGTGGGTTCATTATCGCCACAAATGCCTATCGTGAATATGTAGATGCCAATCGCTGGCTGCCGCCGATCCTCGCCGGTGTGCCAGACCTTTCTGCAGAGGATGCGGCGGCACTGGAACGCATTTCGGCGCAGATCCGGGCAGCGTTCTCGGCGGGGAAAATGCCAGGAGAACTGGAAACTGCCATTTGCGCCGCGTACGCCGACCTCCGGCAAAAACCTGTCGCCGTGCGCTCTTCTGCCACTGCGGAGGACCTGCCGGACTTATCGTTTGCCGGTCAGCAGGATACATATCTCAATGTAATGGGGGCAGAGAAACTGCTGGAAGCGGTCATCCAGTGCTGGGCCAGCCTGTGGACAGCGCGGGCGATTGGGTATCGAATCCGTAACGGGATTGATCATGGGCAAGCGGCGCTGGCGGTGGTCGTGCAGGAAATGGTGCAGAGTGAAGCCTCGGGTGTGCTGTTCACGGCAAATCCTCTCACGGGGATGCGAAGCGAGTCGGTCATCGATGCGACGCTCGGTTTAGGGGAAGCGCTCGTTTCCGGGCAGGTAGAGCCAGACCATTATGTGGTGGATGCCCTCCACCACCGTATTCTCTCGAAGACCCTGGGTGCAAAGGAACTCTCCACGCGTGGCAAAGCAGGCGGTGGTGTGGAAACGGTCGAGGAAGAGGCGGATGCGCAGCAAGCGCTCACCGATGAGATGATTCTACAAGTGGCAAAACTTGGCGGACAGATCGAAAAGGAATACGGCTTTCCGCAGGATATCGAATGGGCTGTTGCAGAGGATCAGTTATACGTCTTGCAGTCGCGCCCGATCACATCCCTCTATCCGGTACCCCAAGAGTCGTACGATCCGTTGATCGTTTGGTTCTCGTTTGGCTCCGTCCAAGGGCTTCTGGGCGCGGTCACACCCCTCGGGCAGGATGCCATTCGCATGGCGCTGAGTGGCGCGGGAAAGTTGTTCGGCGCACAAATCCCATACGATCAAAACGACGTTCTCGTCCCGGCGGGAGAACGGCTGTGGGCGAAGATCAGCGATCTACTCCGAAATCCGATCGGCATCAGAATTTATCAAGCGATTCTGGGATTTGGCGATCCGAGCGTTCGCCAGATCCTGCAGGGATTGGCAAAGGAGCCGCGACTGGGCGCCGGGCAGGGACATCTCACCCTGAGCAGCTTAGGAGCCGTGCTTGGCTTTTTGCTCCCGGTGCTGGGCCGCGCGGCGAGGAATATGCATAATCCCCAAAAGGCTCGCGAAGAATTTCAGTCTTATGTGGAAAGTCAGATTGTCCCTCCAAAGATCACGGGAGGAGATCCCTATACTCGCCTGGCGCAGCGACTCGAGTATATGCAAGCAAACCTCTCCACGACCTTATACCGTTTACTGCCGCGTTTCTTCCCGATCCTCGGACCCGGGATTGTATCGCTTCGTCTGCTGACGCGCCTGGGCGGGGATGAAAAAGATGCGCCAACCGATCATGGCTTTTCGGCAACTGCTCTCGAAGTGACACGCGGCTTGCCGAACAATGTGACGACTGAGATGGATCTGACACTCTGGAAAACGGCAAGCGTCATCCGGCAGGACCAGGCTTCGTATGCCGCCTTTCTTGATTCGGACGCCCAAATGCTGGCGGCGCGGTATCTGAACGGATCTCTACCGGAAGCCGCACAAACTGCAGTTGTACAGTTTATGGAACGGTACGGCATGCGCGGGCTAGCGGAGATCGACATGGGTCAACCCCGCTGGCGTGAGGAGCCAACGTCGATCATGCAGACCTTGCAAAGCTATCTTCAGATTCCGGAGGACATGGCTCCGGATGCGGTTTTTGAAAAGGGCGCTAAAGCGGCCGCGCTTGCGATTGAGCGGCTTGCCGCGCAGGCGCGCCGCAGCTCGGGCGGCGAGATCAGAGAAAGAATCGTGCGCGCCCTGGCAACGCGTATTCGCACGCTGATGGGTCTGCGTGAAACCCCCAAATTCTTCATTGTCCGCCTGATGGGCATCGTCCGGAACGAGCTGCTTGCGAGCGGGAATGAATTGGTCCATGCGGGGCTGATCGAGAAACCCGAAGACCTGTTCTTCTTACATTTCGATGAGCTTCAGGCGCTCGCCAATGGCGACATGCGCGATTGGAAAACGTTAGTTGCTAAACGACGCGCCGATTATGATCGCGAGAATCGTAGAAAACAGATCCCGCGCGTGCTGCTTAGCGATGGACGCGCCTTCTATGAAGGACTCGGTGCGGCAGCCGATACGGATACCGTGATCAGCGGGAGCCCGGTCTCGCCTGGGGTCGCGGAGGGCACTGTTCACATCATCTTCGACCCGCGCGGCGCGCAGCTGGCTCCCGGCGAGATCCTGGTCTGCCCCGGCACGGACCCCGCCTGGACGCCACTCTTTATGGTGGCAGGTGGGCTGATCACCGAAGTGGGAGGGATGATGACCCACGGCTCGGTGGTGGCGCGCGAGTACGGCATTCCGGCAGTGGTAGGCGTTCACCAGGCAACCACCCGCTTGCAGGACGGGCAGCGAATCCGCATCGATGGGACCGCCGGGAAGATCATGGTTTTGGAAGACCAGCGGTAAAATGCTTCTCTATGTCTGAAAACGTTAAAGTAGTCGCAACTAACCGCAAGGCAGGGTTTGAATACTTCCTGCTGGAAAAGTTCGAGGCGGGTCTCGTCTTACAAGGAAGCGAGATCAAATCTATTCGCGCCGGGCAAATGAGCATCCAGGAATCCTTCGTAGATATTGAGAACGGGGAGCAAGCCTGGCTGGTCGATGCACACATTGCACCCTACGAGCAAGCCAGTCGTTTCAACCACGAGCCGCGCCGCCGGCGGCGTTTGCTGCTACATAAAAAACAGATCCGCGAGTTATGGAACAGCGTCCGCATGAAGGGCATGACCGTCGTCCCGACTCGGGTCTACTTGAAGGATGGGCGCGCCAAGATCGAGATCGCACTGGCGAAAGGCAAGAAGGCATACGATAAACGTGCAGCCATCGCCAAGCGGGATGAGGCTCGCAGCGCGGAACGTGAATCAAGGGTTCGATAGTTTGATAGCTGGGTAGCCTCCACAACCATATGAAACTATCGAGCTACAAAACTACACACCGAAGTACCTAGCCCACTATGCAACCCTCCACCATCGGCAGTATCAATCTACTCCCGGACGAGGAAAAGCGCTCGATCTATGCGCGCTATATCCCTGGAGAATTGATAGAACGATTTCATCTGCCTGATCTGGCAAAGGAAAAGGATCTCCTGCAATTCCGTTTCGTCGAAGGCTCCAGTGACGTGGAAATGCGCGTCTATCATCAAGCTGGTTTTCCAGACCCAGTCCTCTATGCTCACCTTGCCGATACACTGAGTGGTCAGATCCAGGTGCTGCTTTATATTCTGAATGACCCCGAATCCCCGCGCTTCGACGTAGACCGTATGCCCGATGGTTCACCGACTCGATTCGGCACTCTGCGACGGAACCTTGAAGCCGAACAGGCAGCCATGGAATATGGACTGGCGCCCGGGCAGGTACGGCGCGGGTTGCGCCTGCTGCGGCACGCTACGGCAGCATTCGAACAGTTCATCAACAGTATCGGTCATGACATGTACTTTATCGAGCCTCTCTACTATCACAACGCAATCATCTCTGAGCGCCACGGGTTTGCCTACCAGATGGGCAAACGCCGGATGGAGGCGATCGATGCGGGGTTTCAGGAGGGCGGCATGTTCGCTCAAAAGTTGGATGATTCGAATCCATTCCGCTCCTCCCACGCCGCGAACAGCATCCGTCTGCGCTCCTGGGCAATTCACGATGGTATTCTTGGGGAACTTTTTACGAATGTAACCATGTATAAACAGGCAGGAAAGTCGGCAGATATCAGTACAACCCCGGGTTGTAACTGGTGACTCATCTTATTCTAAGAATCTAGATTTCTACACCGATGGGGGTACTTTGAAGCGTTTAGGGACATCCCTAATTGCATGAAATTTGTCAGCTTTCTATACTTATGGCAATCATGATCCCGCTAGTGTGATGGGGAACCCAATGGCTTTTTATTATTGAAGGTTCGCACGATAAAAATTGCTCGGATTGCAGACTTCTTAGCCAATAATAACTGGTAAGAATGATGATGGCTGTTAATGAGGTTACGATATGAATGAGAGTGATAAGGAACAGTTGAAAGGTGTTAAGGGTTTCCAGGAGCAGGCAACAGTCGGTGTCTCTCCCTGGATACTTTCTCTTCTCGACGAGCTTGGGAGTGAGAGAAAGTCCCCTCGTTGGACATATTCCTTCAAAGACTTTTCGTTTGAGATCGTCGAAGGGACACAATCGCTCTGGATCGTTGCGCGTTTTCCAGCAGGTGGGGAGGTTGCATTTCGTGCGGCGTATTGCCCGGATGGTAAGCTGGAGATTGATGAAATCGAGCAGACGGACACCGGCATCGAATTGCAGATCAGCTCGACGGTGGGCGGGTTCCGAACGACCCTTGCGTTCCCGCGCCCTGATCGTCCGATGCTGCACTACAAGACGTCCATCACTCCGGTTGCTCCGCTGGTGATTCCCTTCTGGCCGCGTGATGTGATCCCACTTGGTAAACAAGAAGATATGACCGACTCGGAAGGTGTGATCTATACAAAACAGGTGGGACCCCGTTCTGGCTTGGTTTATTTCAGTCTGACGCGTCCGAGAGGAGGCGCGGTCTTTTATTTCCAGAATCTCACTTCGCTCAACGATTATTGCAAACAGACCGAAACTTCCCTATCAGATGTGGTAGGCGGCGAGTGGCCAGAATTGGGCTTGGCGTTGCCCGCCACAACCGAGAAAACGATTGAAGCAGATCGAGAAACGGTCATTTCAGATGCATATGTAGTTTTTAGTCCCAAGGCGCCCAGGGATGACCTTGAAATGGCTGAGCAATTCCTCGACTCGCTTGCTCAGGTCTTCCTGGCGCTGCCGCGCAACGAAACAGAGTATGTTCACTGGCCAGAGATCGCCGAGAAGTCTCTGCGTGACCTTGAGAACGAGAAGTGTGTTTCCGAGGTCAGAGGACGGCGGTATCTGAATGCGTATGTGGCAGATTACGATAACCCACCCGAAAGCATGGTGCAACTCACAGCGCTGCTGCCTTTGCTGGAATATGAAGAATGGGCAGAAGAGAACATTCCGTTCACACAAGAACTCTTAGGCGGATTGCCGAAATTCTTTGATAACGATGCAAAGGTACTGGGTCGTTGGTTAATGTCGGAGAAAGAGAAATTGGATAGTTCTGAGCCACAGAAGAATCCAGAGGCTATGGATTCCTGGTATCTCTATCATTCTCTCCTGAACGTTTCCCGTTTGGCGATCCATGGCGACAAGACGGCTGAAAAGATGTTCCTTGACTCCATGGAATATGCAATCAAGGTCGCGCACCATTTTGATTACCACTGGCCCGTTTTTTATAACATGTACACTCTGGCGGTCCAGATACCAGAGACCAAAGAGGGCGAAGGCGGCGAAGCAGATGTCGCTGGCGTGTATGCACACGTGATGCTGCAAGCCTATCAGCTGACGAAAGAAGAGCGCTATCTGGAAGAAGCCAAAAAAGCAGCGCGCACTCTCAAAGGGCTGGGCTTCAACCTGTTTTATCAGGCTAACATCACCTTGTTTGGCGCAGGTGCTTTGCTCCGTCTCTGGAAAGAAACCGGAGATGAATATTTCCTGCAGCAGAGCTATGTCAATTTGGCAAACGCTTTCACCCAAATGTGGCTCTGGGAATGTAATTATGGATATGCCGAACATTATCGTACGTTCTTTGCCCTCTTCCCGCTCAAAGATGCACCCTATACAGCAGTGTATGAAGAGCTGGAAGGGTTTGCTGCTTTCCACGATTATTTCCTTCACTATAGCGGCGAAATGCCCGAATGGCTGAGAGTCCTGGTTCCCGAATTTCTTCGCAACATGCTTTACAAAGCGAGCTTCTACTATCCGCCGAACCTTCCCGGGGAAGTGATGACTGAGGAACCAAAAACGGGTGAGATCGACCCTGAACTGTGGATCCCTTTAGAAGATATTTACGATGGCTGGGAACTGGCAGGGCAGGTAGGGCAGGAGGTCTATGGCGCCGGGCTCCCATTTGGGATCATCCCGCGCCACTACTGGCCTGTGCCTGACAAGAATTTCATGATCTATGTCGATTATCCGATCACAGAATTTTCAACGGTGCACGAAGGAAAAGCAATGTTTCGTGTCCTCGGCGACCCACGGCTCTATTGCCGCTTGCGCATCATGCCGAGCGGCAGAGGCAAACTGCCAGAGGTGGAAGTGATTACGGAGCGCAATGATAGCACAGAAACACTGCGGGGTCGTGAGACCGCCGAAGGCCACAGAGAATACGATCTGTTTGGAGACCGCACTGTTATCGTGCAGTGGCAGAGTAGCCAGAACAAGAATGGAAAGAAAACAAAAAATGGACGAAAGGGAAGTAAGAAATGAACAATACTCTACGCCTCGATTTAGATAGTTCGTTATTTGACTATCAGCTTGAACCTGTCACAGATAAATCAATCCTCATCACCGGAGGGACGACCGGAATCGGTCGAGCCATCGCTATCCTGTTGGCGTCACAGGGTGCAAAAGTTATGATCTTCGGACGGCATCGAGACGATCTGGATGAAGCGTTGAAGGATATTCGTGCCGCCGGGGGGGAGGTGCTGGGGCTGACCGCTGATGTTTCCGACCCGGAAGATATCCAGCGCGTGTTCCAGGAATTTGACAGGCAAATGGAGAAACTTGACATCCTAATTAACAACGCCGCACTCGGGTACGGCGGGATTACCGAAGGTGGTTACCCGGAATGGGAATACATCCTCAAGACCAACCTGCTGGGCTATATGGCGATGACGCACGAAGCTGTCGAGCGTATGAAAGCCAACGGCTGGGGGCACATCGTCAGTATCGGTTCGATGAGCGCCGATGTACGCGAAAAGGATAGTTCGGTCTATGTCGCCACCAAGTCCGGGATTCAAGGCTTCTCGGAATCGCTGCGCAAGGAAGTGAACGCTCTCGGCATCAAAGTGACGCTGATCGAGCCGGGAGCCGTGGGAAGCGATATGCAGTCGCAATATTCCCCAGAGCAGCAGCGCGAACGTATAGAGCAGATGAAAATGCTCAGAGCAGAAGACATTGCCGCCTGCGTACTCTATACCATTACCCAGCCAAAACGCTGTGATGTGGTCTCGTTGCAGATCCGCCCGCATCTTCAGGAGATATGATAAAATAAGAAGACTTAGGGGCGCCACGGATCTATTTTATTTGTCGCATAGCCGTCACAGCCGAATAGATTACTCGTGTTTTCGTTGTCATAGTGGCTACGTCATATCTTAAGGTATGCCTATTTATGACCATTACACCTTGGCAGGCGAATCTGTAGCCAAGAGATTATATTCAAGCGCAATCTACTCGTAACAGCCTACACCGTACCCAATATTGTGAAGTGAATCTTATTTTTGGAGAGTGTACCCATGGAAATCAACTCAATCCCAGACCTGAAACGGGTCGCATTCATCGGTAACTATTTACCGCGCCAGTGTGGCATTGCCACGTTTACCACGGATCTATCGGATGCGTTCAGCCAGGAATTCCCTGACGTTCAGAGCATGGTCCTTGCCATGAACGACACCATCGAAGGCTATGCCTACAGCGATAAGGTGCGTTACGAAATCCGGGAATCCAACCTGTTCGATTACGAACGCGCCGCCAACTTCCTGAACCAGCATTCTGTGGATGCCATCAGCCTGCAGCATGAATACGGGATCTTTGGCGGACAGTGGGGCAAGTACATCCTGACGTTGCTGCGCAATGTCAACGCCCCCGTGGTGACCACCTTCCACACTGTTCTGGAAAAGCCCACCCCCGAGCAGCTTGAAACCCTGCGTGAAGTGGCGCGACTTTCGAACCGCGTGGTGGTGATGAGCGAACACTCTCGCCGTGACCTGCAGAGGATCTACGGCGTGCCGGAGCACAAGATCGACTTCATTCCACATGGCGTGCACGATGTACCGTTTGTGGACCCCGGTTTCCATAAGGATAAGTTTGGGGCAGAGGGCCGCTTCGTCATTATGACGTTCGGTTTGCTCTCACGCAATAAAGGACTGGAGTATGTCATTGAGGCGCTGCCAGCCGTGGTGAAGCGTTATCCGCAGCTCACTTATTTGATCCTGGGCGCGACGCACCCGCATGTGGTCGCCCATGAAGGCGAAGCCTACCGCGATAGCCTGAAGGCACGTGTGCGAGAATTAGGTCTTGAAGACAACGTCGTGTTCTACGATCAATTTGTAGATCTCAAGGATCTCAAAGAGTTCATCGGCGCTGGCGATGTTTATATTACGCCGTATCTGGACCCCGAACAGGTGGTATCTGGTACGCTGGCATATACGGTGAGCGCCGGTAAGGCGGTCATCTCCACGCCGTATCGCTACGCAAAAGAGCTGCTGGCAGACGAGCGCGGCATCTTAGTGCCCTTCCGCGACTCAAAAGCCATGGCTGAGAAGATCCTTTATCTGCTGGAAAACGAGGCGGAGCGAGATGCCATGCGCAAGCGCGCCTACATGTACGGTCGCAATATGGTCTGGTCTGCCGTCGCGCAAAGCTACCGGGAAACCTTCGACCTTGCCCGGCAGCAGCACTTCCACGAACATTACCTGATGACGGTCGGCAATGTGACCGAAGAGCGGGTAGAGGAAGCCCCGGTGCTGAATCTCGATCATATCGAGCGGATGACCGATGGGACCGGTATGTACCAGCATGCCGTCTACAGCGTGCCAAATTACAAAGAGGGCTATACCACGGACGATAACGCCCGGGCGCTGATCGTCTCCGTGCAGCTGGAAGATGTGACGGGTCTGGCGAAGACCGGAGCAGAGCAGCAGTCTATCGCGCGTATCCAGGAGCTGGGGCACCGTTATCTTGCCTTCCTGTGGCACGCCTTTAACCCGAAAGAGAAGCGCTTCCGCAACTTTATGGACTACAACCGTCAGTGGTTGGAAGAGATCGGCTCTGAAGACAGCCATGGGCGAGCCCTGTGGGCGTTGGGTACTGTATTAGCTCGCTCCAAGCGGGCAGGGCTGCAAGGCATGGCTGTGCGCCTGTTTGAAGAAGCACTCCCGGCGGTGACGGAATTCACCAGCCCGCGTGCTTGGGCGTTCTCACTGTTGGGTATTCAGCACTATCTGCGGCGTTTCCCGGGAGACCGAGCGGTGCTGAGTATCCAGGCTACGCTTGCCCAAAAGCTGATGGACCTATACCGAAGCAACCGCACCGACGAATGGCCGTGGTTCGAGGATATCGTGACCTACTGCAACCCGGCTTTGCCGCAGGCGCTGCTGCGTTACGGGCATAGCACGAATGACGCCGAGGCGATTTCGATTGGTCTGGAGTCGCTGACCTGGCTGGTGAAGATCCAGCAGTCTGACCGAGGCTGGATCATGCCGATCGGGAACCAGGGCTTTTACCCGAAGGAAGGGCAGATCTCGTACTTCGACCAGCAGCCGGTGGAGGTCTATTCCCTGGTTTCGGCGTGCCTGGATGCCTTCCGCATTACGGAAGATATCGGCTGGTATGACTATGCCACGCAGGCGTATGAGTGGTTCTTTGGGCGCAATGCGCTTGGCGTCTCGGTTTACGATAAAGCCACGGGCGGCTGCCGGGATGGGCTGCATATTGACCGATTGAATGAAAACCAGGGCGCTGAGTCCACGTTGTCTCTCATCCAGTCGATGCTCGAGCTGCGGCAGTTCGCCAGGGAGCACCAGGACGAGCTGCGCCTGAATGGCAAGCGACGAGCTTCTCTCGTGCTGGTACATAGCCCGAAAACAAACCGTTAGTTCTCCCAGTGATTAAGTATGAGCCGACCATCACAGGTCGGCTCCTTTATATTCTGTAGGAAGAGATGGCTTCGCGAGCGCTCCAGTGTGATCGCAGACGGGCGTCCGGATATTTACTGGTCCGGCTGTTCGTGCATGGTGGGCTGATATTCAAGATGATGCTCTTGTTGATCCTGTCCGATAATGCGGAATCCCAATCGCTCATACAAGCGCTGCGCCCGTGGATTGTCTTTCTCAACAGAGAGCAGCAGGGGCACGTGCTTCCGGTCCGCCTCACGCTTCAGTTGCTCGATCAATGTGCTCCCGATGCGCAGGTTCTGATAGGCAGGCAGGATCTGTATGCCCGCCAGGGTGATGCTCACATCTGTCCGCACAACGCGAAGTCGTCCAATTGGAGAGTTGTCATATTCGATGACACTTAGCGTGCAATCGGGGATGGCGCCTAGAATCGTTTCCCTTGTCCACTCTTCATATCCGGCACGGTATTCAGCCAGATCAACGTCCGGCGGGAACCTTCCCTGCGCTAGAGTGGCGGTAATCACCACATCCGCGAGGAAGGCAACGTCCTCAAGAGCTGCTGGGCGAAGATGGATCGTCATGGGTGGTCAGCGTCACTTTGGCATAGCCAGTCCTGAAGTGCCAAGCCTGCCACAAATCCACCTAATAATCCGAATAAGCCCTCGGGCCCGTCTTTGATCCACGCCAGCACTACCACCTTCGTTGAGCTCCACAATGAATGCGACGACCCGCTCTACCAGAGAAACGGTACGAGATGGTAATGCACTTTCCGGGTGTATTCCTCATAACCGCTCAGGTTCGCTTTTAGGAACTTCTCCTCATCCAGCAATCTTGCTACAATCACCAGGATGACCGGAATGGAACATGGTACTCCCACCCAGGAGCCTAAGGCAACGGGTGTAAAGATCAATAAAACCATTGCCCCTGTATACATGGGATGGCGAACAAGTGCATACGGTCCTGTGGTGATCACTCGCTGTTCGGCGGATACTGCAATCGTTGCTCGGGTATAACTATTTTCTCTAAATACGAGAAACACAATGTAAAAGCCGAGGGCTACGAATCCATCGGCAGCCAAGCTGACGATGGGCGGCACCCGAGACCAGCCAAAGCGATCATCCAAGCCGGGAACAATAAATAAGCCAATGAAAAAAAGGCTGGCGAGGCTCTGAAGGATCTGTTGCATTCTCTGGGTTTCTGCAATGGGGCCCGCCTGCACACGACCGGCTAATAATTCCCGATCATTCTTCACAAGATACGCTGTGATCAGGATGGTGCAACCGGCGAAAACAGCCAGATACACCCAGGCCTGCCAGTAGTTCAGGGATCCGGCAGAAAGGAAGAGCGCGAGCGCCAGAACCAACATCAAAAAAGCAAAGCCCAAAACTGTTTTGACGAGTAAGTTGTCCATGTTTCCTCTTGCTGCTCATACATCCTTTTTTTCGTCTCAACCCTAACATCTGCCACAACTTAAACGGGAAGTCGCTCTATACAGGCGCAGATTGCTGGTACAGGATGTGCGACTCGGCTCAGGAATTCCACGACTTGAATTTCCTTAATGCGCCAGCCCCTTGCAATCGTAAAACGTGTTTGTAATTCCTCCCTTGAAATTTGTCGGGGTACGTTCGGTGCTTGAAATTCGATGGCAAACTCGTGCAAGTAGTAACAGCCATGCGGCTCCAGTATGGCGGCAACTTCCTCGATCAATTGCTCGCCCTGGTCTGGACCAAATAAGTGATAAAAGCCTGAATCGAAAACCGCTCCAAACATTTGTCCAAGTGAAGATGGCTTTCGCGCGTCTGAGACTTGAAATCGTAGCAGCTGGGCTGTTTCATCCGGGAGGGAGGCAACTTTTTCCCGGGCATTTTGGATGGCAGATTCAACAAAATCCACACCAAGTACCTGATGGCCCAACCTTGCTAGATAAATCGCAAGGTCGCCTGACCCACAGCCAAGATCCAAAATTGGGTTGGCGGGCGGAAATTTCTCAATCAAAGCCACCATAGCAGGCTGGGCTACGCCAATATCCCACGGCGCACTATTCTGATACACGACGTTGAAAAAGCCAAGCGGGTCTGAACCAAATCTACTCAAGTACAAGCTCCTTCTCATACCGCCATACTTCAAGGGGAAACAGACCGTCAAGCGTTTCCAACTGAATCACTACATTCCTCACGAAGTGCCAGTCATTCTTCTCGTAAAACCGCGCGGCTCGCTTGTTGCCAATCGCACACGCCAGCCATGCCGTTTCCACACCCTGGAGGCGAATTCGTGATTCGCCATCCGCCAGTAGTCTGGCTGCCACACCGGTCCCTCGCGCCTTTGCCGCAACGTAGAGTTGATTAAGTTCATCGCCCCTGATCAGGCATAACCCTACGGGTTCACCGATCGGGCCCACGACGCGTACATCCGGCAAGGCTGCCTGGAGCCTTTGCCGGAAGCTGTCCAGCGTCCGATGCCGCGCCAATTCGACTGGTAGGAGCCGTGCGTGTGCATCCTGCCAGCCATCGTACCAGAGTGCTGCCAGAACTTTGATCTCGGATTGACGGGCTGGTCTGAGGTCCATGTCAAAATAATTCCGGTCGTATGCCACTTTATGCCTTTTCCTGAAAATCAGCGCCTCATGGCTCGTATGAGTAGCGGTTGCTGGAGCAACAAGCTTAGAAATGGGAACCCATCGAAAAATCGCGATGCATATCGGCTGTCCACTGCACCGTTTGCTAGGCGGCTGCTTCACTGGATTCTAATTGCAACAACCAGGCGCGTATCAGCGGTTCGTGTTCTTCGTGCAGGTGGACGATCCCCTCGCCGCACTGTCGCTATTCTTGCCACCTCGCGTCTCCACCAGGCTGTCTTGCTGGTTGGCAACTTCACTTTCAATCACTCCTATTCTCCTCAATCAACGTCTTGCCTTTGTAGAAACCGTCCTCAAGTTCTGACGCTTTTGTTCACAATCTCTACACATTGCACGACTATAGTACGTCGTAAGAAGGAAAATCATACCTAAGGAACAAAAAATGAGCAACAGAAGTTTGCGCAATGTGATTCGAATCATCCACCTGACTGCTGCCGCGACTCTCGGGCTGTATTTCTACTCGCCTCTGGCGGGCGACGAGATATTAAGGCTTATTATTCAGTTTGCAACGCTGCCCGGAATTATCTTGACGGGGATCGCACTCTGGCAGCAAGCCTACCTGAACAAATTGCTCCATCGCAGCCCGCGCAAATCCAAGGCAAATTCTGCGCACCCTCTGTCTACGGATTAGTGGGACATCAATTCGGCGTTTAGCGCTGAGCGTTTCCTGTTAGCGAGGGACCGCTGTTTTGCCGGAGCCCCCATCAAATCAAGAAAGTGCCCAGCTATCAAAAGGGTGTGACCTTGGATGCAGGCGTTCACTCTCTCCAAGTTGCACGGCAGCAGATTTCCCAAAATCTCTTCATCATTCAAAAAGACAGATTTTCTACCCATCATGGGGGAGAACACGTTTCCGTTCCTTCCAGAAGCGGCTCATGAGAAGTGCCAGAATCCCTCCAAAGATTGCCGCGGCACCGTGAATATCCTGTAAGCCAAGTAGGATGGCATCTGCGCCCAGAGCAAGGATTGCTAAAATCCGCACAGGTTTCGGCGCGGAGCGCGTCAAGCACGCAACCGCAATACTTGCCGCCAGGCTAAAGTTCCCAACCGAATTTCCCGCACCGATCGGCTGCCAAAGAAAGCCGACGATTTCTGCGAGGATGCCACCTGTGAAGAACACTATGAACAGAAGTCGGCGATTCCAGATCCGTTCGGCAACACTGCCCACGAGTGCCAAGCCTATCAAGTTGAAGACAGTGCCGGCGACCCCGCCATCTTGTACGAAGAGGGGTGAAATGAGTCTCCACCAATCGCCCTGCAAAAAGCGTTCATAGTCTCGCTCAAGAGCAGAAAGGAGGGCGGGAAAAAAGAATTGAAGTACAGAAGGAATGCCAATCGCCAAAAGAAGCAAAACTGTGGCAGGTGGGAGAGGAAATCGCTTCCGACTCGACGGAGGAGCAGATGGCTGATTCCTGATATATATGGAACCCGCCGCAAAGGCAAAGTACAACCCAAGAATATAGAGAATCAATCGAAGACCATTCATCTATGCTGCAATTCTAATCTGTTTGCTTCTACAGGAAAATGTCGCTTTTCATAGGCGCTTCAGTGAAGGAAGAACCTCTGCTGACTCTCTGCTGGGACCGCCCGTCAGAGCAGGTATGAACTCAATGTCCTCTGCGGCGAACCACTCCCGAGAGTATTGGGATCATAAAAAATTCATTACAATCATTACATCTATCCAGACGAAGCTCCTCAAGACTGGCATAATAGAGAAAAGAAAAGGATTCTAATCCTGACATTGCACGTTTGGCTTCACTGAGGATTGGGTAAGTATCTTTTGGTACAGATCGGCCAGCCTGTGTCTTTTTTCTGTAACTTTTCCCTTTGTAACTTTTACTTTGCGGTGGCGTCTTGTCCGCGAGGAGGACCAGTCCATCGCGATTGCTTTTACTCGTGAGGGAGGCTACGATACTGGTCTTGTTGTAAGAAGTCCATCCATTCTATTGTAAGCAAAAAGAGATGAGAAATGAATATGTCATACTTTCGCAAATTCAGACAGATGTTCTCGCGCTTGATGATTCTTACGGTAATCATTATTGGTTCACTCCTTCCTGTGCAGTTCTGGGTCTCCGCGCAAAACCCCGTAGAACCTGCGTGGGTGGTCCGCGCCATCGATACCAGTGATTTCGACGTGGCAGACCCCAAGGGACTCACCTTCTCCCCGCCAACAAACACGTTTATCGTTCTGGATGCGGTTGGAACCAGCACCTTGCTTACGCTGGATGAGCA
The DNA here is from genome assembly GCA_035699125.1 of Anaerolineales bacterium. Classification (GTDB taxonomy): domain Bacteria; phylum Chloroflexota; class Anaerolineae; order Anaerolineales; family Villigracilaceae; genus Defluviilinea. Next base: position 59,761 of record DASSBC010000018.1, read on the forward strand.
TAAGACAGGAACCAGAGCACTGCCCGAAGCACAGGGGAATGCCATCAATGCAGCGTTCGATCGTAAAAAAGGCAGTCTCTTTGTCCTTAACCAGAGTAGAGGGGAAATCACGGAAATCAAATCGGACGGTCAAGGCTTGCCTGACCCTTCTGCACCCAAGGGGCGCTCTTCCACTGGTGCTTTCGGTATTAAAGATCCGCAAGGGATGACCTTTAATCCGGCAGATGGTCGTTTGTTCATTTTGGATTCTGGGAATGCGCAAATTGTTTCTGTCGCTCCACACCCCACGCTTGACTTCGATGCGAACGAAGCGATCCGTTCCCGGAAGATCCAGCGGATTTCCTTGAAGAACCTCGGAACAGGTTCGTTCCGGGGCATTGCCTTTAATCCGGGCAATGGACATCTGTATATCTCCCAACCAGATCAAAAGAAGATCTATGAATTGGCGCAAACCGGGGAACTGGTCTCGACATTGGATATCGCCTCTTTAGAGGTGGGTAGCGTCAGCGCAATGACATTTGCGCCAAGTGGAGACTCAACAGACGACCCCAACATCAACAGCCTGTATGTTCTAGAGGATAGTAAGACAGCCACCTCGTCCCAGGAAGCTGCCCCTTCCGATAGCCAGATTGTTGAATTATCCCTCGTAGCCGCAGCAGCCCTTCCACCGGGAACCACTATGCTGCCCACCAGTCTGATTCATGTCGTGGATACTTCTAACGCCTCATGGAACCCATCCGCCCCAGACGCTACCGGCATTGACTACTGGCCATTAACAGGCAATCTTCTGATGGCGGATAGCGAAGTCGAGGAAATGCCCGCCTACTGGCAAGGAAGCAATGTATTTCAATTCACTAGATCTGGCAATTTACTTTCCACCTGCAGTACTCTCGCATTCACGCGCGAGCCGACGGGCTTGGCGATCAACCCGAGCAACAATCATATTTTCTTCTCAGACGATGGGGATGACCTTATCTACGAAGTCAGTATTGGAGCCGATGGTAACTATTGTACCGCCGATGATACAGTGACGGAGACGGACCTATTCAATCTATATGGCGTGTCCGATGCGGAAGATGTCGCGTACGGGAACAATACTATTTTTGTTGCGGGTGGATCCGCAGCAGAAGTCTACATTATCCCCCTGGGCCCCAATCATGTACTGGGCGGGGGCGATGACGGCGCCATGACCCATTTTGATACCAGTATTCTTGGCTTCAATATTCTTGAAGGGCTTGGGTACAACGCAGACAATGGCACGCTCCTGATCCTCAGTACGAAAGCGGCTGATAAGTATCTGGGCGAGACGACCACATCCGGCACATTGCTCAGGGCTTACGACCTGGCAGCATATACTGGGCTTACGCATCGCGAGGATGTGACCTTTGCGCCGGGCAGCCAAAACCCAGGCATAAAAAACCTATACATCACGGACCGCGGGGTTGATAACAATCAGGATCGCAACGAAAACGATGGCGAGGTCTATGAGATCAGCATCGGCGGCTCTCCCTCAAACACATCGACTCCTGGACCGTCGCCCACGCCCACTAACACGCGCACACCGACGGTTCCGCCAACGATTACAAACACACCCATCGTGACCGACCTGATCTTTACGGATGGATTTGAGTCTGGCAACCTCTCCGCCTGGACGTCGAACACCAATGATGGTGGTGACCTGAGCGTCAGTGCCGCTGCGGCGCTGGCTGACACGCGCGGCATGCAAGTCGTCCTCGATGACAACAATTCCATCTTTGTCACCGATGATACCCCGAATGCTGAGGCGCGCTACCGGGCACGCTTCTACTTTGATCCCAATTCGATTTCGATGGCCAATGGAGATAATCATTATATCTTCCAGGGCTATACTGGCGCATCCACTGCAGTGCTGCGGATTCAGTTCCGCTTCAGCAGCGGTAGCTATCAGCTACGGGCGGCACTGCGAGACAATTCGTCCAGCTGGACAAACACTAGCTGGTTCGCGATCAATGATGCACCTCACCTCATTGAATTAGACTGGCGAGCGGCGGTAAATAATGGTGGCTTGACCCTGTGGATCGACGAAGTGCAGAAAGCCAACCCGAGCGGGATCGATAATGGCGCCCGGAAAATTGATCGTGTACAACTGGGCGCGGTGAATGCAGTAGATTCCGGAACACGTGGCACCTACTACCTGGATGCATTCGAGTCGCGGCGCCAGACCTACATCGGACCGGTGGATGGCGGCTCTTTACCCACCCCCACTCTTACTTCCACCGCCGGACCTCCACCAACCGCAACGAACACACCAGGGACATCCGATTTTATCTTTAGCGATGGTTTCGAATCGGGGTCTCTCTCCGCCTGGACGTCAAACACTACTGATGGCGGCGATTTGAGCGTCAGTGCCGCCGCGGCGCTGGTGGGCGCAAATGGATTGCAAGCTGTGATCGATGATACCAACTCCATGTACTTGACGGATGATACACCAAACACTGAGCCACGCTATCGGGCACGTTTCTACTTTGACCCGAACTCTGTCACAATGTCTAGTGGCGCTGCCTATTTCCTGTTCCGGGGCTTTCTCGGCTCCTCCACACAGGTCGTGCGCGTGGAATTGCGTTTTTCCTCGGGCGCCTACCAGATCCGAGCTGCGTTGGCGAACGATGCTTCAAAATGGACGAACACAAATTGGTTCACGATTTCTGACGCGCCTCACGCCATTGAATTCGATTGGCAGGCAGCCACAGGAGCCGGACTCAACAATGGTAGCCTAACCCTCTGGATCGACGGTACTCAGCAAGCCAGCTTGAGTGGGATCGATAACGATACGCAAAGGATTGACCAGATACGGATGGGCGTGGTGGCTGGGTTGGATGCAGGTACAAATGGAGCCTACTTCTTCGATGCCTTCGAGTCTAGACGACAGAGTTATATCGGACCGTAATGCACATTGCAACACTGATTACAGAAGATGCTCTATCCACTTGGCAAACCTCCGGGTTTGCCAATTTTTTTAATCGGCAGTCAAACTAGGTGGACTTGTATTTCGACACCACAGCCGTTGCTTCGTCCTGTGTTATACTGCTTGCACCGTCACCAGGTCTGGTGATCCTCTAAGGAGGTCTTCTCACGCCTGATCTCCCGTACCTGCTCTCTGCAGGCATTTCTTTAGGAGAATAATGGACTCAAAATTGTATGTTGGAAATTTGTCGTATTCAACCACGGAAGATGATTTGCGCACCCTGTTCTTTCAGGCTGGAACGGTGACGTCCGTGGCGTTGATCAAAGACCGTGATAGTGGGCAATCAAAAGGCTTCGCATTTGTAGAAATGAGCAGTCAGGGAGAAGCACAGAAAGCGATCACGATGTTCAATGGATTCAATGTGGGGAACCGTGAGCTACGGGTGAGTATTGCCCGTCCGCGCGAAGAACGGGGTGGTCCCCCGGGGCGGGGCAGTGGACATTCTCGCCGTCCCCCGCAGCGCGGTGGCAACAAACGCTATTAAGAACACAAACAACGATCCTGAAGAAAGCCCAGCGTGTGAAGCTGGGCTTTTCGATTCCTGGTACGTGGGTCTATGCTTAGACGGCCCAACGATCATCCCCCTTCTGCGATGAATGTTTATTGCCAATCTCCGCGATCTTCTGGCTGAAATAATGCTTGCCCTCAGAAACGGTACGGACCGCCTCCATCAGGTCACTGACGATTGTGTCCTTCAAAACATACCCGACTGCACCCACATCCAGGGATCGCTGGACATACTCCGGATTGTCGTAAATGGATAGCATGATCACACGAGTCAAGCGACAGCGCTCATGAATTTGCCGCGTGGTCTCCAAACCATCCATGAGAGGCATAGAAATATCAACGATTGCCACATCGGGACAAGAGGCACCAATGTGGAAAAGTGCATCATTTCCATTGGATGCTTCCGCCACAACTTTGATATCGCTCGTGGCTTCCAGAAGATAACGCAAACTTTTCCGAAGAGAGGCATGGTCGTCGACTATAAGGATAGAGATCACGAATACTCCAGTTTTCAGGCTTGCCAGGATTCCCCTTCACGGGAATCGCTGTACTAGAGTATACGGTAATCGCTGCCAAAAACTAAAGTAGGGGAATCTTCTAATCTATGGCTGAACGTGCCAGGTATTGGCAGGAAAAACCCTACTTGTACAGGGTTATTCCCTATTTTCCTTGCACAATTGACGGAGTAAAGTATTGTTGGGCGGAGCCTGAGAAGATTCATACCGTCCCGCATATAGAAATGGCTCGCCCGTTACAAAGAAAGAAGGAAAGATGGCAAGATTTCGAGATCGTAGAGACGCAGGTCGAACCCTTGCCCGGAAACTAATGCATTATGCAGACCGTACAGATGTATTGGCGTTAGCCTTACCGCGGGGCGGCGTTCCGGTGGCTTATGAAATCGCTCTGGCTTTGCATGTCCCACTGGATGTATTCATTGGCGTTGGGCGGTGGTACGAAGATTTCGAACAAACAACGGATGAAGGGGTGCGCCTCTTTCTGCAGGATATACGTCAGCAATTGCTGCATGCCTGATCCATACGTTCAGGAGATGAAATGAATAAGACAACTACAGAGAACCGATATGTAAAGATCTTAAGCACGGCTGTGCATCTGGAGGGAATTCTCGGTGTACCGGAAGACTCAAAGGGATTGGTCGTTTTTGTGCATGGAAGTGGTAGTAGCCGGCACAGTCCCCGAAATCAGTATGTCGCGCAAATGTTGCAGGAAGGTGGACTGGCTACTCTGCTCTTTGATCTCTTGACTGCAGAGGAAGAAGAAATTGACCTGCAAACCCGTCGTCTACGCTTTGACATTGACCTGCTCGCCCGGCGGACCTCCGGCGTGCTCGAGTGGCTCGCTGAGCAACCCAATCTTTCTCAGCAGCGAATTGGTTTGTTCGGATCGAGTACCGGTGCGGCTGCCGCCCTGATCGCAGCGGCAACGCTTCCCGATCGAGTGCAGGCTGTTGTATCGAGGGGCGGGCGACCCGATCTGGCTGGCAAGGCGCTATCGCAGGTGCAGGCGCCCACTCTGCTAATTGTAGGTGGCAATGACGAAGCCGTGATCCGGTTGAATGAGCAGGCGCTGGCGCACCTGCAGCCCGGGGAAGAAAAGACGTTGGTGATCGTACCAGGGGCATCACACCTGTTCGAGGAACCAGGCACTCTTGAGCACGCTGCACGGCTCGCGACCGAATGGTTCCAACGGCATCTCAGTCAGGTCCATGTCCGCTAAATCAAACATTCGGGGAGGTATGTTACGAGAGGAAGTTCATAGCACAGAGGAGAGCGAGGTGGAGAAGATTGTCCAAGAAGCCCGCCAGCTTTCCCATTCACTGCAAACGAGAGAAGATCTGGATCCGTTGCTAGAGCGGATCGGAGATGCACATTTCGTGCTGTTGGGAGAAGCTTCGCATGGCACCTCCGAATATTATCAGTGGCGCGCCCGGCTGAGCTCTCGTTTGATCGCAGAAAAGGGGTTTAACTTTGTCGCTGTCGAAGGCGATTGGCCGGATTGTTATCGTGTCATGTGAAGACGAAGTGATCGACCTCCTGCTGGAAATGCAGCAACGTTCCATGCACTATGATGGCGATCCAGAGGCGGGTTTCAACGCGGAGCAAAACGAGCTGGTCATTAAGAATGCCGAGCACTACTACCGCGCGATGGTCCGCACCGATTCCGGCTCGTGGAATGTGCGAGATCTACATATGATGGAAACTCTCGACCGCCTTGCGGATGTCCACGGAGCCAATGCTAAGGGCATAGGCTGGGCACATAATACTCACATTGGGGACGCCCGCTACACTGACATGGCACGAGCAGATATGCTCAACATCGGGCAGCTTGCGCGTGAGCAGCTTCACAACGAGGGTGTGGTGCTCATCGGGTTTGGTTCCCATCACGGTAGTGTGATTGCAGGGAAATCCTGGGGCGCGTCGACCGAGAAGATGAAGATGCCCGAAGGACGCACAGGCAGTTGGGAGGATGTCCTGCATCAAGTGCATCGAGACCAGCTCCTCATCTTCAACTCCGAAACTCTTTCCAATGAATTTCAAAACATCCGTGGACACCGCGCCATCGGTGTGGTCTACCATCCCGAGCTTGAGGGTTAGGGAAATTCATGACAATGAAATAAGCGAAGGCAAGACATGTCATTACAGCCTTTGGTCATGGTTCCGGTAAGGACCCTGCTCATCGCTGTCTGCCAGGCGCGGGGAGTAGTGACGGCCGTGTGTATCGAGCCAGTTGAGCAGGTCCTGGATGCTCATGGTTGCCAGGGCAATGACATGGTCTGCACCACCGTAGTACAAGCGCAGAGTGTCGCCGTCTGGCAGGACGGTATGCCCGCATGGGAAGACGACATTTCCTACATCCCCCACGCGCTCGTAATCGTACTCCGCACCCATGATCCATTCATCGCCGCGGATCAAGCAAATCTCCGGGGTATTCAAATCGAAGAGCGCCAACCCCAGACGGTACAGGCTTCCCGAGGCGGTCGTCCGCACGCCGTGATAAACCACCAGCCAGCCGCGCTCGGTCTCGATGGGTGGATTACACAAGCCGATTTTATTGGCGTCCCACCAGGCGCCGCGGCGCGCTTCGAGCATCAGCTTGTGTGTGCCCCAATGCTTCAGATCCTCGGAAAAAGAGATCCACATGTGGGCGCCCATAAAGCCTACAGGACGATGAATAAGCGCCCATTCGCCGTTGATACGATGAGGCAGCAAGGCAGCATCCTTATCCTCCGGCGGCATCACGACACCGAGGCGCTCGAAGCTGCGGAAGTCGTTGGTCAGCGCCATCGAGACGCCTGGTCCGCCGCGCGAGTACGATGTATAAACTATGGCGTACTGTCCAAGCTCCGGCACATACGTAACACGGGGATCCTCGATGCCCCATAGCTCCTCAGAGTAATTCTCGATATCGGGAAGCATCGTGGGTTCGGGATCGATTTCCCAGTTCGAGACCCCATCCTTGGAACGGGCGACAGTCAGATGGGAGTGCCCGCGCATATCTTCTACGCGGCATAAGAGGAGGGTTGTTCCGTCCTGGAGAAGAGTAGCACCGGGATTGAAGACCGTATTGCACTTGTATGGCCAATTGGCTGCCGTAAGAATTGGGTTATTCGGATGTCGTTCGATCACGGGGGAAGTTTTAGGCGCAGAATGCGTCATCAGATTTTCCTTTCTACCCATAAGAATTTTACGTGAATTGTTATATTGCTTGACGTGAGACCTCTTCGCTTGTTACAGCCCCTTTTTCAAGTACTGTCGAATATTCCCTTTGTCTGTATAGATCAGACCTAAAACGAAGGTTCCACCTTGTCGCCGCCGGGAGGGCTGTCTTGCGGGAGGAATAGGCTTAAGGTTGAGATTCGGAAGCGGTCCACATTCTCGACTCGCAGGCGCATGCCATGGATTTCCACCTCATCTCCTACCGTTGCGGTACGCCCCAGGGCATTGATCACCAGGCCCGCCATTGTCACTGCCTCGTCGGATGGGAAGCCCAGACCAAATTGCTCATTGACCTCGTCAATGCTCACACCGCCTGCCAGCCTGATGCTGCCATCAGGCTGCTGCTGAATCTCTGGTTCAGTTTCCGCGGCTTCGTCGGGCAGGTCCCCAAAGACTTGCTCCAGAAGGTCTGCTAACGTGATTAATCCAGACGTCACGCCGTATTCACTGACGATAATGGCAATCTGCTGGCGGCGTTTCTTCAATTCCGTTAGCAAGCGATCAATATGGATTGTTTCGGGTACGAAGGCTGCATCGATCACAAGCGGCGTCAGATCCAGGAGTTTGGCGTCGGCATCCTGGCTGGCATCCCCGAGGCGCTGACCGTTGTTCTTTGTAGTCATTGCAGTCTTCCATTGTTTCAATTCCTGCGCCAGCTCCCGGCTGTAGACATGCTCCAAATCCTTGGAGTTCACCACACCGACAATCTCATCCAGCGAGTCCTGGTACACCGGAATGCGCGTGTGCGGACGGCTTTGTAAAAAATCTGCAAGCTCCTTGCGCGTAATGCGTACAGGCAATGCCTGCATTTCCAGACGGGGTACCATGACGGCACGGACATTGGTGTCGGAGAAACGAACGACGCGATGCAGGATCTCGAACTCGGTCTGGTTAATCTCGCCACCCTTATGAGACTCCGTGAAGATCATGTCGAGCTCTTCCGGGGAATGGACCTGGGCATGCCCTTCTGCGGCATGGAAGCCTAGCAAGCGTAACAGGAAGTTCCCCGTTCCATTCAGCAGCCAGATCAGCGGCGAAAAGATCGCTGCGAAAAACGACATGGGACGCGCGATCCACAGCGCCGTCCCTTCTGCCTTTTGTAGGGCAATTGATTTGGGCATCAACTCACCAATGATCACGTGTAGCGCAGTCATGATGAAATAAGCGCTGCCCGCCACCAGAGCACCGCGGGTCAGTCCCTGCCAATTCTCGGGTACCCAACGGAAGACGAAGCTCAGAATGGGTTCCAGTGATCGTTCGCCAATGCCACCCAGTAACAAGGAAGCTAAGGTGATGCCGACTTGTGTCGCTGCAATGTACCGGTCAAGGCTGCGGACAGCCTGCTGCACCACGGTCGCCGTTCGGTTGCCTTCTGCAGCTAGCTGGTCGATGCGCGTTTTGCGCACAGAGACCAGGGCAAACTCGGAGGCGACAAAGAAGGCATTTGCCAGGACGAGCAGGAACACGATTGTAAGATCGAGGGCGGTCGAGCCGGTAAATGAAGAGGGTGGATGTTCCAATCGTACTTCCTTCTTTGGACTTTACTGCCTTGACGCAACAAGAGAGTTTATCAAAAGATTGTAATGCAAATTGCAGGATCGAAAAAGCACGTGCGGGGTAGGGATAACCCTTTCGTTCAAAATACCTTACCCGCCAGGTTTCCCCATAGTTCCTAAAAGGTTTTGTTGGTTTTAAGAGTCCTGGTGCCCTTGAAATCGATGTGATCACCCGCCGCAATGAGGGGCAATGTGCTGCCTGGCTTGTGAGACCCATATGTTTCTAACTCTACTAAAATATAGGTAGGAATATGATCTTTATTTATCATCCTTTAATGTTGGATGCTCTTCCAGTAGGGAAATTCCTACCTTTCCCGTTGCGTAGCCAACCGTTAAAGTTCAGCATTCCATGTGACATGGACGTCGCAAGGACAAAAACATTTAGACCTATCGGAGGCTTATCATGGAGATGATCAAAGTATCAGCAAATTCGCGCACTTCAGCGGTTGCTGGCGCAATTGCCGGCGTGGTTCGCGAGCATCGGCGAGCAGAAGTGCAAGCCATCGGCGCCGGGGCAGTCAATCAGGCGATGAAGGCTCTCGTACTCGCAACGGGATATCTGAGGAATGACGGTATTTTTGTAAGCTGTGTACCTGAGTTCGCAGATGTCACCATCGAAGACAAAGTACGCACTGCTATCAAGCTCGTGATCGAGCCCAGCACGACATCCAATTTTTCCTCGCTCTCGTTCGCCAGCTCCGACGATAAGAGGAGAGAATTCGTAACAGGGGACTAAAACCATCATTACAACTAAATCAAGAGAGCCGCTCTGCGCAGAGCGGCTCTCTTGATCGTGGATACTATGGGTTCAAAAAAAGGAACCATCCTGTTCTTCTGTGCAGTCCATTTACAAAATCACCAGGCTGGCTTCTTGAGAGATACGTGACTAGGGATTTCCCTACTTTTGCTGAAGTACCTTTCTTTTTATAATGTCCAACATTGACATTTTCCAGGCAGTCCTACTTTCTAGCCAAGTAGGGCTGCCTATTTTTATATCTTCAGCAAGCCTGGCACGTTCGCAGAGAGGCAGCAATAATGAATGCATCTGGTTCTTATGTGGTTGTCGAAGTCATGATCTGTGAAAAGAAAATGCTGCTGTTCGAACTGGATCACCTGCTAGAGTCTCTTGAGCGAAGAGGCTTAATTACACCACGTGAGCACCGAGTCTTGCTGCAGCTTGGAGACAGGCTTCTCCCCAAGCATCCTGCTGGTCAGTAGAAAACCCTCCCGGTATATGTGCGCAGGGAGGGCTTAGGTAAGGCAGGTGAGAGAAGTCAGCAGATTGTGAACGAGTCTCTGTTGCCTGGGAGGCTGAAGGCGATCGCCTGGACACTGGGAAAAGGCGCGATGGGGATGAGTGACTGGGTGGTGTAATGCCACCAGGCGCCGCCCGGTTTGGACTGGACGGCCTCTCCCATTTCCAGAATCTGTCCGAGAGGATTATGAATCGCGAGCGTGACCATTGCGACCATCACTTTGTCCCTGGCTTTCACACGGATGGTCTCTCCAGCATTGCCCGTCCAACCATCGACATCGATCTCCAACACCCGGGGTACGCCGTACCAATCGGAAATGGCAAGAGCGTACGCTGTTGTGCCCAATGCCTGAGCTCGGCACATATAGGCTTCTAGAGTTTCAGCAAAGCAGGCGTAGAGGGCTGCCTCTCGGACAGCTGCCTGATACATTGGCTGCCCTTCTGCGTACGTCGCGTTATCGTTAAAGCTAGGCGTCCGAGCGATAAGGTTTTTTCCTGAGCGAGTCTGGTGGATCACGAACTGTTGACAAAATACGCCCCTGTGCCCACGAGCAAATGGATTGCCATAAACGTTAGCCATGATGAATTGCTCCTTTTCATTGAAGCTGCGATCTGTATCTGAATCATACCTTCTCCCGCTCAAAGGGTCTACCCACAGAAATGACAACAGGGTAACAGTTAGTCTCCACTGACTAATTACAGCTTACCAACCCTCTCGACATCCCTTCCCAGAAATGGTTTAATACAAGGCTGCATGAAACATCTCAGTACATCGCAGCTTGCAAAGGCCGTTGGAGTGCATCCCAATACGGTGCGGAGGTACGAAGAGAAGGGGTTCCTTCCACCAGCGCGGCGCAGCCCATCGGGATATCGCCGTTTTACCGGGCGCCACCTGGATTGCCTGCGGCTGACGCGTCTGGTCTTCTCCAACCTATTTCCGGGAAAAGCCATTTACGAATCTGGGCTCCACATGATCCATGTGACGGCGGGTGGCGATCTGGGTGGCGCTCTGGAGCTTGCGTACCATCATCTGGCGCTGGTCCAGTCCGAACGCGCCCAGGCGGAGGCTGCCGTGAGTCTGCTGGAGCGCTGGGCATTGGGTGCACCGGCCGATGCCACTTCCCAGGCTCTGACCATTGGTCAGGCGGCGCGCTTGCTTGGCGTGAGCATCGACATCCTGCGCAGCTGGGATCGCAATGGGCTAATCGAGATTCCCCGTGACCCGTCCAATCGATACCGCCGCTATGGAGCCGCTGAACTTAGCCGGCTGCGAGTCATCCGTATGCTTTCACGCGCGGGGTATAGCACAGGCGCCATCCTGCGTATGTTGATCCAGTTGGATCGGGGAGAAACGACCGATCTGCGCAGTGCCCTCGATACCCCTCGCCCTGACGAAGATGTCTATCTGGCTTCGGATCGCTGGCTAACAGCCCTGAGCGAACACGAACAGCGTGCTCGCCAGATTATCGCACTCATCGAAGAGATGATCCAAAAAGAGGCCAGAGAGTCCACAAATTTTCGCGAATAGAGGCAAATCTGTCTTTGCTGATCCCTGGTCTCTCATCTCTTTATCTCAACCTTCCTCAGGTCCATCAGAACTCTCATTACTATTTACCAATTACTACCCCGCCCAACCCTCCCTATGGACACCAGGGTTGTAGAATGAAAATGGAGACAGCAAACCCGAGGCTCCAATCTACTATCTGGAGATGAAATGACTTCTCAAATTGTTGTTCGCGGGGCACGCCTTCATAACTTAAAAAACATTACTGTGACCATCCCCAAGAATCAATTCGTGGTTCTGACTGGTTTATCTGGTTCGGGGAAATCCACTCTTGGATTGGACATTCTATTTATGGAAGGTCAGCGCCAGTATTTGGAATCGCTTGGTTTCGTGAACTGGGGCGTAACCAAACCGCCCGTGGAGTCCATCACTGGTCTCTCTCCCACGATCAGTATCGACCAGCACCTCACCAACCGCAGCCCGCGCTCCACGGTCGGCACCGTCACAGATGTCTATACCTATCTGCGCATCTTGTTCGCCCGTTTGGGGCATCGTCCCTGCCCGCACTGCGGCAAAGAAGTACCGCCTTCCTTCAACGCCTCTCAGGAAGAATGGGACGGCGAAGGCAGTTCGACTGAGTTACGCGCCCAGGATGACAACTCTATCGAAGAGACTTTCCCCTGCCCGCACTGCGGCGTACCGATCCCTGAGATTGGCATGGCAAATTTCTCCTTCAATAAACCGGAGGGAGCGTGTCCCACTTGCACCGGGCTGGGCACGGTCCACCAGGCAAATCTACAGCGCCTCGTAGAGGAGCAAAAAAGCATTCTGGAGGGCGGCGTGGTGGGCTGGAACGCGAGCTACGTGAAGTATTACTCCTCGATTTTGCTCGCAGCTGCGGCTCATTACGGGCTCGACTTCGACCTTTCACTGCCGCTAAAGGACTTTACCCCGCAGCAGCGTGATCTGCTGTTCTATGGGGTAGAGAGCCCTCTCTTCCGCCGCCACTTCCCGGAGGTTGAGCCGCCGACCACGACCCGCCAGGGACGCGTGGAAGGGCTTGCCACAAGTCTCCTGCGCCGCTATGCCGAACGGGTTCAAGATGCCGAGTACCGCGAGAAAATGGATGAGTTCCTGGTTACCCAAACTTGCCCCGATTGCCAGGGGACCCGTCTGCGCCCCGAAAGCCGGGCTGTGGTTGTGAACAGTCAGAACATTGTCGCACTTTCACGCATGTCACTTATCGATCTGGGCCATTGGCTGGCAGCTCTTCCCGGCACTCTCAAGGGAGAGGCGTTGCGCATTGCCGAGCCGATCCTGGTGGAGTTGAATGAGCGCATCGAGCGGCTGGTGGAAGTAGGGGCTGGATATCTGACTCCGGAGCGTTCCACACCGACTCTTTCTGCAGGGGAGGCGCAACGGTTGCGTCTGGCGTCGCTGCTGGGTTCGGGTTTGAGCGGCGTTTTATATGTATTCGACGAGCCGACCATTGGATTGCATCCGCGCGATACCCACCACATGATCGGCGTTCTACGCCGCCTGCGAGATCTGGGGAACACTGTACTCGTGATTGAACATGACCTGGAGATGATCGCCGCGGCAGACCACGTGATCGACTTTGGTCCGGGCGCCGGAAAACTCGGCGGGCAGGTGGTCGCCTCTGGGACGCCGGAAGAGATTGCGGCGCAGACCGGGTCTCTCACAGCCGATTATCTGGCAGGGCGCACATCGATACCTGTGCCCGAACAGCGTCGCGAGCCAGGCGAGAAAACCCTGACCATTCACGGCGCGCGGCAGCACAACCTGCAAAATATCACTGTGGGGTTTCCGCTCGGCTTGCTTGTTGCTGTGACGGGGGTTTCCGGCTCAGGAAAGTCGTCGCTGGTGTTCGACATTCTGGATCGCGCGCTCCGCAAACATCTCAACCACTCCAGCGAGGCTCCGGGAGATCACGATTCCATCGAAGGCTATGAATATCTCGACAAGATCATCACCATCGACCAGGAGCATATCGGGCGTATCCCGCGTTCGAACGCCGCGACGTATTCGGATACGTTTACATCCATCCGTGAATCCTTTGCCGCTACGCCGGAGGCGCGCCGGCTCAAGTATTCGGCGCGGCAATTTTCGTTTAACGTCCCTGGCGGGCGCTGTGAGCGTTGTCAGGGCGCGGGTGTGCTCACCGTCAAGATGCATTTCATGCCCGATGTGGAAGTGCGCTGCCCCGCCTGCCATGGACGGCGTTTCACGCCGGAGACGCTCACAGTACGTTACCGGGACCATGACATTTCCCAGGTGCTCGAGATGACGGTCGAAGAAGCGCTGGCACTTTTTCAGGATATTCCCGCTGCCCGCTCGCGTCTGCAGGTGCTCTCGGATGTGGGGTTGGGGTATCTGCAGCTTGGCCAACCCGCCACGACGTTATCCGGCGGAGAAGCGCAGCGCGTCAAGCTGGCAAAAGAGCTGGGGCGGCGTGTCACTGGTCGGACTCTCTATCTGCTCGACGAGCCGACGACCGGCTTGCATCTGGCAGATACGGCACGTCTGCTCGGTGTGCTTCAGCGCCTCGTCAATGCTGGCAACAGCGTGATCGTAGTGGAACATAACCTGGAGTTGATCAGGGCTGTGGATTGGGTAATCGACCTCGGTCCCGAGGGCGGCGCAGGAGGAGGTAACCTGATCGTCGAAGGCACACCCGAACAGATCGCGCAAGCCGCCCACTCATATACAGGTCAATGTCTGAGAGAAGGGGTAGGAATATAGAGCAGGGCTTTATTAAAGCACATACGCGCAAGCCGCCGTCCCCGGCGGCGATAATGAGGTTATTCCAGCGCCGGGGACGGCGCTGGGAGCACAGTTTGATCTATGACTGAAATATTAGAATTGATCAGCCACCCATCCCTTGACTTTCTTTTCGATCAGATCTCGTATCTCACGGAACCTGGCAAGCTTTTCTTCCTCGGTGCCTTTGAAACGGGCAGGGTCTTCAAACGACCAGTGCATCCGCTCATTGATTCCAGGCAAACCGGTGGGGCAGTTCTGGTCGGCATCGTCACAGACCGTGACCAGATACTGAAAGCTGGTCTTTCCAAGATATGTATCAAGGCTTTTAGAGGTATGCGCCGAAATATCGATTCCTGCCTCGTCCATGACTCGAATTGTGAGCGGATTGACTCCCTTTGGCTCCAAGCCTGCGCTGTATGGCTCGAAGATCTCTCCGCCGTATTTGCGGAGAAAGGCTTCTGCCATCTGGCTGCGTGCTGAGTTGCCCGTGCAAAGAAACAAGACGCGTGGTTTGTCTGGCATAAACACATTCTAACAAATAGCTCCGAAATATAGACCACGACGAAGTCGTGGCCTATTGAGAATGTGGTGCTGATTCTGTTTTTGATTATTGTCCGTCGTAGGCTCGCTCCAACCCCTGGATGTCAATCTTGTTCATTTTGAGCATCGCCTGCATGACCCTACCGGCTTTCTCAGGGTCGGGATCTGAAAGCATCTCACTCAACGCGGTCGGGATGATCTGCCACGACAACCCGTATTTGTCCTTGAGCCAGCCGCACATGCTTTCTTCGCCACCATCGGCTGTCAGCTTCTCCCACAACTCATCCACTTCTTCCTGTGTTTTGCAGTCCACGAGAAAGGAAATTGCTTCGTTAAATTTGAACTGTGGTCCGGCATTCAGCCCGATGAACTCCTGTCCCTCCAACTCAAACTTCACGGACATCGCTCTTTCATTTGGTCCACGGGTTACGCCTAACACTTTCGAGTTTTTGAAAATAGAGGTGTAAAAATTCATTGCCTCCTCCGCCTGCGTATCGAACCATAAGAATGGGGTGATTTTTTGCATTTGGCTCTTCTCCTTTCGAGTGGGTATTTATGGTCGTATCTTAGCTGGATCAGAAGAGAATGTCTTGTATAGAATGGCAAAACTATGGCGGGGAGTCGCGAACGATTTGCGCCGGTGTGTAGCCGATAAACTGCTTCAGCGAACGCGTCAGATGCGGTTGATCGAAATAGCCGGCCTCGAAGACTGTGTCCAGAATCGAAACCCCATGCCGCAAAAGCGAGGCTGCCTTGACGGCGCGCTCATACTGGCGGATGTGGCTCTGCGTCTGTCCAGTGGCTTGCAGGAAGCGATGCCGCAACGTACGGCTGGGCATCTCCAGAGGTTGATCGTGGAGCGCTGCGCATACCGCCGGATCATGGACGATATCTTCCTCGCGTACAAGGCGGTCTATGAATGTTTCGACGTTTTCAAAATCGGGAACCTGGCGAGCAGCGCCTTTCAACCAGAACCGATCGCGAGATGCGTCTGGCAGAGTCTGTTCGCGGTTCAGATAGTGCTTTGTCGGAAGATACGGCATGAACACGCCCAACTTAAACTTGATCCATAAAATCTCCCCACCCTCACCCCATGAGGCGATGCCCGAGTTTGTCCACGGTCCGACAGCAAGCGCCGCGGTCCCGCCCGAATGTTTCACAAACACCATGTGCCAGTGGATCTCCGCCGGGCGGATGGTCTTCCCTTCGCTCAACGTCCATCCCCGCATCACGGATTCGATGTACGGCGAGTCTGATGGCCGTGCTTCCGAAATCATGCTCATTCCTTAATTCCTTGGCTGAGAGTACGTTTAGGGAGAAGTAATTTTTTGAAGTTCTGCCGCCGCGGGAGTGGAATTCGGGTTGAGAGCTGCGGCATGTTGCAAATCGTCGACGGCCCCTGCCTGATCCCCCAAAGCGTTCTTTGCCATGGCACGCCAGTAATACGTCTCTTCGAGCACAGGTTTATCCACGTTGATGAGCGTAGAGTGCGCCAGATTGATTACATCCTGGTAGCGCCCTGTGTGATAGTACGCAGCATAGGGACCATCCTGGTACCACAACAGACGCCAGGGACGCTCTTCAAGAGGCAGCGCCGCGTAGAGATTGAAGGCTGTGTCATAGGCTTGTGCGGCGCCCGCGTAATCCTCTAGATACACCAGATTGCTGCCGCGGTTGAACCAGGCGAAGAACTGTTCACGCCCGGTCAGGCTGCTGGCTTCCTCCAGTGCGAGTTCCGCCGCGTACTGGAAATTCTGCTGCGGGTCATTTTGCGCGCCAAGGATCGAGCGGACCTCCGCTGCTCGTTCTGGCTGGAACACAACCACGTAGACAAAGTTGAAATGCCGCCAGAACTGGGCGATCACATCGTAAGGCACGCTCCATGCCTCCGCCGGACCTTCATAGGAATCATAGACCAGGAAGCGACTATTGGGATCATCGTAGCCGCTGACAATCTGGTAATGACCCAGCCAGGCATCGTCGTGTGGATCCAGTCCTTTTTCGATCAGCACCGGGAAGCCGGCTGCCAGAAGACGTTTCAACAAATCGAGGTTGCCGCCCACACGCCATAGCGCATCGTACGGAGTGTTCTTTTCCACATAGTCTACGATTTCAAACGGGTTGACGTTCTTATCGTCGGTCTCGAAGCTGGGGCGGAGGTAGGCGCGCGTATCGAACTGGCTTCCTGTCCAGCCCCAGTAGGACATCACCATCGACAGGCTCGCCGGCGCACAGTTGTTGAACTGCTGATACTCGTGGCGAATGCCGCTTAGGGAAACACTCACCGGGATGGGGGTGGGCACTAAACTGGCGGTAGGCGAGGGAAGAGGTGTTTCGGTCCGGGCAAGGGTAGAGGTAGGGGTTGGTGCCAGCGCCGTCATCGTCGCGTTGACGATGGCATCGACCTGCTCCTGAGGCACAAACACTACTTCCTCAGGCGGGTTGAAGAAGCGCTTGATCTGTGCTCGCAGGCTGTCGACGCGCCAGCCCAGGCGTTCCTGGATTGGGGGCAAGTTGTACGCCAACACTGCCAAAAAACAAAGACCGATGACGCCTGCGATGGAAATAATAAAGTAGCGTTTACGCATTTAAAAAATTATAACATTCGAAGTACTCTGGGTTCTCCGCCCAAGATTTGTCGTTTGTTATGCTCTTCCGTTTCTTATAAGACGTCCCGCAAGGCTTGATTGTGCCACGCAAACCCTGCAGGACGTTTTCTTCCCTGAACTGTTATTGAGGTGGCTCAGCAGGTTGAGTCCAAGCCGGATCTGCTGAGACCCAGCAGTCGCCAATCGTGCCATCCGGGCAGACCACGCGCCACCAGGTTTGATCAGAGCTGACGCCGGTCACTTTCGCAGTCTGTCCGGCGGCGATACTTCCGACAATGCCGTATTGCGTTTCGTGTCCGCCGTAGATGGGGACATCCTGTTGTGCCATCACGTATTCAACATCCGTCGTCTGCGCAGTTGCTGGCGGGGTAGGCTGATTCTGATGCGGCTCAGTAGGCAGTATATTATCCACTGTGAATTCAAACGTCGACCGGATGTCGTCTGCCTCGACCGTGTATGTTCCGGCAGGCAAACCATAAACGTCCAGCGAAACCACCTCTTCGAACGGTGTAAGCACCTGCGCACATATCGCGAGTGGATCTGTCGTCGTAACGAGAGTCAAGTGGAAGGTCTTGCCTTTCTGTATCTGATCAACCGACGCGATTGTTGTACATCCTGCATCTGGTAAGTCACCACGAAGGACAGCATTGACCTGTAATGGGAATGACTCTAGCAGCAGGATATCGATACTCTTCACCACTGCAGCACCAGCCTGGGTTGGGTCTTCTGTGACAATCGGAGAGGGCGTTGACGTGTTCGGCGCGCAGGCAGCGGCGAGTACGGTCAAAAGCACAGCAAAGCTGAGCATGTTGGATCGAAACATCTAAAACTCCTTAATCTGTATTGGACAAGCGAAAGACGAATCCATACAGAGAATTGTTCCGCTAACCATCGTGCGCGTAGCCATTGCATGGAATTGGATGGGGCCCTGAGCGAATAATTTTATTGGTCGACCGGCAATTGGTTGACGGGCGGTTGATACTCAGGAACTTTGCCGACCCAGTCTGGTCCAAGCCGTACTTCGATGTCCACCGTTTGAGAGGGGTCGGGGTCGATCAGAATCTGTGTGCCTCTCGTAATCTTAAAAAGCTCAAGTAGAAATTGAAGAGTATAGAGCTTAGGCGAATATAAAACAATCGTCGTTCGGCTCTGTGACCGTGTGTCTCCCATCTCGGGCACGGAGATGCCTTGCAGCCTTAAGTATCTGGCAGTGTGCTGATCGAGTTCCGGAGAAGATGTACCGTTTAACACGCGTAGGCGAGGCTCATCCGCCTCCATCAGGGAGCGGAGATCTCCCTCTGCCAGAGGGCTGAGAGCACCCTGCGAGGTGAAGATCTGATCCCGCAGGACGCGAACCTCATCCGGAATCGGGCGGATGACGCTGGCTCTTTGTCCGCCCAGAACGGTACTGCCAAACGTGATCATGCTATTATCGATCACGGCATGTTTGATGTGTTCTTCCGGAATGTCACGGACTAACACAGCCAGCTTTGTCGCAGCCCGCAACGTCATGTTTGTGTGGATGCCAGAAGAGAAGGTCCGGTATAGCTCAGGGGCTTGTGCAAATAGGTCTGGGAAATATTCAGGACTTAAGACTTTATCGCGAATCCCAAAGATCACCTTCTGCTGACGCCGTGCGCGCCCGACGTCGCCATCCTTGCAACCTTGCTCCGCATGGCGGCAGCGGGCGTATGCCAGCGCGACCGTCCCATTGAGATGACGCATCCCGCAGCAGGTCAGCTTGACCTTTGGAAAATCTCTCCCATGCGAAGCAGGGTCCAGCACGATCGTTTCGTCATTGTAAATGTCCACGCCACCGATCAGGTCGATGACGTCCACAAATGTATCGAAGTCCACTTGCACGTAATAGTTCACCGGGACCCCGATAAAGTGAGAGGCTGTTTTCATCGTTAGTCCTGGTCCGCCGCCGGGGAGTTTCGAGCCCCTGCCGAGAGTCCAGGCAGTGTTGATGCGACTGTATCCAAAGCCTGGGATATTGACCCACATGTCGCGCGGGATGGAGAGCATCCCGGCCGTTTTGGTGATGGGATCGACTGTCATTAAGATCAGCGTGTCTGTACAAAAGGGACAATCTTCCTCAACGGGGTCGCCTCCGCGCAATCCTACAAAAAGAATATTGATGCGGCTGCCCCCGTCCCAGGTCGGATATTCGATTTCTCCCGGCAAAGATGGTTCTGGCGTCGAAGTTGGCTCTGGTGTGGTTTGCTTGTCGCCAATGACAGGTGTTTGAAGCGGTTTCACCGCGGGACCCTCACAATTGACAGAGGGAATCCCCGGTAGCGAGGTAAGCCGCCAGCAGGCCGTGAAGGCACGGACAGACTGGAACAGCCCAAATGCAAAGAACAGGCCAACGCCCCAGGCGATGCTCCAGCGGATAGGGAACTCTTGCAGGCTTAGTTTTGGCATCGGGAATTATAAAATCCGATTCTATCATTGACTGTAACGCCTTGGATAAACCTTGCGTTCCCGAGAGCGCCTACTTACGCGGGCTGAGCAATCCATCTCGCTACGGCGTGCACAGAGACCGTTTTTAAGATCTCCGTGGCGAAAAACACGTAGCTCGATCTTTTAGACACTTTCTCCATTCATTCAATGTCATATCTTATAATCTGAACCATGTCCTCACTCAAAGATCATTTTCTTCTCGACCCCAAAATTGTGTTCCTCAACCATGGTTCGTACGGTGCCACGCCGAAACAGGTATTTGAAGCTTACCAAAATTGGCAGCTGCGTTTGGAGCGCCAGCCGGTTTTATTTCTCGGGCGAGAGCTGCCTGCGCTGATGCGCGAGTCACGGGTTGCTCTGGGCACATACCTCAACGCTGATCCTGATGATCTGGTCTTTATCCCAAATGCTACGCACGGAATCAATATCGTCGCTCGCTCACTTGAGCTAACGCCTGATGATGAAATCCTGACCAGCGACCATGAATACGGCGCCTGCGAATACGCCTGGCGATTCAACTGTGACAAGACCGGGGCACAGTATATTCATCAGTCCATCCCTTTGCCGGTCCACACGGAACCGGAAATAGTGGAGCAATTCTGGGAGGGAGTAACCTCACGAACGAGGGTGATCTATCTGAGCCATATCACCTCACCCACTGCGCTGCGGCTCCCGGTGGAAGAAATTTGTCGGCGCGCACGTGAACGCGGAATCCTAACGGTCATCGACGCGGCGCACGCGCCCGGGCAGATTCCCGTCGATCTGCAAGCTCTGGGGGCAGATATTGTGTTCGGCAACTGTCATAAATGGATGCTGGCGCCGAAAGGCTCCGCGTTTTTCTATGCGCGGCGCGAGGTCCAGGAGCTAATCCAGCCTCTCGTCGTCAGTTGGGGAACGCACCCCACGCCGGATATCGCAACGGGGTCGCGCTTTATCGACATCCTCCAATGGACCGGAACAAAAGACCCCACCGCGGCGTTGGCAGTCCCAACAGCGATCCAATTCATGCAGGACCATGATTGGGAGGAAGTTCGCCATCAGCGCCATTTGTTACTTCGACAGGCGATCGAACGAATCTGTGCCCTGACTGACCTTCCTCCTCTCTATCCACTGGATTCCCATTTCTACAGCCAGATGGGAATTGCGCCGCTGCCGCCATCAGACCTGGCTTTCCTCAAATCGCGCTTATATGAAGAATATAAGATTGAAGTGCCACTCACCGGGTGGCAGGATCAGCACTTCATCCGTGTCTCTATTCAGGGCTATAACACTCAAAACGATGTGGACGTGTTGTTGGATGCATTGAACTCTCTTTTGCCTCAAGTCGCTTATCACTGACCATCGTTCTCTGCGCATATCCATATGTGTCTTTTATCCAGATGGGAACAAACTGCTTTATTCGTCCGTTGAAGAGTAAGGCAATCTCTTTGCCAGATTTCATGTCGTCAGAGGCGTCAATGAAAAAGTTTGTTCCTACTACATCTGTGTTCCTGCTCTTTTTAGCAGTTGCTGCCTGTGCTCCTGCGACTCCGGCTGTGAAGACAGAGCCGCCCACGCAACAAGTTGCGCCCGGGGAACCTTATCATCCTCTCACATCCCAAACAGGCATCCAGACCATTGACCAAGTCTTACAGGCTGTTGCCGGTGGCGATTCCGATGCATTGCATCCTCTGATTGAATTCATCGATGCTGTCTGTACGCATCAGGACGGCTTGGGCGGCCCGCCGAAATGCCGCCAGGGAGAAGTAGAGGGGACTCCTGTCGAGGTCCTTGCATTCCTGAGCTCGGAAGGCAGCTATCTTCGCAGGCAGGAGATCGATCAATGGACAGGGGTTGAAGCTGCCGGAGTGTACGCGGTCTATGATGTCAACGAAGCGGCGGTTTCCTCGGAAGAATATTTCCCGGTGGGGAACTATGTGATCTTGTTGGTACATGGAGAGAATCAGGCAGCCACAGCCTTGCGAATTGGCGAAATCGGGATCGTGCGTGTGGATACCATTGGCGATTCCTCCCCTACAAACCTGAATGCCATGATCGAACGCGAAGCCTCGGTGGTACTCCTTGCACCAAAATCCTGAACTTAAGGTATAGTTATGGGCTGCCCCAGGCTGACCGTCGTGAACGCCTATTTCCAGGCGGGCGAAATAAGGTATATTTGTAGTTACGCAGCTTTCCCGCAGCGTTGCGGGAGTGGGATTCTGGCGAATTTGACCTACACTTTTCAGCCCTGAAAAACTCATGTACGAGGTAAATATGTTCTTTGTTCGACGACCCTTCGTTATATTTCTGCTCGTTGGAATGCTCCTGACATCTTGTGGTGGACAGCCGGCCGCAGGTGAGCCTACAGCCGATGTCAATGCGACGATCGCTGCTGGCGCACAAACGCTGGTTGCATCCGTGTTCCAAACCCAGACGGCATCCGCTCCAACGGCGACCAATACATCTATTCCCACCGAGACGGTCACCGCAGGTCCCTCCTCGACGCCTCTTGCATTGCCCTCCGCCTTCGCGTCCGCCACGCAGGGAGTCATCTTCTTTGCCTCGGCGACGCCAACCGGGACGTTCTATACGGCGACGCCCAATCCAAATACTTTGAGCTATGGCTGTAACAATTTGTTGCTAATCGAGAGTTACACGGAACCAGCAGGCCCCTTCCGCCCCGGACAGGCATTTACCCAGAAATGGAAGGTCGCCAACACCGGCACCTGTGACTGGTTATATCTGTATCACTTGGTACATGTCAGTGGGGAGAGATTGGGCGGCAATGGGGGCAGGTTGAGCAATAAGATCGAACCGGGCAAATGGACGACATTGTCCGTGGATCTGGATGCGCCGAATGCGGCTGGAACCTATACCGGCAATTGGCGCTTTGCGCATGCGGATGGAACTCCCTTTGGGTCTTTGCTGCCTGTGTCCATCCGAGTGGAACGGAATCCTGACCCAACCAAGACGCCGACTTCAACCAATACACCTCCTACTCCAGCAAATACACCGAATCTACAACAAACATTGGATGCGCTCAATACAGCTGTGGCAGGAACGGCAGCCGCTGCGGCTACCCAAACAGCTATAGAGGCTACTACGACTCCATAAGACTACGGCTTTGTTTCTAGCTTTTGCTGGATCGCGTTCACATAGGACTCGCTCCCCTCATAGCTCAAGTGCGTCTGGTCTCGGATGAACCATTCCTGCCTGCTATGCGCGATGGCATCCCAATCAATGAGTTCTGCCTGCGGCCAGCGCGCCACGCCTTCGGTGAATTTCTTGTTGAGGTAGGTTTCCCAGCCAATGGGACGATGGACGTTGATGAAGATGACCCGCTCCACGTCGTGAGCGAGTAAGGTTTTCATCGCGTTATCGAACACAGAGTCTTCAAACGGGCGATTGCTGCCCAGATGAATCACAACCACGCGAGCAAGATGTCCCTCCCCGGAAAGAGTCCGCACCAGGGCAGGGACATCTTCCATTTTGCGTTTGCGCGCCGCGTCGATGTAAATATCTTCCCCAATTACGTCGTCGAACATTGGCGCCGCGCCCTGCATGATCGAGTCGCCGATGAAGGTCACGCGCGGTAAATCGGGTTCAGGCGTTGCCGTGGGCGAGGAAGCCGGTCGGAGAGTGGATTCCACTGTCGGCGAAAGAGTGCTGCGGATGAGAGAGGTGGGAGAGTTCTTCACCGAATCAGGTAAGGATGTGCTTGGAGCGATCGTGCTTTCGCTCGGCGACGTGCTGGCTGTGACTGGGTGAAGTGCTCCCTGCCAGACCAACAATAGGCTTGCGGAGATGACTCCCGCACCGATGCCCAATCTCTGGGGAAGCGGCCATCTACCGACCGTCGTCCGTAACGAGTGCAGGCTTGCCCGGAATCCGTTCTGTCGGAACGGCGTTTCGATCCAGCGATAGCTGAGCTCTGCCAGAAGAAAGGTCACAGCTACCTGTATAATCCGAAGCGATAAGGTGGGCAGTGGAACGTCGAAGCCCGGACGCGTCAGCATGAAGACGGGCCAGTGCCACAGATAGATGCTATAGCTCCGCGAACCAACCCAGCGCAAGACTCGCATTTCGAGCAGTCGACTGATACTTGTCCCCGGTTTGGATGCGCCCACGATCAGCACAGCGCTTGCCAGAGCCGTGAGAAAAATACCACCGCGATACAGAAAGGGCTGGAATTCGTTAAGTTTGTTGTAGAGCAGGATCAAGGCGAGCAACCCGATCCAGCCGAATGCTTCGTGCCACTTACTGGGACTCTTCTGTGAAGAGGGGGACCCTATCATCGCCAGCAGGCCACCTACCAGGAACCCGGCGGCACGCGTGTCGGTCCCGTAATAGGTACGTAAGGGATCTACATCAGGTGAATAAAGCGTCGTCATCCACAGTGTGGAGAGCACGATGAGAAGGGTCGTCACAAAAGGCAATCCGAACCGGTTGCTTCTCGATGTCCGAAGCAGGAATAACAGGATCAAAGGCCATAACAGATAGAACTGCTCTTCCACTGCCAGCGACCAGAGATGCTGTAAAAGCGGCGGACGCCCAAATGCCTCAAAATACGGCACTTCGCGAAGAATGTAGACCCAATTCGTTATATAAAGTGAGGCAGCTGGAATGTCTTCTCGCAGCCGTGGCAGGGCATCAGGCGCAAGCAACACCGCCAGAGCAGGCAGCGCCAGCAGTAGCACCCACACCGCCGGAAGCAAACGACGCGCACGGCGCAGCCAGAAGTATTTGAGGTCGATATGGTTTGTGGACTGCCACTCTGCCAACAGGAGCGAGGTGATCAGAAAGCCCGAAAGGACAAAGAAGGTCTCCACGCCCAGAAATCCCCCGAGTGCCCAGGGAATGTTGGCATGATACAAGAGGACAGCCATCACTGCCACGGCGCGGATGCCATCCAGACCAGTGATGTAAGATAAGCGATTTGAGGCTGTCATAACTCTATGGACAAGGTGTTTCAAACGCACCCGCACCAGCCTGTGATGTCAGAGCCGGGATCAGGCTACGGTTTGAAAACAAAAAGTGTACGATGATTAGATAGGGCTCGAATGAGCCTTTCAGGGTATAGTATAACGGAGGCGAAGCAAGTTTTATGGATATTACATTAGCACTTGGTGGTGGCGGTTCAAAGGGGAATGCCCATATTGGTGTGATCCGCCGCCTGGAGAAGGAGGGATTTCGCGTACGAGGAGTAGCCGGAACAAGCTTTGGCGGGTTGATCGCCGTTCTGTATGCGCTGGGGTATTCACCTGATGAGATCGAGGAGTATTTTGCCTCCCTCGATCAGACGCAGTTCTACGGTCGCGCGCCAAATGATGGTCCCTCCCTCATGGGTTTGGCAGGTGTCACGCGCCTGCTCGAAGAGAGGATCGGCGATATCACATTTGATGATCTCAAGCTGCCTTGTGTGCTGACCGCAGTCGATCTGAAGAGCGGCAATGAGGTCCTTTTGCGAAAGGGGCGTGTTATCGATGCCATGCTGGCGACGATCGCCATCCCTGGAATCTTCCCTGTGCGCTATATCGGTGACCTCGAATTAGTGGATGGCGGCACGCTGGATCCGGTACCCGTTGCACCGGCTCGAATGCTTGCTCCACGTCTGCCAGTTGTCGCGGTGGTGCTGACAATGCCAATGGACGTGCCCCCGCAAACGTGGCGGCTTCCATTTCAAAGATACTGGATCGGCAGAGTGGTTTCCCGCGTGTTGACAAGAATGCGATATGACTCCATCTGGGATATCTTTACGCGCTCCCTTGACATTACCGCGCGGGCTGTGACACAATACCGACTCGAGATGGACCATCCGGAAGTCATCCTTCGCCCCGAGGTCTACGATATCGATACGCTGGATCTTGTGGATGTACACGAAATCGCTAAACGTGGCGAGCAGGCGGTCGACGCCGCTTTGCCGCAACTGAGGAACTTGTTCACCTGGCGAAATCGCTGGCGCCGCAGCATCGGAGTCTATCATCAGAGGAGAATCTATAATTGAAAGATCTACGTGAGTACTCAAAGCAGACGAGTATCCGTCTGGCGTTTGGTGCGTTTGTCCTTTTGTTTGTCGTCGGCGTGGCATTGATCTGGGTATTTTACGGGGAACGCGCGGCGGGGATGGGGTTCGTCTGTTTGCTGGCAGCCCTTTTTCCTGTAATTCTTATTCTAGGGATTTTCCTTGGGATCGAATGGATTCTCAAACGTGCCCGACCCAAATAGCACCTCGTTGATCGAATTTCAGGGATGGACCCTGCGAGTCCGCAAATCGACGTCCGCCGCGCCTCGTCTGATGCTGCTCATCCACGGGCACACAGGGGACGAGAATGTGATGTGGGTCTTCGCGCGTAATTTATCCGCCGATTACTGGATGATGGCGCCGCGCGCTCCTCATGTCTCACAAAAGGAAGAGGGCGGCTATTCATGGCGCCTGCCTTCGGCAGAACCGGAAAAATATTCACGACTTGAAGAGCTTCGTGACTCCGCGGATGCATTGATCCATCTTGTGGATGAATATGCATCCTCTGTGCAGGTGCATGCCGGTACTTTTGATGTGATGGGGTTCAGTCAGGGCGCGGCGATGTGTAGCCTGCTTGCATTCCTGTATCCTGAGCGAATCCGAAAAGTTGGAATCCTGGCGGGATTTGTGCCAGGTGGGTTAGAGGCTCGTGTTTCACAGCGGCCCCTGGAAGGAAAACCCTTCTTCATTGCCCATGGAACAAGGGACGAAACCGTGCCTATAGAACGCGCTCGGCATTCCATGGAAATCCTGGAGCAGGCAGGGGCGAATATCACATATTGCGAAGATGACGTCGCACATAAAGTCAGTGCTGCCTGCCTCCGCGCCTTGAAAGATTTCTTCAGAGATTAAGCCTTTCTCACCCTGGCGTTGACTTGCCTTTTATTTGCAGGTATCCTTAACACATTCCTGTCATTGTGAGGAGATTGCTCTGCTCGCAACACTGGCACTGGACGCCCGTGCCGGTGTGACACTTTTCGATATAACACATGAATCAAAACCTCTCTCGTCGTGACTTTCTCAAGATCGCCGGTGTTAGCCTGGGCGCGCTGGCATTTCGCCCCTCTACAGGCTTTGACCTTGAATATCTCTCTGCTCCCAAACCGTTGCCTCAATTTCCTCAGAGTGACATCATCGGTCGTGTGCTGGAAAATGGTATAAGGCTGCGCAGCCAGCCAAACAGTGATGATACGATAGGTACCGTGATTGCCGAAATGCCAGCCGATACGCTCGTGGAATGGGGCCGCCAAATCGTAGGTACCGTGACTGGCTTGAGCAATCAACGCTTTGTGGAAACCCCTCAAGGATACGTCTATTCGTCTGTGCTGCAGCCAACGCGTAATCTGCCGAATACCCCCATCCGCGAGATGCCCGCTGGTCAACAGGGTTTTTGGGCGGAAGTGACGGTTCCTTACATTGACCTGGCGCATGATGGCGTGGTGGCTTCTCCCTGGATGCAGGATCACATCGCCTTCAATTTTCCACCGCGCTTGTATTACGGTCAGGTTGTGTGGATCGACCGTGTCCGGACGGAGAATGGATTTGTGGAATACCGTTGGAATGAGGATGTACCTCATGGCTACGGGTACGGCGCCTATGGTGAGTTCTTCTGGGGCGATGGCGCGGGATTCAAAGTGCTGACAGACGCGGATGTCGCGCCGATCAACCCGGATGTTGACCCGAACGAAAAAAAGATCGACGCCAATCTCGATTATCAAACGTTATCTT
>DASSBC010000019.1:0-29640 GCA_035699125.1 Anaerolineales bacterium
CATGTCCACCCTGGTGGCCACCCGCTACAACCCACTCATCCGAGCTCAATACCAGCACTTGCTGAAACGCGGCAAGGAAAAGAAGGTGGCACTGCCTGCCTGTATGCGCAAGTTCCTCACGATCCTCAATACGATGATGCGTGACCAGCAGCCTTTCCGAGCCTAATTATTTCTCGTTCCAACTGAATAAAACAAGCAACTGCCTTGACCCTTGACAGGCAAGACAGTTGCTGCACGCTATGTTGGGCGCATTTGTGTTTTTCTCAAGCCTGACTGCATCTACCAACCCGACCAACTAAAAAGTGTGAATTCCGTTTCACGTACGGGCCAAGTCGTTGCAAAAAATCTAAGCTTCCGCGATCACAGCAATCGAAATTTTGATTCCTTTGGATTGAATGGGTAACTTTGCACCTTGACGAGCCGGAGGATCTTTTGGAAACCACTTTAACCACTCTTCATTCATTCCCGCAAAATCGTTTGGATCATCCAGGATAAAGGTTGCACTGACAATCTGCTCCAGGGAGCTACCCGCCGCCTGGAGGATCGCGTCAACGTTTTTCAAGCATTGCGCAGTTTGCTCTTGGATCGTGGTACCAACCACTTCGCCCGTTTTTGGGTCTAACGGCGCTTGCCCTGCCACGAAAACGAGACCGCCAGTTTTTACACCCTGACTAAACGCTATCGACTTAGGTGCATCATCAGTAGCAACAATTGTCTTTGCCATTCTTCCTCCTCTAAAGCGAATTTTTTCAAGAAAGTAGTATTAATTCTATCTTGTAAAAGAATCTCACAAAAAAACTTCGTTCCTCGGTAGCTATGTGATGCAGCGCCCAACGGCTTGCGTTAGCGGCTTGGTGGGAGAACCAGCCGACGAAACGGAAAAAAGCTCCTCGCCTGACAGCGGTTCTAGCGCGGCGCGTACCACCAAGTCCGCCTGCACGCCTTGTTGGGCGGGTTTGTTTTTGTGCAAGACTCGCCAACTGAAGACGATAATGCTAATTTTTGCACGATGATCTCTTGATGGCAAATTTATGAGGCAGATGCGGAATCGGTTTGATCTGGCACGATTGGGAATAAAACCTGTAGATCGGCGGGGATTGCAATCGGTCTTCCAGATGTCGCGTCCACATACACCCAATCGGTTTCGCCCTTGGCGATTAATTTTCCATCTGACTTACGGATGAACTCATATCTGCGATGTAGTCGGACACGCTTAATTTCACTCAACCAGGCACGGACTTCGAGTTCATCTGCTAATAGGGCGGGAAGAAAATATTCGATACGGTGCTCACGAACAAACCAGCCTGTGTTTTCAGGTTGGACATATCCTTGGGATTCTCCGTGCCGAATAGCGGCTTCCTGCATCCATTGAACATAGGCGACATTATTGACGTGACCATTCTCGTCAATCACGCTCTGTGGGACAGTAAATGTGTATGTAAAGATGGCAGGATTAGACATAAAGTAACCACTCCTTAGAAATGAACCGCCCAACTAGGGGTTAGACTGCCGCCGCATAACTGCTTTTAGACGGACAGACTGTCCGTCTAACGTCCTAAATCAGTTAGGACGTTAGACGGCGATAGATTAAAATAGAATGAGCTAATTATAGTCTATTCATAGGCTGAGACAGGCATCCGCGCACAACCAGAACAGGCTCTCCCGAATGTCAGCTTTTGATATCCACTGGCGGCTGTCCCACTGGGTCGCGAATACCCAGGCACTTAAAGATATGGATTTAATTGAAAAGATTTGCCCATTGGCACCGCCTTCATTTTACTCCTGCCTAGCCTAAGGCTCCAACCTCATCGAGAAATGGATCGATCGTCTCCGATTCCCCACTCGTCAAACCCGTAGAGCGCACTGTAAGCCACCTGTAAACACACCCCTCTCCCTCCCAGAGTACACTGGGGCAGTAGGACATGCCCAGGCAGCCGGTCACGGCGGGGGAAAGTCACAGTCAGCATCACACGAAGGAACTTCAAATACAGAAACAGCCAGTGCAGTACAGGATCAGTACAGCACCAGTATAGGACAAGTACAGGATTCCCTTACCTTTCCTTACCATCCCTTGACCTTCCTTGAGCGTTCCTGGAGGCCCGGCAGCCTGGCAAAGAACTTCATCAATCCGAAAGCGAGCAGAACAACATGACAAAAGTAAGATTTCACCCGATCGTCGAATGGTTCACCGGGAAGATGGGCAAACTCGTCTTCCGCCGCTCCCATAACGGCCAAGTCTCCGTCTACGAAACGCCCTATATGGAGGGGATCAAGTGGAGCCCGGCGCAGAAAGACCACCGCCAGCGGCTGGGCGAAGCCGCCAAGTATGCCTCCGCCGCGGTCGCCGACCCGGACATCCGCCCGCTCTACGTGCAGATGGCGCTGGAGCAGGGCAGGAACCCGAAGCGTCCCTTCGACACGGCGGTCTCGGACTACTTTCACCACGGCAACGACCTGCTCTGGAAAAAGCACATGGGCAACCAGGAAAAACCACAGAACTGGAACATGTACTATTACGCGTGGTACTTTCCAACCAAAGCGAAGCGCCGGAAACAGACAGGGCGGTGGCGAACCGCATAACAGGAACCAAAACGAGGCGCGCAGCGTCTTGCGGGGGTAACATACTTGAAAGGAAAAACGCTGAAAGGTTAACGACCATGAATATTCGACATTTCGTATTCCGTACGTTGTCCGTCTGGCTCGTGGGAGCACTGCTCCTGGTGGGGTGTGATGCTCTCGGCATACGGACCCCTGCGGTCCCCGCGCCGCAGGAGAGCCCGGTGGAGGAGCCGGGCGAAGTCCCTCCGGGTTCGGGTCGCCTGACGCCCGACGCTGTGGTGCTCGAGATGGCATTCGAGCCTACCTTCTTCCGCCCCGAGGCTTCCTACGAGTTTGGACGCCCACCACTGTTCGCCCTGCTGGCGGATGGGCGCGTGATCTACACCGAGGAAGGTCAAACCGTGGACGAGGAGCGGGTGATGGTTGCCCAGCTCTCCCCCGAGGAGAACGCGGCGCTGCTGCAGCAGGTCCAGGACCTGGGCTTTGACCGCCTGGAAAGCTACACCGACTTCTGCTTTCCGCCAAACAGCGATCAACAGCAGTGCGTGGCGGATGCTCCTTACACCATCCTTCGCATGCGCCAGCCCGACGACTCGCTGAAAGAGATCCGTATCTATGCCGATTTTGCCAACGACGCCGCCGCCTTCGAAGGCATTACCTCCCTGCTCAGCGGCTTCACGCATCCGGACGCCGAGCCCTATGTGCCCACGAAAGCTGCCCTGTTCATCTCGGAGTATGCCGGCGACCCCCCTGCCACAGCGCTCGACTGGCCGCTCGACCCGGCTCTGCTGCAGCTCCCGAAAAGCCCCACCGGTCTCTCGGCAATACCCCTCGAAGGACAGGAGCTGAGCGACTATCTTGCGCTCGCAGAACGCAACACCGGCGATACGGTCTTCCAGCAGGAAGGCAAGTTCTATCGGGCATATCTCGTCCCCTGGCTGCCCGCCGCCGATTACACAGCAGAATTATTGGCTGAGTTCCCAAGGTCCTAGCCTTATCGGGGTACACTCTCCGAGCCGCAAAAAAACATCCCGAAGGAAGCAAATCCTTCGGGATGTTTTATGCCATTCAAAGTAGGGCGGGATGGTATCCCGCCCTACCGGTCCGTGCACAGATATTCTCATCCTTTTCTAAAGAAAGCTTCTCTACAGGCAGCTTCTTAGAGAGGAACAAATGCCTTTTACGAGTAGTCCTTAAAGGAGATACTGTTAACTATATAGAAGTATCGTGATAAGGAGTTAGAACATGACACAGTATTCGAAACGACCCATTTCTATTTTCATCGCTGCATTGATCCTGGTCCAGGCGGCTTGTGCGTCGTTGCCCATCCAGGTCTCTACATTGGAACCCACAGCCGTTCCGACAAATACAGCAGGAATACCGGTCACGGGTGGTGATCTGGTCAATACGCAATGGACGCTGGTTTCCTTCAACGAAAGCGGAGCAGAAACCGCTGTCTCTGCGGGCAACCTTCCCACGCTGAGTTTCCAGGAGAACGGTCAGGCAGGTGGCTCCGGCGGGTGTAACTCCTTTGGCACCACATACAACGTGCAAAACGGTGAAATCTCATTCGGACCGGTCGCCAGCACCAAGATGGCTTGCACCGCCGAAGGTGTGATGCAGCAGGAACAAACCTATTTCGGCGCCCTGGGCTCTGCAAATCGATATGAGATATCCGGGGATACGCTGCGCATTCGGTATGCGAACGAACAGAACGTTCTCACATTTTCCAGAGGTATCGCTAACACACCCGCAGCGCCTACACCCACAACCATCTCGCCAACGACGGCAGCGCCGACAGCCACGTCCCCTGCTTCAGGGGATACAGACACCGAGCAGCGCATACGGTTCGCAGCCGGCGCCACATCCACGACCCTCACAGGCGCGTTAGCCGCCTCCGGATCGGATCAATACGTGTTACGTGCGTTAGCCGGTCAGACGTTGAGCCTCAACCTGGCGTTTACCGAAGGACAGGCGATCCTGGTCGTTTGGGGAGAAGACGGCGACGTCTTACTCTCCGACCATGCGGAAGTCTCGAGCTTCGAGCGAGAGCTGCCGAAGACGCAGGATTATCACATCCAGGTGAAAGGCAGACCCGAGGGGAGCACGACGTACACGCTCAGCGTGAGCATACCCGCCATTTCTACCGGCGTGGAGCGCATTGAGTTTGCCGCCGGGTCCACCTCCGCAACCGTGACGGGTCAACTGGGCGCCTCGGAGTCCGATCAATACATATTGCGCGCCGGAGCCGGGCAAACCTTGAAGATCAATACAACCTTCACAGACGGGGCAGCCATCCTTGTCGTCTGGGGTGCCGATGGCGATGTATTACTGTCTGACCACGCCGAGGCGTCGACGTTCGAACGAGTGCTCGCGACGACGCAGGATTACTACATCCTGGTCAAGGGTCAGCCGGGGGGCAGCACATCCTACACGATGACCGTCACCATTCCTCCCGCGCCCTAACGGAAAGCTCCCCGAACAATAACGTGAATATCAATCTCTAGACGAGCTTCCCAGGGCGGGAGCCATTAGGCTCCCGCCCTGGGAAGCTGTTTTGTAGCGTTGATCGAGGATGTAGCACATTCGTATCCTTCTCCTCAACACAGTGGCAGGGATTTCCCTAATTGAGCATCTAGCGCTTTTGTCCTATAGTCCCAGGACAGCCAGAACACACAGCGTACCGTTTGCATGTAAGACCGATCTTCACGCAGCCCTTATTCGCAATCTTTTGTCCTATTAATTGTCGCAAGGAGACGCCGTGGATCTGGTCGTTCTGTCGCGGTTGCAGTTTGGGCTGACCAATATCGTTCACTTTCTGTTCGTGCCTCTTACGCTGGGGATGAGCGCGTATGTCGCCTATATGCACACCCGCTATTACCAGACCAACGATGAAACCTTTTACAAAATGACAAGATTCTGGGGGAAGCTGTTCCTGATCAATATTGCGATCGGCGTCGTCTCCGGAATCGTCAACGAATTTCAGTTTGGCATGAACTGGTCTGAGTTTTCGCGCTACGTCGGCGACATCTTCGGCGCTCCCCTCGCCCTCGAAGCCTTGCTTGCCTTCTTTGCCGAATCGACGTTCATTGGCGTATGGGTTTTCGGAGAAGGCAAAATTCCCGAGAAGCTGCGCCTCGGCGCGATCTGGCTGGTAGCGATCGGCGCCATGTTTTCGGCGTTATGGATACTGCTTGCAAATGGCTGGATGCAGCACCCGGTAGGGTACACCATCAATGAAGAGACGGGCCGCGCACAGGTAGCGAACTTCCTCGCCGTGATCGGCAACCCAAAAGGCTGGTTGTTTTTCTGGCACACGCTTACGGCGGGCTTTGCTACCTCCAGTTTTTTCATTATGGGGATCAGCGCCTATCACCTGGCGCGCCGGCAGCATGTGGAGGTCTTCAAACGGTCCCTGCGCATGGCAGCCCTGGTAGGACTCATTACGAGCACGCTTATTTTCTTTACCGGTCACGCGCAGGGACAGTACGTGTACGAGACGCAGCCAATGAAGTTTGCCGCGATCGAGGCGCACTGGGAAACGGGACACCCTGCCTCCTTCTCCATTCTCACTATCGGCGATCTGACCGGCAAACGCGAAGTCTGGTCGCTGCGCATTCCGTACTTTCTGAGCTTTCTGGCTTGCAACCGCTTTGACTGCGAAGTTCGCGGCGTGGATGATCTACAGAAGGAATATCAGATCCAGTATGGAGCGGGGAATTATATTCCTCTGATCGTCGTCACCTATTGGAGCTTTCGGATCATGATGACCATGGGACTCCTGATGATCCTTTCCTCGCTCCTGATTCTCCTTGCCCAGCGCCGACCCATGGAAAATGCCAGGTGGCTGCGATGGGCGCCGTGGCTGATTGCTCTGCCTTACATTGCCAATCTCTGCGGCTGGGTGTTGACCGAAATGGGACGCCAGCCCTGGCTGGTGCAGGGGCTGCTCAAAGTGGAAGACGGCATTTCGCCCAACATGACCGCCGGGCAGCTGCTCCTGAGCCTGATCAGTTACAGCCTGGTGTACGGTGCCCTCGTGGTGGTCATGTTCTATCTCATGCGCAGGTATGCCAGGGCAGGACCAGACGCTGCCATGCACGAATCGGTGGATGCCGATGTCATCCCTGCGTTTGGCGCCTCCGCAGAGGAGTAGAGGTTGAGGATGGAACACGAAGTTCTTCAGATCATCTGGTTTTTTCTGATCGCCACGCTCTGGATCGGGTTCTTCTTTCTGGAAGGGTTCGATTTTGGTGTGGGTATGCTGCTACCTTTTCTTGGCAAAAATGATGCGGAACGCCGCGCCATTATCAACACAATCGGACCCGTCTGGGATGCGAATGAAATGTGGCTGATCCTCGCCGTCACGGCGATGTTTGCTGTCTTCCCAAACTGGTATGCGACAATGTTCAGCGGGTTTTATGTCGCGATGGTAATCATCATCGTCGGGTTGATCATCCGCGGGATCTCGTTCGAATATCGCTCCAAGGACTCACGCCCGCAGTGGCGAAGTCTCTTCGACTGGATGATCGCAGTGGGGTCGTTCCTGAACTCGCTTCTGTTTGGCATTGTATTTACGGACCTGCTTGGTGGCGTGCCCATCGATCAGAATCTCAATTACACGGGCGGACCCTTCAGTTGGATCACTCCCTACGGACTGATTGGAGGCGTGACCATGCTGTCGGTCTTCCTGTTGCACGGCGCCAATTTCCTCACCCTGAAGCTGGATGACCACATGCGTGAACGAGCCCGTGCGGCAGCCAAAACTCTCTATCTGTTCGCAGCCGTGATGGTCGTAGTGCTCGCAATCAGCACGTATATCTTTACAGATATCACAGTCCAGGTTGGCATCGACCCTGGTATTTTGCCGATTGCTTCTGTGGTCGTTCTGCTGGTGGCAATCTACTTTATCAATCGAAAGATGGAAGGCTGGGCGTTTATCATGACCGGTCTGAATATTGTTCTGACGCAGGTTGCCTTTTTCAGCCTGATGTACCCGCGTGTCATGGTCTCGAGTATGAATCCTGCCTGGAGCTTAACGATCTATAACTCCTCCTCCTCTGCCCAGGCACTGACGGTGATGTCGATTATCTCCCTGATCTTTATCCCGATTGTTATGGCGTATGAGGGCTGGTCCTATTATATTTTCCGCAAGCGCATCAAGACCGAGAAAGAGCATCTTGTGTATTAGCTTCCGCTCGAACCCTGCCGTGCTTGTTTCAGGTAACCGGGCAGTTGCGTTACTTAACACAACTGCCTAACACGATCACAGAAAGGATCGGGTATTCCAGCCTGTCTTGCCCAAACTCTCGGATGCGCAGACTGCACTCCGTAAGAATTTGCTGGCAATGGGGCTCCAGCTGCTCGGGCGGGAACAACCGTATCGCTTCCACGAGGTGAGAAAAACCCATCGCCAGGTTTCCCAGTGCAAACTGTTCCCTCGCCTGGAGGAAACTCGAGATCATGTCATCGTTTTCCCAGAAGTGCTTGCTCAGGCTGCTTCGGAGTGACTCCATCTCCTGCGCAAGCGAAGTCCCGGGGTCTTCGTCAAGCTTGCGGGTGAGCTCGATGTATTTCCTTTCGGCATCCAGCAATCGCGCCAGCGACAGTCCCATTTCCCGGCGGCTTTGCGGGTAATTATCCATATACAGGATTTGCAGCAAATCGGGCGTGGCTTCGGAGACCTGGAGTTTTCCCAGGCTCGACGCACAGGCGACCCGCAAGCCCAGATCCGGGTTGCTTCGCGCCTCTTTCATGAGAGAGGCAATGCTTTCTATATCTCCCAGTGTACCGAGAGCCCGTGCCGCATGCGCCCGAACGGAGCGATATTTGGAGTGATAAAAGGCATTTTGCAGGGCAGGGATGGCTTTCAGGTTGCCCATCCTGCCGAGCGCCCAGGCAGCGATCACGCTCAATGCCGGGTCGGGTCCTTCCATCACCTCGATCAAGGCTTCGATCAAGCGATCGTTCGTGCTATGACGGGTAATCGAAACCATCGCCTCGAAGCGGACGTAAAAGCGGGGGTCATTAAGGGAATCGATCAGCTCCTCTACCGTGAGGGGGCTGCGCGTCATGCCAAGGCGTTGTGTCGCGGTCACGACATCCGCTTCCTGCCTGGCATAGTAGAAACGGATCATGGAGCTGATGGCTTGCAAGGGGTTCCCATGAAAGAAGAGACCGGCAAACTCTCCCAGGCCTGCCTCCCGCACCGTGCTGAGCGAGCGAAGCAAGAGGAGAGCCATGAGGGACAGCACAAATCCAATTCCGAACAGCACGGAGTAAGAGTCAATGCTGAAGTTGAAGACCGTGGTTTGAAAGGAAGAAAAAGATTGCAGCAGGCTGCCTCCCAGGATCGAGCCTGCGCCGCTGAGTACGCCCATCCAGGCGTTGTATTGAGAGAGATATTCTGCCTTTTGGCCGGGCGAAACAATGCTGACGAACAAGAATCGTCCCGAACCAATCCCCCAACCGGTGCTGGCAATCCCCTGAAAGAACGCAATGGCTAAAGCACTCGGCAGGCTCATCAGCGAGTC
The DNA here is from genome assembly GCA_035699125.1 of Anaerolineales bacterium. Taxonomy (GTDB): domain Bacteria; phylum Chloroflexota; class Anaerolineae; order Anaerolineales; family Villigracilaceae; genus Defluviilinea. Next base: position 9,093 of record DASSBC010000019.1, read on the forward strand.
ACGCGGCATGAGGAACCATAATACAGGGAGACAGGTGGTCATCAATAAGCCGCTCAGGGCAACCGGTTTGCTGCCGTAGCGGTCCGCCAGCCAGCCCCAGAAGTAACTGGACAGCAAACTGCCGATCAGTCCGCCTGTTTGTAAAAAAACGATATTGCCTTCGTTTAACCCCACTCGTTCTTTCATGAAGATGGGCAGGAAGGAAAAGATCGGTCCCATGGCAAGTGTCGTGAGTCCCAGCGCCGTCAGATACCGGATAAATCGAGAGTCGCGCAGCGGCGCGAAGATTTTCGAATTGAGACCGAACCGGGAAATTTTACTCCCGGAAGGCGCGCCGCCGGGGATGTGTGAGGCGAGAAAGACTGAGATGAGACCAAAGGCGACCCCGATCCCAAACAGGATGGGAAAGCGCCATACCCCAAGCGGACGATCGATCAGAAACCCGGCGAGTGCCACCGCAATCAGCCCGGCCAGGCTCACAATGATGCTGCTATAGCCTGCATACCTGCCGCGCATCTGATGCGGAATGTATTCCTGCTGCCAGGGCAGAAAGGCAGTCATTGCCACGGCGCGGCTGATCGCAAATGCAATGGTGATGAAGGCAACATAAACCACAATGCCGACATCCCCCAGTCGATCTGCAAACAATGGAACCAGAAGCAGGCCCCCGGTAAATATGCTTCTCACCGCCATGGACGTGAGAAAGGTCTTCTTGTATCCGGCTCTGGCAACAGGCGGGGTAATGAATAATGAGAGCAATCCTACGAAAGGTAAAACGGCAAGCAGCAACCCGATCTGCGACTCGTTTAACCCCAGGTCGTCCAGAAAGAGAATAAAGACCGATCCGAAGAATGTCAGTTGGCCGAAGAACGTGTTGACTAAATCATACGCGAGGCTCCAGGGGATGGCGCGTATCTTTTCGTATTGCGTTGGCTCTGCTCCCGCGTTGGACACACCGGGGTCAACCGAAGTTTCCGTCATATCCACCTACTATACCAAGTTTAGCTATCGGATAGGTAGAATTCTCAAACGCGAGGAACCACAGACCTTACTCAGAACCAGACTTTGAAAGTCTTGATCTCGAACGGGTTGATCGGGAAGGTAAGTTTATGATCCTGATGATCGACCTGTGTTTCCTCTTCTTCCAGCAGGTTGCACTCTACCGCCTTGCGGACAGGTTCCCCAAAGGTGACCGTGACTGCATTGCTGCGATACTGCTTGCATTCATAGAGACGCACGATCCAGGCATCTTCGTCCTCCGCTTTCTTGACCGTTTCGAGGACGACGTGGTCTGTGTCCACTTCTGCCCAGGTGTGCGATGCTGGCAGGTCACCTTGCGGATTCGCAGCGGCCAGCCGGGCAATCAATGGGTCGTTGAGGGCGTAAGCTTCCTGGATGACATCGCTTGTACGCCAGGTTCCAGCGTGAGGCAAGAGGCTATATGTGAATTCGTGCCAGCCTTGGTCCGCCGTTTCATCGGGCTCCGTCGGCGAGCGGTGCAGGGTGATGCGCAGAACGTTATCTTTCACGTCATAGCCGTACTTGCAATCGTTGAGCAGCGCCACCCCGTAATTGCCTTCGGACAAATCCACCCACTTATGAGCGGGATTCTCGTAGTGCGCCATATCGAAGGAGGTGTTCCAGTGCGTGGGACGCTCGATGCTGCCAAACTGGATATCGTACGTGGCGCGAGTGGCGCGGACATTCACCGGAAAGGCAGCCTTCAATAAGACCTGATGCTCGTGCCAGTCCACTTCGGTGCGGAAGTCCATGCGTGAGGAAGCGCGGTAGATTGTCAGTCGCTGGCTGATCGTCGTGTTGGCGAATCGCCAGGTCAGGCGCAGCACGCCGCGCACCGGACCGGTCTCCTCCACCACAGCTTCGAGCAGGTTGTCTATCTGACGCATCTTATCCTGATAAAAGATATCTATCTCCCAGGCTTCGCCGTTAATGGAACGATCCTCAAAGATCTGGAGTACATTGCCGGGAGCAGTCAGCACCTCACGTTGGTTGAGCTTGTCGAACAGAGATGTCATGTGTCCGTTTGCATTTAGGGTGATGTAATAAAAACGGTTTTCGAGGGAGGTGGGCGTGACCGTGATCTCGTTCGCATCTAACTGTGAGTTGGAAACGACAGGGAAGACACGATACCCCAGCGATGGAATCGAATCCACTTCGAGCAGCAGCTTTTTCCCCTCGTCGGATCCGGCGGTCTGGGAGGATAGCACTTTCCCACCGTCGACAGACACTCCTTTGCCCGCCAAAGATTCAGACCAGGGGATTTCGATCAGACCACCGCGCGGCCATGCCAGCGGATTGAAGACAACGACAGACTCCTCATCCGTGTGGATGCGGCGCGCAAGAGCTTCCTGTGCTCCTGCAAGCACCCCTTGCCCAATCTGCTCCACGCGGGCGTAATCGGCGCGGCAGTCCTCGACGACCTGCGGGATGGATGTGCCGGGCAGGACATCATGGAACTGGTTGTGCAGGATGATCTCCCAGCCCGCGTTCAATTCGCTTTGGGGATACCCCCTCTCGCCGGTCAATGTATCTGCCAGAGAACACAGCCATTCGGCGTCATGATAGAGTCTTTCCGCCTGGCGGTTAGCACGTTTGTTATAAGCTTGCGAGGTGTACACGCCGCGAATAGCTTCGAGATAGAGTTCCCCATCCCAGACCGGGACTTGCTTGCCTTTGAGGCGTTCTTCGAGACGCTGGAAGTATGGCTCGACGGTTCCAATCTGCACGCGTGGGATGCCGGGGATGTCTGCCTGGACGCGGATGGCTTCGAGCATCTCGCGGGTCGGACCCCCGCCGCCATCGCCCCAGCCGAAGGGCATCAGCAACTCGGTATTCACATCCTTTTGGCGGTAATGCTCCCAGGCGGTTTTCACATCGTAGGGATTGGCTAGCCCGTTATAGTTGTAATGGTTCTTAATGGTTTCGCCGGGCGCCGTAAAGAACGTGACCAGCACCTCCGACCCATCCATCCCGCGCCAGTGGAAGGTGTCGTGCGGAAAGCGGTTGAACTTACTCCAATGGATGGACGAGCAGGCGAAATATTCCATACCGCTCTTCTTCATGAGCTGGGGAATCACCCACGAAAAACCGAACGTATCCGGCATCCACAACACTTTGGAGTCCACCCCAAACTCGCGGCGGAGGAAACGCTTGCCAAAGAGCACCTGCCGGACGAGGGACTCCCCTCCTGCTATGTTCGTGTCGCTTTCCACCCACCAACCACCGGTTGCCTCCCACTCGCCGGAGGCAATCTTCTCTTTGATGCGGGCATAGAGCTCGGGATCGTCCTGCTTGACGAACTGATAAAGCTGCGGCGAAGAATGGATATAACGAAATTCCGGATACTGCCGCATCAGATGCAGTATAGTTGAAAAGGTGCGACGTGCTTTTTCGCGGGTATGATGGCTTTGCCACATCCATGCCATGTCGATGTGCGAATGACCGATGGCATTCACCGAAGGCTTGATCTCACTGACCTGCAACTCCTTCAAGCCTTCCGTCAGTCCCTCAAGCGCTTCCGCCACCGAAGAATAATAGGACGGAGAGCGCGGCTCGAAGAAGTCCACGGTGACAAACGCGCGGTTGAGTACCTCGAGCAGCTTCGTGCGGCGCAGGTCATGCTCATCCAGTTGTTGCAGAGCCTTGAGCAATGTATCCGTCAGGTAGTAGAAGCGTTCGGTGGGCTGATCGATTTTGATTAGTGCCGCCTCTTTGAAACGGCGCTGCGGCGGTATAAGATAGATTCCATTCCACGCTCGCAGGGCAATTGTGATTTCGTCCAATTCCATGTATTCCGGTGGCAGCCAGGCTTCTTCATGCCAGACGTCAATGGCTTGCAGCGGAAACCCATTTACGTAGAGTTGGGTCTCAGCCGTGGATCCATAACCGTCACGCGGTCCGACGATGAAGCGCAGGATTACCTTTTCGTCGCGCCATTCCGCTGGAACCGATACGCGCGAGCGGAACCAGGCGATTTTGTCATACCCACCCCACAGCCCACCCAGGGAAAAATCCTTCCAGGTGCTGTCGTCGAAGTCCGGTGCTTGCGCGCCGGGGCAGTCACTTTCGATATACTTAAATCGAGAGATATCAAGTCTCTCGCGATGGATGCTGGCTTTCACTTCTTTGAGCTGCTTCTGAATCTTGCCTACGGTGAAAAGCATTGTGTTATCTCCGTTGATAAAAAGGACAGCGACCTCTTAAGGCTCTGCTTACGCTGTAGACGGCGCCAAAGGCATCGGCTTTAGACGAAAAACTCCTCCTCCAACATGGCGCACAGGACGTGAAAGATCGGCAGGTGACGTTCCTGGATGGCTGGCGTGTTTTCGGCAGGGACGCAAATACAGACATCGCACAGTGGCTTCAATTTCCCGCCTGTTGGTCCGGTCAAGCCGATGGTGCGCAACCCCAGAGCATGCCCAACCTGCATCGCGAGAATCACGTTGCGGGAATTTCCGGAGGTACTTAATCCAATGAGTGCATCGCCCTCACGCCCATACGCGTAGACCTGCTGGGCGAACCCCATGTCGGCTGCGGTGTCGTTGGAGATCGCGGAAAGCAAAGAGGTCTGGCTTACGAGCGAGATGGCAGGCAGCGCGCCCTGCAAATGGCTGGCGAGATAATCGCCATCCTCCGCGCTGACGGAGATCAGCTTAGCACACATGTCCTCCGAGAGAGGACGCTTCAATAAATAGCCTTTCATTAACTCGCCAACGATGTGTTCCGCGTCCGCCGCGCTGCCGCCATTGCCGCAGGTCAGTAATTTTCCGCCGTTATGATAACAAGTGCTTAAGGTTTGGAACGCTGCTTCAACATCGGAAGCACAACCGTCAAGGTCCGGATAGGCGGCAATCAGTTGTTCGATTCTTGTCATGGTTCCCTCAAATGCTCCAGCGCTCGTTCGAAGAAATCGGGCTTGCCGAAGCTGCCGGATTTCAAGACCAGCATTCTGGGCGGGTCGTTCAAGGACACGCAGGATGGCAAACCGGGCTGAATTTCCTTCCACACGCGCATCCCGTTGATTCCCAGGCGTGCGCAGATGGCTGCAGACGTCTCCCCTCCCGCCACCACCAGCCGGTTCTGCCCACTAGATGACAGGGCTCGCGCCGTCACTTCAGCGAGCGCTTCAGACACATGCCGCGAGATATCGGTTTTGGATACCGAATGTGCCACCCCAAGGCGATTGGTCGTCTCTAATGCGTGCCCGTCATTCGGAGAGTGGAAGATCGCATCATTGCCTACACGCAGACTCGTAGAGATGTCCTCACACAAACTGGCAAAGTGTGCTTCACGCTGCACAGGATCGAAGAGAGACGATATATCGAGGACAAAGTGAGGAACGCTTTTCTGCTCCAGATACTCAATCTGTGCGGCAGTCTGAGGCATGAGGCTGCCTGCCACAATCAGAATGCCCATATCGGTCAGTGGTGGCAGATCCTGTAGCTCCTCCCGATCTTGCGGCGGACCCCAGACTGCCGGCAACTCCTCAGCGATAGCGGAGCTTCCGCAAAGCACCGGTTCGTCATAGACTGCTCGAGCGATCGTCGCCAGAGCAGACTGGTCTGTAACATCCAGAATCAAGTACTGGCATTTTGTGCGCATCCGCTGGATTTCCTCGCGCAGCGACTCGGCTCCTAAACTCACAACTTCGTGGGTCAGCAAGTCAACTTTACGTTTTGTCTGCGATTGCAAGATACCCACCAAATCCGAACGCTGCATGGGGTGGATCGGATCCCGGCGGAATTCAGATTCTTCGAGTTTCTTTCCATGGACGTAATGGATGCCATTTACCGTGGTACGACCATTCTTGGGGAAGCCGAGTACGACAACAGCAAACTCCAACCCGAGCGCATCGAGCATGGCGTCGAACTCTGCCCCGATATTGCCGCGGAAGACGGAGCAGGTCTTGTTGTGGAACTGGCGGCAACCCGCCTGCTGCAATTGGCGCGTGGCAGCAAAGACCTTGTTGTACGCGACGTCCTGCGGGTCGAGGCGTGAGTTTGTATCTAAAATGAGGATATCTGGCGTGTTCAGATCCTCCTTCGAGAGGACGAAGGAAGATGAATCTTCAAACGAATAAATCTGCGTCAGATAATCGGACTTGGCGAACATGATGCCGATATCGTTGGAGCCAGTCACATCGTCGGCGACGACACCCATTTTCATTGGGGCCACTCCCGTCGCGGCCGGTAACCGGAGTTTTCCAAAAAATCGTGAACGGTTGAAACGGGAAGCGAACGGAGCTCAATTCCGGCGCCTCGGGCGGTGATCGCCATGCGGCAAACAAACTCCAGGGTGTGCATTGCCATGAGCGCCTCTTGAATGGATGTGTCGTACACCAGCACCCCATGATTGTCTAGAAGCAAGATGTTGGCGCGCCTGGCATTGAGGCGTACCGCCTCCCCCAATTCCCGCGACCCCGCATGAAAGTAACTCACATGCTCGACGCGCTCGAGATAGTACATATCTTCAATGAATAAATCGGCTGGGACGCGAATATCTGCGCAGGCGACAAGAGTGCTGTAAAAAGGCGAGGCGTGCAAAATGGCGCCAATCTCAGGGCGTTGTTCGTAGATAGCGCGGTGCATTGGCGTTTCCTTAGAAGGTTTGTGATCGCCAGAGAAGGAGCCGTCGAGAGAACATTCAACCAAATCGTCGTCCTTCAGGTCGCCGAGGCGTGTCCCGCTGGCGGTGATGAGGTAATGGTCCCCGCCAATGCGCGCGCTGATGTTTCCCGCGTTGCCCCATGCCAGGTCATTCTCGAGCATATAACGACCGGCTGTACGAAGCTGTTCTCGAGCTTCAACCGAGTCCATGAGAGGAAACTCCTTGATGTGACAAATCTAATAAGAGACGTTGCGTGTTCCAGCCTGCGATTTCGAGCCGCCGTTCTTCCACAGGGACATCGGTCCAGGTTACTGTCACAGCGCGGCTTTCTTCTGGAAGGAGACAGAAGTAGTTATCATCAAAATAAACATATCCCGAAATATTTACATCACGGGCATCCTCTATCCATACGAACATGGCAGTTGTTTCCCCGGTGTTTGTCAGAGTCAGGATGTGTTCATCCTCTTCGTTCGATGAGGAGACTCGTAAACTTCCCAGAGGACAGGCAAGCAGAGGAGCCAGATTCGTTGTGCGGCTGAAGACATATCGGTTGTGGCAAAGGAACGCGCCATCTCGATGGAACAACTGTAAATCCAAAAAGAAGACCTCCTCCGGGATCGTTGCCAGAGATTCCTCGAACGCCAGTAACTTCGCCGCACCATTTGCGCCAAACGAGACGATCTCCGCTCGCTCGGCATAGACCTTTCCATTCCTCCCAAGCAGACGTACCTGCAGAGTCACATCCGTAAAGGATCGCTCGTGTGAGTTGCTCACCCAGGCTTCCGCCTCGAACTGTTCCCAATCCCCCCAGGCGGATGTGGGAAACCGAGCCGAAACAAGCAGTGGAGCATAAGCACGGCAGACCGCGTAATACGAGGGTTTGGGTCGGGCGTAGTAATCCACTGCCGATGTGCAGGCTGCCATCGGATAGGGTTCGTTGAACTGCCACGGCAGTGTGCCGCTGTTGCGATACTTGCGCCGCCTGTCGGACTCCAGGGCGTACCGCAGACCGTCGGCTTGTGTGAATTGCGTGGCGCGTACCATCTCCTCGATGCTGCTCAACTCGCCGAAAGTCTTGTCCCACATCGGTCGTTTGATCCACCAGGCGCCGCGGTGAAACCAGTATGGATTATCAAGGTCAACCGGCCATTGATGCTCTTTCCGGATCGTCGCATTCAATGTGCGCAGGTTGGTGATACCCTCTACTCCGAACTCACTGTGAAATAAGGAGGCGCCCTGGTTGTATAACGCGTAATGCTCACTCGCACCTTGATATTCCCAGGGGCCATGAATGTCATGTAGGACGGTTGGATCCTTGGCAATTAGCTCCAGGGTGTTGCCGAAGACGGGTCCCGACGGCGAGGTAGGCAGCCAGAGGCGATCCGGGTCAAGATGCTCGACGACGGTCTTGAGCGCTGCTAAAACGGGATGCGTGTTATCCAGCGGCAGTTCCCCTTGTCCGCTCAATTCGTTGCCGCCGCACCAGATCACCAGCGAAGGGTGGTTGCGTTTGCGAGGAACGATCTCCTCAGCCGCCTCCGCCACCAATTGAATATATTCCGGTGACGTGGAAGGAATATTATCAATGCCGGAACTGGATTGAATGAATTCCTGCCAGACCATGATGCCCAGCCGGTCACACTGGTCATAAAAGGATTCCTTTTCGAGCAGCCCTCCCCCCCAGATCCGCAGCAGGTTGACGTGAGCATGCTTCGCCAGTATGAGCAGGCGTTCCAGCTTTTCGGGTTGGGGTACGCTGTACAGTACATCGATTGGCACCCAATTCCAACCCTTGGCATAGACCTTGCGCCCGTTGACAATGAAGGTATAAGGCAGTGCCGTAGGGTGGACCGTGTCGTTGGGGACGAGACTGATCTGGCGAATGCCAAACGGGATGATGCGAGAAGCAGAAATATTCTCATTGATTTCTGTAGATAGCAGGGAGATTCGTACTTCTGCTTCATATAGCTCTGGTTCCCCACAACCGTTCGGCCACCACAAGCGCGGAGCGTCCACTTCAAGACAGGTCTCCAAACGTGTATGACCAGACTCCAAATTTTGCTGTATCTGCTCACTTGCGATAATCTCTTCTCGGTATCGCAGGACAATTTCTACATTTGCTTCTGTTTGAGTCGCGGAATCTAGCGCAACCGTCACCAATACGTTTGCGCGTTGAAAATCAGATTCCAGCTTCGGGCGGACAAACACATCTGTGAGACGAACCGTGCCAGTGACTTCCAGATATACATCGTCCCAGATGCCCAAATGAACCATACGCGGACAAAAATCCCACCAGTAATTCATACGTGTTTTGACGGTTTTCACGCGGCTGGTACGTCCCACTTGCGGCTCTTCAAGGGGGGGCGCCTCAATTACGACCGCTAAAAGATTCTCTTGATCATAAAAAAGTTTATCGGTCACATCGAAGACGACTGGCGTGAACATGCCGATATGAGTCCCCAGACTTTCCCCGTTTAGAAAGAACTCTGCCTGGTAATCTACGCCTTCGAAATGAAGATGAACTCGATTTCCCCTGACTGCCTCACCGACGGAAAACGTCTTTTTGTAGAGCCACGTGCGCTGTGGAATCCATTCGCTCAGCAAACTGTTGCGCTCGACGTACGGATCGGGGATCTCCCCCAGCCTCCACAGGTCATAGTGCGGACAGCCAGGAACGGAGCCAACTTTCCAGCGACGCCGGTCGCGGCTATCGGGCAGGTGCGAGCCGCGCCAGCGCCAGTCCTCCCCGTAAAAATCCTTGAAGGACCAATCGCTTCCATTGAGGGAGATATGCCTATCCATCCTGCCACTCCAACAGGTTCGTTTCTGTCACTTCTTCTGCGGCTTCGTGCGGGATGAGAAAGGTCTTGATCTCATTCACGCCGAAATCCGCCTCGATCACGCGCCCCAGTTTCGGCAGGCGAATAGTGGCGCGAGCAACAGCGCCAGAGGTTTCAAACGCGCGCAGAACAAGCCCGTCAACATCCTCGGCTTGTTTCAGGACAGTTGCCATCACGCTTTCGGGCTCAACACTGAGGAATGAATCGGATTGCGGCAGGATCCCTTCGGGATGGAACGTCGCAAACATAGCGATAGGAGGCTGATTCAATTCAGCCGCGCGGCGCGCTGTCCCAGCCACTTCCCAACTCCCAGCGTGTGGAAAAAGTGTATAACGGAAGCGCTGAATGCCCTGGTCAATATAGGCGTAGTGCCCATCTGGCTCGAGCACTGCCGGAATGTGGTGAGCATATGCCGGGCTGCGCAGAACGGTCAGACCGATATCGCGCACGTTCACATCCAGGCTATATTTGCCGTCGTTCAGCAGACTGAAGCCATAGGGAATTTCGCGGTGGCGTGAGACGCCGGAGACATCCACCCAGGATTGACCAGGTTCTTCCTCTCCGTTGGCGAATCGCTCGGTGTGCCCATAGGGAATCTCATGCGTGATCTTCATGAACTTGACATTGACCGGAAACCGCAGCTTGAGCATCTTGAGCTGTTCATGCCAATCCACCATCACGCTGACATCGATTTGTTCCTGGTCAGGGTACATGGCAAACTCCTGGACCAATCGGGAAGAGCCATAACGGCTGGTGACGCGTACAACCGACCGGACAGGACCGTGTTCCACCAACCGGACAGACTCTGCCTGAAAGGCGCCCTCGACTGTGTCCCACCTGTAGACGTTGTGCCCCCAGGTATCCGCCGGGTCGTCCAACACGACAGGCAGTGCCGCCGGACCTGAGAACACTTCCACCTCTTCCTGCTTATCGCGCAGGCTAGTGATATGACCGGTCACCGGATCAAACTCCAGGCGGAAGCGATCGTTTTCCAGAACATTGTCAGATGCCTGCAACCTTTCTTGCGGCTGATCCTTCGGGTCCTTTTCTGAAGTTAGAAGCAAACGATAGGTTCCGTAGCCAAGAGCAGGCAGGTCAGCCGTAAAGCAAAGACGATCACGACCTGCAGTGGTGGTCGATTGGGCTGCCTGATGTGGGATCACGTTACCGGACTCATCCACAAGGGACATCTCAGGTTTCAAACGCGACGACTCAATCTCAACATTTCTCTTTACCGGCCATGTCAGTGGGTTGAAAACCACCAGCGGGCGGACGTTTTCTTCTATAGGAATGTTGATCTTCCAGGCAATCGATTGTGCCGCATGATTCAAGGCACGGTTGGCAATCATCATTGCTTCACCGTATGAGTCACGCGCGTCATCGTAGGCGGCTTCGAGGCTGGTGCCAGCCATGATGTCGTGGAACTGATTAAAGAGGACATTCTTCCATGCACGCGCAAACTCAGCCGGATAAAAAATCGCCGGTCGGGGTGGTTCGTCACGCCATAACAATTCTGCTACCACACATAACTTTTCAGCGGCAAGCAATCGGTTTTCCGCCAGGCGGTTCCAGCGTTTGATTCCAGAATGCGCCGCGTAGCACCCGCTGGCATGGTGTTGTAGTTCGTTCTGGACAATGGGGATCGACCATTCTTTTGTTTCTACAGACTGAAAGAACGCTTCGGGGGTCGAGCAGACCAGATGGACCGGAAAATCAGGATCGGCATCCAGGCGGTGAATGCTTTCAATGTTGAGGATCGTCGGACCGCCCCCATGGTTGCCGACGCCATAGAAGCACATGGATTCATCGACCGGCTCTTTCATTTCATCGGCACAGCGCCGGGCATGTGTCTCCACTTCCTTGCCCCAGGAAAGATACTCGAATGGGATACGAAAGGTCAACACGCGCGAGCCATCGTCTGACTGCCACCAGAACAAACGAGAGGGCAGTCCTTTCTCGTGCGGCATCGGGCGCAGAAAGGTGTAATAGTCTATGCCGCTTTTCTTGAGAATCTGCGGTAATGTCCCGGCGTGACCAAAACTGTCTACATTGAATCCGGTCCGGGCGATCACACCGAATTTCTCTTTAAAGTAGCGCTGGGCATACAGTCCATGGCGGACGAACGATTCACCTGCCGGAATGTTGCAATCCGGCTCCACCCACCAGCCGCCGACGATACCCCAACGACCTTCCTTCACACGCTGTTGGATTTCCGCAAACATGGCTGGATCCGATTCTTCCACCCATTGATAAAAGGCAGCCGAACTGGAAACGAAGGTAAAGTCAGGATATTCCTTCATTCGGTCGAGAGCAGAGCGAAAGCTGGCTTTGACCTCGTGGAAACCTTCCTGCCACTGCCAGAGCCAGACAGGGTCAATATGTGCGTTCCCGATCATGTGAAGTTTGCGTGTTTTCAAAATTGTTCTCCAGGATTTTATAGCAGTGAAATCATGGTATTGGCAGAGAAGCGCGTCCGTTCAAGCCAAGCATTGGCATACCGTTTTGCCACTCCAGGGGTGCCAAATACAAGCGACGGTAGCCATCCGGCGCCCAGCCGTGGAACATGATCCAGGTTTCACCGTCGTCGTCCGTAACGACATCTTGCCCACCGGGTCCCACCAGACCTGCGGCGAGATCTGTTGCAATCAACGGCTCCTCCGCCTTGACATACGGACCGAAGATATCATCCGCAACGGCATAACCGGTGGCATAGCGCCGGTCGTTGTAGGCATTGGCAGAATAGAACAGGTAGTATTTGCCATCCTGCTGCCATAACGTGGGTGCTTCCACCAGGTTCCCTTCCCATCTCTGATCCACCGTGAGTAATTGGTGCGGTTCTCCTTGAAGAGTCAGCCCATCGGCGGAAACCTGTTGGATGGAGAGCCAGACTTGATAGCCACTTGAGTTGCCATCATTCTTCCAGAGTACATAACGTTGACCCTCTGCATCGACAAAAGAACTGGGGTCTATTGAACCTCCGCGATCGGTCTGGCAGATGAACGGCTCAGGATTGGAAGATGTAAATGGACCGGCGGGATCTTCACTGGTGGCAACGCCAATACATTGTGTTCCATCAAAGCCGATGGCGAAGCGGGCAGTAAAGTACATGACATATTGATCTTCGCTCGGGCTAAACACCTCAGGTGCCCAAGCCCAACCGAATTTCTGAACTGCCCAGTCAGGCAACTCTGGCAAGGCGTCCCCTAACACTTCCCAGTGGACTAAGTCTGTAGAGCGTGCAGCCTGGATATTGATGTTATTTCCATTTGTTGCGTAGGCGTAATATACATCGCCAACCTGTAAATTATCAGGATCAGGGAAATCCTGATCAAGGACAGGATTGGTGAAAGTGTCTGGTGAGAGAGGTTGGGAGGGAGTCGGCGTCGAGACAGACGTACAGGCAGAAAGCAGGGCAACGAATGTCAGGGCGAGTCGCCAAGAAAGTTTGAAGAAAATCATACAGAATCTTGCGGGATGACAGTGACTAATGCCTCGGCTTGCTGCCCGAAGCGCTGACCAGCAACGGTGAGATCCACAGCGATTCGAGCGCGGCGGACAACCAGACCGTCTGGAGGAGTCACTGAAAAAGAGAATTGATGGACACCGGAAATTTGTTTTCTGTGTTCCACTGGCTCAACATCCCATCCCCGAGGCACAACGACACGAAGAATAGCTTCCTCCTGTTGGGGGAACGGGTTGCAGACTTCAACATCGAAGGGAATCGTTTCACTGGCGGCAGCGGTAACTTGGTAGGGTGTGATCCGCGCGAGAAATCCCTCCGCGCCAAGGTTGGGTATCTCGGGCAGCAGTTCGCGATGCATGCGGTCGAGGGCTTCGGCATCCTCGGCAATCTTTTGCAGATATTCAGGTGTCACATGCAGAGGTTGCCAGTGACCGGAGAGGATCAAATCAGGTTGAAGGCGATGATAGAGCTTTGCAGTCGCTGCGTAATCTCCGATAGCGAAGCGATTTTGATAGACATAATTCCACGCAATGCCATCATCGCCCTGGTATTGGTCTCCCGCCGCCAGGACGCGTAGTCCATCCACATCGAACTCCACGGCGACCGCGTAACGCGTATGACCAGGCAAGGGATACAGCGTCAGCGTGTATTCTTCCCATGAAATGGATTTCTCGAGCGGCAGGCAGCGATCGACAGGAATGGGGTCATACCATAGGCATGGCAAATCGTAGCGGGCGGGATGTTCCAGGATATCGGCAAAGTTTTCCGCTGCCCAGACCTCCGTTCCCTCTACCCTGCGCAAGAGATTGCAACCTGCCACATGATCATCGTGATAATGGGTAGGCAACACCACGTCGATTTTTTGCACACCAAACTGTGCTTTGAGCGCTGGCAGCGTGTAAAGCCAGGGACGGCGTGAGGCGCGATCGCTGCCGGCAGGGATGCCGGTGATAAAGTCGTAACCAAAATCGATGAAGAGCGCCTTCCCGCTATCGGAGAGGAGCACGTACATATTCGACATGCTGGCGCGGTGCATCAGCAAATGAGGAGTTCCTCTTCCATGCGGTCCGTCTCCAATAGGGAGAACTTGTTGATATGGCCTTTCTCGCAACGCAAACAGACGAGGGTTCTGGTTGCGGCGCTGCAACAGTTCCCTGGAGCGTTCTATGAGTAAAGCAATGGCAGCCTTTGGATCATCGATCGGATCGCCGTGCGATGGCAGGAGCATGTCAATCTCACGGTCTTGCAGATCGAGCAGCGAAGCCAGGCCCGCAGCCATTCCCTCTGCGCCGTTGTACGTCCATTGCGTGGCAGCCAGGCTGACTACTTTGCCGGGTGCATAGATCAAGTCCCCGCTGAAGAGAATACGCGTCCCGTTCCATTCCGCCAGCAGGCTGATCGAACCGATGGTATGTCCAGGCGTGGGAATGACGGCCAGAGAGTGGGCAGCGAACCGACGCGTCTCGTAATCCTGTAACGTCCCAGCCACTGGAACAGATTCGAGCAGCGAGAAACGATCCTGCCGAACGTTGTAATTGTTATAGATTGGACGCGCCTGCCAGTGGGCATCCACACTGTGGAACAGATCCTGTTCGGTGTGAGGAACCCAGATACGGATTCCTGCCTGCACGGCGCGCGGCAGTCCCTGTCCCTGGTCGCGGTGGTGATGGGTCATTAGCACATCAGTGATGCGGTCCACACCAATTTCTGCCAGGTGATCGAGTACACCGCCCCTGCCAAAATCCACCAACACGGCTTCGCGCCCGGAGCAAAGAACGTAAACATTGCAGGTGTCGCGAAAGAGGTAAAGAGAGTCAGCAATACGAGTAAACATGATTCATCAAAAGACTAAACCGACCATCCACGCTCGGGGTTGAAAACCTGTACGCGTCCCTGCTTGACGGCATCTGCCGCAAACAAATACATCGCCGCCGACCAGGATTGCCCAGCATAACCCATCGGTCTGCCCGACAAGCCATGGAACCATTCATTGAATTCCCATTCCTGTTTCTTGCCGAGACGAACCATAGCAGTCAATGTCTCCAACTGGCAGCGGGCTTCCTCCAACCTGCCAGCCTGTACTAAGGCAGCTACATAAACACCGCCAATAAAAGGCCATGCGCCGCCATTATGATAGTGATGGGGCTGGTTAAGATTGCGTACCCGGTAATATTCGCGCCAATCCTTTTCACCTGGCTGAATCGGTGGATAGAGAGCGCACACAGGGAACGGCTCGTTCAACCCACAGCCCTGAATGTAATCCAGGATTTTGTCAGCCTTGGGTTGATTTGCCACACCAAACAAGATCGCCAGCAGATTGCCGAGTGTGTCAAAGCGATCGGCATATTCGCGGAAGCCCATATAGGGCAAATAGAAGGGGCGCTCAACGAGCTCCGTCTCGACTCGGCGACGGGGATACAGCCATTCCTTGCGCTCCGCGCGAATCCAGTCGTAATCAGTTGGCTCTTCGAGTCCAACCCATAGCAAGCTGTTGATCTTGCGACGCACATCGGCAGCGTTATCGAAATAAAACTGTGCAGCCTTTTCAAGGGCTAGAGCTAGCTGCCCCATACATTGCCAAGCTGCGAAATACAGCACATTGTCGTACAGCACATTGTAGCGATTGGCGAACAGGTCTGCCCAATCCATGGCTTCATGGACTTCGAGAAGACCGCACTCATTAGAGTCCTGGTAACGCAGCCAGAGTAGGGCATTCTCCAGGCTTGGCCAGGAATCACGCAGGAGATCGAGATCCTTACGCAGGCTGAAATCATAATAGTGCCCGATGATGTACCAAAGATTGCCGTCCACACATCCGGCGTGGATGGTGTCCTCGACGGCAATGCTCTCGTCTAGCGCGTGTCCCAATGCCCCCCCATGAGCGATGAGCGCCGGGTCGGCGACGCCGGTCATTCCCACGTTGTGGGGAATCTTGCCAAGGGGACTCTGAAAGCGTCGCAGGGTTTCCAGCGAGCGCGCATGGATAGCTTGCCCCTCTGGATTCTGCGTCAGCCAGAGTCCAAAGCCGCATATCATACTATCGCGCGCCCAGACCTGTTGATATGCCTGGTTCGAGCCAAGTAAACCTAACTCCCCTCCGTTGGCAAGCAAGATGCGCTCGGCATGGGCGCGAGCCTGTTCAATCAACTCAGTTTCCATCCGCCTTACCGCTACTCCTGAGGAAATTCCTCATCTTGTCTGTCACCGTCTGCTGGAGAGCGGCACGTGCTCGTGTGATCTCTTCCGGGGAAAGGGCGTTCATTTCGGAGTCTGTCAGATAATGATCCCGCCCTAAAGCTCCCAGCGCGGCAAGCTCAAGGTCAGTGGCGATATTGACTTTGCTGACCCCGCCACCCTCCAACTGAATCGCCTCTCGCATCATCTCCGCCGGGACGCCAGAACCGCCGTGCAACACGAGATGGACAGGTGTGAGGAGGCGGATGGCGCGCAGACGGGGGAGATCAATCTTTGGCTGGCGGACGGTGTACACTCCGTGTGCCGTGCCCACTGAGACTGCGAGAGCATCCACCCCTGTCTCGCGGACGAAGCGTTCTGCTTCTTCCGGTTTTGTGTATAGCTCTTCGTCGCTTTCGGTCTCGACAAAGTCAGTCGTCCCGATGCGCCCTAATTCCGCCTCGACGGAAACACCCTTCGAATGGGCATACTCCACCACCTCTCGCGAGGTAGCGATGTTCTCCTCCAGCGGTTTTTCAGAGGCATCGATCATGACAGACGTGAAACCGGCGGCAATCGCCTCCTGGATCACGGTAAATTCTTTTGTATGGTCGAGATGCAGTACGACAGGCACACTGATCTGTTCATGTTCGAGTTGCTTGAAAAATTCTTCTGCGACGCGAACCGGTGTAAGCTGATAGCGCGTCAGCTCCTTCTGTGAGATCTGGACGATCAACGGTGAACGCGCAGCCTCACCGGCCCGCAAGATAGGCTGAATCATGGGCGTCGTACGTAGTGAGAAGGAGCCTACGGCGTAGCCGCCGCGTTCCGCCGCGGCAAGCGCTTCTTTCAGAGTCCTCAACGGGGATGGAGATTTATTCATAGTCTGCAAGCTCTTTTTCTTTTCCATTGAAATGATGACTTAATGCTTCTTGAAGGGGCAGATAACCCTGTTCATATAAACCACGATAGATCGCGTGGCGTTCCGGGTTCGGCAGGAATACTTCTACCGATTTCAGGGATAGTCCATAGAACGCCTCCGACTCATTGGCATACAAACCACTCCCAATGCCGGCCACCAGCGCTGCGCCAAGAAGTGTCGCCTCCGGTTCTGCGCAGGCTTCGATCCGGCAACCAGAAACATCTGCCTTGATCTGCAGCCAGGCACGGTTGCGCGTCCCACCGCCAGCCGTGATTAGAGTAGGGATAGACTGACCGGTAATATGTTCGCCCGCCTGACGGATGAATTCCACCTCATAGACTGTGCCTTCCAGCACCGCCTTGAGCAGGTCGGCGCGTCCATGAGAGGCAGAGAGCCCGATAAACGCGCCTCGTATTAAGGGGTCGGTATGTGGCGGTCCGCTGCCAACCAGATAGGGGAAATAGAGAATACCTGTGGGCTCTGGTCGTGCGCTTGCCAGCAACGCATCGATTTCGTCATACGTAAGCCGTTGATGACCGAGCTGGCCGCGAAGCCATTCTACAGAGCCACCCGAAGCAGATAGGCTTCCCAACCAGTATCCACATCCACGAGCGACATGGCAGCCATAGATCAAACCGGAGTGGAAATCATCCTCGGTCAACAAGCGATCTGGCAGCGCGCCAAGCAAGATCTCCGCGGTGCCCATGGAGTCGAACACTTTGCCAGGCGAAATGACGTTCATCGCGAACGCTGCGGTGGCATGGTCGTGACCGCAGATGGCAACAGGAATTCCAGTTATCAACCCCAAGGAACCTGCCACCTCAGGCAATAAGCTCCCGATTGGGGTTCCACTAGGGTTTACATGCGGGAATAGATCCGGGTCAAGACTCCATTCGCGAAGCCAGTCTGTGTCCCAGGCGCGCTGGTCCACACGGAAGGCGAAGGTGTATCCAGCCAGGGAACAGTCCGTTCCAAACTTACCAGTCAATCGATAAGCAATGTAATCCGCTGCAGAGAGCCAGATAGCGCCATCCAGCAAGCTTTCATCGCGTGCGCGCAGCCAGAGTATCTTTGCCAAGCTGCATTTGAAGCTGACACGCAAGCCAGT
Organism: Anaerolineales bacterium; assembly: GCA_035699125.1. GTDB lineage: Bacteria > Chloroflexota > Anaerolineae > Anaerolineales > Villigracilaceae > Defluviilinea. Next base: position 27,227 of record DASSBC010000019.1, read on the forward strand.
CTTAAGATAGCGTTCTAACGAGTCGGACCGGCGGCGGATCAAGTCAGCCTGAGATTGAGGCGCCGTATCGAACCAGGGAACAAAAAAAGAGCGGGCAGCACCCGTCCGGCGGTCCAGTAATAAACCTGTCTCCGCCATGCTGGCGATACCGACGGCTCGGATCGACCCAGCCGTTTCGGAGACCTCTTGGATCACTGCCGCCGCGGTCGCCCATAACGCGTCGGGGTCGAAGTAGGTCTCTCCGGAAGGCGCCCTCTGCATGACCATGGGGCGTGTGGCAATCTTAAGAGCTGTACCATCCAACGCAAATAACCCGGCTTTGCAGTGGGTCGTGCCGATATCAATCGCCAGGATGGTGGGGTCCGATGCCAAACGTTTCCTCTTTAGTTTTTCTTACTTGATCGAGAAGCTACAACATTTTTCACTCGTTCCATCGCAAGGCGAGGGCTGACGAGGATTTTTTCCTGATCTGCGGCGGGAAGACGAGACAGTACACGCGCCATGGACGCCTGCGCCAGCACAACGACATCCACAGCGCGAGCCAGTTCCTGGAGTTTTTCCACAAGCAGGTTGTCGTGTCCCTCCCAGTCTCCTGCCATCAGTTTCTGGTATGCACCCTCAATGAGGAGCGGAGTGATCTCCACTTGCTTGCCAGCCGCCTGTGCTTTGGCGCGCAGGAGACGGGTTGTGGGTTGGAGCGTGGTTGGTAGGGTAGCTGCGACTCCGAGGCGCTCTCCGCGCTGTACTGCCTGCTCAGCCATTGCCTCATCGATGCGCACGATCGGTATGGACACGGTGGATTGCATCTTCGAAACCACCTCGCCGACAGAGGAACACGCTTCGAGGATCACATCCGCGCCCACTTGTTCGGCAAAGCGCGCGTAGTGAACCAGCCGCTCTTCTACGTCAGCCAGGTTTCCCCCGTTCCGCCCTAGCTGCGGCAAAATCGAGTCGTCGACGAAGTTGACCAGTTCGGAGCCCGGCAGGAATTCGGCAGCCAGAGCTTTCATGGTTTCCACAGTCGCGGAAGTGGTATGAATGATGGCAAGCTTAGTCATGGTCATGCACCTTGTAAATGAACGATAACGCCGTCTTTGCGCGGCACAGGAAAAGTCAGATGATTGGACTCATGCAAATTGATACTCCACTCCTGGCCGCTGACGAGGTTCTGCGCACGCCAGGCAGGCAGTTCGAATAAAATGCCATCCAGCACAACGTCGGCAACTTTATCTTCCTGCCCATTATTGACCGCGAACACATAGAACTCACCGTCGCGGCGGAAGAGTGCAGTCGAAACCTGAGAGGCAAGCGAACGACTAGGCAGACGCACTTGCAGGTGTTCGTGAAGGGCAAACAACAGTTCCGGCGAGGGCGAAAGACCTATCACGGTCAGGCAGCCGCGTCCGCGCTCCTCGGTGTAGCCGATCATATACGGTGTACCCGCCTGCAGGCTCATTTGCAGGGAAAGTTCTTCCATGGTTTGACCACGAGGCGCCAGACGCGTTGCTATGATCGGGGTTCCGGGCGTTTCGCTGTAATTGAAAGCCCAGTGACTCTCCAACTTCCTTCCGAAAACTTCCAGCCACAAGCCGCCAGGCGAGCCGCTGACAATTCCCGAGGGTTCTTTAACGTCGAGCAAATTCAGTGGATGCAGACGATCATCCAGATAAGGGTATGTTCCCACACATACCAAGTGCCCACCAGACTCAATATACTGTCGTAAGTTTCCTTGCGCGGACTCGGAAAGCCAGTTCCCCCCTGTATACAGCAAGAGAGGCTGTTCACATCTTTCGCGGTCCACATCGTAGAATTCGTAATCAATGTCCGCGGCGTAGAGGGCATGAAGCAAGTCCTGACCGGGTCGTTCGCTGCCGCGCTGCAAGGTGTTGAATGTGACTGCCGTATCCGTCAGCTTGACCAGCGAAGCGGGCTCGATCTCATGAAAGAGCTCCGTGATCTGCTGGAAGGCTTCGAACAAATCCGGGCGGGTGCGTCCCCACTCGTTGATGGGGCACTGATACCAGTTATCTCGATTCACAAGCATGTACCAGTTCCAACCCGCGACGCCTGCCAGGAGCGCCGAGAAACAGATCATCCGGTAATGATTGGGAGACAAGACTCCTACGTCTGGTAACCAGTCGTGCCAGATTCCCGCTTCGAATTCGGGGATGTAGGGCAGAGAGGAATACGTCCGCGTGTAACGCACAGCTTCCAGAAATTTGCGATGTTCCTCAGGGCGCAAGGCGAACTCACGCGAGGGATAGATATCCGGTCCCGCGAGGTCTGCCAAGGATTCAAGCTCCGCCCAGGGCTGGATGGCAACGCCGCTATAGGCATTCAAGTAGATGGGCACATCTACTCCATAATCGCGGTATGCCTTTACTGCCCAGTCCGCGACTCGGGTAACATACCAA
>DASSBC010000020.1:0-18130 GCA_035699125.1 Anaerolineales bacterium
TTTTTGCTTGACGGGGTCGCTTCTGGGGCTTTGATTTCTCCACTTGCATTCTCCTTACTTCTTTCGTTAACACAGGAACACGCGAGATAGGTTCCAAACTCTCTCAGGTTCTGCTGAACCTTGACCCATGTCCGGCGAGATAACTTTCTCCAATCTTGATGCCATCACTGGTCAACTCGAAGGAACGGATCTGGTTCGAATGTGACATGCCGCGCGATTTCAGAACGAATAAGCCGCGGTGCCGCTCCCCGTTGTTCTCCAGGTTGCGCAGGCTGATCCAGGCATCGATCAACGAGGAAATTCCCACCACCGATCGATCGGCAGATTCGCTTCCTGAGATCATCGTCACAAATAATCCGGTGATCTGGTTCGATTTGAGAAAGTCAATAATCCGCGTCACGGCAGATTTGATCTCTGCCGCGTCGCCAACTGTAGAAAAGTCCGTAATCGGGTCCATGATCACGACGCTGGGCTTAAACTCCCGGATCATGTCATACATACTTACGAGGTGCATTTCCAGACCATACTGGCTCGGGCGTGCCACGTGGAAACGCAGCAGCCCTTTTTTGATATGCGGCGCCAGGTCGATGCCCACCGAGCGCATATTCCGCAAAATCTGATTGGATGATTCCTCAAAGGCGAAATACAAGCAGCGTTCGCCTCGCTGGCAGGCTTCGTCCGCAAAGGCGGCAGCGAGCGTGGTTTTGCCTGTCCCTGCCGTCCCTGAGAGCAGGATGCTGCTGCCCCGGTAAAAGCCTCTGCCACCCAGCATCTCATCCAGTTCTTTGATGCCTGTCGATACACGTTCCGTGGATACTTGGTGTTCAAGTCCAAGCGAGGTTATGGGCAAAACCGAGATGCCATGCCTGCCGATCAGGAACGGATACTCATTCGTGCCATGCATGGAGCCGCGATATTTGACGATGCGCAAACGCCGCGTGGAGACCTGCTCGTTCACACGGTGATCGAGCGTGATGACGCAATCGGCGACATATTCCTCCAGCCCAAAGCGGGTCATGGTCCCGGAGCCGCGTTCGGCGGTGATGACTGCTGTCACGCCCTTGTCCTTCAGCCAGCGAAAGAGCCGTTGTAACTCGGCGCGCAGAATGCCCTGATTCGAAAGGGCAGAGAAGAGCACCTCGATCGTATCGAGCACTACCCGTTTGGCGCCGATGGAGTCAATGGCATGACCGAGACGGATAAAGAGTCCATCGAGATCATAATCGCCAGTCTCTTCGATCTCACTTCGTTCCACATGTACGTGATCGACAATCAGCTTCTTTTGTTTGCCGAGCTTTTTGAGATCAAAACCGAGCGAAGCCACGTTCTGTGCCAGTTCCTCGGCATTCTCTTCGAACGCCACAAAGACGCCAGGCTCATCATACTGAGTGGCTCCGTTGACCAGGAACTCCATGGCGAAAAGGGTCTTGCCGCAGCCCGCTGCGCCGGCCACCAGGGTGGGTCTGCCTTTCGGCAAGCCGCCGCCGGTGATCTCATCCATACCGGGAATGCCAGTGGGGGATTTGGGTAAAAGTTTAACTTGATGGTTCTGTTTTGCCGGTGTCACAAAAAAATCTCCTCGAAACTGTTCAGGAGTAGTCGATTAGGGGGCGATGTAGCCCGCATCTCTCAATAGGATGTGGGAATGTCGACGATGGGAAAGCAGGCTGTTAATTTTCCCGATATTCACAAAAGGGAAGATGCTATTAATTATAAACGTAAATGAACTAATAACAATAAAAAAGCCAGCGTAGCGCTGGCGCTGAAAGTTACAAACGTTGACTTTTATTGAGTCGATTGTGCTACGACCTCATGACCGATCCGCACGACTTCGCGGGCGAGCAGATCGAAATCCTCCTGCCGGCTGCGGTGGTTGGCGATCGCGATGCGCAGGCAATAACGTCCCTGCAGGGTAGTGTAGGATGGCGCGGCAATTCCCTGCTCGTGGAGCTGCATCAGGATCTCTTTGTTCAACGCGTTGAGATTCTCTGTACCCAGCCCGCCCGGGTTGAAACGGAAACAGACGATATCCATGCCAACTGGCGCCATCAACTCCAGAGTCGGGTCATTTTCGACGAGCCCAGCGAAGTAATGTGCCTGTTCCACGTTGCGGGCAATCATCCGACCGAATCGGTCGAGCCCGTGCTCCTTGATGGACATCCACACTTTGAGGGCGCGAAACTGACGCGACAACTGCAAGCCATAATCATTGAACCAGAGATGCCCTGCCGCCAGCCCGCGCGTCTCGTGTTCGAGATATTCCGGCGTGAGCGAGAATGCGTTTCGATGCGCCCGGTCGGAGCGGACAAGGGTACAGCCAGCCTCGAAGGGAATATGCATCCATTTGTGGAGGTCGAGCGCAATGGAGTCAGCTCGCTCGATTCCCGCTAGCATTGGTCTGACGTTCTCTGCCAGGACTGCCACGGCGCCAATGGCGCCGTCCACATGGAACCAGAGGTCTTCCTCCCTGCAGATATCCGCCAGTGCATTGAGATCGTCAATCGCCCCTGTGTTGACCGTTCCAGCGCTTCCAATAATACAGATAGGGCGGTAGCCCGCGGCACGATCCTCTGTAATAGCTTGCTTCAGTGCCTCGATGTTGATCGTGTAATCCTCATTTACAGGGATTTTTCGCAAGTGCTGGCTACCGATGCCCAGCAGTTCCACAGCTTTCTGGTTGCAGCTATGCACTTCTGTGGATGCATATACTGTAAGCTGCTGAGGCGCTGCCTGCATGCCCAATTCGCGGACATTGAAGCCCGCTTTGGCGCTTCGTGCGACGGTGAGCCCAACGAAATTTGCCATCGAACCCCCGCTGACCAGTAAGCCGCTTGCCTCTTTCGGGAATCCGATCATCTCCTTTAGCCAGTTGACCACCTGTTCTTCGACCAGAATGGCAGCATGGTTTCCACCGCCCAGATTGGAATTCGTGATCGCAGCCATGAAATCTGCCAGCGCCCCGAGAACGGTCCCGTTGCCCATGTACCAGCTCCAAAAGCGCGGATGGGTTGTCCCCATCGGATACGGCAGGACAGTTTCCACGAATTCCTCGTACGCTGTGTCTGCGCCGCCGGGTTCGCGTGGCGCCTGTTCCTTAAAGCGGTCTGCGATTTCTTCCGGGATGGGCTGCCAGACAGGACGCTCACGAACTGTTTCCAGGTAGGTGAGCGCGTCGTCCACCATGCGGTGAGCGAGCGCACGCATATCGTCCCAGTTTTCGGGATCCAGTGTTTCGTAGGGGTGAGTCATTTCCATAAGTATCCTTTGCTTTGGCTAGAGGCTGGTTGTTCTTATGAGACGTTCTGTGCCAGGCAAGGTTTACCATAGGATGAGACAAACCCTATAGAGCCAATCCTGTACAATTTTTGGTTGGGACTGGATGCATACTCTACAACGTGATCGGGGTGATCATAAAGCTAGATTCAAGATCAACCCCTTGTCTTCCGAGATTTGCTTCACTTGTTCGATGATGTCGTCGGGGGGGAAAGTCAGCGTTTCTCTGGAGGACCAGGTAATGTATTGCCCTGCCGGCATCTGTTCGAGAGCCGCTGTGAGCGCATCCATACCACGCAGAGCAGTATCTGCCGCTTTGATCTCCTCCAGAGTCTTTTCACGGTTTGTGCCAACCAGCAGGGAGAAGTTCCACTGGTCCCCGTCCTGCCAGCTATAAAGCTCATAGCCTTTCATGGACTCTGGAAATGGGGTAGGCGGCTCAGACGCAGCTCCACAGGCCGAAAGAAAGGAGCCAACCAGAATCGTGAAAATGAGATATTTGACGATTTTCATCCTTCAAACTCCTTGTTCCATCAGAAATGGGTTTTTGGCTTAGACACGTGTTGCTGTCGAAATGTTCCCAGTTTCCCTGGCGACTCGGAAAAGCAAATCTCCAGAGGGGGATGAACCGCTTCATTTGCCCGACAGTTTAACCTTTTGCCTTAGTCCCGATTATACAAAACCCCGCTCAACAATATGCTTGTCCCCGATGTCATTTTTGCTTTTTGCCTGCTTTGAGCAGTTCGATCATTTCCTGGATCCGTGCCGCACGTGTTTCTGGTCGTTTGGCGCTTTCGATCCATTTGATATATGTGTTTCGATAGAAAGTCGCCAGCGATTCGAAGAAGGCTTTCGCTTCCGGTTCCGCTTGCAATGCATCTGAGACATCCGCCGACAAACTTTCCGACTGCGGACCTTCGGAAGATAAAGTGACCTCCACTGTATCCCCAACATCGATTCTGCAATCGCGCCTCCAGGCAGCGCCCAAAGGAAGAAAGTACTGTTGCCCCTCCGAACCAAGCGAACCACGTACCTTGTGTTCATTCACCGTACCGGTAACATGATGGCGCTGCTTCACGCCCCAGACTTCATTGGGGTGAAAAGGGATGGGAAGGAAAACTCTGCTGCCGGATTTGGCGACCGTCGTCCTGAAATGCTGGGTGCTCAAAATACCTTCATTCTAAACAATACAACCGTCAAAACACGCGCGTCTCTGTCGGCAGGGGTCTATAACCAGATTCGTTCATCATTCGGTGCTTACACAATCGGAAACTCCCGCCGAAGTGTTAGCGGGAGTTTCTAATTTTCTACTCTCTAACTTCTGCCTTTTGCTCCCCGTACAACTTTCGGTGCACCACGCTCAACGCCCGTACCTGCTCCGCCGCGTGATAGGAAGACCTCACGAGCGGATTCGATTCCACCCACTTAAAGCCAATCGAATAACCGTACTCACGAATTTCGGCGAACTCTTCCATCGTGTAGTAACGCGAGATCGGCATGTGCTTCTTGCTGGGCTGGAGGTACTGGCCAACCGTTAAAATATCCACACCCCAGGAGCGCTGGTCACGCATTACCGCTTTGACTTCGTCCATCTCTTCGCCAAGCCCTACCATGATGCCAGACTTGGTCAGCACGTCGGGGTCAAGCTTCTTGGCGTTGGACAGAGTGGCAGCTGCCCACTCATAGTTATCCTGCGGCTGAACGGTCTTGAACAAGCGCGGCACGGTCTCCACGTTGTGATTCAGGATTTCCGGACGCGCATCCATGACGATCTTCAGTGCCTCAAGCGAGCCTTTGAAATCGGGAATCAAGACCTCGACAGAACAGCCCGGCAGCAATTCTCGAATCCGGCGAATCACCATGGCGAAGATGGGGGATCCTCCATCCCTGCGCTCATCGCGGTTCACGGACGTGATTACCGCATGCTTCAATTCCATCGCTTTGACAGCCTGTGCCACGCGCTCGGCTTCGCCCCAGTCCATTAAGGTCGGTTTGCCGTGTTTGATGTCGCAGAACGCACAGGTGCGTGTGCAAACGTCACCGAGCATCAAAAATGTCGCGGTCCCGCTGCCCCAGCATTCGCCTAAATTAGGGCACATCGCTTCTTCGCAGACGGTGTGCAGTGCCTTCTTACGCATCAGTCCTTGCAGCCACTCATACGTCTCGCCAGAGGGCGCGCGCACCTTGATCCAGTCCGGGCGGCGCAGCGGGCGGACGTCACTTTCGGGGATGATCCGATCTCTTGTAGGGGTTACAGCCATTAAATCCTCATCTGTCATTGCGAGAAGCGTTTGCTTCGCTCGCAATGACACGTAATTATTTTATCTTCCTGACTTTCAAGCGCAAACCTTTCACTTCGACGACTTCCACTTTCTCGCCCTTACCAATAGGTTCGGTCGCGTCCACGTTTTCTGCTGTCCACAACTCAGATCCCAGCTGGACCTGTCCGCCGCTTCCTTCCACGACCGAGCGGGTTGTGCCTGTTTTCCCAATCAGCGACTCGATCCCGGCACTAATTGGCACCTTCAGGGCACGCAGTGCGAACATCAGGATAACCATGAACAGCAAACCGATCACAAAACCTGTGGCAACTACCAAGGGGACAGATACGCGCTGGAACTGCGGCACGCCCGGCGAATTGAACAACACCAGCGCGCCGATGATAAATGATGCTACCCCGGCGGTGGTCAGCGCGCCGTGGGTTGGTGCTTTAATATCGAGGAGGAACAGGACAAATGCCGTGACCAAAAAGATAATACCAAACCAGTTCACCGGCAACACACCCATCCCATAGACTGCCAGCGTCAGGCAGACCACGCCGATAAAACCTGCTATCCAGCCTCCCGGGCTCGAGATTTCGATCAATATTGCCTGGACTCCAATTGCCAGCAAGAGAAAAGCGATATTAGGATCGGTCAGAAACAACAGGAACCCTTCGATCAGGCTCATGTTGAGCGGCACGGTCTCTACGTTTGATGTATCGAGCGTACGCGCGCCGTCGCTTATTTGAACAGTGAAGCCATCTAAAGCCTGCAACAGATCCTCGACGTCATCTGCCACAAAATCGATCAGTCCGGCGTTGAGCGCTTCTGTCGCGGTAACAGCTTTCGCTTCGGCGATCATGTCGTTCGCCAGCGCCAGAGCTTCCTCGCCGCGCGGTTCCACGTAGGGGCGGATCGCTGCCTGCATGGCGTTGATTTCTTTTGCGCGCGCATCTGAGTTTAGGTTCTCCCCTGTATTGCTGATCGGTGTGGATGCGCCAATTGTGGTCTCCGGCGCCATGGCAGAGGCATGTGCCACCACAGTGATCATCGCACCGGCGCTCCCGGCAATGGCATTCTTAGGAGAAACGTAAATCACCACAGGGACATTGCTCGCCCGAATCGCACGAATGATGTCCAGCGTCGTCAGTACCGCCCCGCCGGGCGTGTTCAGCTGGATAACCAACAATTCGGCGTTCCGTCGTTCTGCAATTTCAATGCCGCGCTTGAAATACTCGAGCATGGGCGGCATGATCGGACCATCCGCGTTCATCACTAAGGCAAGTGGAGCGCTGGTCTGGGCGCGCGCAGACTGGAATGCAACGGAAAACATTGCATAGAGGATGGCTAACAAGATGAACGTACGCCGGAGGTTTGTCACTGCCTGTTCTCCAGGCATTATTATAATGGTTTATCGAGATACAAAGCTTGCAGTAAGCAGACAGCGCGCTCTACTTCTCGGGAACCACGTTCAGCTTTTGAAAGTAGCTATCCAGCCAGGCATTCGACCAGCCCCATAGTTTGGAATCCACGACAATTTGCTTCACTTCATCGCGTGAAATTTTCGCTTCATCTTCGAACACGTGCGCATTGCGGCGGCTGATTGCCAGGGTGCGGATGGCAAACATCAGCGGAAAAATGCAGGCTAACCGGATGCGGTGCTGCCAGGGCGGCAGAGTCTTGACACAGGTGAGCGCGGCGTGCAAGTGACGTTCCGCCTTGTCCGCCAGCATATCCAGCACCTGGATCGCCGCGGCGCGGTTTTCCGGCTGAAACAACTCATGTTCTGTCAGGTGGACTTGTGCCAGGTATTTCCGCGGCACAAAGACCCAGCCCCGCTCATAATCCTTGCGCAAGCCGCGGATCACATTCACGGTCTGCAGTGCCAAGCCAAATTCCCGGGAGAGCGGGAGCAGCGTATCTTTGCGGTTGCGAATGGTGCTGGAGTACCAGGCAAATAGATGGGTTAATAAATAGCCCACTCGACCCGCCACTTCAAACATGTAATCGTCCAGGTCTTCCTCGTCGTTGACCTCGGGACCGCGTTCCACCCAGCGAGCCATGCCGAGTGTGCTGTGGATCACGTGGTCGGTAATAATCTCCTGCACTTCCTGCGGAAGAGTCGCAAGGCGCGTCAGGATATCCCCCGCGTGTTGCGCGACGACAGCATCCGGGTTGGATGTGTCCACATACTGGATATGCTCTGTCATTTCCTCGCTCGCAGAGTTGCCTCGAAGAATCTCCACCCACACATTAAGCAATCTCACCTTCTTTTCTGAATCCATATCTTCGTTATCTTCGAGATAATCGGAAACCCGTAAAAGTAGATAGGCGACTGTGCCAGCATCGCACAGAACGCCGGGAAGCTGCTCGATTCCAATGGCAAAGGTCCGGCTGGCACTTCTCAACAAATCCCGTAAACTCGTCATACGTACCTCATATCGAAAGTTTTCTGGTTACCACACGCCTTACTGGTCAGTAACCGAATGCAAGATGTAGCCATATTCAAGCCTACATGCACACATGCGTGCGGCACTGTGTAAACCCCATATCTTAATTAACGTTGCCATCCTGAGGAGTTATGCGGCGCTCGAAGTCTCCGTTAACGAGACAATTTCGGCATCCCTCAGTGCCTCTCGCAAGTCTGCACTTTTCATGAGAATCGCCGTATTGCGTACGCCCGAGCCAACCGAGATTTCTTCTTCCTTCAGGACACTCGCGTCAATCAGAGTTTTTACGGGAGTCTTCAACCCAAAGGGGCTCACCGTTCCCACGCGGTATCCGGTCACCTCCAGCACTTCCTCTTCAGTCGCCATCCGCACACGCGACCTCCCTACAAGATGGCGCAGCTTTTTCCAGTCCACTTGCTCACGGCCTGCCACCAGCACCATCATGAATTCGCCCGGGCGAATCTGAAAGAGGATGCTGCGCACGATCTGCTCAGGTCTCTGATTGCGATCTGTCGCGGCTTGTTCAAAGGACAATACCGGCGTCTCGTGCCGAAACACTTGATGCTGGACGTTAAGCGTTTCCAAAGCAATACTCGCAGGCGGTTTCTCCATATATTCTCCTTGCGCGGCGTGTTACGCAATTAAAGTATTCTCGTAGAGTAAAATCGTGCAATGCTACTATTCAAATTGCTATTCTCGTTTCCATTCATTGGAAGGGCTCTTCTTATACTCTTTGTTTTCCAGTGGGCACGAGGTTGGTTATTCTAGCATGCGTCTTCGTTTTCAGCTTCTGATTTTCATGGTTCTGCGTACCATCCTGAACACAATGCACCGCATGGTGTATCCGTTTCTGGCGGTTTTTGCGCGCGGTCTGGGGGTTAGTATCGACACACTGGCTTTCCTGGTCACGCTGCGGTCGTTTGTCGGAATGTTCGCGCCTGTGCTCGGCTCGATTTCCGATGCGCGTGGTCGTCGGTTTGGGATGCTGCTGGGGATTTTCGGGTTTGTCGTGAGCATGAGTCTCGTCGCACTCGCCCCGTCGTTTCTGACATTCAGCATTGCCCTGCTATTGTCGATCCTCAGCAAATATCTTTTTGACCCGTCTATGCAAGCCTACTTCGGCGACCGTGTCCCGTATGAGCGGCGTGGGACAGCGCTTGCCGTGACGGAAGGAGCGTGGTCGCTGGCGTTCGTAGCCGGCGTTCCTCTAATGGGATGGTTGATTGCGCGCTTCGGTTGGCAGGCTCCGTTTCCGCTTCTAGCGGGATTAGGACTCGTGATGTTCTTTGCGATCTGGCGGATCGTTCCGCGCGGTGACCCTGCTTTGCAAACGATGGGGGGGACCTCCATGAAAAACGTGCGCGCGGTGCTGACGAATCTGCCCGCCCTGGCTGGCATCTCCATCGCGATGTGGGCAAGCGCCGGAAATGAGCTCGTTAACTTGATCTTCGGCGTCTGGCTGGAGGATTCGTTCAGTCTCAAAATCGCGGCGCTGGCGGGCGCCTCTGCCGTGATTGGCGTCTCGGAACTGACCGGGGAAGGACTCGTCGCCCTCACCACCGACCGTCTCGGCAAGCCGCGTGCGCTCACCCTGGGCTTGATCGGGAACATCCTGGCGGCGTTGTTACTACCAATGATCGGCAGAACCGAGGTCGGCGCCCTCGTGGGATTGTTTTTGTTCTATATCACGTTTGAGTATGTTTTGGTGAGCCACATCCCCTTGATGACAGAAGTCATGCCAAACGCGCGGGCAACATTGCTGTCCTTCAACGTGATGGGGCATTCCCTCGGGCGCGTGATCGGCGCCCTGGTTGCCACATTTATTTATCAATCGTTCGGGTTTTTCCCCGTCGCACTGACAGCGATTCTGTTCAATGTGTTTGCCTTATTGGCACTGGGTGAATTAACTCAAAAACTGGTCATTCTGCCGCGCCTGCTTGCCTGGTTCCGCCGCACCGAAGGAAGCGAAGCATGATCATCCTGCTTGTCTATGGATTGAGCATTCTTCTCTTTATTCTGATTTTGCTTTGGATCCTGATACCAGCCCTGTATGGACTTCCACCGGTCCCCACAAAACCGGAGCGAATACGCAACGCCTTAAAGATGGCAAAACTCCAGCCACGAGAGACCCTATATGACCTTGGCGCCGGAGATGGGCGTGTATTGTTCATCGCTGCGCGTGAATTTGGCGCAAAAGCCGTAGGAATTGAGGTGGGTCCTATCCAGTACGCTTTGATCTGGATGCGCGTCAATGTAAATGCCCTGGAGAGTCAAATTCAAATCAAGTGGGAGAACTTTTACAAAGCGAATTTGCATGAAGCCGATGTTGTATATATTTATGCAACTGCTACGGAAATCACAAAACTCGCTCCGCACCTTGAATCTCAAATGAAATACGGGGCGCGCCTGGTATCCATCTCCGCCGATTTCCCGGAATGGGAGCCTTCCGCGCTGGACCAGCATGAGCTGATCTTTGTCTATGAGATGCCGCCAAAGAAGGGGAGCATGATGTCGTATATGTTGAAGCGAGCAAAATAGGATAGTTTGATTGTGGTTAAATTACCTCACTAATCACCAGGCTCTATCCTCCAGTCCCGAATTACGAATTACTCCTATGCTCATCCATTCCTCTTCCCAACTTCTCACCCTTGCCGGCGGACCGCAGAGAGGCAAATCTCTGGGCACGCTCGGCATGATCGAAAACGGGGCAGTCCTTATCCGCGATGAAAAGATTGTCGCCGCAGGGACCACAGCAGAACTGAGAGCTTCCTATCCCCACGAACCAACATTTGACGCGGGGAACTGCGTTCTTATGCCGGGTTTTGTGGACCCCCACACGCACGTCATCTGGAGCGGGGACCGCGCCCACGAATTCGAGATGAAGATGGCAGGCAAGCCCTATCTGGAGATTCTGGCGGAAGGCGGCGGGATTCTCTCCACCGTAAAGCAAACGCGCACGGCATCCATCGAATCGCTGATCGCGCAAACACGTCCACGCCTCTTGCGCATGTTCCGGAATGGTACGACCACCGTCGAAGCCAAGACGGGCTATGGTCTACAGACCGCGACAGAGCTGCGGCTGCTCAAGGCTCTACTTACCCTCGCCGATGAAAGCCTGCTCGATCTTGTAGTTACTTTTCTGGGGGCGCACGCCATCCCGGCGGAATTCAAAGATAATCCACAGGGCTATACGGACCTCGTTTGCGAAACGATGCTGCCAATCCTCAAAGATTGGTGGGCAGCCCACGCTCCGCGCCTGCCGATGCCATTTGTGGATGTCTTTTGCGAAGACAAAGCTTTTAATCTCGCACAATCCCGCCAGATCCTCACCAAAGCGCAATCCTTGGAATTTCCGCTCAAGATTCATGCGGACGAGTTTGGCAATCTGGGCGGCGCCTCGCTCGCTGTGGAATTGGGTGCGGCTTCCGCAGATCATCTCGTCAAAACCTCGGATGCAGACATCGCCGCTCTGGGCAAGTCAGACACTGTAGCAGTAGCCTTACCCTGTACGCCCTTCGGACTGGCTGAAAAGGAATATACCCCTGCACATAAATTAATAGAAGCGGGCGCAATCCTTGCCCTCGCAACCGACTGCAATCCCGGCACCTCCTGGAATGAGTCGATGCAGTTTGCGATCGCGCTTTCCTGCCGCTATATGGGGCTGACACCCGCCCAAGCCATTGCCGCCTCGACGATCAATGCTGCCCATGCTATTCGGCGCGCTGACACAGTTGGCTCCATCGAAGTCGGGAAACAGGCAGATATGTTGCTCCTGTCCGTTCCGGATTATCGTCATCTCGGCTACCGCTACGGGACGAATCTCGTGAAGCAGGTCATCAAGAAAGGGCAGGTGTATTCGGTGGATGTGGGGTATTATCGAACAGCGTAAAATTAAACACAGGGAACACCCGGGACTCAAAGGAAACCTTTGTGTTTAAACTCTCTGGAGGAATTCATGCAAATTGACATTATCGGTGTGCCTATCGACCTCGGCGCGGACCGCCGCGGGGTGGATATGGGTCCCAGTGCGATACGATACGCGAATCTTCATCAGAAGCTGAAAGAGCTGGGACACACACTGGAAGACAAAGGCAACATCGAGGTGCCGATTCAGGAAACCTGTGAAATCACAGATCCCAAACTCAAGTACATCGAATGCATCGTTCCGATGGGGCGGCGCGTGGCGGGTGCGGTGGCAACCTCTGTGCAAGGCGGGCGTTTTCCGCTTGTGCTCGGTGGTGATCATAGCCTGTCTGTGGGTTCGATCCGCGGCGCAGCAAAACATCGCAGGTTGGGCGTCATCTGGATCGACGCGCATGCCGATTTCAACACCGCGGAAACAACTCCTTCGGGAAACATCCATGGAATGCCACTCGCAGCCTTATGTGGCTTTGGCGACCCGCGTCTCGTTTGTTTGTGGGATGAGCAGCCGCCCGTCGTCGATCCAGGGCATGTGGCTGTGATCGGCGCACGTGACCTCGACCCGGGGGAGAAACACAATCTGCGCCAGGCAGGCGTGATGGTCCAAAGCATGGAGCAGATCGACCGGGACGGCATGGTTGCCGTGTTGGAGAAAGCCGTTCAGCGGGTCGGTAGTGATGTAGATGGTATCTATCTATCCTTCGACATGGATGCGCTCGATCCGCGTCATGCCCCGGGTGTGGGAACACCTGTCATCGGCGGCTTGACGTATCGTGAAGCGCATCTTGCCTGCGAGGTGGTTGCGGAATCGGGCAAACTCATAGGCATGGAACTGGTGGAGGTAAATCCGATCCTCGATAACCAGAATCAGACGGCGATCCATGCCGTGGAATTCATTCGCTCAGCATTGGGCTCGCGTATCTGGAGCGAATAAATGTAGGGCGGAATGTCATTCCGCCTACTCACAATTTCATGGCAAAGGAAGAGGCGCTCTTGTTCATCATCCAGAACGCGGCTACAATGTCGCCATGAATACTCTTTATGGTCCCATTCTGATCGTCGAAGACGTCCCCAATGTGCTGGAGCTGCTCGAAGTCACGTTGCGGTTCAAAGGCTATGCGGTTCTGACTGCGCGCAATGGGGAAGAAGCTCTTGAGGTCGTCTCCCGTCAGAGACCTGTGTTGATCATTACCGATATCCTGATGCCAAAACTGGACGGGTACGCATTTGTGCAGAAATTACGCCTCAACCCCGAAACGCGCGGCATTCCGGTCGTGTTTCTTTCCGCGACGTACGTCACCCCGGAAGACAAGGATTTTGCCCTGAGCCTGGGTGCGGCGCGCTTTATGGAAAAGCCGATCGATACGGAAGATTTTTTGTTGACCGTCGCGGAACTTGTCACACAGCAGCCATTTACCTCTCCACATCCCATGGATATGGAACGGTTCTATACTGGTTATCGCACACGCCTGGAAGATAAACTGCGACATAAGAATACCCAGATCGCGCGCGCCGAGCGTTTGCTTTCCACCCTGCCGACGGATCAGCGCCCCGCGTACGAGGCATTGCTTCAGCAATCCGTACGCGACCGCGATGAGATCCAAACAGAACTATACGATATTTATAAAACCCTCGAAGAATTGAAAAAATAAAATCTTCAGTTCCGCCTGATGCAGCCGAGCTGAATGAAAAGGATGATCTTATGCAACCATCATTATCCTATGTGGAACATCTCGCGCGCCAGGCTGGCGACATCCTGCGGGCGGGCTACGATACGGAACATCAGGTGGGCTATAAAGGCGTGATCGACCTCGTGACCGAGGTCGATCACCAGTCGGAAGCATTTCTGCTAGGGGAGATCCAAAAGGAGTTTTCCAACCATCACATCTTTTCAGAAGAAAGCGGGGTTATCCAGGGCAGTGATGAGCATATTTGGTATGTCGATCCATTGGATGGGACGGTCAATTATGCCCATCACATTCCCATCTTCTGCGTTTCGATTGCCTACGCCTTCCGCGGAGCTCTGACGCTGGGTGCGGTCTATGAGCCGATGCGCGACGAGATGTTTCTGGCGGAACGCGGCAAAGGAGCCTCTCTCAATGGGAGGACGTTGCGGGTGTCCTCTGTCACCGAGCTGCAAAGAAGCCTGCTCGTGACGGGTTTTCCTTACAACGCCTGGGATACCCCACAGGATAACTTCGATAATTTCATCCGATTTGGGAAGCTCTCGCAGGGTGTGCGCAGACTGGGGTCTGCTGCGCTGGATCTGTGCTATGTCGCCGCCGGTCGTTTTGAGGGGTTCTGGGAGATGGCGCTCAATCCCTGGGATGTCGCCGCGGGTGGACTGATCGCCGAAGAAGCCGGCGCGCGCGTGACCAACATCACGGGTGAAGCCGATTATTTGTCTTCGCCTCTATCCGTCCTCGCCTGCACGCCGGGAATCCAGGCCCGGATGCTGGAGGAACTCAATAGAAAATAAGCGCTGCAAAGGTTAAAAATCGGCGCTCTTTGTCGTCTAATACATCGCAGACAGCAGGTGAATCCCGCCGGAACGATGTAGAATAAGAGTAGTATCATCTGACTCACAATGGCAAGTATTAAGCCTATCCCGATCAGCAAAACCAAGATTATCGTGCCGTATCGCCGGAACGAAATACTTTCACGCCCGCGTCTGCTCGAGAGCCTGAAATCGCTGCTCGATAATAAGCTCTTGCTTCTGTCTGCACCCGCGGGATATGGGAAAACCTCCCTTCTCATCGATCTTGCGAATAATGTTAACATGCCGGTTTGCTGGCTCTCCCTCGATTTATTGGATCGCGAGCCCCAGCGGTTCCTAGCTTACTTGATTGCGTCATTAGCAGAACAGTTTCCCCGTATTGGCGAAGCCTCGCGCCCGCAACTGAACCGCTTGAAATCCATTGAAGAGGATGCCGAATCCTTTCTCGTCACTCTGACAAATGAGATCTATGACCAGATCGTAGAAGATTTCCTTTTGATCATCGATGATTTTCACCTTCTGGATGAGTTTCCCGTCATTTCGGCACTCGTGAATCGATTTCTAGAGCTGGTCGTGGAGAACTGCCATGTTCTCCTTTCCTCGCGCACCCTGCCAAACCTGGACGATGTAACCCTGATGGTTGCTCGCGAGCAGGTGGCTGGTCTCAACCATGCAGAGCTGGCATTCAACTCGCGTGAGGCGCAGCTCTTGTATGCCCAAAACCACCACCAGCATCTCTCGGAAGAAGCCGCCAAAGAGTTGATTGAACAGACCAGTGGATGGATCACGGGCATGGTGCTTTCCAATTCGCCCGGCATGACGCGTGTCTCCGGTGTGGACACCTTTGCCTACCTGGGTCGCCAGGTGCTCGACCAGCAGCCAGAGCCCTTGCGTGAATTCCTCATGCGTACCTCCCTGCCCGAGGAATTCAATTCGGAATTCTGCGAGTTTGTCTTGGGCCCACTCTACGCGGAATCACAGAACTGGTTCAATTTTATGAGCTACATCTTTGAAAAGAACCTGTTTGTCCTGCCCCTCGGTGACGATGGACGCTGGCTTCGGTATCATCCGCTCTTCCGAGAATTTTTGCAAACCCGTTTACGGGAGGAACGTCCAAACGAAGTCCAGCCAATTTTGGAGCGAATGGTTACTGCCTATGAAAAGGCGGGGGAGTGGGAAAAAGCGTACTTCACCTGCAAACAGGTAGGTGACTCTGAGGCGCTGGCAGGGGTGATTGAGCGCTCGGGCACTGCCATGCTGCAAACTGCACTCGTGACCCTGGAGGGCTGGATCAATAGCCTTCCGCCTGCTTATAGCCGAATCCGCCCTGGCTTGATTTCTTTGCGTGGAATGATGGCAGCCATGAAAGGAAATCTGGAAGAGGCCAATGAATTACTTGACACGGCAGTATCGATGTACCGCAAAGAGCATAATGCTGCCGGGCTGACCCTCGCCCTGACACGCCGGGCGCATACTCTCCGTCTTTTGGGCAAATATGCTGATTCTTTAAGAGATGTAGAAGAAGCTTTGTGGTTAGCAGAATCAGAGTCGGATCTTCAACCCCTATATGCCGAAGCTCTGCGAATTCGAGGGCTGAATCTATTTCGTTTGGGCCAGTCGCGAAATGCCATCGACGACCTTGAGCATTCCCTGACACTTTATACGGAATTGAAAGAGTCGGGGAGTGTTCCCATGCTGATGGGGGAAACTGCTATGGTTCACGCCGCCGTCGGAAACGTGGACTCAGCCACCGATTTGTTTCAAAAAGCGCTGAAAATCTGGCGCGCAGAGAAGAATTTATATTCCCAGGCAGATACGCTGAATAACTTGGCGGTCTTTTATCAATGGATTGGGGAATACGAGCTTGCCTCAGAAACTTACGAGAGCGGCCTGAGGTGCGCTGTGAACAGTCACAACCAGCGCGCTGAGTCTCTGATCCTCACGGGGCTCGGTGATCTGTATTCTGAAGTCGGGGAGTTTGAAGCCGCAGGACAAGCTTACGAGCAGGCAGAGGCGATTGCAAGCGGATTGCCAGGATTTTTTATTTCCAATTACCTCATGTTGGCGCGCGCAAACCTGGCACTACTGCAAGACGATCCCGAGTCAACGTCTAAAATTTTGAAGTCATTTAAAAAGCATCTTAAGACAAATCCCTCCTCTTATGAGCGCGGCTTGTGGGCACTACTTGCCGGCCGGAACCATCTTCTTAAGCAGGAGCCTAGAAAGGCGATTCCTCTCTTACAGGAGAGTAAAGATTGTTTTCTGCAAGATGGGAGAGAGTCTGAGAGCCTGTCGTGTATGGTATGGCTGATAGGTGCGTACGACCAGGCAGGGCAGAAAGAGAATGCCAGGACTGAATTTCGTGAGTTATTATCCATACGAAATAAGCCTACTCACAGCCTATTACTTACACTACATCAGGTGTTGCCCTGGCTTAAGTCATTGCAGGATGATCCCCAAGTGGGACGGAGTCTTACAGGGTTAATCGATAAATCGAATAAACTGGGTGAAAAAACTCTTTCGGTTCGGCGGACATTGCGCCGTTATGCCCAATCGATTGAAATGCCGGTCGCCAGCCTCACAATCCGCTCCTTCGGGCGAGCCGAGGTCAGCATCAATGGACGGGTGATTTCGATGTCGGAGTGGCGGACAAAATCTGTGAGAGACTTGTTCTTTTACTTCCTCTTTTTACAGGAGGCAGTGACAAAAGAACAAATCGGTGCCATTCTCTGGCCCGAGATTACGAGTGCTCAGGCACTGAAAGCACGTTTTAAAGATGATATCTACCGCTTGCGCCGGGCGGTGGGGAAGAACGCAATTGTGTTTGACGAGATCTATTATCATTTCAATCGCACGCTGGACTACGAATATGATGTGGAAGCGTTTGAGTCCTATATAAACCTCGCTCATAAGTCTAAGGAGGTTTCGAAGCGTATTGACTGTTATCAAAAAGCGGTCGATTTGGTTCAAGGTCCCTATCTTAGTGAAGTAGACAGCCCTTGGGCAATGGAAGAGCGTGAGCGATTAGGGCAGATGTATGTCTCAGCGTTAGAGGAACTCGCTCATCTGTACCTGGATAGCAACCAAATCGATAAATGTCTGTCGATTTGTCAGCTTGCTTTGGCTCAAAATCGCTACAATGAGATGATCTACCAACTGGAAATGCGCGCGTACGCCGCCCAAGGCGATCGCGCTGCGATCGCTCGCCTGTACCAGGCATCAAAGATGGCGTTGGAAGAAGATCTTGGTATACCTCTCTCGCAGGAAATGGAAGCGCTTTACAGGGAATTGACTGCGTAAGAACCGCAAGGGATACGAAGCAATTTGTTTCAGGCAGTGCCATCACATATTTGAGCAGCGTACTTGAAGTGTTCTGCCAGCGCAGGGCAGCTTCTTGCATCGATTTCAAAGGGGAAATGATGCCTTCTTCCGATTTGACAGTCAAGTTTAAAGAGGAATAAAACTCATTCTTTAAAATTTGCATACAATAGAGTTCTCAGCGCTCTAATGCTTATGTATGCTTTTTCCTGTTCTTGGTATGTGACAGAAAACAAGAATATTCTATGAAAACGATGGAATATCCATAGAGAATTGTTCCAGGGTGTCGACTTTTTTTCGTTTTTATACGTAGATAGCCATAATTTGCATCCTATTTTGCATCCTGGGGGTGAGTAATATAGGACAAATCAATCAAGAAAGAGGTAACACCCCATGAACAATAACAGCTT
>DASSBC010000021.1:0-17384 GCA_035699125.1 Anaerolineales bacterium
ATCTCGCCGGACATGGGTCAAGGTTCAGCAGAACCTGAGAGAGTTTGGAACCTATCTCGCGTGTTCCTGTGTTAACGAAAGAAGTAAGGAGAATGCAAGTGGAGAAATCAAAGCCCCAGAAGCGACCCCGTCAAGCAAAAAAGACATACCAGCTGCGGCTTTATGTTGCCGGGCAAACACCTAAGAGCCTTGCCGCCTTCGCCAACTTAAAGAAGATCTGTGAAGAACACATGCCGGGGCAGTATGAGATCGAAGTGATCGATCTGTTGAAAAAGCCGCAATTGGCAAGCGGCGACCAGATCCTTGCCATCCCGACCCTGGTCAGAAAGTTACCGCAGCCCATCAAGAAGATCATCGGCGACCTCTCGAATACAGAACGCGTCCTCGTGGGACTGGACTTGCGTGAAACGAAACAGGATTAAGTTGCAACTCGAGGAACGTGAAAGGTGATTTGATCGATGGTAAAGAGAAACCAAACGCAACAACAAGTGCAGGATGAAGCGGATGAGTTAAAAAGCCGGCTTGCAGAGACGGAGGAGACCCTGCGCGCCATCCAGGAGTATATGGTGGATGCCTTCGTTGTAAATCGCGAGCATGGTATCCAGGTGGTGACCCTCAACGAATCGGAGATTCCTTACAGGATGATGGTCGAATCGATGAACGAGGGCGCCGTGACGTTGATCCCCGATGGGACTATCTTTTACTGCAATGGACGGTTGGGCGAGATGCTGCAGGTGGACTGCGAAAAATTGGTTGGTACATCGTTTCATGACTTGATCGCGCCAGAGGAGCAAAGGAGATTCGAAGCGCTTTTCCAGCAAACGGTATCGGGCAGCGTGCGCGAAGAGTTTACCCTGCAAACTGTCAAAGGGAATCGCGTGCCTGTCCAGCTTTCCATGTATCCTTTGGGAGAGGGCAGGGCGAGTGGGATTGCTGTGCTTGCCACCGATATCACTGAGCGCATTCAATCCGAAGAAAAAATCCGCTCGCTCGCTGCCGAGCTGACAAGGGTGGAGCAGGAAGAACGTCACCGCATTTCGCAGGTGCTGCACGACGACCTGCAGCAGCGCCTGTTCGCCATCAAGGCGCAGCTCTCCTTTTTGAAGGATGTCAACCTCTCGGCAGAGAACTACCGGGAACTCGACCAGGTGCAGGCAACTCTCTCCGAGTCGATTGCTATTACCCGCAACCTGAGCATCGATCTCAGCCCGATCGTCCTGCAAGGTGAAGGACTCACAGAAGTGCTGACCTGGCTCGCCTTTCGGATGAAGGAACAATATGGCTTGCAGGTGGACCTGGAGACAAAGAAAAAGCTATATCAGATCGATAGCCACCTGCGTATGCTGCTGTTTCAGTCGATCCGGGAATTGCTCTTTAACGTCGTCAAACATGCTGATATCTCACAGGCGAAAGTCATGCTGGACGAGAGGAATGGTCGCCCCTGCATCGTCGTCAGCGATGACGGCAAAGGGTTTGATTCAGAAACGGTCATGGGGGATCCGCAGGCGGCGCACGGTTTGTTGATCATTAAGGATCGCCTGAACCTGTTGGGCTGCTCTATGAAGCTCACCTCCAAGCCCGGTGAGGGCACACGTATCGAGATCGAACTCCCCGTCGAAAGGAAACTGAACTGAGCATGTGTTCCATTCTCCTTGTGGAAGACCATAAAATTATGGCGGAAACGCTTGTGCGTATTCTGCGGACGAAAGGGAATTTCCATGTCGCAGATGTCGCCGAAAGTGCCGAAGATGCCATGGAATGGTTATTGGAGCAGGAGACAGGCGACCATATCGATCTTGCACTTGTGGACGTCGTTCTGCCGCACATGAGCGGGATCGAACTTGTTTCGATGATCCAGCAACACTATCCGGGCTTACCCTGCCTGATGATCTCTGGGCGGTCTAACCGGCAATATGTCAGCCGCTCTCTCGAGGCAGGGGCGCGCGGTTACGTTCTGAAAGACGACCTTCACGAGGTCATGAGGGGAGTCCAGCATGTATTAGGGGGTGGCACCTATTGGAGTAAACAACTCAGCTTGGAAGAATAATCGGAACGTAATGATCTTTATTCCATGCTGCACACCCTTCGATACAGGATCGTTTGCGGCTGGTTTTGGTAATCTGCAAGCTTGAGAGGCTGTATGCGATTATTGATCACAGGCATCAATGGGTTGATTGGTACCGTATTGCGAAATGCTCTACAAAAGACCCACACTGTATATGGATTGGACCGTGAGGGGGAGTTTTCAGAGCAAGTTCTATCTGCCGACATCTCTGAGTATGGACAGGTGGCACAAGCCGTTCAACAATGCAAGCCTCTGGATTCGATCGTCCACCTGGCAGGGAACCCGAAAGTCGACGCGAGTTGGGAGTCTGTCCTGAACGCAAACATCATTGGTACACGGAATATCTTCGAAGCGGCGCGTGAATTCCAGGTGCCACAGGTGGTCTACGCCAGCTCCAATCATGTCACCGGAGCGTATCACGGGTTCGAGCCAAGCCTGTACAAATACACCGAGCCGGGTCCGCCGATGATCTCGCCCGAGGATCCTATCCGCCCGGATAGCGATTATGGCTTGAGTAAAGCCTTCGGGGAAGCGGTGGCACGCTATTATTTCGACCGCTGGGGAATCCGGGCGATTTGCCTGCGCATCGGCGCGGTGCTGGAAGACGATGACCCCACCAAACAATCGCAAAATCGCCGGATCTGGCTCAGCCATCGCGACCTGGTACAGTTAGTAGAGAAGAGTCTTACTGCGGACGTGACATTCGGCATCTATTACGGGATCTCGAATAACAAGGATGCCTTCTGGGATATTTCCAACGCCCGCGCCGACCTGGGCTTTGAACCTATCGATGACGGCTCGGCTCGCTGACGGTAAAATTCATTTTGGAAATGGAAACGGCAATATCTATCCTTTGGCGCGGGTTGTTCTTTGCGGGGCATGAATCCTGCCGGTTGCGTTCGGCAGGCGACGAATGGCATCTGGATGGGACGGCTGTCTTTTCGCATGAACAACGTCCCTGTTGTTTGAGTTATCACATCGTATGTGACGGAACATGGCGTACCCATTCCACTCAGGTGGAGGGTTGGCTGGGCGGTGAGTCCATTGACCTTCACATCAGGACGGATTTGGATGGACACTGGTGGATGAACGAAGTCGAGCAGCCCCAGGTAGCAGGCTGTACTGACATAGACTTGAATTTCAGTCCTTCGACCAACCTGCTTCCCATCCGGCGCCTCGGGCTGGGCGTGGGCGAAACCGGAGAAGTGAACGCAGCCTGGCTGCGATTCCCCAGTTTCAAGCTAGAGCGGCTCTCCCAGCAATACCGCCGCCTGGACGAGAACCTATATAGCTACGAAAGCGCGGGTGGTCAGTTTGTAGCAGAACTCAAAGTAAATTCCTCTGGTTTTGTGATTGAGTATCCAAACTTGTGGCAGGCAGAGGCTTCTGCTGAATAAATGAAAAAAGCGATCTCCACCGAACTGACGAATGCCAATATCGCAAAGGTGCTGGAAATTTTGAAAGAAACTCCTTCCCAGTTGGAGGGCTTAAGGAAACCGCTCTCGGATGAGCAACTTCGTCAGCCGCTCGGCAAAGGAGAACGCTCCTTTACAGAAGACCTGGCGCATTTAATCCACAGTGAGGCGCGGACCTCGGAAGCGATCTACCTGGCTTTACTTCTGGATGAGCCGCTCATCCCGGATATTCACTCGGAACGACAGTGGGGAAAACTACTGCGCTATGACCTTTTATCCTTTCCCGAATTACTCGCCTATTTCGAGCTGCGCCGTACTGTGCTCCTACACGTCCTGGATTCGCTGACGGATGAACAATGGTCGAGGACGATTCATGAAGAAGGGAAGAAGCGCCAAGAGTCCGTTTACTGGCGGGCACGCTCCCTGGCGATGCACGAGCTTGATCATATGAACGACCTGCAAAATAAACTTAAGGCGAGGGCGGGTTGATAACCCGCCAAGGTTTTCATGCTTCACCACCAACAAGAGCAAGTAAAAAGGAAGGAGCCAACGTGACATTTCCCTATTCCGAACAAAACGCCACATCCCGCAACCGGCTTGAGACGCTGGTACATCGGCTTTCTGAGGAAGACCTTGCCCGCTCCACAGACTACGGCTGGACCGTTTCCGCTCTCCTGGCACATCTCGCGTTCTGGGATCTTCGTATGTCAGCGATTCTGCAACGCTGGCAGGCGGAGGGGCTCGACCCCTCTCCCATCGACATGATGGCCGTCAACGACGCCCTCAAGGTGATCTGTCATGCCATGGAGCCGCGCGCGGCTGCCAAGATCGCCCTCTCGGCTGCCGAGAAGATCGATGGTGAACTGGACAACCTTACAGCGGAACAGACAAAACAGATGGAGGAACACGCCGCGACCACGCAGACCCAATTCCGCATGAACCGCGCCTTGCATCGCGACGGTCATCTCAACGACATTGAGACACTGCTCGAACAGGTTCTGCCTTTAGGGTGACAGGCTCTTCTTCCCGTCGGAAGAAGGCGTTCGAGAGCGGTGTAAGGCTCATGGCGTCCCCTGCGCCCGCTGGCGAGTATCGATCCATTGTGGGCGCTTTCCGCCGCCTGGTATGGGACGCGCCTGGAATAAAATTCACTCCGCCCGAACGAAACCAGAGGAAATGCGCGGCATTTTCGCCGGGCTGGGTCTGGAAGGCGACTTCTGGAACCCAACTTCCCACACGGCGGATGACAGTTTTGTATTGTCGGAGTCCTTACAAGGTCTCCCATTTTGCAGTATCATTCCCACCAGCTCTGCAATGAGCATACGCTATTATATAAAGGGAATCAACAGATCGAGGAAACACTATGACAAACATTCTTTGCATCGGCGCTGGTTATGTAGGCGGCTCCACCATGCCCGTCCTTGCCAGCCATTGTCCGGAAGACCGATTCGTGATCGTGGATATTAATCAGGCGCGCATCGCCGCCTGGCAATCGGACCAGCTTCCCATTTATGAGCCAGGGCTGGACGAAATTGTGCAGCAGACACGGGGAAAGAACCTTTTCTTTTCCACCGAGATCAACCGCCATATTGCTGAAGCGGATATCATCTTCGTCAGCGTGAATACGCCCACTAAAATGTTTGGTCATGGCGCTGGCAGAGCGGCGGACCTGCAGTTTTGGGAAAAGACGGCGCGCCAGATCGTGGAAAATTCCACGACCTCAAAAATCGTGGTCGAGAAGAGCACTCTGCCTGTGCGAACCGCAGAAGCCATGGAAAGGATTCTCAATTCCAACGGGAAGGGACTCTATTTCGACGTGTTATCCAACCCGGAGTTCCTGGCAGAAGGCACCGCCATCCGGGATATGCAGAACCCCGACCGGGTGCTCATCGGAGGGCGCGAAACGGAGTCCGGGCGAAGGGCTGTCGAGAAGCTGGTAAAGCTGTACGCGCAGTGGGTGCCGCGCGAGCGGATCATTACCACGAATCTCTGGTCGAGCGAGCTTTCAAAGCTGGTGGCGAATGCCTTCCTGGCGCAGCGCATCTCCTCCATCAATTCCATCTCTGCCCTTTGCGAGAAAACGGAAGCGGATATTAGCGAGGTATCGAATGCCATCGGGCGCGACGAGCGCATCGGTTCGCGCTTCCTGCGGGCAAGCGTGGGGTTTGGCGGGTCCTGCTTCAAGAAGGATATTTTGAACCTTGTCTATTTGTGCGAACACTACGGGTTGCCGGAGGTAGCTCGGTACTGGGAGCAGGTCGTGCTCATGAACGAGTATCAGGAGGCACGCTTCGCAGCCAACATGGTGGCGTCCATGTTCAACACCGTGGCAGGGAAACGCATCGCGCTCTTCGGCGCCGCCTTTAAGGCGAACACGAGTGATACGCGTGAATCACCTGCCCTTGCCGTCTGCCGTACACTGTTGGAAGAACGAGCGGATATCGTGATGACCGATCCCTATGCACTCGACAATGCGTGCGAGGACCTCAAAGACCTGGAGGGAAAGATCACCTACGAGCCAGACCCCTATGTGGCTGCCAGGCACGCCCATGCGATTGCCGTCCTCACAGAGTGGCCGCAATATACGCAGCTCGACTATGAGAAAATCTATCAGTCGATGACCAAACCTGCCTTTGTTTTCGATGGACGGAATCTCCTTGATCACCAAAAACTCTATGAACTGGGCTTTAACGTATATGCTATTGGCAAGCCCGCGCTGACTCGATTGGTGAATCACGGGATGACATCCTGAGCTCATCAGGACTTCCCTATCGGCGGCTGGTTTGTCCTGGCTCTTTTATCTCCAGGACGTCCAGCCGCTAAATCATCCGGTTGTTTCCTGGCTCCATAGAAGCATCTATGTAAGGGTACAGATGGGGGGAGATTCAGCTATTTTTAAGGATTGCAGAAAATCCGTCTGAGGAATTAATTGCTAATAGATACAAATCCACCGGACGAGTATGCCCGGTCCGAGGATCTCTCTGTCCTTGCTGCTTTAAGGTATGATTGCCCCGCCCCATGTCATCCAAATTCCTGTCTAAAGCGTGCCGACGCTTTGTGACGATATCGGCGCTGCATTTGAAAAAAGACCGCTGGGATTGTTTGCGGTATGATTGTTAAGTGAAATGGTTTAAGTTTCTGGAAGGATTAAATGTCTCGTAATCGCATTGTTCTTGTCACGGCTGGGATTATGCTCAGCCTGTTTTTAGCCTCGATGGAATCCACCGTTGTTGCCACCGCTATGCCGACGATCGTCGGTCAGTTGGGGGGTCTGGAGCATTATTCGTGGGTCTTTTCGGCGTTCATGCTGGCATCCACGACCGCCGTCCCGCTCTACGGCAAACTTTCCGATATTTATGGACGGCGCAAGCTCTATGCCTCCGCCATGGCACTGTTCCTGGCTGGCTCGGTGTGGTGTGGCTTTGCAAACAGCATGACGTCGCTCATTTTCGCCCGTGCGCTTCAGGGGATTGGGGCGGGCGGCATCATGCCGCTGGCATTTATTTTGATCGGTGAGATGTTCACGCTTGAGCAGCGCGCCAAAATGCAGGGATTGTTCTCCGGTGTCTGGGGGGTTTCGTCCGTTGTGGGACCACTCCTGGGCGGCTTCCTCGTCGACCAGCTTTCCTGGCGCTGGATCTTTTACATCAATATTATCCCGGGCTTGCTCGGCGCGGCTCTGGTCACGTTTGCCTGGCGCGATGCACATGGACACGGCCAGGAACGACCCGCGATCGATTACGCCGGCGCCGCGCTTTTGACCATCAGCGTGATCATGCTCCTGCTCGGGCTGATGGGGTCTGGCGCGTCGAGCTGGATTCTGATCTCTGTCGCGGTTGTGCTCTTCGTCCTGCTATTGTGGGTGGAACGCCGCGCCGCAGACCCGGTCCTGCCGCTTCCATTATTCCGCGACTCGTTGTTCTCCGTGGCGACTACACATGGCGTCCTTACCGGCTGGGCGTTGTTTGGAAGCGTCTCTTTCATCCCTCTCTTTGTGCAGGCAGTATTAGGGACGAGCGCTACGCAAGCTGGCATCACGCTCACCCCGCTGCTCCTGGGCTGGGTAACGGCAAGCATCATTGGCACGCGCCTCATGCTCAGGGTGGGATATCGCAGACTGGGGCTGATCGGTACGGCGTCTTTTACCGTGGGCGCGTTTCTGATGTCGCAGGCAGGCATGAACACCAGCCAGCCCAGCCTGATGGCATTCGTGACACTGATGGGCATCGGCATGGGGCTTTCCATCCCCTCCTTTTTGATCGCCGTGCAGACCAGCGTGAGCCGGCGTCAGCTTGGCACGGCTACTTCAACGCTGCAGTTCAGTCGTTCGATCGGCGGGACGCTGGGAGTCAGCGTGATGGGCGCGGCGCTCAGCGCGCGGCTGGCTTCGAACCTCATTGCTGCCCGGCTCGATCCGGAACTGGTGCAGCAACTGCTCGATCCGCTCCCCGGCTCCGAGGTGGTGATCGCAGAGGGCGCGCGCGCCGCTATGGCGGACGCGATCCATCTCGTGTTCCTGATTGCCTTTGCCGCTGCCGCGCTGGCGATGGTCACAGTCATTTTCACGCCACGCAAGGAGCTGATCGAGCGAGCCACAGAGCCTGGACCGTCGGCGATCAGCGCGGATTGAACGGAACGAACTTGCTGTACTGGTTGAGGAGATAATGCATCTGCATGCACACCCAGCAGCACGAACACGAACCCCGCCAGCAAGGGCAGGATTGGTGTTTTAGCAGCCAGCCAGGTGGATACCAGCGCTGGCAAAGACTGGCTTTCCCCCGGGAAGACAGATAGCAGTAGTAAAAGGATTGCTCCGCATCCCTACATCATTCGTGGAGACCGGATAGCTCCTAGGGTAGCGGGATCTTTCTCCAGCGGGCGATTCCGAAAAGCAAAATCGTGGCAACACTAAAACGTAATGACGCTGGGACGGTGTATGAGCCAGTTCCGATTGGACAATCCAAGAAATCCTACTGGGATTGATTAATATTTTGGTGTATGATTGCTGAAACTCTTTAGCCATTATTCCATGGAGGCGAGGCATGGGCGTCGTACAAATCTCACAAGCACAGGGACGTGTCCCGGTGACGGTCTTCCGTTTGCAGGACCGTATCAATCTGGGCAATTTTGCCGAGTTCGAGGAGGCTGCAAAGGATTCTTTCAACAATGGGATGCGTGACCTGGTGCTCGACCTGAGTCAGACCGTCTCGCTCACGAGCATCGGCATCCGCGCCATCGTCATCATTCACAAAATGCTCTCCAACGATGGAACGGGTCATATGAAGATCGCCAACCCCATGCCTTACATCCGCGAGATGCTCGATATCTCCGGCGTGACCCAGTATATTGAAATTCATAACTCAGTGGATGAAGCCGTATCTTCGTTCTAAGTAGAGCGGGTTGCCAACCCGCCTACACTCATAAAAAGAGACTGGCTTTCGCCAGTCTCTTTTTATTATGACTTTATCTTTACTGTTTGCTGTTTATATTTCTTTAATGCGCTCCAACCCACCAGCATCCTCTCTTTTTCATCCCACAGACGGAAGAACAGAGACCGCAGGCTTTGCTGAAAGGTCAGTGGTTCGATCTGGAACTCGGGGTTCTCATTGTGACATTCCTCTAAGCGGTAATTCGGGATGCGCGGACTGAGGTGGTGAATGTGATGAAATCCAATATTTCCGGTGAACCATTGCAGCAGTTTCGGAAGTTTATAGAACGAGCTGCCGTCCATGCCGGCGTTGAAGAACTCCCACTCTGTGTGACGTTCCCAGTAGGTCGGGTCGAAGTTATGCTGCACATAGAAGAGCCAGACACCCACGCCACAGGCGATCAGCAGGATCGGAACTTCCACCAGCAGAAACGCTGCCCAGCCAATTTCCAGGATGAGCCAGCCAACAATCGCGGCAATTGCAAGGTTCGTCCAGATGACGCTGCTTCGTTCGCGCTTCCCGGCGTCTTTCTCGAAGAAGCGGTGTGTGACTGTAAAGACGAGGAACGAACCGACCGTGAACAGGATAAGCGGGCTACGCATGATGCGATAGCCTACCTTCTTGTACCAGGGCGCGGCAAGATATTCCTCCACCGTCATCGTGTACACATCGCCGATGCCGCGCCGGTCGAGGTCGCCCGCCGTCGCATGATGGATCGCATGGCTGTGCTTCCACTGCTGGTACGGCGTCAGGACAAGCACGCCAATCACCAGCCCCAGCCGGTCATTGGTCTTTATGCTCTTAAAGAACGATCCATGACAGCAATCGTGGAAGATGATGAAACATCTCATCATGAAACCGGCTGTCGGGACGGCAAGCAGTAGCGTCAGCCAGTAACCCACTTCGAGGCTGCGGTACATCAAATACCACCCCACAAAAAAAGGAATAACCGAGTTGAACACCTGCCACAGGCTGCGCCATGTTTCTGGATACGCGTATTTGGAAACGACCCCCTGCCACTTAAATTTTTGAGTCGTCATCACACCTCCGTTTGATTTGACAGGGTTATTGTACTTGATTCAACAGTTCGATTAGAGACAAATCTGCTAATGAGTTTAGTGTCAGGTTCGCGTTTTCGATCGAGAGGAGAGAAGTGACCGAGTTGGGGACAGCGACAACGAAAATCCCGGCAGATTGGGCAGCCTTAACGCCGTTTGGCGAGTCCTCAAATACGATTGCCTCGTTTGCCCGGACGTTGAGCTGCTCCAGCGCCAGAAGGAACAGGTCCGGGTGCGGCTTGGTGCGCTCGATCCCTACTTCGTCTGAGGTGATGACCTTGTCGAAATACGCAAAGATACCGAGGCGTTGCGCGTGGGTATCCACCCAGGAATGCGAGGAGCTGGAGGCAATCGCCAGCTTGAGCCCCAGCCGCTTCGCCCCTTGGAGATAATCCAGCACACCAGGCATGACTGGTTGCGCAAACGTCATCGCATGACTCTCAGTGCGGTGGCGGTCGCGTAGGGAGGCAGAATCCAGGCGCCGTTCTGTCAAAAGCGAGAGGTGTTCCGCGGCGTCAAAAAAAGCCATACTCGTCCCGATGATACTGCCCCATTTCTCACGCGGCAGTTCAAACCCGTGCTCGCGATAGATAGAACACCATACTTCGTAGTCGGGCGTTTCCGTGTCGAGGATCAGCCCGTCGAAATCAAAGATCAAAGCCTTAATTTGCTTGGTCATAGCCGCCAAATTATACCTGAGGGGATGAGTGCTATACTCACAATACCCCTCATGGTGAGCGCCTGGTCTCGACCAGCGGGACCCACAACGACATACAGGAGAGCCCATGGAAGACCTTTATTACTCAGACTATATTGAACTCGATAAAATCCTGAACAGCCAGCATCCCAGGAGCTTTGAGTCTCTCGAAGAAGGCAACGATGAAATGCTGTTCATCATTATTCATCAGGTCTATGAGCTTTGGTTCAAGCAGATTATTTTTGAGCTCGACCTGGTGCGGCATATCTTCATTCGGGACCGGATCAACGACAACTCGGACGACTTAAGCCGGGTGGTCCAGAAGCTGAAACGCACAGGAAAGATCCTGGAGCTCATTAACCAGCAGGTGAGCGTCCTTGAAACGATGACCGCGCTGGACTTTTTGGAGTTCCGGAACGTCCTGCTGCCTGCCTCCGGATTTCAGAGCAAACAGTTCCGTTTGATCGAAGCCAGGCTGGGGTTGAAAATGGAGCAGCGTCATAAGAGGAAATATTACAAAGCCACGCGCCGGGGCAGCCTGTCCGCAGCAGACCTGCAGGATGTAGACCAGGCAGAACGCGAATCCACGCTCAAGGAACTGATCGTCCACTGGCTGGAACGGATGCCGTATCTGGATGAACGGTATTGGAACGCATATCAGCAGAGCAGCGAAGTGGTCCGCGAGGACAGGCACAAATTCTGGGCGGATTACCGGGAGGCGTATCGAAGTAGTCTTTCGCAAAATGAGGAAGCAAGACTCGCGGAATTCGACAGCGTCTTCTTCGAAGAAGGCAGAGGAGACGTCCCTCCCGCTGCGATGCGTGCCGCCCTCTTTATTACGCTCTATCGCAACCTGCCGATTTTCCATCTGCCCTTTGAGCTGCTCAATACACTCTCTGAAATCGACGAGCTGCTCTCGAACTGGCGTTACCGGCACTTTCTGATGGTACGCCGGATGATCGGCTTGCGTGTGGGCACAGGCGGCACCAGCGGCGCGGGTTACCTCGAAGGGACGCTGAGCCAGCACTACGCCTTCCGCGAAATTACAGAGCTGGCAACTTTCCTAATCGAGAGGAGTAAGCGTCCCGTGCTGCCGAACGCGTTGAAGGAGAAGGCGAGTTTTAATGTGTAACTTTCTGTATGGGGACAGCTCTATGCCATCGAGGCGGACGTACACCGATTCGCAGTATGTTAAGAGTATCAGGGAAATCTACGAATCCGGTAGGAGATCATCAATTTTGACTACGAATTCAAGCTCCGACAGAGGGGTATGAAGGTTTTTTCTGTAGGTTCCTGCGCCCTGCTGACTACGACTGAAGTCAACATGGTTCCGAACACAGCTCATATTAGGAGGCGGCAAACCAGCCCTGCCTGACAACGTTCGATGGGAACTCGACTTTTGGAGGAGCGCCGGTTTGGAAATGGCGTGGTTTTTCTCCGTTATCGAACAAAGCAGGGAAGAGTCACCTAATAAGGATTTACTGACTGTGGGTATGTGCCACCTTTTTCAGACAGTTTCCTGGGCTGTGCGACAAGCGGCGTAACCAGAAACGAACGGGAGCATTTGCACGTTTAGAGTATGATTGTCTGCATTGTGAGCTTGATGGTAAAAGGAGCATCTGCATGGCACTGATCGAAATCTCACACGTACAAGGTCATACACCTGTTACCATTTTTCATCTTCAGGATCGCGTGAACTTGGGGAATTTTACAGAACTCGAAGAAATGGCAAAGGAAGCGTATAGCTACGGTGTCCGTGACCTGGTCATTGACCTGAGCAAAACCCCATCGATGACCAGCATCGGCATCCGGGCACTGATCGTGATCTATAAAATGCTTTCCCAGGACGGTGGCCGGCACCTCAAACTAGCCTCGGCGACACCTGAAATCAGCGAAATGCTTGAGATCGCGGGCGTGACCCAACACATTGAGATATTTCCAACCGTGGAAGCTGCGGTACATTCTTTTTGATATTCCAGATTACGATACCAGAGACGCAGAATCCGGTTGAAGCGTTTGGGCGCTTTGCCAAATAAAGGCTTCTTCCGTCATTATGAGCAACGGACCGTGCCGCCGGACGGAGTGTTGATACCCCTGACGCTCACCGGGAGATACCACCGTTCTAGGGTATCATACAGCGTATGTAGAAAAGAAATCTCGTGTGAGATGCAACTAATCGTGACTGTCCTCCAGGTTGAACCCAGACAATTTTAATATAGAGGTTAAGAGGAGCGTGGTAGATGGGATTTACAAACATAGACACCCGTATTGCAGCCGTTGAGACTCTGCCCGCCCGGGACCGCCGAGTTCACATCATTGGCGCAGGACCTGTGGGACTTTTCCTGGCAGCATTGCTCCAGCCCATGGATGGGCTGTCCGTCCATCTTTATGAAAAGCGGCGTGAGTACACGCGCACCCGCATGGTCCAGCTTTCCTCGTACCTCGTAGCAGATTCAGTCGAGAGCTACGGTGCCGACCACATTGACGGAGACAACGTCTTTGCAGTTTTCGACCCGCCGGAGCTCAAGGAGGGACTCGCGTTCAGACAGTCCATCCCGTCGGACCTGATGGCGCTTCTTCAGCAATGGGCGCTGGGATTCGTTGCACTCAACGCCATCGAGCGTTCCCTCAGCGATCTGATTGACACGCGCAAGTCGAGCGCGGTGCAGCGCACGGCAGCCGTCGTAACACCGCAGGAGGCGATGACCATGCTCTCGCCGGGAGACATCCTCATCGACTGCACAGGGACCAGATCGCTACTTCGAGATTATCTGGTTCCCGGCAAAGGGGAAGGTGCGAACACCCTCACCATCAGACTGGAATACGCGCTTGTCGTCGCCTTCCTGTACGGCCAGAAGTACGACTGCAACGAGTATTGTAAGTACAACAAAAACCTCGAAAACCCGCGCTACAAATTCATCCCGATGGTGCAACGCACGCACTACGATGGCAGCGTCAGCCACGTCACCGGGATCGTGAATATCACGGAAGAGGAGTATGGGGCGATGCCGTCCCGATTCGATGGTCAATGGCTTCGCGAGAACTTTCGCGACGCTGCTCAGTCCATGGATCGTTTCATTGATAAGATCAAGGCGGAAAGCCAGGGCGAGATCCTGGGCGACCTTGAGATCGTCCGAATCCCCCTGGACCTGTACCGGGCTCGCCATGCGACCAGCCGGCCGTGGCACAAAGTGGAGGATGTGGACCACCCGTTTGCCAGCTCCCCCGTGTTTCTTGCCGGCGATTCAGCCATCGGCTCACCGTATTTTCAGTCGATTTCGCTGGGCTTTGAGTGTGCCATGTTCCTGGCGGGACTCATTGCACAGCGTGACCTGCCGCGGAACGACATGCTCGATCGCTATGAGCTGTACACCTACAAGCAATGGCTTCGCGTCTACATGCGCAGCAAGATGATCAAACACAACAAAAATTTATTTGAGTCCATCGATGACAAAGACGCGCTCCTGGAACAGCTGCATATCTATTAGAGCAGAGGAATCTCCACACATGACACCAATGCAATTTAATCTCGTACAAAACGGCGATGGCGGGCAGATCAAATTTCCAATATTTATTTCCCAGGCGGATATGGATCTGATCGAAAGCGAATTCGTCGTAGAGGATGGCGACGTTTTTATTGTTACTTATCCGCGTTCGGGAACCACGTGGACGGAACAAATGGTACACCTTTTAGTGAACAAAGGCGAGCAAGGGGAGAAACGCCTCACAGACGCCGTACCCTGGCTGGAAACTCTCCCTCATCGTCCCGGTGGCATGATCGCATTCTTGAAGACTCTGCCAAAACCCCGTCTGTTCACCAGCCATCTGCCTTACCCTCTCATGCCGCCCCTGGGTGACACAACAGCAAAGATTATTTATGTAGCACGCAATCCCAAGGACGTCGCAATCTCAACATATTTTCACAATCAAAGTAAACTTGGCTATGAAGGCAGCTGGCAGGAACACTTTCAAGAGTTCCTGCATGGCGATGTGGGGTGCGGTCCATACTTCGACCACATTTTGCCCTGGTGGCGGGCCAGCCAAAAAGAGCCGCGTATTCTATTCATGAAATACGAGGACATGAAACAGGACCACGCGGGCAGCATCGCAAAGCTTGCCTCCTTTCTAGGTCTGGAAGCGGATCCCCAATTGATCGATAAGGTCGTCGCTCTGAGCAGCTTTCAATCCATGAAATCGGGCGAGACCACCAACTTCGATTGGATTCCTCAAAAAGCGGATAAGCCAAAGCATTTCCGCAAAGGGGATATTGGCGACTGGCGGAATCACTTCAGCACCGAACAAAGCCTGCAACTGGATGAACTCATTAAGGAAAAGATGAAAGGGAGCAGGCTGCAATTCGATTTTGGTGATGGCGTTCTCTTGCCATAACGAACAGAGCAGCATGAACCTGCGATCTTTTATGGCACCCTGGGAACCGATTGGCCCGATCAGTGTATATTCTCTAAAAACGGGATGTGAACCATAGAAACAACGTTGACAAAAGAACAGATCAGCTTAATGTGCCAGCGGGGGTTTGGAACGGATATCCAGATCGAATCCATCGACGAGCTCAGCGGGGGAACGTTTAACACGACCTATCGTATTATCTTTGCAGACCAGTCCAAAGCAATTCTGCGCGTGGCTCCGCCGCAAACCGACGCTACCTATTGGGAGGAAGCCTTCCTGATGCGCCGCGAACACGCCATCCAGCCCTACTTTGCTCCCATCGCGGCGCTGATGCCAAAGATATTGATGAGCGATTTTACCCACCAACTCATCGACCGCGACTACATGTTCCAGACGTTCCTAGAAGGCGAACGCTGGGACAATGCCTGGGAGGACCTGTCCCCGGCAGAAAACAATCGTCTCTGGAGTCAATTTGGTCACCGGATGAAACAGATCCATGAGGTACGCGGAGAATCGTTCGGCTTGCCGCGTCCGGGCTTTCTGTTCGAGCGCTGGAGCCAGACCGTCATCGACCGTTTGGAACGCACGCTTCATGTGGCAGCCGAACTTCAACTGGACACTGCAAACCTCGCTCGAATTCTGGACATGGTTCGCACTCACCCCCAGCCGCTGGACGAGATTGAGATCCCGCGCCTGCTGCATGGGGATCTGTGGCTATTCAACCTCATGATCGCGCGCACAGAAAACGGTCCGGCGATTGTGGGAGTTCTCGATGCGGACCGGGCGTGGTGGGGAGACCCCATGGCAGACTGGACGATGTTCATTCTGGCACACGCCGAAAAGGAGGAGGGTCACTCGCATTTCTGGCAGGCGTATGGTCCGCCGGAAGACACACAGGGCGCGAAGTTCAGAGGAACGGTGTACGATGGCATGCACGCCGGGACTGCGCTTGTGTGGGCTGTACGGCACAGGGATGAGGGGACGGTAGAGCGAGCCAAAGGGACTCTGCAGGAAGTAAACGAGCTCTTGCCTTCGCTCCTCTAGTGTTGTCCGTTTGTATGAGTCCCATCGACAGCTAAGGCTATGCTTCGTAGAGAAATAGAGCAAAACGCCTATGGATTGAACAACCCGTCAAGGTATACGGATCCAGATGGGCATCGACCAGTTGAAGGTTGCGGAGATGAGGGAAAAGGCGCGTGTGTTGAAACGGATCCAAATAAGATCGCCGCAAATACACGAATACTAAAAAGACTTGAGCGTGAAGCCCATGATCGCAAGTGTGCAGCAGGCAATGATGCGTATTGTGTAACCGCAATAGAACATCCCGGAGAGACAATCGCTTTTGTAGGCGGTGGTCTTTTGTTAGCAGGTGCAGGTATGACTGCCATTGGTGCCACTACCGTTTCTGCAGAGACAGTTACCATTACAACAACCACTGTTGAAGTGACGAACGCTGCTTGTGGGGGAGATATGTGTATAGGGGAGGTAGATGAACTGTCAAGAGTTTTCCATTCGGGATATGGGTCACAAGTTGCAGCAGAAGCTTGGGCAAAGACACAGAATGCTGTAACTCTTAGTCAGACCGAGGCAGGAGCGCAATTGACCCAAATCTTCGAAACAGCAGGATACAATGTAATGAGACCTTTTGCTGAAGCCGCATCAGCAGAATGGGCAGCAGGAGCCTCAGGACCAGTTCATGCCATTCTTAAGTTGCCACTTAATCCCAACAACATTTGGGGAACGATTGAATACCCTGCTCTTCTGGTCAATGATGCGGTGACCACAATTGTTCCACATTTTCTGCCATAGCTGGCAAGTCAGAAAAAAAGGCACCTATGTTTAAGATACCAAGAGTAAATGTGATTGAAAGCGATGAAGGTTTCTCAATCAAAGTTGAGATGACTAGGCTTGTCTATACTGAAGGACCTCGGACACTTTACATTGATTCTGAGATACTGGCTCGCCCAAGGAACATCGCAATTTCGAAGGAATCAATTCGCAGTTGGGAACCTCCTTACAGTCATGAGCGTATTGATAAAAATAAGCGCGAAACCATTATTGAGAATATACGACGTGCCTTTCATTGGAAAGGCGAAACGATTGATATTACATGAGCTTGCCACTTTCATAGGCACTTATAGAATAGCCTCAACGGCTGGTGGCAAGAGGTTCTGCACATTAACAAACAAATATCTCTCGCACCGCGCGGCGCGCTTGACAGGAGTTGTATAATGGATGTGAGCGGCGAGCCCGTAAAATGGCGTTATGCGCCATCTCCTACGTGGAGTTCACACAAATTTGTGTTTGGGACGC
>DASSBC010000022.1:0-11892 GCA_035699125.1 Anaerolineales bacterium
TAGTGGAATGAGTCACGGTGTCATCGCTGAGCTGACCGTGGCTGTTGGAGCCCCAGCACTGCAAGCCGCCCCCGGTCACCCGCGTGCAGGAGTGAGCAGAGCCCATCGCCATCGAGGTCCCGTTGCTAGTGATCCCGCTCACGGCTACAGGTGTAAGGCGCTGGGTGGTGGTGCCATCGCCCAACTGACCATCATCGTTCAAGCCCCAGCACTTTATTGCTCCGCTGGTGAGCCTGGCGCAGGTATGGAAGTTGCCGGTGCGGATACCTGCCACACCGCTGGTCAACCCGCTCACGTCCACGGGTGGGGTTCGATTGGTAGTTGTCCCATCGCCCAACTGTCCATTGGTATTTTGTCCCCAGCACTTTGCGCCGCCGCTGGTGGTGAAAGCACAGGTTTGCCTGTACCCGGCGTCCACAAACGACACGCCGCTGGTCAGGCCGCTTACATCTACGGGTGTGAGGCGCTGCGCCGTGGTGCCATCGCCCAACTGTCCCTGCCCGTTCCTGCCCCAGCATTTCAGTCCGCCAGTAGTTAACAGGGCGCCAGTATGGTTGCCGCCTGCGGTGAGCCCGACCACACCGCTGGGTTGTTGTGCCGTCCCCTAACTGTCCGTTGCTGTTCGTCCCCCAGCATTTGACCCCGCCGCCCGTCGTGAGGGCGCAGGTGTGATAATCCCCGGTGACAACGGCCATGACGCCACTCGTCAGCCCGATCACATCCACCGGTGTGGTTCGACCCGTGGTTGTGCCATCTCCCAGTTGGCCATCGCTATTCGACCCCCAACACTTAACGCCGCCGCTCGAGGTCAGCGCGCAGGTATGGTATTACAAGGGCACGGAATCAAAGTTTGACAAATTATCTGCTCCAGTACCTCATGGCTTCCTAATAACGATCCTGGTGCCTGTGCTACTGCCGTCCGGGTCGTGATTGCCGGAAGAGGCGTAGATAAAGTTGGTGCGAGTAACGCTGCTCACAGTAAAAGTTACTCTGCTCTTTCCATTACGGATTCCAGTTTTGGTGAGAGTACACTGGCCATTACTGCCCGTTGTACAGGAGCTTGTACCCGTAGCTCCATTGCTCCAGGTTCCAGAGACAGTCGCATTGGCGACCGGGTTATGACTGGCATCATGTACCATAACGGTCACGGTAGCATTCCATCTATTGCCCTGACGAGCGCTGCTTGCATCCAAATCGCCAATGTGCAAGGTAGTGGTAGATATAGGAGTTGGCGTGCGTGTGGGCGTGGGGCCAGAAGGTGGTGTGCGCGTGGCTGTCGGAACTGCTGCGTCACCAACACAATTGGCAGCGCCCGAATCGGTGAATGTCTGTCCCGCGATTGGCACAAATTGCCAATCGTAGCTGGTTGCGTGCAAGGTTAGCTTCAGCACTCCATTGGCGATATTATTTCGCATCTCACTGTTGGGTTGAATGGTGGGGAACGAATATAGGGCTACTCCTCCTGTGCCCACCACAAACTCCCGGATGCCATTAGGGTCAGCCTGTCCGCTTGGGTTTTGCGGCGCAAAGCGTTCATAGGTATGGTCATGCCCGTTCAATACCACATCTGCCTTGTGCTCATAGAGCGCCTGCCAAAGGGCTTGGGAAGCAGTGTTGTTGCCATGTTGACCAGAGCTAAAGCGCGGTTTGTGCCAGTAAGCTAGGGTACAAACGTTTGGATTTGCCGCCAGGTCTGCCCGGAGCCATTGTTCCTGAGCCGATCCAGCACCCTGTGCGATCTCACTGTTGAGGGCAATAATATGCCACTCTCCCAGATCATAGGAGTAGTATCCCTTCGATCTATCGCCAGCCGCTGAACCAAAGTAATCGAAGTAACCTGCTGCGCCGGAAACATGATAGTCATGGTTGCCCGGCACAGGTCTGGTCCGGCTTTTGTGTCGTCCCCAGCTTGGCCCGTAGCAGTCATTGAACTGGGTCAATGTGCCATCTGAGTAAGCGTTGTCACCTAAGGTGAAAACAGTGCCGGGGATCGTGTCGAGAAGATTTGCGGTCGCTTCATCCTGCGTTCGGCTGCAGACTGCGATATCACCTGCCCCCACAAAAACTGGGTCGCTGGTCTGTGCCGAGACTGACCCAAACCCGGGCGTCAAACCTCCCAGCCCGCTCACCAAGAATATCATACATATGGCAAGTGTAAGTAAGCGTTTGATTCGGTTCATATTTTCTCCTGAGTGGCGCGTGAATTCACTAAAAGCATAGCCGCGCGGACTAAAAACTCGGTAGGTTGGTTGATCTTGGATTTGTTTACTCACTTGAGTGAAGATCAAGTAAGCAATAGCACTGATGTCCCCCAGACGAAACATTAAAGAAAAGGTGTAATACGAGCTAGAATGTGCTTTATTTTACAGTAGTATCAAAGGTCCCTCAATCACCATTAGGTCATGTTTTTCTTATAGTTGTCAGACAATTGTAAGTAGAACATTTTATGGTCATTTTCAAACCGATTATATGGTTGTCAAACTACTAAATCGTGCTTACAAAGCTAGTTTATAGTTCTGATTGGGATTCGCATTTTCAACAGCCAATGCAATCGCTTCCTCCATCGTTAAGCCTTGGCCTTGTTCCCATGCTTTCCTAAATTCATCCGCGGCGATCTTCTCACGTAAGGCTGATAGTTCCTTTTCATACTCAGCCAATTCGATAGGCGTTGCCGTGGATGCGATCAGCTTCCGCAATTGGTCCGCAGCGCCGAGGAGCGTGACGGCGCGACGAGTCTGGTCCTTCTTTGAGAGAATGTAGGCAATACACTCCAGCTCGTGGGCGACCGCAGCGCGGTGACCGAGGTCTCTCCATTTCGGCAGGAGGTCCCGGTAGATGGACAAGGGTTCATCCACTTCTCCATTTTCACGGAGCACGTGCGCCAGCTCGCTGTAACAGGAATACATCTGGCGTTTGTTCCCCATCTTGTTTGCAAGACCGGCGCTCTCGAGGAATTTTGTGCGCGCCGTATTTAGATCTCCCATGATACCGGCAACCCGCCCCATCCCAAACAGAGACATTGCCATAGCCCATTGATTTTGGATCGTGGGCGCCAGCGAAAGCGCCTCCTCCAGATACGCCTTTGCCTGTGCGATATCCCGGTATCCGGAAAATGCCAATTGCGCACGGGTCGTAAGCACGGTGGCAAGCTGCTCCACGAAACCGTGCTCACGCGCGAGGACTTCCGCTTCCGCCAGCGCCTGTTCCGCCGCAGGGAAATCGCCCAGGAAGATGCATGCCAGGGTGACCAACCCAAGTAACCGTCCGATCGTTTGCGCATCGTTGACTTTTCTTGCGAGAGCGATCCCCGTTTCGGCGGCGTCACGGCCTGTCTTATGATCGCCGATACCGATCGAGCTCCACCCCAGGACGCCGTACACTTTTGCTCGCTCCTCTTCCATGCCTGGCAGCAGGTTACCGCGCTCCAGCACCGCCTGGCACCAGCGGCGCGCTTCGAGGTTATAGTCCCGTGCCACCCAGAAGTTGCCCACGGTATAGACCAACCGTAAAGCTTTTTCGGGATGATTCGAGGCGGACCATTCCAGCGCGGCGCGTACGTTGCCATGTTCCCGCTCCATGCGATCCAGCCATTCTGTGTCGTCTGGCAGGGCGCCAAATATTTTCTGTTCGCGCTGCGGCGCCTGTTTCATACTGTGCAAAAAGAAGTCCAAATGACGATCTCGAATCTCGATAGCTTCCCCCGACTCAAGCAGCTTTTCCATGGCGTACTGGCGGATGGTCTCCAGAAAGCGATAC
Organism: Anaerolineales bacterium; assembly: GCA_035699125.1. Lineage (GTDB taxonomy): Bacteria > Chloroflexota > Anaerolineae > Anaerolineales > Villigracilaceae > Defluviilinea. Next base: position 3,757 of record DASSBC010000022.1, read on the forward strand.
CGGGACTCGCCATCCTGCTCCTCCACGTTCACCAGCGATTTATTGACCAGCCCCAGCAATCCGTCCATTGCATCCGACTCGCCCGCCACTGCCTCGGCGGCTTCAAACGTCCAGCCGCCTGAACAGACAGACAACCGGCGCAGTGCTCGCTGCTCGGCCTCGTTGAGAGATTGGTAGCTCCAATCGATCAACGCCCGCAGAGTCTGCTGGCGCGGCAGGGCAGTCCGGCTGCCGCCCGTCAGCAGCTTGAAGCGGTCGTCGAGGCGCTCGGCGATCTGTTCGGGGGTAAACAACTTGACGCGCGCCGCTGCCAGCTCGATCGCCAGGGGGATGCCGTCCAGCCGCTGGCAGATCTGGACGATGGAGGCAGCGTTTTGGTCCGTCAGATGGAAACGCGGCTCGGCTTTGGCGGCGCGGTCGATAAACAATCGCGTAGACTCGTACTCCATCAAAGGTTGGGATGTCGAATCTGGCAGCGACAAAGAGGGCACGCGGTAGACCGTTTCCCCATCGATCCCTAACGCTTCGCGGCTGGAGGCGATGATCTTCAGCTGCGGGCAGGCATGCAGGATTTGATCGGCAATCTGCGCGCTGGCTTCCACCAGATGCTCGCAATTGTCCAGGACCAGCAGGAGTTGTTTCGCGCGCAAATAGTCGATGACAATGCTCAACAGCGGGACGCCCGACACTTCATGCAATTCCAGCACCGAGGCGATCGCGGACAGGATAAATGCAGGGTCGCTCAGCGCAGCCAGCTCCACAAGCCATGCACCGTCTTTGAATTCCGATACCTGGTCTGTAGCAAGCTGGAGCGAAAGTCGCGTCTTGCCTGTGCCGCCCGGTCCGATCAGCGTCAGCAGGCGAGCGGAGGCAAGCAATCGCTTTGCTTCCTGCAGCTCGCGCTCCCGACCGATAAAGCTGGTCAGCGGCGGAGGCAGGTTGTTCGGGAAGGCGTTGCGCGTTTTAAGAGCGGGGAACTCACTTTGCAAACCGGGCGCAAGTATTTGAAAAAGATGTTCCGGGCGGACCAGGTCGCGCAGGCGATGTTCACCGAGATCGAGCAATGACACCTCAACAGGTAAATGTTCACGCGCCAGCTCCGCCGTGACCGAGGAGAGCAGCACCTGTCCGCCGTGCCCGCATGCCATAATCCGTGCGGCGCGGTTGAGGGCTTGCCCGTAATAATCGCTGGCACGCAGCTCTGCTTCCCCGGTATGCAGGCCCATGCGGACTCTGAGAGGGAGTCCACAAACCGGGTCTTTGAGGGCGCGCTGCGCTGCGAGAGCGGCGTGGACGGTATCGATCGCTTTTTCAAAAACACTGTGCATACCATCGCCGGTAGTCTTGATGACTTGTCCCCCGTTTGCCTCAATGGCTTCGCGTAGAAGCGCATCGTGCTGCGCCAGTGCTTCCTTCATCGCCTCGGGGTGTTTCTCCCAAAGCTGCGTGCTGCCTTCGATATCTGTAAACAGAAACGTAACAGTGCCGGTTGGCAACTTGCTCATACGATTCTCATTTCACTCGAACTGGATTTCGATGACGCCGAGTATATCAGCTTACCCCATGAACACCTTCCCTTACAATTCCCTGGCACTTTAGTGACATGCCCAACAGCGTTATTTCCGGGTTTATAATTCGCCCCGCGAAACCATCAAGGAGCATAGCAGCCATGAACGAAGAACTTACCGCCTTCATCGTCAAAGAATTATCGAAGCACCGCGACCGCAAAGACATTGTACGAAAGGTCTGTGAACGAGGGGGATTTCACTCGAAGGATGCAGAGCGTTTGATCACCCTCATCGAAGCACGCCGGAAACGCATGCTTGCCAATCGAACGCACCAGACTCCCTGGTTGCTTTTTGTAAGCATCGGAACGCTTATCTTAGGAATTGGACTGTTGGGGTTCAATCTGCAATTGGTCCTGGCATTCCTGCAGAAGGACGTGCTTAGCCAGGTGTTGAGCCTGCAAACCAATTCCTATCAGATGATCGGGTTGATTACAGGCTTCGGAATGACCATTGCCGGGCTGATCGGCTTGTGGAAATCATTTGAGGTCATCTTCCCAGAGTAGGGCTTTCGTCCTCCCTTCGAACCTAAATCCAGTTCGCAATCGTTAGCCGGTATTTCTCAACCCGGCGGCGATGCCATTGATCGTAATCGTGATCACCTCGCGGATGGCTTGTGCCTCTTCACTCTCCGGATCGGGCAATGCCCGGATGCGGCGCAGCATTTCCACCTGAATATAATTTAGCGGGTCCACATAGGGGTTGCGCAGCTGGACAGCATTCTGAGTGACGGGCTCTTCCTCCAGCAGGTCCGCGTGACCGCTACTGGCTAATACAACCTCACGGGTCCTGTCGTATTCCTCTCGTATCGTACGGAACATTTCTCTGCCCAGCTCTCGATCCGGGACCAGGTCCACATACAGAGAAGCAATCCCCATATCTGCCTTCAGCAAAGACATCTCGGTGTTGTTCAGCATGGTCCGAAACAGGGGCCAGCCTTCGTACATTTCACGCAGTAGCGTCTTGTCGTTTGCGGCGGAAAGCGCGGAGCCAAACCCGAACCACCCCGGGAGGTTAAAGCGGCTCTGCATCCAGGAAAAGACCCAGGGGATGGCGCGAATCTTCGTCACTTCACTACTCTTGCCGCGCGCCGCTGGACGGGAGCCGATATGCAGGCGTTTGATCTCATCGAGAGGAGTTGCCGTCTGCCAGAACTCAATGAAGCGTGGATTCTCATACACAAGACCGCGATACATCTTATGTGCCGTAGCCGACATTTGATCCATGGCGAGGCGCCACGCGGTGGGAACATCCGTGTTTGCCCGTGCCGGCGAGGAGGCTACCAGGACAGCATGGACCAGCTGCTCCAGGTGACGGTGCGCCAGCGCCAGGTTGGAGTAGCGGGCGGCGATCACCTCCCCCTGTTCGGTCAGGCGGAAACGGCCGTTGACGCTCCCCGGCGGCTGGGCGCGGATCCCTCGATTGGCGGGTCCGCCCCCGCGTGCAATCGTGCCGCCGCGCCCGTGGAAGAGGGTCAACAGGATGTTATGTTTTTGGGCAACCTTTGTGATGTTCTCCTGCCCCTGATACAACGCCCAGTTCGACATGACATATCCGCCATCCTTGTTGCTGTCGGAATAGCCGATCATGATCATTTGCTCATCGTGACACGTGGTGAGATGTTCTCGATAGACTGGCAGGTCCAGCAGGCTTTCAAAAATGGACGGCGCGGCGCGCAGGTCTTCAATCGTTTCGAAGAGGGGAACGATTTGCAATCCTTCGTCGCATTTCATCCAGCGCGCCAGCAGCAAGACACTGAGCACATCCGCCGCGGATCGACACATAGAGATCACGAAGGGTCCCAGCAATTCCTTCCCATACACGTCCCGCACGCGCCGGATGAGTTGGAAGAGCGACCAGGTCTCTGCCGTAGCCGCCGTGATGCCAGGCTCTTCGGAAAGGTCTGGCAGGTCCGAGCGGAGCAGTTCCGTGAGCAGCGTTAGGCGGTCCTGTTCCGGCATCTCTGCAAAGCTGGGAGTCATGTTTAGGGCACGTAGTGTTTCATCCAGCGTGCTGTTGAGGCGGCTGGAGTCTTCGCGCAGGTCCAGCCGCATGGAGTGCAATCCAAAGATATGGAGTTGACGGCGGGCCGTTTCAATGTCATCCTCCTGGAGGACGGCAGGCAGGTCCGCAGCGAGCAAATCCAGCGGTGCCAGGAGCTGCGGCAAACGAATGCGCGCCTGGTGCGGAGTGCGCTCCAGAAGGCGGGCGGTCATGTCATCGCGGGAGGCGTCAGCCAGGTCACTCGCCAGGATGGAAAGGGCAAGTCGGTACGGTTCCGCAGGATAGCGCTCCTCGATGTAGCGGACGTGCTCCGGCAGCGGACGGCGCGCCTCGATCCACTCCAGAATGTCCGGGGAAGGGGAAAGCCGGCGTGCACTGACGCTGAGCTTGCGCGACAACTCCTGCAGGGTCCGACGGTGCTTCTCGACAGCCAGCCCGCGGTGCAGGCGCAGCGTTTCCGCCGTGACGACGTGAGTTACGTTAGGGTTGCCATCCCGGTCCCCCCCCATCCAGGAGGCGAGCCGCAGCCACGCGGAGGGCGCACGGACCTCCGGATAATGCAGGGCAAGGGCGCGCTCCAGGTCTTCATAGAGAGTCGGTACGGCGTCCCAGAAGACGTTCTCCACAAAATACAAGCCAGTGCGCACCTCATCTGTGACAGCAGGCTGGACGGTGCGATCGCGATCGGTGAGCCACAGGCTCGCAATCTCGGCATGGATGGCAGAGCGGGCTCTCTCTCGTTCGCGCGGCGTAAAATCCTCTCGGGTAATATCTTCCAGCAAACGCGCCACCCGCTGGATTTTGGACGTCACGGTTCTGCGTCGAGCCTCGGTAGGATGGGCCGTCAGCACAAGTTCTATGAAAAGCCGGTCGAGCAACGTTTGCATCTGCTGCTTCGTGACGCCCTCTTTTTTAAGCGAGGCAACGGCATCTCCCACCGACTCATTGAGCGGTTCCGGCGAAAGCATACTCTCGCGCTCGCGCAGCTGTTGGACGCGTTCGTATTCCTCCGCCAAATTGACCAGGTCAAAATAAGCGGTGAACGCGGCAGAGACTGCCCGCGCAGCATCCAGCTCCAGCGCTTCGACCCGGGACTCCAGTTGTTTTGCCGCCTCATTATTCCCAGCCCGGCGTTCTTTTGCCGCGGCACGAATGCGTTCTTCGGTTGCAAAGACTTCTGGCGATTCCAGCTCGCTGATCACTTCCCCCAGGATGTCACCTAACAAATGGATGGCTGCTGATAAATCCATACAGACAGTATAACGAAAAACAAATAAATTTGTAGTGTGATGCCGCCCCCGTCACCCGAATCAAACCTATTTCATTCCGCCAAGGACCCGCGTAATGACCGCATCGAGCAATTTTTCATCGACCTGTCCGTTCAGTCTTGCAAGGACGGCGGCTTTGATCTTCTGCTTGAGCTCGACATCCGAGAGGCTCTCGCGCGGCGCTTCCCTCGGATACGCGGCATACGTATTGACCGAGGGGCTGTAACTCGCCTGTGGCGAAGACAGCTCACGGCGATTGATCTTGATCCCATGCTTCATGGCGCGCTCGACGGCAAGGTCTGTCAGCACGATATTATCGTTGACATCGATGCTCTCGACGCCGCGCGCGTGCAGGTCGTCAATGTCCCGTTCGGTGTAAAAGATTTTAGCCATAGGCACTTCCTTGACGTTTACTTCTCTGGTCTGCCTTCGACTCCTTCCAGCGCTTTGACGGCTGCGTTGCGGGCGGTGAGGATTTCCGCTTCCGAGCCGGAAAGCCACATGCGCCCGAAGCGACCTACGGAAGAAACATGCAGGATCTTAATATTCGCACCCTTTTCGGCTTCGTTGCAGGCGTAGTTGATGTACGCGGCGGGCGCACACTCCAGCACCAGCATGGTCTCGCCGGGGACGAGCATCGAGCCGCGCCGGAAGCGATTGAGCAACTGCGCCTGGTAGGGATCGACATTCGTAATGATCTGCACGGAGGCAATGAACGGCTTGATGCGTTCGGCGATGTTGAGTCCAAGGCGATCCAAAACGATCCGGCCGGCTTCCAGCACTTCTGCTTGAGTCCGGGAGTGGACCTCAAACATCCCAAATTCGCGCTCGACGAGCTGCGCACCCGGTTTGGCTTCGGTGGATTTGACGGCAATATCCACCAGGCGAAAGACTTCATTGCCCGGCGCCACTTCCACGTAAAGCGATGCCATGCCTTCGGTAGGAAGATCCCCCTGTGTGATCGTGCCGACGAATGCCGCATATTGCGGCTGCATGCGGTCCAGATACGAATATACACGTAATGAAAATTGATTAGCCATAATGCTCCAATAGGTTTGTCATTGCGAGATTGCTTCAGACGTCCGAAGCAATCTCCAGTTCTCTGTCATGAGATTACCACGTCCTGCAAGCCCGTAACGACATTTGACAATTAATTATTCATCGCGATCCCAAGCGGCGTGATGAACAGCGGGTTTCCCGGCAGGACAGTTTCGATGCCAGTTACTTCCTGGATTACCTGACTCATCCCGGGATAAGCACACGTGCCGCCAACCAAATAAATTTTATCAACCTTGTGCCCGGCAATATGCCGCCGGACGATCGTGCCCACTTTTTCCATCACCGGACGGATCACGGGAAAGAGGCGGGTCTGTTCTTTTGGATCCTTCTTCAGCGCCTCGGCTTCCTCGAACGTAGATCCCGTCGAACCGGCGATCACCAGGGAGAAATGCGTCCCGCCTGTTGGCTCGTCGGCAGTGTAAACTACTTTCCCGTTTTTCAGGACTGCAATGCCTGTCGTTCCGCCGCCAACGTCTACAATGGCACCATCCTGGATCTGGAGGACGTTGTTTGCGGCGCTCGGCTCGTCAATGAGACCTGTACAGTCCAGCCCGGCACCGAAGAGCACATTTGCTGTCGCCCGCACCTCTGCTTGAGGCACGCCCGGAGGGTATGCACTCGCGGCGGAGGTGAGTGCGAACCCGAGCTTTTCCTCCACCTGCGATTTCATCCGGCGCAGGAGGTCCACCGCACCGACAAAATCCACCACCAAGCCATCGCGCACAATTTGAGCGAACTGATAGGTGCCGGCAATCGGTTGATGGTTTTCATCGAGGACAATCAGCACGGTATAAGCAGTGCCCAGATCCACGCCAACATGAACCGGGTTCCCAGGACGCTGTGTCGACTCAACATTCACGTGCATTCCATTTAATCCGGACATGACGCGATCCGTTTGCGCGAGGAGTTCAGATAGATTCGGATTCACAAGCTCATTTCTCGTTCCAGTTCACAGGGAAGACCACATACACAAAACGCGTCCAGTTCGGCGTGCCAAAGGTGATGCTCGATCCTTTAGGGATATAGATCACGTCTCCCGTTTTTCCGCACACCTGCTCACTGCCGCGCGTGATCACCAGCTCGCCTTCCAGCACGATATCGATCTCGTCATAGGTCAGAGTCCATTGCATCTCGCCTTTGTCGAGCGACATATAGCCAGCACCCATCGGGGAGCGATCCTGGGTGACGACCACATCCTTAAGCCAGACATTGGTGCCGGGAGTCGCTTTACCTTCGAGAAACGGCTCCACCTGGACATTTGCCAGACGGACAACTTTGAGCGGCGGCAAGTTTGAAACAGCAGGCGGCGCATCTTTTTTAAGAGGCGCGCCCAATCCTGTCTCTCGAATCACTTTTACACCCAGGGCATAAGCGACGTCTGAGGCTTCGTGTGTGATGATATCGTCGGATCCCAGCACGAGAGTTTCTGTGTGTTCGTCTGAGAGCCGGCGTATATCTTCGGCTGTGAACAGTTGACGCGGCATGAGGGGGAGGTAGATACGTAAAAAGGTAAACAGGTAAACACGTTTCCGTGTTCGCTTGTGTACCTGGTTACATTCTTACTTACTCCCGCGCCCGCCGAAGGAACCTTTTGAATTCTGCGGCAGGATCATCTCGACATCGGTGTGCGGCCGGGGGATGACATGGACCGAAGCCAGCTCACCGACGCGTTTTGCCGCCGCGGCGCCGGCATCCGTCGCGGCTTTCACCGCGCCGACGTCGCCGCGCACCATCACGGTCACGTATCCGCCGCCAACATATTCACTGCCGATCAGTGTCACGTTGGCGGCTTTGACCATCGCGTCCGCGGCTTCGATCGCGCCGATCAGACCTTTGGTCTCCACCATCCCAAGAGCAATCATGGAAACATCTACGGGCATAGTCGTACTCTCCTTTTTAATTATGGTTTCCGATTAGATATCGGAGCTCAAAGACGGAAGATTCCGTCTCTGAGGTCTGAGTTCTAATCGCACTTCATCCCCTGAGTGGGACGAGACAGCCACTTGCGCTTCTTCAGGCCGATTACTTTCTTAATTCCAACAGCACCTTCCGCACGATCTCCTCCACCTGCGCGTCCAGATTAGTATTGTTTGAGGATGCCGCAACTGGCGCGGAATTGGAGCCGCCAGTAAATAAACGCCTCTGGGCGGGATCGTCAGTCGAGCCGGGGGCGAAAGCCGCATCCGGTGCAGTGCGGATTTCGTAGGCGAGCTTCTTTACGTTATATAAGTGATGCACGG
>DASSBC010000023.1:0-13564 GCA_035699125.1 Anaerolineales bacterium
CAGGCGGTGTATGCGAGGTGGGAGAGATAATAACCTGATTTTAAAACAAAAAGGCGGCCAACTGGCCGCCTTTTTACTATGGTAGCTGGAAAGTGATTTTTTCCAACTTGCTAATAACGAAAGAGCAGTTGTCTGGTATGAAGGAATTCCCGATGGTTTGGAGTCAACGTTGACAAAACCTGCCTAACAAGGCATGCAGTCGTTGGGCAGGTCATCTTTTTCAAGAAGAGGCCTACAACCTATTAGCTTTGGATGCTTGTAGTGAGTGTTCCGCCATCACCACCGTATGGAGAGTCTTGCCACCAATGTTGAACGTAATCTACAAGTCTCCTGGTTTGGCCTGCAGGGCAAGCCTTTTTTGTTCTAGCCATACCGTCCCCTACTGATGAAACATTTGTATATATTAGGTTATTAACGGAAGCCCAAGTTGAGTAGTCAATAGCACCATTACAGGTTTGATAAGTTGTCAGAACATTTGCGCCAAACTGATCCATTGAGCGGATAGGGCTTGTTGAGTCACTGAAACCGCCATTTCAGCAACAAGCTCCTTGATTTACGATACGATTGTTATAAGTAACTGTAGTGACTCCATTGTAACTTTTGGTTGCGGCAAAAGCTATTGTTACCGAAAAAGTTAGAGTCAGCACAATCAAAACCAAGACGTAGATTAGTTTCCTGTTCATGATCGACTCCTACTGTGTGAAATAAGCCAAAATATTGGCGGGCGGCTCAGTTATTTTCTCGGTAACATTAGTTAAAATACGCTGCGAAATTTCAAGCGTGCCTGTGCTGTTAATGTCGTAATTTTCTATCTGTACAAGCAAGCCGGATGATTCTTCAAAATAGTACTTAACAACATTTCCGTAAATTTGCTTATTATTTCCATCACTCACTGGCATGTTTAGATTTTCCTCAGTCGTGAAGACAAACGTATTTTGCCCATTTACTATACTGGTTTCGGTTGAAAATTTCACGATATCTTTGTAATTGCTTGCAGTATCCAGAATGCCGCTGCTAAATGTAGGGTGATATTTCTCCGGTTCGCTGGTTATTCCCAGTGAAATGTTTGTCCAAGCCCCATTTTCATAGACGCTGATTTGCATAAGGTTTGGGTCGCCTGTATCCTGGACGGTGACAGCTTTAATCGCGTCACCATGCTTATCCAACAATATCCAACTTTCATTTGTCCACTCAGTCGGGATTGGTGAACCGTCTGGAAAAGTTTGTTGTGCGGTAGAGAATGCTTTGGTGCTTGAAGACATGTGCAACCAGCCTTCAGTTAAGTATTCTTTTTCAGCTTTACTAATCAATTGTTTAACTTTGGCGATCGCATCAACATTTTGGTCGGCTTGTTTTTTGTCAATCTTTTTTGAATTGCTGAAGTCAGTTTGTGCTTCTGCGCTTGCCTGCGGGGCGCTTGGATTAAGATTTAATATATCTTCTAGCTTGCTCTTTTGGGCGCCTGCTATTAGCATTGAGCTTTGGCTGGATAGAATTGCTACGGCTGCGACAATCGCAATAACTAGAAGTGTAACTTTTTTGTTTACCTTCATTTTTTCTCCTTAGTTGATGAGAAATACTGCAGCTCTGGTTGGCAAAGCTGTTAATTTATTTAGTAGACCAAAGGCTATGCTGATCAAACCAAGCCCACCAATGATTGACCCAATTCAGTCTCGTTTCCTCATTTTTATCTTCCTGTAGATATGTATTGCATAGTTTTGTGAAATTGAAAATCTACGTTACTTAATTCCCTATGGCACCTCCTTGTAAAATATTTTACAAGGTGATTATGTTCCTCTTCATGTTTTATTTCCAGTACGGAAATCCGTACCTTTTTCCACACAACGAAATCTCGCATCTGCCATCCATGTGGCGCAGGCAATGGACGATATGATGGATGGATTTGGGGGAAGAATCGAAATGGGAGAGCTGGTCACACGCGAGCAAAGCGCGGGGCGGCTGCTTTCACAGGCAGTGTATGCAAGGTGGGAAAGATAGCAACTACCTTCTTAAAATGAGAAGTTCAAGGACATTCCTGAAGAGGGCCAAGTTGTGGAACCCATTCGGAATTAAAGGGAGTTATGTACACCAAACGCCAACCTTCGGGCAACTTGAAAAGCTGAAGGGTCATGCTGTCATCAGAACTGGATTCGCTTAATCCAAACTTACTCCAATCAAATTTTATTCCTCGATAAACAAGGATAGCTTTATCTGGCAATGTTCCAAACTGTGGAGCAAACGCTTCGCAAATTTGAGTGGACTGAGGAAGTACATCAGCAAAAGCTGACACAATCTCATCCGAGTTGTTGATGCCTTTGAAATTCACTCCTTGACCAAAGCCAACTACAGCTACGCCTTTATCACCAATAATTGAACGGAGTAGGTCTGGTTGAGTTGTCTCAATTGCATTAATCACGATCTGTGCAGCCTCAATGAGTCCCGGCAACGTCGTTCCTGTTGCTACTGCTGATACAGTACTCGTTGGAGTTTCTAGATTCGAGTGTGTCACGGTCGAGACAACAGAATCCGTTGGCGTTGATGGAAACGTTTGAGGTATACAACCTAAGGTGAATAGTGTTAAGAGAAGAGCGGCTTGAAAACGAACTAGTGTGAAAAAATGTCTACTATTAAATGTGAACACGTATAGGTCGGTAACTTTCTTCGCACAAGCGTATTATTACAATGATACGCTTGTGCGAGTCTAAATCTATTCTTTCAATACTGCAAATATTCTATTGCTCAGAGCAGCATAAACCACGTTCTTTCAATAAAGCTTGGATCAGGAAAGGAGGTAGTTCAGATGGACGATTATGGTCCGGTTGCATACCCATCAGGGTCGTTGCCACTCCCGGTGCATGGAGAATTTGCATTCCCAGAGTACCAGACTGTCGTGGGCAGAGTACGAATCCAAACGGAGTAGTTTGTACTCACAACCCGCACTTCAAAGTGCAAATGAGGTCCGGTTGAGTTACCTGTGTTGTCTGAATTGGCTATATGTTGCCCCTTGCTAACCGAAGTACCTGGACTAACAAACATACTTTGAAGATGTGCATAGTAAGAACGTTTTACTGGCGAAGGACTATGGTCAATCTGAACTAAGTTGCCAAATCCTTGATTATTCCAGCCGGCAAATGCAGTGACACCTCCGTATGTAGCCTTGACTGCAGTTCCGGTTGTCATTGAATAATCGATAGCCTCAGAGGATCGCCCTACATGGGTCCCTCCACAACCTGGTCCCTGGGTGATCGTTTTTTGACCTGTGAAAGGTAACCGATAGCCAACCGGATCTGACCCTTGCATCGGCGCAGCCATGTGTCCTCCAGACGCCAACTTAGGTGGCTGATCCAATGGCAAAAGGGACATTGGCTGGAAATCTTCACCATAAACGTCCTTAAGAGATTTGGGAGCTCTGTTGCCAATATCAAAAGAAGCCACTATACGATTATAAATTCCCAAGTTAGCCCCATCAGCATTACTCCAAACAAACCAAACAACCTTTTCTACGGGAATCATTACAACATGGAAATTGCCTAAACTAGCATTTCCTCCGAGTCTCCAGCCGTTCCTGCGTGAAACAGGTACCGAAAAATTCTCGGTAATACTTATGTCGGTTGGGTCGTCAATATGCGCCTTTCCTTCGTATTTTATTGCCCACCGATCAATAGATTCACCGAGTTGAATCTCGGCGAGGTAGAAACCAATTGTTACGACTACCAGTTCAATATCACCTGAAATTTGCTCCTCTCCTTCAGGAAATGGGATATTGCTGAAGCTAAGAGTCGCACCGTATTGTGATTCTGAGTCGTCGCGGGGAAAAATATACCATCCATTTGGGTATTGGATTTTGAAGCCAAACCGCTGATCTGAGTACGTTTCCCAACGTGGTGCTTGTGCGCCGGAAGAATTTTGGATCCCAACGGGTAACACAATAGCAATTATCAGGGATGTATAAACTATAAAACGCTGTGATGATCGTATAGCGTGAGCGATGGCCTTTTTCAACATGAGTTGTCTCCTTTTCGTGATAGCATAACTCCCAATACCTTATAGACTAACATTCAACCATAATCACCTCCTTATTAAATATATTTCACAAAATGATTATGGCACTTTTGAGGTTCTATCTCAATTACGGAAATCCGCACCTTTTTCCACCCACCAGTGAATCGCCTCAGATCTGGAACTCATCCCCAGTTTCTGGTAAATATTTTTCAAATGCTTTTCAACCGTATTAATCGAGATTCCCAAAGAGGCGGCAATTGCGTGGTTATCATGCCCTTCTGATAAGAGCTGCAACACCTCACGTTCACGATCAGATAAGCTATCCCACTTCGCAGTTACTCCCTCTCTCCATTTTCGCGCTCGTTCGATTTGCTCTTTATCAAAAAGAAATTCTCCACGCGCCGCTCGACGAATGGCAGCAATCAAATCATTGCCCTTGAGTTTTTTATCAAGATAGCCTGCTGCACCTGCATCCATCATGCCAGCCAGATAAGCATCGCGATCATGTGATGTCAAAACGAGCGTGATGGTTTCAGGATGATTTTCTCGCACCCATTTCTCCAGCTCCACAGGAGAGTGATTCGGCATTTTCAAGTCCAATAATAGAATATTGGGGCGGAGTTTTGTAACCAATGCTTTGATTTCACTCCCATCCTGCACTTCCCCAACAATCTTGATGTCTGGCGCTTTTTCTAGGATCGAACGAACGCCTTCCAGCGCCAAAGGATGGTCATCGGCAACGAGAACTGTAATTTCAGAGGATGGCATTGATATAACCTCCTATTTTTACAAAGCCTGATAGCTTGAATATACAACTATTTTATAGCCCCCCCCCCTATTTTTTGTCAACCCACTTTCGGTCTATGGTTGTACTTCAATCAAAATGTAATGGAGAAAATTATGTTTTACTCCGCTTTCTCGACATCAAAATACTTTCCAACTCCGTCAGCCATTCCAGCGACTTTTCCCAGCGCTTGCGCGGGTAGACCGCGAACAGCTTGTCGGGGCGATCCCACTTCGGTCCAGGCGGGCCGGACTCGTCCTTCAGCAGACTCTTAACGCCCCACAGACCCTTATAGTTTACCCATTCCGGCTCGGGATCCAGAAGAACCTGTTTCCATTCGCGCGACTTGGGATGGACCACTTTCCGGTTGGACATAACCCGCTTGATATAACTGCTCGAAATACCGATTTTCTCGCGTTTGGGGTCTCCTTCATAGCCAATGCGGAACCCGTCCCCCGTCGCGATCTCGAGCGGCAGACTGACCAGATAATGGTCCTTTTCGTCCCGTAATTTTTCAAAGGTCTCTTCGGTGAAGGCTGTGGCAGGGTGTGTCGCCAGCTCCCGTAGTGCGATCTGGCGTTCCTTTTCACTCGGGTTGAACAGCATAAATAGAAAATGGATCAAGCCGTCCACCCAGTAGATGAAGCGTTGAAACAATCCCTCATGAAACAGGCTTGCCGAACGAATCACTTGCGGCCTGCTGTAGTTCGCATGCGACCCCAGCGCCACATAGATCAGTGGATGGGTTGTCTCTTTGCCGTCTTTGTCCTTCACACAACGGACGTCCTGCCATAATTCCATGGCGCCGGCGCCGTGCTGGGAAAGCAGCAGGGAATAGGGCTGGTCATTCTTCAAATAGACCGCGACCATTTCCCAATCGCCTTCATGATGGTTGATGCCGTTCGCCGCCAGCCGCCAGTCGTTGAACGCATAAAAGAAATGATATTGCAGGCTATGCCACTGGTTTCCTTCTACATCCTGCCAGCGGGTCACGCGTCCGTAATAGACCGGGGTTGGTTCGCGCTCCAGAATTTCTGCATATTGAAAAAACGATTTGCGCGCAACGGTCTCTGTGGCTTTCGAGAACATATCCATAAGCACGCCCGGCCCCTGCGGGATGATATTGTCAAAGATAAACTTCATCGTCCGCACGGAAAGATAGAAAAGAACAAACAAATAAATGGGCAAGAGTACGAGATATTCGACCTGGACGCTAATGAAAGAGTGAGGTTTAAGAAAAAACCAGATGGGAGCCGCTTCTAGAGCAAAAAAGAACAGCGCAGCCAGCGCGGCGGGAAAGAAACGCAAGCGAATCGGCGATGCCTGGATATAAATGATGAAGGCAGCCAGCAGAGCTAGGATGGCTACGATCCCCACGCCATCCCAGCCCGTGGCGAACCACGCCGCAACACTCCCCAGAATGGAAGAGCCTCCCCACCATACCCAGACGTCTGAATCGATCAATGGATCATTGACGAAACGCAAGTAATATTCCCCACTTTCAAGCTTCCCGATGCGCGTGACCAGCGGCTCCTGTGGATGGGACAACAAACCTACCACCCCCTGCGGTCCGCTGGGGAAGATCGTGCATCTTTCGAGATAAGGCTCTACAGCCATGGGAAAGAACCGTTCGCTCTTGGCAAAACGCAGGACCGGCTCATATTTTGTTAATAGTTCGGAATCATCCATTGCAAACTGTACAAAGACCTAAGGGTTTTTCTGCAAGCTGAGTTTATGATTTGCGCATAAATGGTCTCTAAGAACTACTACTTTTTCGTAAGGAAACCTTAAGTCTCCGTGTTATTGAAAATACTGCAGCGCCATCCTCAGGCGTTCCTCGGTATCCTCGGGCGCGTCCTTGGGCAATGCCTGGATCGCTGCTTGCGCCTCGACCACCGAATACCCTAGGGCGGTCAAGGCCGCGAGGACTTCGCTGTCCCGGTCGGTCATCGCCGCGACCGAGGCGAGCGCGTCCGTTGGCTTGAGCTTGTCCTTCAGGTGGATCGCCATCTTCTGGGCAGTCTTCTTACCAATACCAGGGACGCGGTTCAGGATTTCGGTCTCCTCTGCAAAGATCGCGCGCTGGATGGCATCCAGGGTCAGTGTAGAAAGGACGGATAATGCCGCCTTCGGACCTACACCGTCCACACCAAGGAGAATGTTGAACAACTCTCGCTCAGCTTGCGATTCAAAGCCATAGAGAGTCAATGCGTCTTCACGAACGACTAGATGCGTGTAAAGCTGAAGGGCTTCCCCTGCCTTCACCCGCGTCCGCAATGGATTCGGGACAAAGACACGCAGCCCCACCCCGCCCACTTCGACGACAAGGGCATTTTCTTCGACCTGTGCAATTTCACCGCGGAGCGTTGCGATCATGACCGTATTTTAACCCTTTGTGACCTTTGTCTTTAATCGTA
This sequence comes from Anaerolineales bacterium, assembly GCA_035699125.1. Lineage (GTDB taxonomy): Bacteria > Chloroflexota > Anaerolineae > Anaerolineales > Villigracilaceae > Defluviilinea. The sequence continues at coordinate 7,204 of DASSBC010000023.1, forward strand.
TCTTTTTGTACTTAAGTGGGTAATGGCGATTGCCAGCGCGTCGGCGGCGTCGTCAGGCTTCGGGATGCTGTCTAGCGTAAGCAAGGCTTTCACCATTTCCTGCACCTGTTTCTTTTGCGCGCTGCCATAGCCGGCGACAGCTTGCTTGACTTCATTGGGGGTATATTCAAATGCTTCGATCCCGGATTGTTCCAGACATAACATAACTACACCGCGTGCCTGTCCCACTGCAAGGGCAGTTGTCACATTTCGAGAGAAAAATAATTTTTCGACGGCAGCAATCTCTGGATGATATTCATTGAGAAGATACTGTAACGCATCGTAAAGTATGACCAGCCGCGCAGAAGCAGTCGCTTCCTTGGGAGTTAGGATCACGCCATAAGTAACGGCAACTAAGCTGCCGTCTGGCTCGATGCGGACGAGTCCATAACCGGTCGTGGCAGTGCCAGGATCAATCCCTAACGCGAGAGTCATAATGTCTTAGACACAACGGTCACAAAGGTTTTTCTTTGTGTTCTTCGTGCCCTTTGTGTCTGGTTAAGCACCTTCGAGCGCTGCCAGAGCTTCATCTGAAACTTTCAGGTTGTAGTAGACGTTCTGTACATCATCCAAGTCTTCGATAGCTTCAATTGCCCTGAGCACCTGGACGGTAGCTTCCGCGCTCAGCTCCACTTCCTGTTTCGGGCTCATGCGCAATCCTGCTTCTTCCGCCTGGACGCCCGCTTGGTGCAAACGAGTAGCAATTTCCTTGAATGACTCCACTGGACCTGTAATTTCAATATGCCCATCCTCTTCCACCACATCGTTGGCGCCAGCTTCGATGCCCAACTCAAACGATTTGTCAAAATCCAGCGCGCTCGACTCAAACGAAAAATAGGCAATACGGTCGAACTGCCAGCCCACCGCACCGGGCTCAGCCATATTGCCGCCGGCTTTGGTGAAGACATGGCGCAAGTCTGAAACCGTGCGGTTGCGGTTGTCGGTAACCGCCTCGACCATCACCGCCACACCATGCGGGGCATACCCCTCATACGTGATCTGCTCGAACGCCGCCGCGTCCTTATCTTCCCCGGAACCGCGCCGGATGGCGCGCTCGATGTTGTCCTTCGGCATATTCTCGGCGCGGGCTTTATCCACCGCCAGCCGCAAGCGGAAGTTGGCTTCGGGATCACCGCCGCCCTCCCGCGCTGCGATCACAATTTCGCGTGCCAGACGTGTAAAGATGGCACCGCGCTTGGCATCTGCCGCGCCCTTTTTACGTTTAATAGTTGACCATTTGGAATGACCAGACATATCGTTCTCCTTCAAATAAAGACCACAGTTGTGGGGAATTTTCGTAGTGCCGAGTCATTGCGGCAAGCAATAAGCCCAAAAATTATACCATTCCGGTTACTCCCCATTTACCCGCCAAATGAACCAAAAAGTAAGTCGAATTGCCAATGCCGTACCCCGAGCGCACACCTGTCCTGGCATACGGGGCCGGGGGTGTCCCAGCTACATCGCCTTCGCGCGTTCCGCCATTTGGACGCGCAATGCATTTGCGTCTCGCTCAATGGTAAAAAGTGCTCCAAGATAAAAGAGAAAGCACAGTATCCATGCGATGACGCAGATACTCAGGATAGCAAGGGTCCTATCGCCCGAGGACACAATCAGAGCGCCAGTGAGAGCCGGCGCTGCCACGGCGCCGCTGTTCTCGATAAAATATTCAATCGCCTGCGCCGTGGAGCGGACTTCGGGAACGGTCACATCGTAAACCGTAGCAATCACATTCGCAGAGGAAAGCGGCATAAAGACCGCAGTCAGGCACATGAGCAAGAAGAATTGGTTAGGTCGATCGAGCGGCGTGGTCATAGCAAGATAGATAAAAATAGCACCAAGCAGCACCCCCGCACTGGATATAATAATGCGTCCCTTTTTCGTGCGTTTGAACAGCAGGTCTCCCAAATATCCGCCAACGAAATAACCCGCCGCCAGGATGAGAATGACAGGCGCCATCGTGCCGATGATCGCATTACTGTCGTAGCCCCGTTCCGTTTCGAGATATCCGAAGAAGAAGAATGTGATTACATTCCACGGGAAGACACCCGCAAACCCCTGTAAAAAGACAAACCACATCGTGCGTTTTCGGAAGATCTCTCTGGCTTCCGCCCATGAAAAGCGAAAGGTCGCCATTTCGGGCACATTTTCGAATTCCGGTTCCGCTTTGCCGCGCGGCATCTCCTTCACCCCAAAATAGATCAAGAGTGCTACAACCAATCCCAACCCGCCAGTTATGTAAAAGACGGAGCGCCAGCCGCCGATCATCGGCGCGACCATTTGCCCTAGGATCAATCCAGCCAGAAACCCAAGCGGCTGGGCAAGCTGAAGAATCCCATACACTTTGCCACGCAGGTCCGGACCGAAATAGTCGGCGATCAGTGTGAAGATCCCCGGGTAGGACGAATCATCCACGCCGGTAGAGGCGCGGGTAATTAGAAAACCTGTATAGGTGCGGACAATCGCATTTAACCAGGTGGTTGCGCCCCAGATAAAAGAAGCTAACGAAAGAAGCTTGACGCGGGCATAACGATCATATAAATACCCCCAGAGTGGGTATAGCACTGTAGAAACTGCCAGCGCCCCCGAATTGACCAGCCCCCACCGAAAATCATCCAGTCCAAACGTTTCGCTGATCTGCACCTGTAGCGAACCGATCATCAACTTGTCGGTCTGGTGCAGGAGCATAAAAAAGAAAAAGATAATGACGACAAACCAGCGGTAACGCGGGCTCTGTAGCGACATAGGCATCATCGAAAGTGGAATGTTTGATTAGGAGAACACGTTCAGAGATGAAAAGGTTCAGGTTCCAAGGTTCGAATGTCAGGTTTTACAGTTCGGGGTCATCTTCATAAATGATCTGCTTCGCGAGCTCATGCAGATCCTCCGCGTCATTGATTTTTGCCGACTCAAAATATTGAGTAAGCAGGTCGAGCGGGCTCAGACTGCTGATTGCCTGTCCCTGCGGGATGCGGACACGTGCTTCGATCTTGGGTTTCTTGACAAGGTGAAATTCAAAACAGCAATCTGCATATTTACGCAGCGCCGTCTCATCGATGAACACATCCAACTCGCGGGGATATTCAACGGTCAGCTTGACGATCGCTCCAGCCATATGCTGAGGCTCGGGCAAATTGAAACACAGGAATTCGGTCACGTTCTCACTGGACTGCAGGCTGGCGCGCCGCTCGATGAAGGGGCGCGTCCCGTCGATCTTCCGCCACTCAACTTTTGTTTCACCGCAGCATACCTCGGCAATGACGTAAAACTTGTCATCGTCGGCTTCGCCGAAGTCCACACGCTCGATGGAGCCCGGATAGATCACTGGAGGATGATATCCCTCGTTTAAGTTTTGCGGTTTATGGATGTGACCCAGTGCCACATAATCGAGACGTCTATCCTTGACAAGCGAAGTTGGCAGCACCAGATCAGAGCCTAGCATCACCAACCGCTCTGCGCCGAACACGGCGCCTTCCACAGAGGCATGAGCCGTCAGGATTAATGGGAGCCCCCTATCGGCTTCCTCTACCCAGGCTTCCACTAACTCGGAGATGCGGGTCTCGATCTTTGAGAAAATTTCCTTGGGGTCCATCCCGCTGACCTCGACGGAGGCCATCAACCCGGAGCGTGAGACCCAGGGCATGGCAATCACTTGAACGGGTAAATCCCACAGGTCCGCCGGTTTATAAAACTGGGGTTTCTGCAGGACGCGCACATACGGCACTTCCAGCGTATCGAATTCCTGAATCGCGTGAGCGCGTCCGGTTGCAGGGGATAAATCATGATTCCCAACAAGCAATAGGGTTGGGATTTTTGCGCGTGATAAGCGGATAATGCGTTTTCCCCACTCCCGTTGAAATGTAGGTGCGGGCGAGCGATCCTTATACGCATCGCCGGCGAAGATGACCATATCCACGTTCTCGTCGATCGCTGCATCTACGATTGTGTCGAGTGCCTTCAGAAAATCAAGCACGCGCAGAGGCAGGCCGGTCTCAGGATCATGCTTTCCGTAATTCGCCATATCGATGTGGGCGTCTGCAAAGTGAAGTAATTTCATAAGCTATGCTCCCAGCGCCGTTCGCGGCGCTGCCTGTACATAACACACCACCGGAGACGGCGGCGAAAGCTTGGATGTTATTACGGCTGCATTCCCAAATCCTGCATGGCTTGTGTAGCAGGAATCCACTGTGGGTGGACCGTCAAGGCAGCACGGTAATCGTTCACAGCCAGATCCGTTTTGCCAGCCATGTAATAGGCTTGTCCGCGCCAGTAGAGGGATTCTTCCAGTACCGGCTCGGCGATCGTGTCATTGAGCGTGGTATCCGCCAGATTGATCACATCCGCAAAGCGGTTGGTATAGTAATAGGCTTTATACGGCCCGGTCTGGTACCACATCATGCGATACGGGCGGACCGAGTCATTCGTATCCAGATCGGCATAGATGTTGAAGGCGTAATCGTACGCGATTGCCGCATCGGCGTATTGCAGCAGAGAGACATGACTGGTCCCCACATTGAACCAGGCAAAGAACCGGTCAATATCCGCCAGGGATTGCGCTTCCGATTGCGCGACACTCAGGGCATGCTGACTTGCCCACTGATCGTCTGCCCAGGGACCGAGCAAATTCATTACTTCCCCTTGTTTTTCATTGGGAAAAACAACAATAAATACGTAGTTGAAAGCTCGCCAGCCTTCGATAAACGTGGATGTTTTGATCTTGCGATTAGGACCCGGTTCCGCGCCGGCAGGCTGATAGGTATCCTGATAGATGATCAAATCCTGGGTATCGTCATAGCCTGTGACGAAGCCATAGTGTCCCATCCAGCCGTATTTGCCGTTGACGTCCAGCTCGTAGATGCCTTTTTCCACAACGACAGGAAACCCTGCTGACACGAGCCGCTTGAGCAGGTCGACATCTCCCCCATAGCGCACCACAGACGACATGCCCGGGACGTTATCGATAATGAAATCCTGCAGCTCATAGGGCATTACATTTTTGTCTTTATCGGTTGGCTTTACCGCTTTACCGACCACATCCCGGTTTCCATCCCAGCCCCAGTAGGTCAGCGCCATGGAAAAGTTGGCGGGACCACAATAGTTGAGCCGCCCATGCTGGTGCTCATATTTGACTCCATCCAACATAACGGTGGCGGGCAAAGGCGTGGTCGTGATCGTCGGTTCGAGCGTGGGACCCGGTTGAGGCGTGGAGGTTTCTGCCGGCGCCTGGGGGGTGAGAGTGCCCTGCAGAGTCTGGATCATTTTTGTGACTGCCAGATTCACCTGCGCCTGTTGCGTGGGCTGGAACACAGCCTCCTCCGGAGGCTTCACTGCATACCGCAGCTGCGTGCGCAACGATTCGAGCCGCCAGGAGAGGCGGCTGTGGATCGGAGGGACATAGTAGAGAAGGATGAGTATGACTATAGAAATGGGAATAAGCCATACTCGATTAAAGCGTTCGGGCATTGGAAAGATTATATAACATAAAAGACCCCGAGTTTTTTGATTCCCGGGGTCTCATTTTATTCTTATTCTTTATTTAACTTCAAAACCTTGCGAGGGTTTCAACCTATTGAGTCACGCTCTCCAGGCAAACCTTCGCAAGGTTGACATATCGTTATTCGCGAACTTCACCTTCAATCACATCATCGCCATCAGTTTGTGGAGGTGTAGAGGGGCCGCCCGGTGCTTCCGGTTGAGGCTGTCCCTGCGCGTAGAGCTGTTGGCTCAAGGCGTGGAATGTCTGCTCGACTTCTTCGCTTGCCTGCTTAATGCGGTTGAGGTCATCGCCCTGTGCCGCCTGCTTGAGGTTGTTGATCTTATCCTCAATCGTGCTCCGTTCGGCACCAGGGACCTTATCACCAAGGTCGCGTAATGCTTTTTCGGTCTGATAGACCAGGTTGTCGGCGGTGTTCTTCGCGTCGATTAGCTCGCGGCGCTTCTTATCTTCCGCTTCATGCTGGCGGGCTTCCTGCACCATACGATCGATGTCGCCCTTGTCCAGGTTCGTCGAAGCTGTGATGGTCACTTTCTGTTCCTTGCCAGATGCCTTATCTTTTGCGGTGACGTTCAAGATACCGTTGGCATCGATATCGAAGGTCACTTCGACTTGGGGCATGCCGCGCGGTGCCGGCGGAATGCCGTCGAGGCGGAACCGTCCGAGCGACATATTGTCTGATGCCAGGGAGCGCTCGCCTTGCAGGACGTGAATGTCCACAGCAGTCTGATTGTCCGCAGCGGTGGAATAGGTCTCGGTCTTGCGGACAGGGATCGTGGTGTTGCGCTCGATCATCTTGGTCATCACACCGCCCAGAGTTTCAACACCCAG
>DASSBC010000024.1:0-230000 GCA_035699125.1 Anaerolineales bacterium
ATGGACTTATGTGAGTTGGCCTTTGAAAAACGAATGATCTCAGAGATAGTGTCTGAGGTTTCACTAAGATTGATTGCACTGGCATCGCTTCGTGAAATTTCGTTTACTGAATGACCACTATATAAAGCTATCGCTGCTTCAATAATAGTAGGAGTTGGTTGATATCTTCCCCGCTCCCATTGAACTGAGTCAATAGCATCGCCTCCTGTAAATCGTAAAACATCAGTGATTACTTGATTTAGCATTTCTGCATTGCATTTTATTGGCAAGAGCACTTTGTCATTATGTAAGGTCGTTGATATTGTAGTCGAAATGTTTCTTGCTTCGGTCGCGATTAACAGTGGAGCAATAAAGTGGGCATGACTGGTTTCGTGGAAGTTTTTCAAATCCAAAGCATAGTCCCACACTTGGTCTAGTGCGTGAGCTAAGAATTTATTTTCACCCACTTTGAATTCAAGAACAAAGATGGTTGAACCGGTAACAACTACAACATCAATTCGCCTGCCCATGCGCGGAATAGAATATTCAAAATAAATTGAGCCCTGGTATGGTTGTAGTGTCTTTTGAAGGATGTTTATCTCTACCATCCAAGCATCTCTTTGAGTTGGCTCCAAAGCAAAATCATTACTTTGCGCGAGTTTACCCATTATCTCATCTTGAGATGAACTTAGAAAATTGGTGATGGTGTCCGAATAATATTCTCTGCGCATTTTTCTTTTGGTTTTATCAGAAGTATGTTGTCTGCTTATGATTTTCCCAACCTAATGCAAGGTTAAGGTAATGAATTTTATCTCTTGATGCAATACTTTGATTCTATGCTGAACTTTAAGCTTACCCGAAGAATTGGATGTTAGGTGAGTTGAATGAAAAATGACAGTTATTTGCAAGGTCGACTAAACCACCTACATGACGCTGAAATTAGCTTTGGATACGGTTATTACGGCTTATCACCTCATTACAGGTGCCTCGTTTGAAGTAAACCTCCCTAATTTGTCTATATATCCCCGGCAAAACATCAGCCTTGATGTCGATGTATCGATTCCCCAGTAGAGATAAGTTATCCCCTGGCTACTTTATCTTTCCCCCACGAGGGGATAACACAATTTTGGGAATTTTATCAATTCCCCTCTGGGGGATAAGACATCCCCTGCACCAGATAAGATAAAAATGCTATTTTTAAGACATCCCCTTTGCAGGATTGTAATTCTCCCGTGAGGGATAAGATAAAAACGCGATTTTTAAGACATCCCCACGAGGGGATAAGAGATCCCCTGCCTGCTTTATCTTTCCTCCTGAAGGGGATACATTACCCCCTGACGTGGATAACGTAATTTTGGGAATTTTATCAATTCCCCATGGGGACATTGCCCCTAAAGTGAGACCCTGAGGGTATGAAGCAGATAGCGGGTTTCCTGAATATGACAAATATCCTCCGAACCCCGTGAAGAATGTAACCAAGTTTAGACCTGATATAAAAATTGTTTCTTTGTAAACTGGCTGCAAGGAGTTCTATGCTACACTGCTGAAACGTATGGATAGATGCGCTTTTTAGTGATAGGAGTAAGCAATGCAGTCAAGGTTTAACTGGGCAGGATATCGTTTCTTTGTCTACGGATGTTTCGGGGGAGTTTTATTCTTACTGATCGGCACCTGGATGGAGCTTAACAGGCATCACCTGCCGCTTACCTTCTGGTCCTTCTCCTACCTTCATCGAACGGCTCCCATGATCTTTATGCTGGACCTGGCTCCGCTGGTGTTTGGGGCAATGCTGGGTCTGTTAGGTTTACAGCGTAATCTCCATTCCACGCTTGCCAGGGCAAAGAGAGAGTGGGAGGTGACCTTCGACGCCTCTACCGACCCGATATTTGTGATCGATGAGCATAGCCGCATCGTTCGTTGTAACCGCGCGGTGACCACCAGGCTGAACACAAACTTTCCCAACGTAGTTGGCAAATTGTTGTCTGAGGTCCTCGATGTAGGGCAAGCCATTGACAGGGAGCAACCCTCAAACCATGAAAATGAGTTTCCCTGGCTGGGACGCCTCTATGATGTCTCTATTTCCCGCATCGCTTCTGAAGGGGAATCGGATCGTTCTCTCTTCATCTTACATGATATTACGGAGCGAAAAACCGTAGAAAAGACACTGGAGGAACGGGAGGCTCTTTTTCGGGCGTTGTTCGACCTTTCACCCGATGCGGTCGTTGTTGTAGACCCGCACGATCCAAGTGGCGCGTGGCCGATTATCGATTGCAATCAGGTAGCCTGCCGGATGAATGGCTATGAACGCGACGAGCTGATCGGTCATTCCATTGATATCTTGAACGTTGCGCCCGGCACGGAGCAGGAGCGATTTGATTATCTGGAGCAACTGAGAGCCACAGGTCATCTTAAGCTCGAAGCACATCATCGTCACAGGAATGGCTCCCTGTTCCCCGTCGAAGTGTCCACCACGCTCATCCAGGTGGGTGATCGGGAGCTTGTGCTTGGTTTGGATCGCGATATCACGGAGAGACGTCGGGTTGCAGCGGAACTTATGCGTGAAAAGCAATTCTTTGAATCGCTGGTACAGAATAGCCCTGCAGCCATTGTTGTCCTGGACGATAACGAGAACATCATTTCCTGCAACCCGGCATTTGAGGAGCTATATGGCTATCCAAGCGGCGAAGTTCTGGGCAGCAGGCTGGATACCCTGATCACTACGACAGAGACGCGCGCAGAAGCGCAACAATATACACAACAGGTAAAAAGCGGCACCGTCCATGCGTTAGGGAAACGTCGCCGTAAAGATCATTCGCTGGTGGAAGTGGAAATCTTTGGTGTCCCCGTGTTTGTCGCCGGGGAAAAGATCGGGACGCTGGCGATCTATCATGACATTTCTGAGCTTGTACGTGCCCGCAGGGAAGCCGAAGAAGCCAGCCGCACCAAAAGCGAATTCCTTGCAAACATGAGCCATGAGATCCGTACGCCGATGAATGGCGTTATGGGGATGCTGGAGCTTGCCCTGGATACCTCGCTCAACCCCGAACAACGTGATTATCTCCAAACGTCGCTGCAGAGTGCGGAAGCCCTGCTCACCCTTCTCAATGACATACTGGATTTCTCGAAGATCGAAGCCGGCCGGCTTGAATTTGAACATATCAATTTCGGGCTTCGTAATACGGTGGAAGATGTTGCATATACGCTTGCCAGGCGCGCCCAGGATAAAGGGCTGGAAATGGCCTGCCTGATCGACCCGGACCTGGCTGCCGAATTGCGGGGGGATCCGGGGCGATTGCGTCAGATACTGGTCAATCTTGTGGGGAACGCCATCAAATTCACCCAGCAGGGCGAAGTCGTCATCCGGGCGGAGACGATCAAAGAAACAGAAACGCACGCCCTCATCCGTTTTGCAGTGCAGGACACGGGCATTGGCATCCCCTATGAACGGCAGGCAGCCGTGTTTGATCGCTTTACGCAAGCGGATGGTTCCACAACGCGCAAATATGGGGGCACGGGGCTCGGCCTAACGATCAGTAAACAGCTTGTCGATGCCATGGGGGGAAAGATCGGCGTGGAAAGTTCTCCCGGGGTTGGAAGTACGTTCTGGTTTGATCTTACGTTTGAAAAACAAGCCCGGCAAAAACGTACCACAGCGCCATTGACCTTAGGTCCTGTCAACCTGACCCAGGCGCGCATCCTGATCGTGGATGACAATCAAACGAATCGTATGGTTCTGACAAAGAATGTGGAAGCCCTGGGCTCGCGGGTCGACGCCGTCTCGAGTGGCGCGAAGGCAATCGAGACTCTTCGCAACGCCCATCGCGATGGGGATCCTTACCATTTGGTTCTCCTGGATATGCAAATGCCTGGTATGGATGGAGAACAGACGGCGCGCGCCATCAAAAGCGATCCTTCGGCAAAAGAAACAAAGATCCTTATCCTTACTTCCATGGGTCACCGCGGAGATGCAGCTCGATTGGAAGCGCTTGGTTGCTCCGGCTATTTACTCAAGCCGGTTAAGCAACAAATGCTCTTTGATGCAGTGGTCGCGGTGTTAGGTCGCGAAGAAGACCGAGACACCAGTCTTGTCACCCGCCATACTCTTTCTGAGCAAAGAAAGGTCGGTCTGCGTCTCTTGCTTGCGGAAGATAATGCCATCAATCAAAAACTCGCCGTTGTCCTGCTGCAAAAAGCAGGCTATTCTGTTGACGCCGTCGAAACTGGCGCACAGGCGCTTGAAAAGGTACAAACAAGTCATTACAGTGCTGTCCTCATGGACGTACAGATGCCGGACATGGATGGTTTGGAAGCCACACAGAAGATCAGGGAGCTTGAAGCGAAGACCGGGCAGCATATCCCCATCCTGGCAATGACTGCTCACGCAATGCAGGGAGATCGAGAACGCTGCCTCCAGGCAGGTATGGATGACTATATTACGAAACCGCTGGAACCCAAAGTATTGTTTAGCGCACTGGACCGCTGGACTCAAACATCTGAGCTTTCACAGGAAGTTGTGGAGCCTGTGCAAAACTATTCTTCTCAAAGCGGCTTTACTGTGGAGATGGATGATGGACTGTTTGGGGAAGAACCATCATCGACTCCTGAGGAAATCGAAAAAGAAATACCTGCTTTGCAGGAAATTTCAGCCGTGAATATACTCCCGGTCGATTTTGAGGCGGCTATCGGTCGATTTGATGGCGATTATGACTTTATGTGGTCACTGCTTCGTCAATACAACGAGCAATTGCCGCAGCGGATCATAGAAATCCGGGCAGCCGTACAGGATCATGATGCAGGCAGGCTTGCCCGGCTCGCTCACAACCTGAAAGGGGTATCTTTGAACTTCAGTGCGGATCTGCTGGCTAGCCTGGCACTTGGATTGGAAGAGCTGGGTCGGTACGAAGACCTGACGAACGCTTCTGTTCTCCTGTCTCAATTAGAGACGGAAGCCATACGGCTGTCAGACTACTTATTGGTAAAGAGTCCGTAAGAGAGGAACAGTATGACACGTATTCTTGTAATCGATGATGAACCCATTAATCATCAATTGGTTGGCCGTGCATTAGCGACTCTTCAATGGGATATTCATTTTGCGGAGGATGGCAAAAGCGGAATCTCTCAGGCACGCAGCCTAAAGCCCGACATCATCATTACCGATGTAATGATGCCGGATGTGACTGGGTATGAAGTTACACGTATCCTCCGCCGTGAACCACAATTTGCGGCAACCCCTATTTTGGTGCTCACTGCCCAATCGGGCCTGGAAGACAAATTGAAGTCGTTTGAAGCAGGTGCAGACGACCATCTTACCAAGCCCTTTGATGCAGCGGAGTTAGTTGTACGAGTAACGGCATTACTAAAAAGAGTGGAAGCGGTCAAAGCATCCAGGATCGAGTTGCCTGTAGGGGAACAGGCACGCCTGATTGCCATCCATAGTTTGCGAGGGGGGACGGGGAGTTCTTCCCTGGCTGTCAACCTGGGAGTCGGCTTATTTTCCCTGTGGCGAGAGCCTACCATTTTGCTTGATCTCACCATGACTGCCGGGCAAGTGGCGTTGATGCTTAACATGAGTTTAAAACGCACCTGGGCAGACGTTGCTCATTTCGCTGCAAATGATCTGGATCTGGACAGCTTAAGTTCGATCATCAGTGGTCACGAGAGTGGCATGAATATTATTGCGGCTCCCACTTTCCCTTCTGAAGCGGAAACCTTGCGGCCCGAAACGTTGGGCGCCGCCCTGCGCTTGATCCGAACGCAATATGAATATGTCGTGGCGGATCTCCCGCATGATTTCAGCGAAGTATCGATTCAAGCGCTGGACGCTGCCGATCTGATCCTGATGGTTGCCTCCCCCGAAATGGCATCTATTCGAGCGGTAATTGCTGCTTTGGACACCTATGACAAACTCGGATATCCCAAAGAAAAAATTAAACTGGTTTTAAGTGCTACATTTCCCCACTCGAGTTTGACGAAAGACAAAATAGAAGCGGCGTTTCGTATGCCAGCCATTGCGACCATTCCCTATGTGCAGAATCTCTTTGTCGATGCCATCAATTTGGGTCAGCCGCCTGTCCTTGAGAAACCTCATGAAGCGGTTTCCGGTTTACTGGAAGACTTTGCTTTTCATCTCAGTAAAGATGCTCACAAGAAATCCAAACCTGATACCCCAACGGAAACATGGAAGAGAGTGTATAAGCGCTATCAACAGCGAAAAAAGTAAGCCATACCGGCGCTACTGTTGCGATAGGCTGGTTTTCATTTTTGACAATCAAAGAAAAAACAATTTTGTCAGAAGCTGAGAAATGATCATTTCTCCATGTTATTATGTGCGCCGCTGCAGTGAAATCGCTGCGGCATATTCTACCGGGCAACGTCCCGGACCCATAAGAAAGGCTTTCTAAGCATGACAAAACGTATTTACCCCTCCGATGTATTGGAACAGGCGCAGGATGTGTTCGTGGGCTGGAACCAGGTCAGCGGCACGCTGGCGTTCGGCACGCTGAACCAGGCTGCCCTCACCGCAGATATCACCTCTGCCCGCATGCTCGAGTCTGAGATCAGCATGCTCGAGATCCAGCTCGCCGAGAGGCGCGACCAGCGCGACCAGGTCTACAACAACATGTGGGACAAGGTCAAGCGCGTCCGCGCCGGGGTCAAAGCCAACTACGGCGACGACTCACAGCAGTATGAGATGGTGGGCGGCACGCGCACCAGTGAACGAAAGCCCCGGGCACGCAAAACCGTCCCTGCCTAGGGATCCATGACAGCCTTGAAGAGGCTTAAAAGAATCAGACCCTGCGAGACTTGTCCCTTGAACCGGAAGTAGAGTCTCGCAGGGTCTGGATTTTAAGTATATCTCGATGCGCTGCACCTGCAAAGTGAGCCCCTTATCTCATTGTCTCCATTTATTTCGGCTTGGCGGGTAAGTGTTCGCGGACCCGTTTTGCGAGCGAAAGCCAGAAGGTGCCCACTTCTTCGTTTTGCTCCTGGAAGTCCTTCCACAGGTCGGCGTAGTCCATGCCTGCCTGGTAGGATGTGACGGCGCAGGCGATGCGCTTGGCGACTTCCGTGTCCCATTCGGTGAATTGTTCGTTCTGATCGTTCATATGAGTCTCACCGCCCTGGAACCTGCTCTCGATCTTCCACCTTGTACTGGCATGGCTCACTCCTTTTGCTATCAAACGTGATCCGAGTATACAGGAAAGCTCCGCCTCTGCACATAGGGGGAGTTACAAGACTTCGTTCCTCTTGCCTTAATCATATCTTTCCTGTTTTCGGGCGGCAATGGGAATGTGACGGGGTAAAATCAAGCGTATAGAGTTTACAGACAATGATCGAAACGATTAAGAAACAACTCAATGCTCTCCTCACAGCGTGGAAGACAACCTACAACCAACAGGGACAGACGGGAAAGATCCTCTTTGCCATGCTGTCGGTGTTTCTGTTTTGCTGTCTTTGCTCGATCCCCATCAGCGTGCTCCGCTTTGGGTCGCGGGGTGCATCCACGCCCATGCCAAGCCCTGGTATCTTCCCGACGAGCGACGGGACTCAGCCCACCCCGACTTCTCTCTTAGATTTCGACTTCCCGACGCTGACCCCCTTCCCCACACTAACGTTTTCCGTCCCCAGCCCATTCCCAACGTTTACTCCTGCGCCGACAGGCAGCCCGACGCCGACATCCCTCCCACCGACGGCGACCTTAACATCGCTCCCCACAATGACCGCGACCCAGCCGCCTCCGACGGATCCACCCGCCACGCCAACCAGAGTGAGCTCGATCCATATCATCACGGTAAACAAAGCGGAAGAATATGTAGAGATTCGAAACGACACGAACGCGCCGGTGAACCTGCGCGGCTGGAGGCTGGTCTCGGAGCTGGGGAACCAGTCCTGTGCATTGCGCGGAACCCTGGAGCCGGAAGAGATCCTCAGGATCTGGGCGCGCCGCGGGAATCCCGGGTTCGATTGCCGGCTGGGCTCCAATGTCTGGAGTGACAACGCCCTGGACCCGGCTGTATTGTATAACCCCGAGGGGGAAGAAGTGAGTCGATTCCCCTGACCCCCTCCGTCCCCCAAATACGACACAATAGAATCGAATATTCAAAAATGATTTTCTGTCGTATTTGGGGACACCCTGCGAGTGCGCAAGCAGGGTGCCGCGTTAGCGGCGGAGGGGGTCGGGGGTCGAGTCATCGTAGATAATCTCTCCCTGCGCCACCGTGAGATGCACCTGGAACGAATCATCCAACAGCACAAGGTCTGCGTCTTTGCCGGCTTCGAGGCTGCCTTTGTGGGAGGAGATGCCGATGGCGCGGGCGGCGTTCTGGCTGGATGTGACCCACAATTCTTCAAGAGGGCGTCCCGTGGCAGCACACAGGTTTTGCAGTGCGCGTTCCATGGTGAGGATGGAGCCCGCCAGCGTGCCATCGGGTAAACGGACGGCGCCATCCTGAATGTTCACAGCGCGATCGTCGAGCATGTACTCGCCCGCGGGCAACCCCGCGGCGCGAATGGCGTCGGTGATGAGGATCACGCCAGAGGGGGATTTCACGTCGAGCAGAATCTTCTGCACGGCGGGATGGACGTGGATGTTATCGGCGATCAGCTCACAGGAGATTTGCGGAATAGTGAGGGCAGCGCCGACGGTGCCAGGCTCGCGGTGACCGAGTCCCTGCATGGCGTTGAAGGTATGCGTTGCCTGGGTCAAGCCATGCGCGGCAGCCCGTTGCATTTGTTCGTAACTGGCAGCCGTATGTGCAGCAGAGACGGTGATACCGCGTTTCACGCATTCCTCGATCAGCCACAGGTTTTCGTCATATTCGGGCGCCAGCGCCAGCAAGCGGATCACACCGCTCTCGAGGAACGCCAGCGCCTCTTCGCGGTCCGCCCGGCGGATCTGGCGGACGTCCTGTGCGCCACAGCGGGCGGGGTTGAGATACGGTCCCTCGAGGTGGACGCCGAGAAGTGTTGCCCCACCCTGGATCGGACCCTGCATCTCTTCTACCAGATCGAGCGCCTTACGGATCGCCTCACGGCTTGCCGTCCAGGTGGTGGCAAGGAAGGATGTGACGCCGTGCGAGGCATAGAAGCGCGCCATTTCCTCCAGCCCGGAGGCGGAAGCATCCATGGCCTCATGTCCCATTGCGCCGTGGACGTGCAGATCGATGAAGCCGGGCAGTAAGGATTTGCCTTCCGCATCGATTTTCTGTATCGAGTCGTCTGCGGAGAACTGCGGTACGTCGCCAAAGCCAATCGAATGGATGCGACCATCTTCAGCAAACAGCCAACCGACTCGCCCCGGTTGGGAAGGCGTGAACAGGCGCGCGTTGTGAATGAGTAAGCGCTGCATCATGCATGACCTCTATTATTTTATTTTTGTTACGGCGTCAATTTTTTACTTTCTCTTTTGAGCGCTCATACCAGACCAGGCAGGCTGCGCCGATCGCTGGCGATTCCACTTGCGAGGGGAGGACGTCCAGCACACCACGGCTTTCTGGAGTCGTCCGGCTCACCAGCTCATGGCGCGCAGCCGGGACGATAAAATCATACCCCGCCAGGCCCAACCCGCCGCCCACTACGATGCGTGAAGGGTTGAGGATCACCGTACAGGCAGACATGATGACCCCGAGCACACGCCCGACCTCTGCCAGCGCTTCGAGAGCCAGGGCATCGCCCTGACGAGCGGCAGATAGCACAGCGGTGGGGGTTAGTTTCCCTCCGTTTGAAAGCAAAGTATTGGTTGGAGAATTTGCCAGCATTTGCTGAGTCACATGCACCAGCCCCGGACCGGAAGCCACAGTCTCCGCACAGCCGCGCCCGCCGCAGACACATAAGGCGCCATCCGGGTCCACAGACAAATGACCCACGTCGGCGGCGTACCAGTCGCTGCCGGTGATCAGACGACCGCTGCTGATGAGTCCCGCGCCCAGCCCGGAGCCAATGCCCAGGTAAACAAAATCTGCAATGCCGCGAGCGGCGCCGAAGTATTGTTCGCCCAGCGCGCTCAGGTTCGCATCTTTTTGAATCCAGATCGGAAGGCTGCCTTGGATGCGGCTGGCGATCTCTTCTGTAAGATGTACTTCTCTCCAGCCGAGGTTGACGGCGTGATAGACCACACCGCGGGTCGCGTCCACTTTACCGGGGGAACCAATCCCAACACCTGCCAACGCGCCCGGGCTTTGCCTGGCAAGGTCAAGGATCTGATTCGCAACTCTATCGAGAACGGCTTCCGTCCCCTCTTCGGCAAGCGTGGACATTTGCGAGGACCGAATCACGTCCCCCGTCTCGGAAAGCAACACGGATGCGACCTTTGTCGCGCCAATGTCAATGCCAATCGCAAACCGCTCCGGGGAAGAGTCCATGGGTTCCTGGTTATGCGGAATACAGCTCGATCGTGTTTCCGTCCGGGTCGCGTACAGCCGCCTGTGTCTTGCCTTCGGCACGCACCGTCTGGCCTTCCTGTCTGCCTCCGTGCTTGATGGCAAGATCAATGACTGCCTCTACATCGTTCACGACGAACCCCGGCTGGTGGATCGGGAAATTCTTGAAGTCATCGCTCTCGCGGATGGGAACGAATTTGAGCGTAGTGCCATCCAGATCTCCAAACCGGGAGCGGATGCCATACGTGTCCACTTCATGGAACTCTACCTGGAAGGCTTCCGAGTAAAAAGCCACCATAGCATCCATGTTATGAACTCGGAATGCGATGCTTGAGATCTTTGCCATGACCAGTTCCTTTTTAGTTGCGCAAGCCGCTCCAGACCTCCAGCTTTGTGCCTACGCGTTGTATCACGTCATCGGTGAATTCTGTGGTGGACAGTCTGCCGCCGAGATCGGGAGTAGAGTTCTCATTGTGGACGGCTTCAAACACCGACTCGTAAATTGCTCGTGAAGCTGTCTCTGCCTTTGGTGTTTCCATATAGGGAAGGGTCGCCGCCGCTGCCAGGATCATCGCCATGGGGTTGGCAATATTCTTACCCTGCAGGGCAGGCGCCGTGCCGTGCGGTGCTTCGGTCATCACCACCTTGACCCGCAGGTCATCATCGAATGCCAGCACCTGGCTCTCCGACCCGGCGATGCTGCCGAACATCTGCAGGACCAGATCCGAGATCAGGTCCCCATCCCGGTTCAGGGTGGGGATGACGAGGGCATCTCCGTCGATTTTCATGAGCAGTGCCAGGGTTGCGTCGATCAACTGCGGCTCATATGCCACATCGGGATGACGGGCTGCCGCGGCATCCATTTCTTCCTTAAACATCCCTTCATACACCGGGCTGACCGTATACTTCGGACCGCCAAACACGCGAGCACCCATGCGCTGTGCATGCTGGAAGGAAAACTCCGCGACATTGCGGCAGACGCTCCGGCTGATCTTCTCGGTCCGATACGCCAGCTCATCCCCCTCAGGAGACATCTCGCGCCACTCCTTCGCCCCGTAGGCATCATCCACCGCCATACGGACAACAGAGATCGGTGCGTGTACGCCTCCCACCGGACGTACGCGCGGGATCCGCCGCCCGGTGCGCAGGATTACGGTCCCATCGATCTCCTCGCGCAGGATGGCATTCGGGCTGCCGACATCGTTCTGCTCGGGCGGCGTGATTGTTGCTGCCTTCAGTCCTAAGCCGGTCTGCCTCATCGCTGCTGCAGCTTCTTTTACAACGCCGTTCTGCGTGGCTCGGCGGTTTTCCAGGCTGAGATCGAAGTGTTGAAACTCCAGACGGAACCCAATCACCTCAGGGGCCAGCACGCGCAGTGCTTCCTGTAAAAGCTCTTCGCCGGTCTGATCCCCATGCATAACGACAATCATACGATGATTTGCATTGGAAAGTGCGGACATCCTCTTCCTCTCGAATTGGAGTATGTCTTTATGGGTTTGCCGAGACCTTAAAGACACGAATTTTGTCACGAATCCCTTTCATCGTCACTTCCTCAGAGGTGATTGTGCAGTGAGCGATGACATTCTGTACACCAGGGAACGTATACACCTCCTCGCTCATATAGATCTCGCCTGCATTGGCGAGACCCTGTATACGGGATGCAAGATTGACCGTTTGACCGAAATAGTCGAGCCGGTCATTCAGTGTGACCGCGATGGAGTGGCCCGAATGGATACCGATCTTCAGTACAAGTTTATCTGAAATGTTGCGGTTGAGGGCTTCAAGGTCTTGCAGCATAGTCAAAGACGCGCGCGCAGCGTCCAGAGGAGTTAAGAATGTTGCCATAACCGCATCCCCGATGGTTTTGATTGTAGCACCCTCATAGCGGTTGACAACCTTTCCTAACGTGTCAAAGTGCTGGCGGACGAGGAAGTATGCCTTCGGGTCACCAATCTGGTCATAGAGGGCAGTCGAACCTTTTAGGTCGGTGAAGAGAAACGTAATGTCTTTAATACCAATTCCCTCATCCGCAGAGACGGTTTCGGAGCGGAAGAGATTGCGAAACGTTTGCGTGGTAATCAGTCGTTTGCCGGAAAGGAAGGGATCAAAGGTGAGGAGTCTTGTCGGTGGCGTTCCCTGGAAGTGAGCCACCCACGTGCAAGCTTTGTGATCCATCCGGTTTTCTATCTCTAGAGTTAGGTGACCGGTTTTGAGATGGCTGAGTTCATCAAAAGAGAACACGACGTAGCCAAAATCCGCACGTGGAGGAACAGTTGCAAGATCTATCACGTGAAGCTTGCCGTCTTCCATATACGTTGAGATGGTCTGCACGTCAGATGCAGGTTCGGATCCCACCAGAAAGCCGAGCGTTGCTTTATCCGTCACGTTCGCGAGGGAGATAAAGCCCAGCTCGACAGGAAATTCCAATCGCCGAGTCTCGCCCGGTTCAAGATAGTCCAGGAATTTGGTGACGGCGCGAAACAGCTGTTCGTGGTCCCAGCCCTCCCACCAGGAATGAGCTCCCCGGCACAGGTTGTACTTGAAAAAGAGATCGTCCGCGGAGAGTGATTCGGGATGATGAAACTTGATTTCGCGAACCGAGCGAGAGATTGTGAATCCAATATGAATATAATCATCCAGTGTCGCGTTGTTTTCGTAAGCACATTCTTTACAGATATAGGTGGAATGCAGCTTATGCATATGACGGAAGCTCTCTACGATGTTTCCGCACATGGCGCACACCAGGTGCCATTCCATTTCAAATAGTCCTAATTTCGCGCTGTAGAGAAAGAGATCAATCGCTTCGCTCTCTGCCACGCCTTTTTCTATGGCATAGCGAATGGGGTTGATCCGAAAAAGACTGTAGTCGTCACCCGTGCGGATAAGAGTCTCAAGTTTGGAAATGACTCGCGGTGACCAGGAGCGAATACTTTCAAGCTGTGCTAAGAGATCATCCAGCAGGGTTTCGTTAAGTTGAGCCATTAAAATCCTCGTGCAATTTGTCCAACTGCGTTAATCGTCTCCAAGAAAATTATAACCGCACACCTCATAGCTGGTTCTTCAACAGATCCTGCACGCTTTCTCTTCCAACGATCAGTCTGGCACTCCCTTCCTTTAGCCAGACTACAGCCGGTCGGCGGGCGCCGTTGTAATTAGAGGACATGCTCAAATGATAGGCGCCCGCCACAGGAATAGCGATCAATTCGTCGTCTCCGATTTCAGGCATTAACAGGTCTTCAATCACGATGTCGCCCGACTCACAATAGGGACCTGCGATAGACACCTTTGCTGTTCTTTCACGCTGTAAACCGGTCACCGGTAGACAGGAATAGCGCGCCCCATACAGTGCGAAACGCGGGTTATCCGCCATGCCGCCGTCGGTGAGCAGCCAGGTTTTCCTGCCCCGCTTCTTGACCGCGCCGACTCTATAGAGAGCGACCCCGGCACGCGCGACGAGGCTCCGCCCCGGCTCGATGTGCAGGTGGGGGAGATCGAGCCCGCGCTGTTGGCAGCCTTCGACTATAGACTCCGCTATCCCTCGTACATAACTTTCAATGGACGGATTCGGAAGCTCGTCTTCATGATATGCCACGCCCCATCCGCCGCCGGGACAGAAATGCCATTCGCCTCGGAAGCCTATTTCCTTCGCGATGTCCAGTGCCATGTCGATGGCAGGAATTAACGGCTCAGGATCGCGGAAGTTCGAGCCCTGGTGGAAGTGGATGCCATTGAGAGGCAGATTATTATTTTTGCAAATCGCCGCGGCTTCCAGCATCTCTTCGCGCGTCATGCCAAACTTGCTGTCGTGCTGGCCGGTCTGGGTATGGGTGTGGTGCGTCTGGACGGCGACGCCGGGGAGGAGACGGAGCCAGAGATGGGGAATTGGAAATCGGTCATTAGTAATTAGTACTTGAATGCGTTTGAGCTCGGTGAGATTATCAACGACGATGGTCCCAGCATATTTCAAACCTGTTTGTAAATCAGCAACCGATTTATTTACCCCATGCACAAGGATATTCTCATGGGGCACGCCTCCCGCGACGGCAATGGCAATCTCGACTTCGCCGGTACAATCCACGAACATATCGTGGGTTTGTGTCCATGCGGCGAGAGCTTTGCAGAGGAAGGCTTTACCCGCGTAGGTGATGCGCGAGGGCGCAGAATAATACTTTCGTAGTGCGGATTGATAATCCGCTACACAGGCATCCAGAGTGATTTGGTCGTAGAGATACAGCGGAGTCCCATACTTGTCTGCAAGAGCCGTGAGGTCCTGACCCGCGAGGAACAGCGATTCGTTTTGAATGCGGGTGGAATCCGGGAAGAGAGCAAGCCGGTCCGTGATCTGCGGGCGACTGGAAGCTTGGATTTGCATGGGACGGCTATCGGGTGTGGATCTTATCAGAAGAGCTCGCGGCATAGACACGGTTCTTGCCGAGCCGTTTTGCGATAAGCTCGGCATTGTCTGCCATGAGGAGGATGTCCTGGATCGAGGTAGCATCCTCAGGGAAGGTCGCAACGCCGAGGCTGAGGGTGTAGCCCGGAATGGGACACCCCTCTTCATTCTTTTGTGGGGCACTTTCTTCAGCAGAATAGCGCAGTCGCTCGGCGAGTTGCATGGCTCCGTGTTTTGATGTGTTGGGCAGGATGATCGCAAATTCCTCGCCACCATAGCGCGCAGCGACATCCGGATCGCGGACGTTGAGGCGAAGCAGGTTCGCCACCTCTCGCAAACGCACATCCCCCGCGGGATGCCCCCATTTGTCGTTATATTCCTTGAACGAGTCCAGGTCGAGGATGATCAGGGACAGCGGATGCTGGTAGCGGCTCGCCCGCACTAGCTCTGCTTCCAGGATTTCGTCGAAGGCACGGCGGTTGGCAAGACCGCTGATCACATCGGTCATTGCCATCTGTTTGACTTCGGCATGCAGGCGGGCATTGTCGATGGCGATCGCGACGGAACCCGCCAGCGCGTTCAGCAGGTTGACATCATTTTCCGTCAACAGCTCATGCCCCGACTCCACATTCAACACGCCAAGTACATCGTCTTCCTTGAGGAGGGGCACAGCAATCTCACACCTTACATCATAGGAGGCTCGCAGAAAATCGGAGTCCAGGCTGATGTCACGAACGAATTGTGTCTTCCTGATCCGCGCTGTTCGTCCGATCACCCCTTCGTTGATGGAAATTTCAGGGATGAGCATATCCTGTGGGTAGCCGAGTTGAGCCCCCATATGCAGAACATCCCCGTCGAACAGGTAAATGCTGGCGTAGGTGTAACCGAATGAGTCGTGCAGCAACTGGAGCACATTGTTCAGAATTTCGTCCAGCTCCAGGGAGGATGTCACTGTATGCGAAATGGATTGCAGGGTAGTCATCACCTGAAGATGCTCCTGGCTGCGGGCATACAGACGCGCCTTCTGAACGGAGGTCGCGACTTGATTTGCCAGCGTCTGGAGGGTCTGAAGCTCATCTTCATTAAGCTCATTCTTTTTCGCGCTCTCCACATAGATCACCCCCAGCAAGGTCTCCTTATCGAGCATGGGAACCCCGATCGCCGAGCCTTCTCGAACCGCCGAGGAAAAGTAATAAGGATCCTGTGAGACATCGCCAGTAAGATACGCCGTGCGGGTCTTTGCGACGTGACCGATGATGCCACTCTCCATGGTTTGCCGATAGCCGGGACGGTAGCCGAAATCCTGGGTGCCGGCAATAGCAGTAACTTCGAGCAAATTGTCGGCCACCAGTAGAGAAATGGCGACCTCCGCATAGCCATATTGCTTGACGATCACGTCCAGGGTACGTTGCAGGATCTCCTTTTCGTCGAGGCTGTCGGTCACGAGCCTTCCGACCTCCGTGAGCAGCCTCAACTGGGCGGATTTGCGCTGTTCCAGGGAGAGCAGGAATTGTTCCTGCTCGAATTGCTGCGTCAGCGAAATTTGTTTTTCGTCGCCCAATCTGCGGTTGTAGCTGGAGAATCCGATCAACGTGCAAAAGATAAGGAGAAAAACGAAGATCATCCCTGCCGTCGGGCTGAGTACAGAAAGCCCCAACACGCCTGCCAGGATCAGCCCGGCAGCCGCCAAATACCCGCGCATGGAGAAAAACAGCTCACTCATGAGAATGGGAATGATGAGATAGTACAGAATAGACAGGCTGGCAGACCCGCTCTGGTGCTGGAACAGCGCCAGGATGAATATGGACATCACGAACAAGGTGAGGGTGAGAATCATGGCACCTGTCAGGCGCCCGCGGCGATTGAGAGCAAATGCCAGCGCCAGGACTCCGATCATCATCAGTGTGATGGCTTCGCCCATGCCGAAAGGCTGATGGAGCAGGCGATACTGGAACTCGAATACCAGCCCCCAGACGAGAAGCAGGAGCAAGATGACGTTGAGCAAGCGCGAAAGATGGTGTTCTCGGGGATTCACGGTCCGCGCAGGTTCAACCAGCCCCTCCCAAATTCCTATGAACCGGCGCATGTTCATCGACTGATTCTCAATTAGATGTGTGTATGACTAGTAAAGGGATATTATTCGCCAAAGAACAGGTCCCACCAGACCTCCCAATTTGCAGGCTGGGTGGGCATGGGAGTGGCAGGTTGCGCTTCCAGGGGTGCAGCCCCAGGTTGTCCGAGAGGTACGACTGGCAGGTCGCCGTCCTGAATATAGTGCCCGTCTGTGCGTGCCCATTCCTCCACAGCGGCATCGGAGCCTGCATATGCTACCTGTGTCTGCAGAGCCAGCTGCGTCTGGACTGCCTGCGTTGCCTGTTGCTGGACCAGTTTGCTTTGCGCGTTCAGCATGTTGAGCTCTTCAAGACGGCGGTTGAACTCAAGCACAATAAACACCAGCATAAGGATTCCCATCGCGACCAACACACGACGGATACTGATCGGAAGATTCATCATACGCCTATCTTAATCGTTATCGAATTCCCTGACAAGCGGCTATAATCCACCTAAACGACCCGACCGGTTTTCCTGGCAAATCGATAAGATTGAACGGCAAGCAGTCAACCCCATTTTTCCATGACGTTTGAATTGGAATACAAACCTTCAGGGTCCATAGAAGGATAGATATGCCTAGAGTGAAACAGATCAACCACGTGGCTGTTGTTGTAGATGATATGGAAAAGGCGCTCTCATTCTGGCGTGATGGGCTGGGGCTGGAATTGCATGAGCTGCGCAATGTCCCAGCCGAACAATCGCAGGTGGCGTTTCTGCCATTGCCCGGCTCAGAAGTGGAATTGGTCCAGCCGACGACAGATGACTCTGGAATTGCAAAATATCTCGCCAAGCGCGGACCTGGAATGCATCACATCTGCCTCGAGGTTGATGATATCGAGGGGATGATGTCGCAGTTGAGATCGAAGGGTGTGCGATTGATTAATGAGGAACCACGTTCTGCTGCCGATGGAAAGAAATATGCCTTCATCCACCCGGAAAGCACATCCGGTGTGCTGGTGGAGTTGTATCAGATCTGATAAATACAAAGAACACGAAGCAAAGGTTTTCTATTCTGCCTGGAGCCCTTTGCCGTTAAGTTTTTGATGCTTGAAACCATTCCCTCCCTCCTTCGAGACCAATGCGGACTTAACCGCGAGCAGCCCCTGATCGTGGGCGTGTCTGGCGGACCAGACAGTCTGTGCCTGATGAGTATTCTACAGGATGCAGGCTATCACGTAATTGTTGCGCACTTCAATCACAAGCTCCGCCCCGATTCAGACGCCGACGCCAATATCGTGGAACAGACCGCCGGGAGGCTTAATCTGATTTCTGTGATCGAGAATGGGGATGTACGTGCTTATGCAGATCAGGAAAAGTTATCCATTGAGGAAGCGGCTCGTACCATGCGTTATCGCTTTCTTATGGCGCAGGCGCGGCGATTCCGCGCGCAGGCGGTGGCGGTCGGTCACACCGCAGATGACCAGGTGGAAACGGTGCTGATGCACTTTATCCGCGGGGCAGGGCTTGCCGGACTGAAAGGGATGAACTACCGCACGATCGTCCACATATTCGATCCGGAGATTCCCATCGTGCGTCCGTTGTTGGATACATGGCGCGAGGAAACGGTTGTGTATTGCGCAGCACACGGTTTCCGCCCACGGCATGACCCCAGCAATGCCTCGCTGGATTTCTTCCGGAACCGGCTGCGCCATCTGCTAATTCCCACGCTCGAATCATACAACCCGCGTTTCCGCGAAGTGCTCTGGCGCACGTCGCGCTCGCTCTCTGGAGATTACGAAATCCTCTCTGATGTACTCGATGATGCCTGGCAGCGCTGCGTGGTGGAAGAAACGCCGGAGTTTGTTGCATTCGATGAGCTTGAGCTGAGACAGCAGCCACTCGGACTCCAACGAAACCTGGTCCGGCGAGCCATGGAGCGCCTGCACCCGGAGGAAGCAGACGTGAGCTATGCGACCCTGGAACGTGCCGCGAATTTTATTGCCGGGCAGAATGACAACCACCGCGTCCGCACAGATTTGAGCGGTGGAGTCCATGTGCTGCGTGAAGGTGCCCGGATCTATGTGGTGGCGAGCAAGGTGACGCTTCCTGTTGAACGCTGGCCGCAGATGCCGGATACAAGTGACACTATCCCGTTGCAGGTCCCTACACAAATCTCTCTCTCCGGCGGCTGGAAATTAAGTTGCGAGCGCTGGAACATCGCCTCTCTGGCACTGGAGCAGGCACGTGCGAACCACGATCCGTTTCAAGCCTGGGTGGACGCGCAGGGGATTTCCGATGCCCTGGAGTTACGCATCCGCCAGGACGGTGATCGTTTCGAGCCGCTCGGGATGGATGGGCACGAGCTGAAGCTCTCAGATTTTTTCATCAACGTCAAGCTGCCGCAGCGCGCCCGTGACCGCTGGCCTCTGCTTTGTCTTGGAGAGAAGGTGGTCTGGGTGCCGGGCTATCGTCCTGCCCATCCCTTCCGGCTCACGGAGAAGACACGGCAGGCACTGTATTTTTCGATGACGAGGGGATAGAACAGTTCCGCCCGCAACTGCGGGCGGAACTGTTCACTCTTTACTTCCACTCAACTGTTTCAACTTATTGTGTAATTCCCGCCACTGGATCTTGGAAACACCGAGCTTCTGGCGGATTTTGTCTGGCTCTTCGCCCGAACGATAGTCGTTCAAAGCGCAGGTCCAGCGGCACATATCGAAGGAGAGATGCTTTGTCAGGCCAGCTTCATTGCCGATATCTTCAAGTAGATACTCCAGCCGCCGCGGCGACCAGGGAAAGACCTGCTCGGTCGGGTGGTATTGACTGAGATATTCCCGATAGGCCGGGATCCAATCCTCAGGCAGAGACAGCTTTCGTTCTTTATAACGGTTCGCCGGGCTGGCGTAGCGGATGAAGATCTGAGGACCGTCTGGTGTCTCCAGGTCCACATGTTCTAATTTCAATCCCAGGGTCTCGCTTTTTTTGATCCCCGTCGTCAACAAAAGGTAGACGAGAGCATAGGAGCGCGCATCCGGCTTCGCGCCGCGGCGGTGACGGTCCGCTGCCAGCAGGACGGCGTCGTATTCCTCGGGCGTGAGCACCGTGGGGAGAGGGCTGATCGCCGACCGCTGCGCGACCTTCTCCGCCGGGTCCACCACCAGGACGCCATACTGGTGCAGCCAGCGGAACAGGGATTTGGTGGCGGTGATGCGTCGCGCCAGCGTTTTGGGGCTGCAGGGCACTTCGCGCTCGTTCTCCATCCATTCGAAGTAGCGGTTGAGGTCTTTCGTGCCAATCTCACTGAGCTTCACATCTTCCGGCAGGAAGCTGGTCAGCAGGCGCACATCCGAAAGGAAGGCTTTGATCGTATTGGGAGAGCGACCTTTATCTGCAAGGAACGCCTCCCAGGAATTAATCGCAGAAGCAAGGGTGGAATTTGGGGTTAGGTGTAAAGTAAGTTGGTTCTCAGGCATGACAGCTCCTGTTCTTTCGTATAGTTTAGCGAAAAAAGGAGGGGATGTCAACACCCTGACGATACTATTAGAGAGTAACCTTTTCATTCTTGTACTCCCCTGCACAGAACAATATAATTTTGGTTACTACCGTCGACGGGTCGAAGACCCACGCCGAGCGGAGAGTGTTAATCCCAGTACTTTACATGGGCAGCAGCGGGTACGATGCTGGTCAGAGCAGGTTCTAATCAATTGCTTCGACTTATTACTGCTACGTTAACTTGTACATCCACTTCGCTTTCAAGTGGCTCTGATACATGGCAACGGCTTGAATATGACACAGATTGGAAGCAAATATGAATATTAAGAAGGGATTGCCAATACTTTTACTGGTTGTGCTTGTATTGATTTGTGGTTTGGTTTCTTGGGCACGGAATTCACCACTTGCTCAAGATTATTTTCTAATACATCGTCGTGAGACAGAGTATGATCTAGCCTTTGCGTTTGCAGTTTCGCTTAGGAATAATGATCCTGCTGCTTATGAAATGGTTGACCCAACCCTAAAACCTCGTCTTGACGACTGGATGAATACACATCGAGGGAAGAAATGTACCAACTGGGCTGACACCGTATTCCTTGGAGCGGGGACGACCCAAGGATATCAAGTCATTCTAGACTGTTTCGGTGAAAACAATTGGTTGTCCTTCAAAGTTGACAATATTGTCATAAAGGATATGATGGTGATTGATTGGGGAGAAGTGAAAGAGGGAATAGGTTTGAATCAGGAAAGTAAGTATGTGACTGATTTCAATCAAATTTGATAATTTGTATTCTCGGCGGTGGTCTTCGCGAAGCATCCTGCCGAGTTTTTTTACGGCACCTCCACGCCGGTGCCTCAGGCACCAACGACCGCGAGGGCACGGGGTATACAGAGCTCGCACCAATGGAGTCACTTTGTGCTACACTTAACCACATGGATCGTTTTGCTGAGCTTCGCTCCAAGGTAACACCGCTTTTACGACCTTACGTCAGGCGGATTTCTGTCTTTGGTTCGTATGCACGCGGCGAGGCAACACAAGAGAGCGATATTGATTTACTTGTGGAACTTAAACCTTCCGAGGCGCGGCCAGTGCTTGGATTATTTGAATTTATCCGTCTGGAAGATGCATTGAAGAAAACGTTGGGCCGTGAAGTGGACTTGATTACCGAGGGAGGATTGAATCCAAGGCGCAGACCTAGTATCGAGAGAGATATGGTGGTCTTGTATGAAGAAGACTGATGATCTTACTTTGCTGGGGGATATCCTGGATGCCATTTTGCGTGTCGAAAGTTATACCCATAGTGCAACTAAAGAAGAATTTCTTGAAAATTTGATGATGCAGGACGCCGTCATGCATCAAATCGAAATCATCGGTGAAGCCTCCAATGACGTTTCGGAGGAATTCCGAGAAGCCCATTCTTCTCTGCCGCGGTTACAGATGCGTGCCATCCGCAATAAGATCGTGCACGATTATCGTGGAATCAATCTGCATATTATCTGGGATACGGTCAAGAATGACCTGCCAACACTTAAAGCACAGGTTCAGAGCTTGCTCGGCGAATAGCACCAACGAATAGAACAAAATCGCCTGCGTTGAAGCGGCTCGGTATGGGACTTGGTGAAACTGTATCACACGTCCTTGGTGCTGTGCCGGTGAACACTCCGCCAAGTTTTATTCCCCCAAATTCTCCGGTCGGAAACACGGCTCGTAATCATAGCCGACAATCAGCAGATAATGCGCTTTGCTGTTCGGGTCAGGCGAGGAGATCACGCTGCCTGGCAGCATCCCCATCACATCTAGGATGGGCGTGCTGTCCTGCGTGCCGGTCTTATCGATTAGGACGGAGTAAGCATAATCCGTGCGGTCGGCGGGGATAACGTGGGTCTCGTAGCCCGCGTAGTTGAGGCGGTTGGCTGCCAGTGTTTCATAGCCTTCGATGGTCGTGCCGTTCATCACGTCAATGACAATGGCTTGCTTCTCCACGACCTGCGTGGCAGGGGAAAGCGCTTCGGTGAGCATCCCCTGGAGCATCTCTTCGTTAGGCAGAAGCACATAGGCGCCGCCAGGCGTGATCCACGAGCTGACGTAGGGCGGGCGAATATAGTAACCGCGGATGTCTGCGTTCGTCATTTTGGGCGCGTAGACGGCGAGTTGCAAGATATCGCCCAGCCCCAAATCGGTCGTGACGGTTTCCCTGAAGTTGTTATACAGCTCCGGTATGCGCGAAAGCGTATCGGATTTCAACGCCTGGCTAAAGATGGCGCGCAGCACTTCCTGCTGGCGGCGGCCGCGGTCGAAGTCGCTGGACCGCAGGCGTGAGCGTGCGTACCACAATGCGAGATCACCATCCATGTGGACGAGCCCGGGACCTGTTGTGTAAAGGTGCCAGTTGTTCTCGTTTTCCGGGTCGAAGCTGGGGTCGATCAGGCGCCAATCTGTGTAGGCACAGGAAACGGGGACATCCACCCCGCCGAGCGTATCCACGATCTGACGGAAGCCGTCGAAGTCCACCATCGCCGTGTGGTCGATGCGGATGCCCAGGTTGTATTGGATGGTGTCTTTGAGCAAGCCAGGTCCGCCGCCGGGATAATCCACTGACATGCCATGCTGGTACGCCGTGTTGATGCGCTGGTTCTCCCAACCAGGAATCGATACCCACAGGTCGCGCGGAATCGAGATGAGCGAGACCTGTCCGTCGAGCGGGCGCAGGATGGCGATCACCATCGTGTCGGTACGGAAGGACGCGCCCGCGCGCAGGTCGGAGCCGATCAACAAGAAGTTGACAGTCTCCTGCCCGTTATTAAGCACCTGGCTGTTGCCGGACGCTTCAATGGTCGAGAACGGAACGAGGGTGTTGATGAGGATATTCGGGTCAATTGTCGGGATGGGCGTTTCGGTGGGCGGTGGGATCGTGGGCGTAGCAGTGGAGGGGTCAAACGTGGGCGAAGGCTGGAAGGTTGCTGTCGGGCTCAGCGGAATCGGCTGAAAGGGAGTCGGCGTCGGCGAAGCGTTCGGCGCGGCGGTCACCAGGGTAAAGGGCAGCGCCGCCTGCGCATGACTGGACGGGGGAAAAGCGCCGCATCCGGCAAGAAGATACCCTGCCAGCAGCAGGAGATGGAAGCATCTCTTCATACGCGATGAGATGAACATACGTAGAATTGGTTTTGCGTTAGATGCAGGCGGTCGTGGAGGCGTAGATGGATCAGGTGGTTGTTCTTTAAGAGGGTCAAGGTTGGTGCTTAAGGATAAGAGGTTGGCGGCGTGTCGGTAGGAGGAAGAACCGTAATACCGGGGATGGGTGTGCGCGTGGGAACGTTCGGCACCCAGAGGCGCTGCCCGGCATAGATCGTGGTGGAGCTTCCCATGCAGTTGCCGCGTTGCAAACGTGGATAGGTGGTATTGTAAGCGAGGGCGATGCTAAAGAGAGTGTCTCCGCGCTTTACTATATAACTGCGTACCCAACCGAAGGGAGGTCCGCACGGGATGACAGTTACTGTAGGCACAGGCGGGACATACAATGCCAGTCCGACAGGCAATTCCGCGGCGGTGAGGCAATTCGCGGTGTTCAAGTTATCGGCAGTCGTTTTGTAACGCTCTGCGACCTCATAGACGGTGTCTCCGGATCGAGTGGTGATGAGGATCCATCCGGTAGGGGGCGTGCAGGATGTGGGAGATCCCAGGACAAGCGATGGCGTCATAGTGGGTAATTCGGTCTGAGTCTCTGTTGGTATGCTGGTGACCGTCTCCAGGATTCCCGTTGGTGTAGGAAAGCTCTCCGGGAAGGTCGGCGGTACTTGCGTTGTAGTGGCAGACGGTGGAAACGATTCTGCCAGGGATAAAAAGATTCCCCCGATCACCAGTATCACGGAAACGATTGCGATAATCACGCCGATACCCAGTTGGCGGACCGTCTGCATGGCTAGTTCTCCGTACCCTTGTTGTTAGAGTTCCTGGCGATTGGCAGCAGCACGCTGAATGTGGAGCCAACACCCGGCTGGCTGTCCACCCAGATGCGTCCCTTTTGCGCTTCGGTCAGGGTCTTGGCAATCGAGAGTCCAACTCCGGTATCGCCCACGCCCTGAATCAACACATTGTCCGCGCGATACAGGCGGGTGAACACCCGCCCCAGATCCTCCGCAGGGATGCCTCCGCCGGTATCGGTGACCTGGATGAGGACATACTCCTTGCTATCCTCTGCTTTTGTCTGGACTTTGAGGTGCACCGTTCCCTCCAGGGGCGATGCCGCGCCCGCGTTCTGAAGCAGGTGGATCAAAATTTGCTGCAAGGCTTCGCGGTCCGCGTAGATTGGCGCCACGTTTTTCGGCAGGTCAAGGTGCAGAGAGATATTCTTCTCGCGGATCTGGCTGCTTGTGTACGTCATCGCATTGTCGATGATGAGATCCAGATTTACCGGCTCTGGCTTGAGGTCGTTCAAACCCGTTTCCAGCGTTGTCACCTGAATCAGATCGTCGATCAGGCTGCCGATACGCTCAGTGGAGGCTTTGATGCGTTCTACAAATTTACGCTGCAGCGTGCCCAGGATTCCCACGGACTCGCCCAGGAGCAGGTCGGTGTACCCCACGATTGACGACATTGGCTGGCGCAGCTCCTGTGAGATCGAGGCGACCACTTCCGCCTGCTCCGTCGAATGCGCCACAGATGTGCCTTTCTCCGCTTCGACGATGCGCATGTTCGCCTCGGCGAGCTGATTCTGCAGGCGTGCAACTTCTTCCAGTGTGATCCGCAGTTCGTTTTCGATCTGAGCCGAGGAGGCATAGCTCGTCGCCTTTTTGTCTCCCCGGTTGTTAGCGGCTGTGCGCAGTTCCTCATTCTCGCGCTTCAGCTTCTCGAGTGCCTGTTGAGTCTCCTCCTGCATGTTCCGCAGCGCCGCAAGATTTTCCGCCTGGCTCAGCCCTTGCTGCGACTCGGCTTTAACTGTTTCCATTTGCTTGAGCAGTTCGTTATTGCGCCGCTCGAGGTCTGCGATGCGCGCATGGGCTACGTCGAGTGCCTGCTTGGTCTGCTCGCCCTTGATTTCGAGCGTGCTCATCTTTTGCCCGCGCTGGATGATGGGCACCAGCGAAACGGCGATATTCGTCAGGAATGCCTGATCCTCCGCGCTCCACAGACGGTTGGAATACGGGGACAAAAGCAGCACACCGCCGAGCGGTTCCTTATCCGGTGTAATGATCGGCACGCTCAGCAGGTGCCCGGGGCTGGTCAGCCCGAGCATGTCACTCAAGCCCTTGATGTCAGCAGATGTGCTGCTCGAAGGCAGCCGCAGTGGACGTCCGCGCTGGAGTGCGTTGGTGAGCATGGGAATCACCGTTTTGTTGAGGCTGCCGCCCTCCAAGTTCTCCTCACGAATCAGGTCGTATCCGCTGGCGATCTGCATCTGGTTGTTGTTGTCTGTAAGGTAAATCAGGAAACACAGGTCAGCGAGCATGGTCTGGGCGATGGCACGCGTAATCGCCTGGCTCAACTTCTCGCTGCTGGATTCGCCCGCCAGCGCCAGCAGTGCGTGGAAGGTCTTGGGATCTGTGCTGTACTTGCGCCGCTCGCCGACTGGCGCATCCTGCTGCCGAACGGAAGTCAGAGCACTTGCCGGGGTGGGAAAGCGCTGAGGCAGGGTCAGCAGGATGGGGTAAGCTGCCATATGCGCCAACCGGACCGCGCCAGGGAAGTCCCCTTCACCACGACCCACCATCATATAAAGCAAGTGACCCGCAAAGCTAAGCAGGAAGACGGCAATGCCATACCCCCATCCGTTGGGACGCCTCACCGCCAAAAGGAACAAGCCCAGTAATGAGAAGCCAATGCTTGCGAGCTGCCAGTAGCTGTCGGATGTTGTCAGGTTATAAAAAGAGAACGGAGACTGCGTCGAGTACGCCGCAAGACTGAGACCCAGTGCCGAAATGACGAGCAGGCTCAACAGCCAGGTCCCCGCGTCGGCAGGACGACTGGGCTCCGGGAACGCCCACAGCCAGATCAACCAGACCAGGGAAAAGAGAGTCACCGCTCGGTCCAGAGGCGGCAGTAAGATCGACAGATTGAGCAATCCCTGGATGCCAATCCCGCTCACGAGAAAGAGCACGATCTGCGCCACCAGGAGCATTCCCAATCCGAAGATCGTCCGCCGCGCCTGCGGGAACTCACTCGACCTCCAGTGCACAAACGCCGATTGCAGTGCGCCCGCGATTGAGAACACCAGGATGAGATGATAGATCAGGCTGCCTGCCGGTTCTGTGAGCACCGAAAAGATCTGACTCAATGATGCGCCCATGATGTTGATGATTATATTCCACTTGCCAAAATCTGGCGTGGAATACGGACTCCTCGAGGTTACATGACTGTAGTGGAAAGTAGAAGTTACTTTTTTAATGTTTATCGCATTCGAATCGTTCCAGACGGAGGCTCACACTTATAATAGGTTTGTGCGCCGCGACATTGTCCGTATCCCGCTCATCCTTCTGGTCATTCTTCTGGCTGTCTTTGTGCCTCTCGTCCTCTCAGGGTACGCAGAGCTGAAAAAAGCCCAGACTTCCAGCTCGTATGTGGAGGCGGCGGAGCATTACCAGCGAGCGGCACAGCGCCTCCCCTGGCGGGCGGACCTGTATGAGCTTTCAGGGCACGCCTACTATCATGCAAAAGACTATGTCCAGGCAAATGAGTCCTATCAAAAGGCATTTGAACAGCAAGCGATTTCTCCGGAGGGCTGGGTGGCATGGGGGGATGTAAATTACTTGCAGGATGACCCGCGGCGCGCGACAGAGATCTGGGAGCAGGCGCTACGACAACAGAACGCCTCCGAACATCTCTACTCGCGGCTGGCGGAAATTTATCAATCGAACGGGGAACCCTCTAAAGCGGCGGAAGCGCTGCAAAGATATGTCTCTGCTCATCCGGAGGATGCCGCGGCACATTACCGCTTAGGGCTGCTCCTGGCACTCCCCGAGCCAGATATTGCTTTAACCGAATTGCTCAGCGCATCCCAACTCGACCCTCAATTTGATCCGGCAGTACAGACCCTCCGTACTGCTCTGAATCTCGCGGCGCTGGACGATTCTGCCTCGAAGCGCTCTGTTACGATCGGGCGCGGGCTTGCATTAGTAAGCGAATGGCGGCTGGCGCGTATGGCCTTTGAAGAAGCCGTCCGGGTGGATGATGAAAACGCCGAAGCCTGGGCGTGGCTGGGGGAGGCGAACCAGCATATAGGTGAGGAGGGCGACGCACAATTGGATCAGGCATTCCAGCTCGACCCCGACTCCGCCACGGTACGCGGCTTGCGCGGTCTGTACTATCAGCGGAGTGGCAACTTTCGCGAGGCGCTAACCGAATTTCAAAGGGCCTCGCAGTTGGAGCCGGAGAATGGGATGTGGTACGTTTCGATCGGCGAGTCCCACGCAAAACTGGGAGATCTGATCGACGCCTTGGCTGCCTATCAAAAAGCCACGACTCTTGCCCCCGAAGACCCTGGCTACTGGCGCCTGCTGGCGATCTTTTGCGCGCAGAACAACGTGAACGTGAGAGATGTCGGTGTGCCGGCGGCGCAAAAAGCAGTTGTCCTTGCGGGAGAAGATCCAGCCTCGCTGGACGTGCTAGGGTGGCTGCTGACTCTTGACGCGCGCTACGAGGAAGCAACTCGAATGCTAACGCGAGCCCTGGAGATCGATCCCACATATAGTGCGGCTCACTTACATCTGGGAATGTTATACATGCAAACGGACGACCGTGCATCCGCCTACGATCACCTTGTCCAGGCACGTGACCGGGGAAACGAAGAAGCCGGGACGATCCTGAACCAGTATTTTCCCTAACATGTCATTACGAGGACCCTCTTCGCAATGACATTCCTGTTTCTGATAGAATCTCCTCATGAAATTTTTCTATTATCTTTTGTCGTTCCTCTTGCTTTCCGCCTGCACGTCTATTCCCATCCCTGCCGCGTCTACTGCCAACCCCGGCGATATCCTTTACCAGGAACAGTTCGAGAACAATACCACCGGCTGGGCGCGGATCGCCAACGACAATGGCATCATGGATTACGACAGCGGTGGGTACCGCATCCTGGTGCGGCAGCCAAAGCTTAACATCTGGTCCACGTCTGAAAAGGACTTCGGCAATGTGCGCGTCGAGGCAGATGTGATCAAGCTCAACGGTCCCGACGAAAACCGCATGGGGTTGATCTGCCGCTACCAGTCAGGAGACTATTATTTCTTCATGATGAGCAATGACGGTTATTATGTGATTGGCAAGTTTATCGGCGGGATGACGTTACTCCTTGGTCAAAGCGAAATGCAAGCCTCCAGCGCGATTCAGACCGGCACCATGAACCACCTGCGCGCAGACTGTATTGGAAATACGCTGACTTTCTATATTAACTTTACCGAGGTGGCTTCTGCCACCGACACCGACTTCCCGAGCGGAGATGTCGGTGTCGTGGCTGGCGCCTTCTCTGAACCCGGTGTGGATGTATTGTTCGATAATTTTGTGGTGATACAACCGTAATACTTACGGTTGTATCGATACGCTCATCGACAATCACGATGAGCTACTCGACCGGCAATGTAATCGTTATGAAAATTTATCTCGATACTATAGGATGCAGGCTTAACCAGAGCGAAATCGAATCGATGGCGCGGGCGTTTCGCGCCGCTGGTCACCAGATCGTGACTGGCGCGGACGTGGCGGATATGGCAGTCGTCAATACTTGCGCGGTGACCAGTGCTGCCGCCGCCGATTCGCGCAGCAAGATCCGTCAGATCGCGCGTGCCGGCGTGAAGGAAATTATTGCAACGGGCTGCTGGTCAACCCTTCAGCCTCAGCAGGCGCTGGAGCTGCCAGGCGTTACGCAGGTCATTAAAAATGACCGCAAGGATCATCTCGTCACAGATGTCTTGAATCTCCCAAGAGAAGAGGAACTGTACGATCTGGAGCCGCTCGCCCGCGAACCCCTTCCAGGGTTGCATCGCCGTACGCGCGCCTTCATCAAAGTGCAGGACGGTTGTGATAACCGCTGCACATTCTGTGTGACGACGGTTGCACGGGGCGAAGGCCGCAGCCGCCCGGTCGCAGACGTCGTTCTCGATGTCCAATTGGCGCTGGCAGGCGGAGCGAAGGAGATCGTCCTAACCGGAGTCCATCTTGGCTCGTGGGGCTATGATTTCGGTTTGCATCTGAGAGAACTAATTAAAGCCATCCTGCACGAGACGGATGTGCCGCGCCTGCGGCTTTCTTCGCTGGAACCGTGGGACCTGGATGTGGATTTCTTTTCGCTGTGGAATGACAAACGGCTTATGCCTCACCTTCACCTGCCG
The DNA here is from genome assembly GCA_035699125.1 of Anaerolineales bacterium. GTDB lineage: Bacteria > Chloroflexota > Anaerolineae > Anaerolineales > Villigracilaceae > Defluviilinea. Next base: position 29,614 of record DASSBC010000024.1, read on the forward strand.
TTGCAAAGTGGCTGCGCATCTACCCTGAAGCGGATGGCGCGCAAGACCACGCCTATTTCTTTCCGAGAGTTGGTCGGGGCGGCGCGCGTAGTCATCCCCGATGTCGCAATTACCACCGATATCATTGCAGGGTTCCCGGGCGAAACGGACGATGAGTTTGCCGAGTCGCTTGCATTCGTGCGGGAGATGAACTTTGCCGGCGGGCACGTCTTTACCTATTCGCCGCGACCCGGTACCGGTGCGGCGCGGATGAAGGGACAGGTGAGACCCGAGACTCGCAAGAGGCGTAATCACATCCTGCACGAGGCGCTGGAAGAGTCCGCGAACACCTATCGCCGGCAGTTTGTCGGGCAGACGTTGTCTGTCTTGTGGGAGTCCGTTTCAGAGATGGGAGAGTCGGGCTGGCAAATGGAAGGGTTGAGCGAGAATTATCTGCGTGTCAACGCCTTTGCTCCCTCCCCGCGCTGGAATGAGCTCGATCAGGTAAAAATCCACTCATATGACGTCAACAACATTAAGGGCATTATTATCGGGTCGTAGTTGTACTATGCCTTTCTTGAGGAGAACCTATGGCGGCTCAAATCATCGACGGAAAAATGATCGCGCAGCAGGTGCGGGAGGAAGTCGCCGCGAAGGTCGCCGCGCGAACCGTGGCTGGTAAGCAAAAACCCACCCTGGCGACTGTGCTGGTCGGCGACCGACCCGACTCGGCAGCTTATGTAGCATCCAAAGGCAAGGCATGCCAGGAGCTGGGGATGGGTTCGATCAGCGAGCACCTGCCAGCCGATGCAACGCAGGAGCAAGTGGAGTCTGTGGTCAGGAGATTGAACGCCGATTCAGAAGTCAGCGGCATTCTGGTGCAGCTTCCCATGCCCTCTCCCATCGATGAAGAGCGCGTGCTTTCTTTAATTAACATCGAAAAAGATGTGGACGGTTTCTCGCCGCTCAATATCGGTCGCCTGGCGCAGAAGGGACGTGAGCCGCTCTTCGTGCCCTGCACACCCTATGGCTGTATTTATCTGCTGGAAGCATCCGGCGTCAAGATCGAGGGCGCGAACGCTGTGGTGCTGGGGCGTTCCAATATCGTGGGAATGCCCGCTGCATTGCTGCTGATCGGCAAAAATGCCACGGTGACGGTCTGTCACTCGCGCACGAAAGATCTGCCGGGCGTCGTGCGCCAGGCAGACATCCTCATCGCCGCCATCGGTAAACCCCAGATGGTGCGCGGCGACTGGATCAAGCCCGGCGCGGCGGTCATCGATGTGGGGATCAATGCCATACCCGATGCAACGAAGAAGAGCGGACGGCGACTGGTGGGAGATGTTCACTTCGAGGAAGCGAAGGAAGTGGCAGGCTACATTACCCCGGTCCCGGGCGGCGTCGGCCCAATGACCATCGCGATGCTGATGAATAACACCCTACGTGCTGCCGAAATCCAAGACCCGTAGGTTGCGCGCTTTCTACAATATTCTTTTGACGGGGTATTTTGATATACTTGGCGCATGTCGCCCGATAAAGTCGGCAGATACAAGATTAAATCGGAGCTGGGCCGCAGTGGGATGGCGACGGTGTATCGTGCGTTTGATCCTGTTTCCAAGCGCGAAGTAGCGATCAAAATTTTGCCGCGTCAGATGATGGATAATCTGGTGACACGCGCGCGCTTCAAACGTGAGATCAGGCTGATCGCCAAGCTAGAGCACCCTGCTATCGTTCCCGTGTATGATGTCGGAGGGGAGGACGACCATCAGCCATTTTTTGTGATGCGCTATATGTCCGGGGGGTCACTGACGGAGATGATCCAGAAGCGTAGATTTTCGCTGCGAGATGCAGCTGTCGTGCTCGAACGCCTGGCATCTGCACTCGATCATGCGCATTCGCAGGGGATCATCCATCGCGATATCAAGCCTGACAATGTGTTGTTTGATGCAAGCAATAATCCATACCTGTCCGATTTTGGTGTAGCGAAATTCACCGAATCACTCATTTCTTCTACAAATCAGGAAGTCATTGGCACCCCTGCCTATCTCAGCCCCGAACAGGCGCTGGGCGAGGATGTCGATCCCCGCGCCGATATCTACGGCTTGGGCGCGATGCTCTACGAGATGTTGACGGGTGAGCGTCCGTTCGGCAAGGAAACGGTTATTGGACTGGCTCTCCAGCATGTGAACGATCCGGTTCCGAACGTACTGAAACTGCGCCCGGAGCTTCCCGGGGAAGTAGATGTGATCATCAAACGAGCCATGGCGAAGAACCGGGAAAATCGGTATAACACTGCCCTGGAGTTCGCGCATGAATTGAACAAGGTGGCATATGAGGGCGAGCCCACGCTTCAAAAAATCCCGGCGTTAGTCGATCGGCAAACTGTTTCGTCCTCCGCTTCCAGCCGGGCAGGCTGGATAGTGGCAGGGCTGATCCTGTTGCTTGTCGGGGGTGCCTATGTGTTTCGCGAACAGCTGCCTTTTCTCTCTCCTCCCGTGTCCGCGCCGACGATGACCGTCATTGCCGCAACCGAGGTTCCTGCGTCTGTTACGCCGGCTCCTTCGCAGACCTCTGTGCCTGAAACGACTCCAACTATCGCTGCGACTGTGACCGTTGAAACGCCGGTCGTGGAAGTCCCTGCTTTTCCAGGCGGCGCGGACAAAGTCGCATTCCTCGCCGGAAACCAACTCTATCTCATGGATGTGGACGGGAGCAACCTGATTCAGGTGCGGACGGATAACTCCGCGAAAACCGAATTGCAGTGGCTGCCGGATGGGCGATTGACATATATTTCGAGGAACTGTATTTATTGGATGGATTTGGAAGACCGCCAGCCGCAGAAATTGATGTGCTTCGTCGCCAACGAACTATTGGAAGACTTTGAAGTGTCACCGGATGGCAAGCTCGTAGCTATTAGCGTAGAACGTACTCTCAATATCCTTCCCTTTGATTTCGAAGTTTTACAGGATATTGACAGCCGATTTAGCCTGCTGACGCTCCGAGAAAACTGTTTCTACAATCAGTATGCCTTCCGGGAAGTGCTTTGGTCGGAAAGCGGGACACAAATCGCCGCTCATGTCGTGGATACGGAATTGGTCAGCTCTGATCAGGTATTTCTGTTAAACATCGATATCCCGAACTGCGACACCGTGGGACCCGTACGCGTGGCGAAAATTCCAGGGACAAACATTGCCTTTGAAGGGGAAAGCACCAAACGCATCACCAGCTACGATTGGGACGGCGACCATCTATTCCTGTTGAACGACTCGATTCGAAATGAGGGTTTTGGCAATTTGTATGTCTACAACAGCCAGACCCGCGAAGGACTGAAAATCAATCCCATTCATGGTGAGTGCTGCTATCGTGATGCACGCTGGAGCCCGGATAAGACTCATATCTTTTTCGTGTTTCAACGTTTCGGTGGAACCGAAATCGAGTTTTACTATATTCCGTATGCAGAGCTGGGCGATGGCAATACCTGGACTCCGATTCCCAACCTGGATACGTTGTTTCCCACGTCGCGTGAAAAACCACAACCTGAGCTGCGACCCGCACAATAGTGTAAACACGAAAACAGAAGGCGGAAGGCACCTACCTGCCTTCCGCCGTTTGGTTTTAAGAGAACGGCTTCAAGTAGAATATCCGTCCATACCAGGCAACGTGATGGAGTATTGATGAGTGAATATCTGGAATTGGCAAGGCAGGGCAAGAATGATTGGTGGAGGTATCTCATTTCCTTCCCTGCGATTCTGGTTCTGTGGTTAAGTGTTGGTTCGGTCCCTGTCATCCTGCTGCTGGCGTATGTATCGATGGATGGTGATCCTGCCACCAGCTTCTCGGGGACCGGGTTTGTAGGGGTTCCCGTGATCCTTGAATTTTTAGTGACCATGTCCTCCTTCATTCCGTTTCTCGCGGCGACTCTCCTGGCTGTCAGGTTTATCCACGCCCGTTCGTTGAAGACGCTTGTCACTGCTGCCGCCCGCATCCGCTGGGGGAGAATCTTTGCCGGGGCAGGGGCGTGGCTGCTGATCGCCGCCTTACTCTCGGCTCTCGAATCATTGCTGTATCCCGGCCGGTATGTATTTACATTTCAGCCTCTACTCCTGCTCTTTGTGGTCTTTGCTTTCGTTCTCATCCCCATCCAGACGTCCGCCGAGGAGTTTTTCTTCCGCGGATATCTTTTACAATGGATGGGATTGCGATGGAAGAATCCCTGGCTCCTGTCTTTTCTCAACGGGGCGTTGTTTTTTCTACCTCATGCAGCAAACCCTGAGATGGCTACCAATTCACTTTTGATTGGGCTGGGTTACTTTGCGATGGGCTTTTTCTTTTCACTCATCACCCTGCGGGACCAGGGTATCGAGCTCGCGCTGGGGGTGCATGCAGCTAATAACCTGTTTGCGGGTCTCTTTGCCAATTACGAAGTCTCAGCGTTGCCCAGTCCTTCATTATTCACAGTACAAACCCTGGATCCCGCGTATGGTTTGATTTCGCTGGTGGTTGGGATGATCGTATTTTATATAGTGTTCTTCCGCGTTACTCGTAGCGGAAGCGCCAAACCCCTACACTGAAAAAGAACAGCGCAAACACAAGTAAAACTCCGGCCTCGGGCAAAACCTCGCGCAAGCCTCCGCCGCGCAGGACGAGGTCCAGCATGCCCTGCATCGCCCAGGTGGTGGGGAGGATTTTTACCATGTTCTGGATGGCGGGTGGAAATAACTCCAGTGGATACCAGCAGCCACCCATCAATGCGAAGACCATGCCGAACATGACGCTCAGCCCGCTTGCCTGTCCTTCGGTCTTAATAAAGGTGCCCATCGTGGTGCCAAACGCTGCGGCGGCAAGCGCGGAGGTTAACAGGATGACGAACAACGCCAGCGGTTCACGCCCCCAGCCTAATCTCATCACAAAGATTCCGAATCCCACGAGCAGGAGCATCTGTACGAGTGCCAACGCGACCTGTCCTATGATTGTGCCAAGCAGGAACGTCGCTTTGGTGGCAGGTGTTGTCAGCAGGCGGCGTAAGGTCCCGTGCTGGCGTTCGTAGGCAAACAACGCCGAGATCCCAAACAGGGGAATGAATACCCACGTGATCAACTGCCCGGCAGACGTGTTCGCGCGCGGGTCATATTCCACTTGATCTTCGGCAGTCCCTTCGATGACGGTCACACGCTCAGGCGCGTCCGCCTGAAGGCTCTGTGCCAGGGCAAGGGACTCTTCGAAATAAGCCTGTTTTTCTGAGTCCGAAGCGAAAGGTTGGATCGACTCGCGCTGTTTGACAGCAGTCTCTGCGGCAGAGATCGAGCTGCCGACGCGGCGGATGGCAGTCATCACGGCGCGCTCGGCAACCATTGCGTTCATGTTATTTGGTTGTTGGAGAAGCTCCAGTTCCACCGAATCGTTTTGCAGCGAGACGAGCTCCAGCCCGGCAGGGATGAGTAGGACCATATCTGCGCGGCGGTCATCGAACAGATCCTCTGCTTCGCTGCGTGCTATTCCCTCCGGTCGAATCGCGGTAGAGCTCTCCAACTCGGCGATGAGCTGTTGAGATAGATTTGTGTTTGCTTCATCGACCACCAACAGTTCAACCCGCGGGTCTTCCTCCCCGGAGGGCGTTCCTCCCGCGAGGAGAAAAGTAAACACAAGCGGCAGCACAATAAAGAACAATAGCTCCGATGCACTGGCAAACCGGATAATGGCGTCTTTCCAGGCGATGGCAAAGATTTTTCTCATCAACTTCCTACCTTTGCATAATTCCCTTCCGGCTGAACAGCACGACCGCAACGCCAAATAACGACGCGCCCATGATGAGCAGCGCGGTGATGGGCTCCACCAGATTCGGTAAGGTCCCACCCAGCGCCAGCGTGGTAAACCCATCCAGCCCCCAGGCGTTTGGGGTGATCCTGCTCAGCGTTTGCAGCACCGCCGGCATTTGTTGAAGATCAATGAAGCTCCCGCCGAGGATTCCAAAGATGAGCATCATCGCCGACCCGACGCTTGCAATCTGAGCAGGGCTGCTTGCTAAGGCAGTGATCAACATGCCCCAGCCGGTCGCGGCGAATACTGTAGCGAGAATCAGAACGGTCAATCCCAGTACATCGCCCCACTTCACGCCGAAGAACAGCGTACTTGCCAGGATCAAAATTCCCACCTGTGCCACACCCGTGAAAAAAACACCGAGCACTTTTCCGCCCAGCACCTGTGCCGCGGAGGTTGGCGAGACCAATAAACGCGGCAACGTTCCCTGTGCGCGTTCCGCCAGGATGGATCGCCCACCATAGGAAACGGTGTACATCAAAAAGAGCAGCGCCATGCCGGGCGCCATAAAAGCAAGAATGTCGAATTCCAACGCCTGCGCGCCTTCTTGATCGTTCCTGAGACGAATAGCGGCGTTTTCGGTCTGACTTTCATTCTGGAAGATGTCGCGCGCCTCACTCTCTGCGTTCTGTGGGTCCAGCAGTCCAGTCCGGATCAACCCGGAAATAGAAGTCATTCCCGCAATGCGACCTTCTTCGACCCGCGAAACGAATTCATCGACGATGGCTTTGACGACACCCGCGCTCAAGGGGCGCGACGGATTTGTGTACACTTCGATCTGCACGGGCTCGGGCTGGGAAAAGCCTTCCCCAAAACTTGTCCCTTCTGCAGGGAGGATGGAACGCGTGAATCCTGCGGGGATGATGACCGCCGCGGCAGCCTGATCCTCGTCAACGGAACGGCGAGCCGATTCGGGGTCCGACGATTCGGTGGGTTCCATTAAATCGGCGAGCTCCTCCGAAGTGAAGACGTCCGCCAGGGCGTCTCCCAGCTGTTCGTGGTCCAGATTGACGAGGACCACGGGAATATCAGAAAGCCCGCTCGAGCCGCCGCTAAAGCGACCGGTCACAAACCCCATCCCGATGGTCAGCAGAAACGGGGCGAGCAGCATGAAAATCAATGCGGCGCGGTCGCGGAAGATCAGCTTGAGATCTTTGAGTCCAATGAGGAGTGTTTTTAACATATCAATCTTTTTGTCTACCTGTTTACCTGTATACCGTACACCAGTAAACAAATAGACACGTTAATCAATCACGCAGAGCTCTGCCTGTCAGTTGCAGAAACACGGCTTCGAGATTCGGCTCGCGAATATCAATGGAGCGGATTTTGATCCCGCGTTCATTTGCCTTGGTCACCACCGATGCGAGCACTTCCTCTGCTTCGTGTGTCACAATTGAGACCTCGTGGTCACTCGCAATCGCTTCCAGCACATTCTCAACACCATTGAGGGATGTTGCGAGCGCTTGCGGATCGTCATTCTCGCCGATGTGCAGGACGAGCGTTTCGGTCTGCCCCACCCGCTGCGTGAGCTCCCTTTGCGTGCCGATGGCGATCAACTCACCGTGATCGATGATTCCCACACGGTCCGAGAGCTCCTGTGCCTCCTCCATATAGTGAGTCGTATATAACACTGTCATTCCCTGCTGGTTGAGGTGTTGGACCGTGTCTAAAATCGCGCGCCGGGACTGTGGGTCGATGCCTACTGTCGGCTCGTCCATGAATAGCAGTCGCGGCTTGTGTAGCAATCCCACACCAATGTTGACCCGGCGTTTCATACCGCCGGAATACGTTTTTACCCTGTTGTTCGCCTTATCGGTCAAGCCGATTTGTTCCAACACTTCATCCACGCGGCTGGAGAGTGCTTCCCCACTCAGTCCGTACATCTGCCCCCAGAAGATGAGGTTTTCTCTTGCCGTGAGATCTTCGTACAGGGCGATCTCCTGAGGGACAACACCGATCACTTGCTTGACCGCCATTGGCTCTTTGGTGATGGAATGTCCACCAATCGTCGCGTCGCCCGATGTTGGCATGTATAAGGTGGAAAGCATGGAGATGGTCGTGGTTTTTCCCGCGCCATTTGGACCAAGCAGGCTGAAGATCTCTCCTTCCTTGATGTCGAAGGAGATTCCCTTGACGGCGGTGAAATCGCCGTATCGTTTGACGAGATTATTCACTTTGAGAATGAGTGAGGACATAGGAACTCCAGAAAGCGGAAGGCGGAATGCAGAAGCGATTACTCGTGGCGCTGTGAACGTGGCATGAACTTTTCGGGCATAGACATCATTGTTCCGAGCATTTTACCAACCTCTTCGTAGCCTTTGGTCAGTTCGTCGCGGCGGTCCGCAGGCATATAGCCACAATCACGTGAGAAATCTAGCCATACTTGTGTTTCTGCGGCCTCGCCGTCTGAATCTGCAAGTTTACTTGCGAACATTTTAGGATATTGTCTTTTACGAAATCCCTCAGCTATATGTGCGGCGACACTTCTGGATGAGCGACGAATTTGATCGATCAATGAAAAGCGTTCATCTTTAGGAAAGGATTTGCTTTCATGGAAGATTTCCATCGCCAGTTTATACGCCGGTTGATAGACCTTTAAGTCTCGATGACCTTTAAGTTCCTGATATGCACCCATATCATTCTCCTATCCGCGTTCGCCTACTGCCTTCTTTAATTCCCCTACGTCAGTCTATTGTAATTCTTGAATATCTCAATTAACTTATCGTGTGGTAATGCCTCGACAAACATGCCTTGGTGCCCGGTCATCGACTCACCGGCGATCATCGAATTGATAATCGCTTCTTCTGATACATACGCAGAAGCAGAGAGAAGCGGGTCGATGTAATCGTTCAGAAGATACTTTACCTTTGCGGTGGATTCCCCTGCGATGCCCGTGCTGGCTGTGGAGAATGCCAGGAAGATATCTCCGCTTCCATTACCGCCAAGTGCGCCTGTCCGTGCCATGCCCAGCGATGCGCGTTTGGCGAGCCTCTTGAGTTGATGCGGGAGCAGGGGCGCGTCGGTGGCGAGGAGGATGATCAGGGAGCCGTCGTCCTGTTTGAAGGGATTCTCACCGCTGGAAAATGGCGCGTTCTCTTTGAGATGCTGCCCCACCGGAACGCCTGCGATCGTGAGCTGATAGCGGCGTCCAAAGTTGGATTGCACCAGCGCGCCGACCGTCCAGCTGCCCAGCGTTTCGGGCAATTTGCGCGAGGAGGTGCCGGTGCCCCCTTTGAATTCGTAGCACAGCATCCCTGTCCCACCGCCGACGTTTCCCTCGGCGATGGTCCCATCCGTGGCATTGTCAAGCGCATACCAGACGTGCTCTGGCTTGACATGAAACCCGTTCATATCGTTGAGCCAGCCATCGGCTGTTTCGGTGACAACGGGGCAGGACCATTTTTGGTAGAGGGCGTTATTTTTTGCCTGCCAGTCGATGATCGTATCGCGCACGATCCCCACGGAATGAGTATTCGTAATGCCAATAGGACCTTCCAGCATGCCGCCTTCTTCCACCCAGGCGGCGCCCGTCATTTCACCGTTACCGTTGAAGGCAAAGGTCGCGGCGAAGACCGGGTTGTGGTTCTTTTGCCCGCGCGGATGGACAATCGTCACGCCGGTCCGCGCCGAGGGTCCCTCAATCACGGTCGCGTATCCTACGGTCACGCCGGGGACATCGGTGATAGCGTTACAGGTGCCTGGTGTGCCTTCGAACGGAATTCCCAGATCACGGGCGCGTGGTTTGGTCATGAGCTGCCTCCTTTGATCAGTCCGACAAGTTGATGCGCGATTCCCTGCATCACAGCATCCGGTACGCCATCGACAGCCTTTGACTGGACGCGCGTGTCGATACCATCGTTGACGTAATCCACTACGACAAACTCATGATGGGTAAGTGCGATTTCGGTGGAGAACCAATCCAGCTTGCAGATGGATGCGATCCGTCGTGTAATCTCGTGCAGGGGCGATAATTCATATTTGTGCTCTTCGTAGGGTGTGATCATTGAAAAGACGTGTGTGAAGGGGTGCCAGAAGCAGGGATAGGTCTTTCCGTCTGCGTAAAACACACGGAACCAGGCGGGCTGTCCATGGATGGTGCGGGGTGTGATCGTCGCCTGAACGAGATATTTCTGCTCCGGGAATTGCATCCGGGCGCGCAGGATCTGATCGATCGAGAACGCGCCCAGGATCACCCCTTCTCCACCGCCTTCGTTGGACGGCTTGATGACGAAATGATGGCCCAGAGGAGTCAAATCAAAATCTGGCAGAACAGGTTGCTCTACGAAGGGCGGTAGAAGGATCGTGTACGGCGTGTGAATGCCTGCCTGAATAAGCTCGAGGTGCATCGTTGCCTTGTCTTCTGACCATTTGGAAATTTCTGCCGGGTTGATTCGTCGAACCGCGTGTTTGCGCGACCAGCGATGGAGAGGCTCGAAGCGCGTGTCGTATTGCGACCGGTCAAGGATGGCGCGGAATGAAATTTCGCCTTTATACAAGGCAGTAATGGATTCAAGCAGGGTATCTGGTGTAATCTGCCACAGGGTCAATCCATGCTCGTGGCAGGCGCGCTCGATCATTTGGACAAAGTCAATATCGTATTCCCAGTACCAGGGAAGGCAGAGGTCGTAGTGCATCCTTTCCATTATAAGCGTATGAAAACGCAGATTCTCTCGTTATATAAATTACGGGTAAAATGTTCAGACTTGCCAGGGTCCTACATCTCAGCTGGCAAGTCGAAAGGATTCGAAATGAGCGCAGATTCAGTACAAAAGAACGTGGTAGTTTCCATGGAATACATATTACACGTCGAAAATGAGGAGATCGATTCCTCAAAAGGACAGGATCCCTTACAGTTTCTGGTCGGTCACGGCAATATTATCTCTGGGTTGGAGCGTGAGATGATTGGGATGAAAGTGGGGGAGAGCAAGGATGTTATTATTCAGCCTGCGGACGCCTACGGTGAATTTGACGAAGAAGCATTTATGGAAGTGCCGCGCGACGCCTTCCCCCAGGACATCCCAGTGGAAGAAGGCGCAGAGTTAACAGTCAGGGATGACTCGGGACAGTCGCGCTACGCGCGCATCGAGGCGATCAATGGCGATAATGTGACGCTAAATTTCAATCATCCGCTGGCTGGGGACGAGCTGCATTTCAACGTGAAGGTTGTGGGGCTGCGCGAGCCGACGGATGAAGAGTTGGAGCATGGTCACGTCCACGAGGCGGACGGACATCATCACTAAGCCCTGCAGGGCATGTCATAAATAACAGTCCCGCTGTGTAGGCGGGACTGCTTTGTTAATCTGTTGTTGCTCCGGAAGGAACTGCCTCTCCTTCCATCGCGGCGAACTCGGGCTTTGTCCCCAGGCGTACATGAAGCCAGTAGTACGCAAGCACAGAGAGGGCGCACAATGCGCCGCCGAGGTACCAGAGCAGATCGGGGTTGTAATTGTCCAGAATGTAACCTGCCGCGCCGGGACCGACCGTCGAAGGGATCGCCCAGGAGAGTCCAAAGATCGCCATGTAGCGCCCGCGCATCGCTTCAGGGGCGAAATTGGCGGCGATCGACTGGCTCGTGGGGACGACGATCATCTCGCCAATCGTGATAATCACAATGTTGAGGGCAAACAAAACGTATGCAGTGACGATCCCAAACAAGGCAAAGCCGATCATGTAGAAGATTGTGCCAATCGCCATCATCAGGAAAGGTGGCCGATATTTGATGATGCGCGAGACCCAGAACTGGAAGAGCACCACCGTGATGGCGCTGGTGGTCATAAGAAATCCATAACCGCTCGGGTTAATGCCATGGTTGTCACGCAGATACACAGAAAGCGAGCCGTACATCTGCAGATATACGGTCATCATGAGCAAGCCTGCCAGCATGAACGCCATGAAGGCAACATCTTTCAGGACCACGCGATAGCCGATTAACGTCTGCCAGAACGACTGATGCTGTTCATGGGCGTGGGGCTCCGGTTTTGTTTCCGGGATGATGCGCAAGATCAGCGCGGCGACAATACAGCTGACGACTGCATCGATGACGAACAGATAGAAGAAATCAATGTTCGCGACGAATCCACCAATGGTCGGTCCGATCATCCAGGAGAGGTTGCCTACCACACGCAGGATGCCGAATCCTTCCTGCCTCTGTTTTTCCGGCAGAATATCGGCGATCATCGCGTCGTGTGCTGGATGAGCAACGCTGGAGAGCAAGCCGACCCCTATCATCAATGGAAACAGGACACTATACTCCGTGACAAGCCCGAACCCCAGCGTGCTGACTGCACTGAAAACCAGACCAAACAGGATGAGCTGTTTCCGCCCGAATTTGTCTGTCAGCGCGCCGCCGACAGTGCTGCCAATCAATCCAAAGAATGACGACATGCCGAGCAGGATTCCTGCCTGTGTCATGCCGACGTTGAATTTCTGCGTGATATAGAGGGCGAAGAAGGGAAAGAGGAGTGTGCCTCCAACGCGGTCGATGAAGCTGACACCTACAACGACCCAGAACAAACGCGGGAACTCATGATAGAGGGTTTTCAGGCGAGCGAACATGTGCTTCCTTTCGTGTGGGAGGCTTTATTATAGCACATTCGTTCTAAGTTTGTATTAAGGTTATTGCGTACGTCTCAGGAATGGGAATCTATTTCTTCAAAGAAGTATCATGACAAGCAGCATAGCGATGACCAGAGCAACCAGCGCAAATGCCCAACGTGCTGTCTTGCGGCTACAATTGCCAAGCTGCTGGTACAGCCGGTAGGATTCTGCTTCCCGCTCTCGCTCCGCGACTTTCAGCTTTATCTCTTCATGAATCAGGGGATCGTTGAACATGGCATCTCTCCATTCGAATGGTGCCTCAGATAATCAACCAAATCGTCCAAAGGACAATCGGCGTGGAGAAAGCCAAGGTAAGCAGCCATCTCTGTGCTGGAGCAGTTCTTTTGTTCTTATGTCCTTGCAAGGTGCGCATCATTACTTCTCCTTCCACATGGAAATCTAGTGTTGCCCCAGAGTTCCCAGCGTCCGGACGCGTCGCTCGACTCGCTGGAACACCCAGGCACCGAACCACAGCATCCCGAACATGAATACGATCAGGATTCCGATCTCTACAGGAATAGGGAGCAGTGTCTCGCTTTTCAAAAGCAGGCCGCGTACAGCATCCAGGCCATAGGTCAAGGGCAGGATCAGGGCAATAGGGATGAGCCAGGTAGGGAGAGACTTAACAGGGAAGTTCGTCCCGGAGAACCCCTGGACGAGGAAACTGCTCACATCCACAAGGGTATTGGCTTCGCGCATCAGCAGGACGGCTGCGGCGAACGCAAAGCCAAATCCATAGAGACCGATCAACATTGGGATGGCGGTCAGAAACGCAGCCAGCGTATTGCCGGTCGGCTGGAAGCCAAACAGTGCGCCGGCAATGAGGAGCATGATCGCAGATGTAATGGCTGTGACCAGCAAGCTGCTGAGCGTTCTGCCGACAAGAATGAGCAAGCGCGGCACCGGCGTAAGCCAGTTGGACTCCAGGACTCCTGCATCCATGTCATTTTTGAGAGCATAGCCCATTCCCCAGAACACGGTCAGGATGAAGTTGGTCAGTACCGTCCCAAGCAGAATGAAGGACATGTAGTCGCTGGTGCCGCTATAGGCAGCAAACCCGAGCGCCTGTCCGTTTGTGCTGAACGCCTTGCCCATGAAATAGACGGGTGTGATCCAGATGATCGGTTGAAAGATGTTCGAAACGGCATTCAACGGATAGCGCCAAAACACTTTCCAGTCTTTGCGCGCAATCACATAGAGTGCTCGCAGTTGATTACGAAGAGTGGGCTGAGATAGAGGGATGATTTCCATATTGTTCACCTAATATTGTCCTATTGCCCCTGTGCGGCGGGCGCGGCGTTCCATCCACAGGAACGTGAAATATCCGACGACGAGCCAGCATGTGCCGAATAAGAGGAGTGGGATGAAGTCTGGTGCAAGCTCGCCGATGCCTGCCTTCGAAAACGCGGCGGCACGCATGCCATGAATCAAGTAGGTCTGTGGAAGCCATTTTGCAATGGATTGCATCCAGTCAGGTAAAAGGCTGATGGGAAATGTAATGCCGCAAAAGATCATCACCAGGCCCCGAATTAGGAACACGAACGCATTGGCTTCCTTCACCGTGATGACCAGACTGGCAAACGCGAACCCCAGACCATAAATAGACGGGACGGCAGCAAGCATCATCAGCAGGATCATCCAGATGCTCCCATTGAGCCGGATTCCGAATAAAAGACCAAACTCAATGGCGGTAATAGTGATGAACATCAACATGGTGATGAATTGCGGACCGGTGTGACCGAGCAGGTAGGAAAATCTCCAGGTGGGGGAGAGCCAGTTGGACTCGAGCGTGCCGCGCATCTGTTCGTTGCGCAGAGAAAAGCCCACATCCCACAGCACGATGTTCTGCCACATCCAAACGGTGGTGCCAATGACAATATAGCCAATGAAGTCTGTGGCACCCGTCGTTTCCATGAATACAGCCATGCCCCTTCCGTCGGGACCGGCAAGCGCCCGGGCGGTGAGGATGTAGAGCATCGGGAAGATCAGCGGCCAGATGAACATGGCAATGATCCAGCTTGGGTAACGCGTAAAAATTATCCACTCACGCCACATCACGGTAAACAGGGCGCGCAGGTCCGATCTAAAACCGGGTTTAGCGAGGGAGCCTGTAAGAGAAGTTTCCATAGCTAATCTCATTTCGTAGTAAGCCTTGCGAAGGTTGTTTCGAAGGAGTCCTTTTCTTCAAAAGGAATCCTTTCAAGGCTCAGAAGTACAAATTAATCCCGTAACGCCTTGCCTGTGAGATGGATAAAGACATCTTCCAGCGACGGCTTGACAATGTTCATGTTGACCAGCCGGGTTCCATTCCCGCTGATGCTTTCCACAATGCGCGGCAGAGCAAGGCGGCTGTTTTGCGCGTGCAGGTTCACTTCCCACAGATCTGCTTCGCCTTGTTGCCGTGTGGTCAAATTTTGAATACCGGAGATACTCCTGAGCTTGTCTGCCAGATCGTCATGCCAGCCGGTGAGCTCAAGGCGGATAACCTCCTGCTGGTCGATACGGCGTTTAAGTCCCTCCGGTGTGTCGAGGGCGATGACCTTGCCAGCGTCGATGATGCCGATGCGGTCGGAAAGCAGGTCGGCTTCTTCCATGTAGTGGGTGGTCAGGAGGATCGTGTGTCCCTCCTGCTTTAGTTCCGCGATCAGCTCCCGTACACGGCGAGCCGCCTGCGGGTCCAGGCCCAGCGTGGGTTCATCTAAAAGGAGAATCGGTGGACGTGCGAGTAAAGCCTTGGCAATCGCGATGCGCTGCCGCATCCCAGTGGAATACTTCTCCACCAATTCATTAGAGCGATCCTTGATCTCCATGCGCTCGATCAGTTCCTCGACCCGCTTTTTGGCGATCTCTGCCGGGATGTGATACAGCGCTGCGAAATACTCGAGGTTTTCGCGCCCGGTCAACTTCCAGTAAATGCTGCGTTCACCTGCCAGGACAGTTCCCAGGCTGCGCCGTACATCGTTGGCTTGTTTGACGATGTCGAAGCCATTGACTTGTGCGGTGCCGCTGGTGGGTTCGAGCAGAGTGCAGAGCATACGAATCGTGGTGGATTTCCCCGCGCCGTTCGGACCCAGCAAGCCGAAGATCTCGCCGCGCTCGATCTGCAGATCTACGCCGTTGACCGCGGTGAACATCGCCTTCGGCTTCTTCTTGGCAAAAAGCCTCCGCCTCGGTGCTGGAGAGGCATCTGCGCCTTTGTCGCCAGTTCCGGGGCGTGCCGGGAACTTTTTTATAAGTTGCTTGGCTTCAATTGCAAAATCAGCCATAAGAATTCTCCTTCTTGAACTCAAGTTCAATAAAATGTAAGCTCTTATTGATTATATTCATAAAACGTAAATCATTATTTCAATATTACAATAATTTTTTATGATTGTCAATAGATATTTTGAATTTCCTGAAGAAATAGACAAATTGTTAAGTAAAAAAACCGCCTTTTCAGATTTGGCGGTTTTGGATCCAGAAAGTTCATTCGGTAGGCGAGTCGGTTAATTTACTCCGGCCAGGGGATTTCAGCGGGTCCAGCATACCCATGCTTCTCCTGCACCCAGACGCGCCCGTGAGAGGGCTCACTACATCCAGGCTCGTCAACAAAAGAAATGAACGCCAAACGCGTCGCTAGTGGGTCGAAGATCAATTGTCCACTCTGACAGCGCCAGACCTCGATCACGTATGTCTGCATGGAGTCATCTTCATAATCCCCCAGGCTGACCGGCACCTCCACCCAGGATACAGTCACTTCGTTCGTGAGAGGGTTTCGTTTGGCACTCAGTACCTCGGAGAGCGGATAATAGGGCGTAATAGGGAGCTTTGCCACATCAGGATACATCACCGGCAGGCTTAAGATATCGCCCTGGACCTCTATAAAATTTGCGCTGATCCAACAGGGCACTTGGTTCTTCACCAGCACCCAGTTCCAGTTTTCTGCATCTACTCGGCCGATCAGCTCGATATTCGCGCCGGCTCGAAAAGCAAACAAATAAAGATACTCGGGGCCGGGTCCATAACGACAGCTCAGACGATCGGCGGTCACTCTGGCTGGAAGACGCTCAACCGTGGGAAGCGCTGTGTTAGAGGGGAATGGGCTGACTGTTTCTGAAGCCGAAGGTGTTTGAGTCAGCGTTTCCGTTGGGGTAGCGGTTGGCAAAACAGGTGTACCTGTAGCGGGGTTAAAGGGTGTATGCGTGGGTATGTTCGTTTCAACAATTGCCGTGGACACTGGCGTCGATGACAACGTGCAGGCGAAGGACGTTAGAACGCACACCATCAGGAAAAACAATTTTCGTCTCATCAGCAGGCTCTCCATTCAGGATACTATACTCGAATGAACGAAAGTTAAGAAGCCTTCCTCCACAAACAAAAATCCCCGCTCCAAACGGGGACTTGGGTATCTGATCTTTAGAGAGATCATTATCCTTAGTATTTTGCCTTGCTGTCTCCACGTATCTGATTTTCTTCCTCTTCCGCCAGTGCTTTCAAAAGCATAATGGCGGTAGCCTTCCTCTGCGGACTGCGAAGACTATTGAAAATGTGGATCACTTGATGCACTTCATCGTCGAGATCCTGACTGGGCGGGAGCAGCCCGGCAGCACGATAGGTAGCCTCCACAGGGATTCTGAATCCGCGTGCCAGCGCAATCAAGGTGACAGGCTGCGGCTTGCACTTTCCATTCAAGAGTTTGTTGATCACGGCTCGATTTAAATTACATGCCCGCGCACAATCAGATTGGGACCACCCGCGTGTATCCATTTCGGTCTGAAGCCATTCTGTAAAGCGCATGTTTTGTCCCACAGCAAACATTTTGTCACAATCCCTGTTTCTATTTGGAGCAGATTTGTTTCACCTCTTCGACACAACGAGCTTCAAGTGAATTCACCTGAACAATCCACTCCTATGTACGATGACCCGACTGCACTATGATGCATGATTATATTCATAGCGCCCAAAAAGAAAACGTGACAACTGTACTGTCTACGACTTAAGCAGTTCTGGCTAGCCTGAGGGGCAGGCTAGCCAGAACGATCAAATTTTTGCAGTGATTTGGGTCTTAAAGAGCGAGCTTTAGGTGCTGCTGCCCAGCAGTTTTACCGCTGTTTGTTTCATGTGCGCCAGAACGCCGATAAAGCCGTTGATGCGCTGCTGTGAAATCGCTTCCTGCAAGTTCATCGGCAGGAAGAAATCCGCGGGGACGGACAAGATCTCTTCCGGCGTCGAACCGTTGAGTCCATTTGCTAGGAGGGAGGCTAATCCGCGCACGGTGGGGGATTGCGGTGGAATGTCGAAGTAGAACTGAACGCTGCCATCGGGTTCCTTTTCTCCGTGCAGGAACACCGGGGTCATGCATTCCGGTACAGGATCCATTTTGTCGCGTAGTTCCTTAAGGCGATCGGGCAGCGGCGGCAGCGACTCGGAGTACGCCACCAGCGTCTCCACTTTTTCTTCGCGCGTCATGCTGGCGAAGTCCTCTACAATTTCCTGAAGTTTTGAAGGTAAGGACATATCTCTACACGGCGGGGCACAGCGGGTTTCCAAATGCCGTGCCCCTGCACACTATTTCTCGATCGGGGCATCCACCAGGTTGCCCCATTCGGTCCAAGAACCATCATAGTTCTTGACATTGGGGTAACCAAGCAGGTACTTAAGGACAAACCAGGTATGAGAAGAGCGCTCGCCGATGCGGCAATAGGCGATCACCTCTTCATCAGGCGTAATACCTTTTCCCTCGTAAAGAGCACGTAGCTCCTCAGGGGACTTGAAGGTGCTGTCGGCTTCGTTTACCGCCTGCGACCATGGAATGCTGACAGCGCCCGGGATGTGTCCGCCGCGTTGAGCGCCTTCCTGCGGGTAATTGGGCATGGAGATCAGCTCACCGGAATATTCCTTCGGAGAGCGGACGTCCACAAGCGGCTTCTTGGAGTCGCTCTGCTGGCGCACCTCATCGCGGAAGGCGCGGATAGATTTATCTGGATCCTTGGCAGTGTAGTTAGTTTTCTCATACGAAGGGACGTCCTTCGTGAATGGGCGATTCTCCTGTTCCCATTTGAGCCGTCCGCCGTTCATGATCCTCACATTTTCATGTCCATAATACTGGAACAGCCACAGTGCATAGCAGGCGAACCAGTTGGACTTGTCGCCGTAAAAGACAACTGTCGCATCGTTGGTGATTCCGATATTCGAAGCGACCTCCTCAAACTTTTCCCTGGTGAGGAAATCACGGCGAAGTGGGTGCTGCAGAGTGCTGAACCAATCGAGCTGCACAGCGCCAGGGATGTGACCTACCGCATAGAGCAACGCATCTTCGTTCGATTCCACGATACGGACGTTGGGGTCGTTCAAATGTTCGGCAACCCATTCGGTTTCGACAAGGTATTCGGGATGAATGTATGACATGATCTTCTTTCCTTTTCCTCGATAAAGTTTTGGTGTTATGCAATACAAAAAGCAGTCAACGGACGGCATGGCAGAGATGGAGAACCATCCAGCGCGGCTACAATGGGTGCGCGGGGGACGTTCCACTGCCGAGGTCGTTGACTGCTTATCGGGATAAGAGTATCTCAGACGGTGGTTACGAACCCCGCCTCAGACAGGCGCAATACTGTAGGGTTAACATAGGCTGATGACGAAGGTTATTTTACAAATCTTACCTTATCTGTCAAGTTAAAAACCCCCGGCGATCCATTTTAGCCTGGCATTGAGGTCTTTAGGGAGTCTCTAACTCACCGGAAGGGGAAGTTTCTGTCGTTGCTGGTGGTGGCGCGAAACGTTTCTGGCGGCCGAGCCAAAGATGCAACACATCAAAACCAATTGCAGCGATAACGCACAAAACGCCACCCAGGAACCACAACAAGTTCGGGTCAAAATTATCAAGAATCAATCCCGCCGCCGCGGGCCCGATTGTGGCAGGAATCGCCCAGGCTAGACCATACAGAGCCATGTAGCGTCCACGCATATGAGCTGGGGCAAAGCTGACTGCCAATACCTGCCCGGTGGGATAGAAGATCATCTCGCCAAAGGTAATAATGATAATCGCTAGCATAAAGAGGGCTGTCCCGCTCACGAAACCGATCATGCCAAAGCCAACCGAGAGGAAGAGAGCGCCAATCGCCATGATCAGGAAGGGCGGGTACCTACGAATATGTCGGCTGATCCAGAATTGAAAAAGCACTACTTGTAGACCAGAAAGCGAGATCATGAGTCCGTAGATTCTAGAGTCGATTCGGTGGACATCTCGCAAATAGACGGGGAGAGAGCTATATTCTTGCTGGTACACAAGCAAGACGATCATTCCCGCGACGAGGAAGCTGACGAAGGCGATGTCACGCAGAGTGATACGGTACCCTGCCAGGGTACTGAGAAAGGATTCCTTCTCTCTGTCGTTGGTAGTGTTCTCTGGTTTGGTTTCAGGAAGCAACCGAAACAGGATGATCGCGGCAATCGTACTTAAGACGGCATCCATTACGAACAATGCCAGGAAGGAGCGGGTGGCGACCAGACCACCCAAAGCCGTACCCAAAATCCAGGCGTAATTGAATGCCACACGGGTGATTCCGAAGCCTTCCTGCCGTTTTGCCTCGGGGAGAACATCTGCCATCACAGCGTCATAGGCAGGGGCAGCAACTCGCGAAAGCAACCCTATGAGGATGATCAAGAAGTAAAGTGTTGAAATCTCCGCTACCAGTCCGAAAGCGAGGCTGCTCAATGCGCTGAAGGTTAAACCAAACAAGATCAATCGCCTGCGCCCGAATCGGTCGGTGATCGCCCCTCCGATCACGCTACCTACAAGACCAAACAGAGAGGACATTCCCAGGAGCGTGCCAGCCTGCGTCATCCCTACACCAAACTTTTGAGTGATGTAAAGCGCAAAGAACGGGAATAGTAGCGTGCTGCCGATGGAATCGATGAAGAGGGTGATGACAATAACCCAGAAGAGCGGTGGAAATTCAGCGTAGGTGTTTCTGAGATTTTTCAGCATAACAGTTCTTAAGAGGGATAATAACGCAAAGAAGATTGTAGATTAATAGCAATTTAGGAGCATTTCTTATCCACGTTGTAATCGAAGTTTTTGAGAGAACACAACCCCGCCTCTAGGCGGGGTTGGTTGTTGATGAGCAATCTCACGTATTAGTGATTATAGACACTTCTGAGCCGTGCCCATAGAGCTGCGTGTATACAATCTTTGTATCCTTGGTTTTTAGCATCACGATCCCGTTTTCCTGGCACAAGGCATCGGTCAGATGCCGGAGCACGAGAGATTCCCGAAAAACAGCCAGGACCGTTCCTGCGTCATCGTCCGCGGCGATGCGGTTGATGGAGAGGGCTCTGCATTCCGTACATTGGTGGATGAGCATCAGCTCGCCGCGTGCCTCGCGCTGATATTTGTTCCTGCCGTTCTTCATCGTCAACCCAATGGGTTTCATCGACGCCTTGCAGGCAGACAAGCGGTCACCCGCGGCGTACAGGTCCAGATGACAGGACCAAAGGCAGTAGGGACAGTGGTTGCGGTTGTTGACTCCGGAGATCAGATGGGTGCTTGGCACGATCACGTGACAGCGCGCACACCTGAAATCTCCGAAGGTGGCGAGGCGGGCTTTCATAGCTCCCTCCGCAAATTCATATAGCTTTGATAACGATAGGGACTGATCGCCTCTGCC
The DNA here is from genome assembly GCA_035699125.1 of Anaerolineales bacterium. Taxonomy (GTDB): domain Bacteria; phylum Chloroflexota; class Anaerolineae; order Anaerolineales; family Villigracilaceae; genus Defluviilinea. Next base: position 50,655 of record DASSBC010000024.1, read on the forward strand.
ATGACTGCCTTTCGAATTGCGCAGCCGGGTTCCCGGTCGTGGCGGCAGCTCACGCCAAACCTGCATTGACCCACGTAAGCCGCCATCTCCGGGAAAAGATATGCCAGCTCATCAGCCATAATATCCCACAGACCGAATTCCCGGATGCCCGGTGTGTCCATTAATGCCCCGCCGAAATCCAGCTCGAACATTTCCAGATGTGTGGTGGCATGGCGTCCTTTACCAAGCTCACCGTTGCTGACGGCTTTGACCCGTTGACCCAACCCAGGCTGGATGGCATTCAGTAGGGATGTCTTTCCGACGCCGGATTTACCCACCAGGACAGATTGCTTTCCTTGCAGCGCCTGCTTCAACTCCTGCATTCCTTCACCGGTCACCGCGCTGACTAAAAGGACCGGATAGCCGATGCGGCAGTAGATTTCGATCTCCTCGTCGAAACCAGGATTCTTCCATGCCAGGTCGAGCTTGTTGATCACGATCAGAACCGGAAGCTGCGCGGCTTCTGCAGAGACCAGGTAACGGTCGAGCAAGCCCCATTTCGGGGTGGGGTTCGCGACGGCAAAGACCGGCAGGATGAGGTCCGCGTTGGCGACGATCACCTGCTCGAAAACGCGTTGACCGGGTACTGGAGCCGGGCGCGAGAACTTGGAGTCGCGTGGCAGCACTTCGACGATCGCCCCGCGAGCCTCGCCTGTCGCCACATAGCGGACGCGGTCGCCAACGGCAACCGGGTCTACATGATGGCTCTCGCGCACGTCCTGCACAGTATGCCGCAGCGACGCGGGATGCGGAGTGGGGAAGATCAGTTGTTTATGGAACAGGGACGAGAGCGAGCATTCGATCTCCCGTCCGTGTGTATGGACCGTGTAGCGTCCTAATGTTTTTCGAAAGACGACGCCGATGTCGTTTTCGTCTATAGTGTTCATTGTCAGGGTTTCCTGTAAATATAAAAAGAAGGTATTTCGATACATGCCCATTAATCATTTCCGGGGCAGATAAATTTCCATTTGTGTAAAAGACTTGTGCTACTTGGGCAGACATAAAATCACGTTCCTTTCTTAGGGTAGGTCAGGCTGGTAGACTGATCGTTTGTGATGTGGCGGGTTACCCTCATCAGGGCGTTGTGCGGTCAACCCGCCCCACAAAACAAACACCAGCCGCGGACGTATTCCGTGGCTGGTGCATGGTCTTTACGGGCAGACGCCTTTTAGTGCCAATGCAAGCGACAACAGGCGGCTGTTTCGGTTAAATAAAAACGCCACGGACATGGGAACGTCCGTGGCAGTTCTAAAGTTGAATCAAAAATTCTGGCTTAACTGCTGTGCAGAGACGCGCCCATAGAGGTATCGCAAACAAGGACCGATGCTGAGTTAGACATAAAAATGGCGCGTCTCCTTTCTTTGGAATGAATTACAGGGCAGAGTGTATCAGCGGCAGTAAAGGATGTCAAGGACATCCCGTCCCTAGGAAGCCGCGTGATGAGTGTCGTTCGCAAACCCAAGCAGGGAAGCTACACCCTGCACCGCAAGGCTGCCGCCATACACTATCATAAAGAATTCGATATCGCTGCTGACCAATGCCAGGTGGAATGTCCAGACGACGGTCGCCGCGCCTAGAGCGACGAGAAACAAGCTGCAAAGTGCCACAAGCCCTGTACGGATGATATGCGTAGTTCCGAACCAGGTGAGCACGCCGATAAAAATAACAGAAGACGCGGCAGCCACTTTCGTCAGTGACCACCACGTCTTGGCTTGAATCAGCTCTGTCGGGGAAAGGCTGAATGCAAGAATGAGTCCGGATAGCAGGATGTTCACGAGCGCCAGAAAGAGCGAAAGGGTTTTCATCACAACACCTCCTTGAAGATACCTGTAAGATACATAGGAGGGGCTGTCAGAGTCTACAAAAGGACTCTCAATGTCTGCAAAACCCTGTCTGAACCGAACTAGGGCACTAGGCTAGGATTAGGACTCCAGCGTGAGTAAGCGTTCGAAGAAGGATCGATACCGTTTCAATGTGACCCGCATATCCTCGGTGGAAATGTTCTCTCCGCCGTTCCACTGCTTTTCGAGACCAATCCGACGGTCGGCAAAGTTCATCGTGACATTCTTGATGATATCGGCGACCAGCTCATCTGCCTGTTTGACGGAATCACGCGGGTCATCCACAAACTTACTTTGAATGGCGAGCCAGCGAGAACGGAACTTTTTTGCTGCCTCTTCTTCGAACAAAGGCTCGAGTTCATCTGTTGTCGTGGCCATGGGGGCTCGCCGTTCCGGTCCTATTTCCGTTGTTCGTTCTTCGGCCCGTGCCTCGTTTCGCTCCACGCTCTCACGCTCCTCATGTTCCAATTCATCCTGAGGAGTTTCCTCAACTTCCATATCTATCTGTCTTTCTCTGTTTTCGTTCATTGGATTTTCTCCTTCTCATCAGCAGATGCCTCGGCTGTCTCATGCCCGACAAGATTTTCGAACAGGTCGCGTCCATGGACCATTGCCTGGCGCATTTCCTCCGTGCTCACCTTCTCATCTGCCTCTTTGGTGGCAATCAAATGCAGCCCGCGATAATCGGCGACCAATTCAGGGTAGTCCACCGAAATGTCCGCCGCGCGCTGCTCGAAGTCTTCCACCGGATAACCTTTCGCCTTCATCGCTTCCCGAATCAAGCGATCTGCCTTCTGGAGCGAGGCCAGCGGCTCATCCACAAATTCTGCCTGAATTGCCTGCCATTCCAGGGAAAAACGATTCACCTCCTCCGCACTGAGCGGGCGAATGTGCAGTGCCTCTACATGCGCCAGTCGCGCTTCCAGCTCTGATTCGGCCTTTTGCCGATCTCCCGCTTCATTTACGATCCGTTCATATTCAGGACCAAATCGATCCCGCAGGCGCCGAGTCCGCTGAAAACGGTTGAATGCCATCACTAACAGCGCCCCGACGATTAAAGCCACGATTGCCACCAGAATCAATATCGTGGTATTGGTCATTTCTCTCCTTCCTGAGCACAGATATGACATCGATGCTCGTTCTACATTCCTGCAATCATAAGAAGGTTGACGGGAGAGGGCTAGCAGGAAAAACCCCACCTTTCGATGGGGTTTATGCCTGTATTATTGGTTTATGGACAATGTCAGGCTGGACTACTTGATAAATCAAAACCCTGCCATAGGTGGGACAAACCATTTCAATGAATTAGGAAGATTTCCTCTCTTCATACCGCGAGTGCATATCCATGATATAGGTTTTTACCTCCCCCAGATGCTCATAGGACTCCGTCTGCTGGACGAAGGCTGTTTTATCTGCCTGCATCTGCTCCAGCCCCTGATTCGTGATCAGAGCATAACCCTTCCAGCCTGTGGACTCAGAGACGCGGTTCTTCAGAAGCCGATGGATGAGGTTGACATCCGTCCCGAGCAAATCCTTGATTCCTGCCACCTGCTGAAGGATGAATTCGCCGTGATGGACCATGAATTTCAGATCGAGGGTGGGCAGCGCCCTGCATGCCCTGCACGGACAGGTCGCTCCCGCGTATAGCGCCAATGCTTTATCGCGGAATGCCATGTACGTCTGATCGATCAATTCCAGCAGAGATTTGGCTTCCTCCAGTTTGCTTTCTTCCACATAGGCAAAGACTGCATCGCCTTCCAGCTTCGAGATGGTAAGCAGGCTGCTCAATTTCTCGATAATGGTTTCCAGCAGAAAGGAAAGCGCCATATCGGCGTGCTCGATCTCCGTCTGCGCGACGAAGGAGGTATATCCCGAAATATCTGCCAGTACCAGATAGCCTGTCTGTGTCTTTCGCTCCATAATTGCTCCGTGAAATTTATAAGTTCCGTTGTATTCTACTCTGTTATTAGATTGCTCACATTGCGCTTCCATACCCATGAATTATTGATATTCATTTGTATATTTATTATCAGTCGTTGACATCCTTACCCTTTTTTGCTACACTAGAATTGTCAGACAAATTTGTCTCGATACCTTCCGTGAACCCCATGCGGACCTATTCGACCACCAGCAAATTACCAATTACTACTCACAAATGCCCACCCTCCTCATCAAAAACGCCTACATTGTGACAATGGATGACCACCAGCGGGAGATTCCCGAGGGTGGTCTTTTTATTCGGGATGGCTTTGTCGAGCAGGTTGGACCGACGAACGAATTACCAATTACAGCCGATGAAGTCTTGGACCTCAGCAGGCATCTCCTCCTTCCCGGTCTTGTCAACACACACCATCACTTCTACCAGACTCTCACTCGTGCTGTTCCTGCCGCGCAGGATGCCAATCTTTTCAACTGGCTGACGACGCTCTATCCCATCTGGGCGCGCATGAACCCGGAGGATATCTTCACGTCGGCGCAAACTGCCCTCGCCGAGCTTGCCCTCTCCGGGTGTACGACTGCCTCAGACCACCTCTATCTGTTCCCTAATGGCTCAAGACTGGATGATGAAATTGCTGCGGCGCAGGAGATCGGGCTCCGCATCCAGGCATCGCGTGGGTCGATGAGCCTTGGTCAGTCCCGGGGCGGGCTTCCTCCGGATTCGGTGGTGGGCAATGAAGACGCGATTCTCAATGATTCACAGCGCCTGATCGAGCAGTATCATGACCCCAAGCCCGGCGCGATGGTGCAGATCGTCCTGGCGCCGTGCTCTCCTTTTACGGTGACGGGTGACCTGATGAAACAGTCCGCCAAGCTGGCGCGGGAATTTAGCGTGCACCTGCACACACACTTGGCAGAAACCGAAGACGAAGAACAATTCTGCCTGCAGAAGTTCGGGCATCGCCCCGTCGCGTACATGCAGGAAGTGGACTGGGTGGGGGACGACGTCTGGTTCGCGCACGCGGTCTGGGTCAACGAGGAGGAGATTCAAGTCTTCGCGAAACATAACTGTGGCGTGGCGCACTGTCCCACCTCGAACATGCGGCTGGCATCCGGCATTGCACCGGTCAAGGAGTACCGCGCGGCAGGCGTGCATGTCGGCTTGGGCGTGGATGGATCTGCCTCCAACGACGGGTCGCACCTCCTGGCGGAGGCTCGCAACGCGATGTTGGTAGCGCGCGTCAAAGAAGGCATCACGGGCTTTAGCCTGTCCAACGATCCGGACCGCAAACTGATGACCGCGCGTGAAGCTTTATACCTCGGTACGCGCGGTGGCGCGGCGGTGATTGGAAGAAATGACGTCGGAAGTTTGGAGTCCGGAAAGTGCGCGGATTTCTTCGCTATCGACTTGGATCGGATTGGCTTTAGCGGGATGCACGATCCGGTTGCTGCTATTATTTTCGGTCAGCCTGTCCATGCGGATTACACAGTCGTTGGCGGCAAGTTCGTCGTCAAAGAAGGACAGTTGTGCACGCTGGATGAGCACAAAGTAGTCGAGAGACAAAATAAGGCTGCCAAAAGGCTGCTGGAAGGTTGAAGTTCAAACGTTGAGCGTTCCAACCTTCAAACCTTAAAATATAGAAGAATGCTCGACTTCCTCCTCTCCCTCCTCGCCGGATGGCCCGCGATCCTGGCGACTGTCATTCTCGCGATCTATGGCTTGCTCAAGAACAACTACCGTTTTCTTCTGGGCGCGGCGATCCTGGCGGTCCCATTTTCATGGTTTTTGAGCGGGTTTCCATTCGTCCGCTCTCCGGTCTTTCTGACACCGGTGCTGATTTTTGGCGCCGCCTGGGCTATGCGTTATGGCAGAGAAATGCTCGCCTGGATTCTTGCCATCCCGTTTTTCCTCGTAATTATCCTGCTGTTATTCGCGCTTGGCGCAGGTAACTCTTAATTAAAGAATGCAGACGAAGCTGATTATCTTTTCGGGCCTTCCTGGCACTGGCAAATCTACACTTGCCAGCACGCTGGCGCGTAAATTGCGGTTGCCGCTCTTGTGTATTGATGATGTAGTCGGCGAAGTCCCGGAAGATGCTGGGATCCGATTCTGGGATTCGAAAGTGGCGATCCTGCTCCGCTTAACAGATGTCCAGTTAGAATTGGGTCTCAGCGTCATCGTCGACTCGGTCTTTATGAACACGGACCGTTATCATGCTCAGACTCTCGCGCACAAATATGGCGCGCGGTTTTACCCGATCTATGTCTTCATCTCAGACGACAAAGTTTGGGAGGGACGAGTCAATAAACGTTATGAGGAAATGAATTATAAGGATGTCGCGACCTGGGAGCGGATTCAGCATCAGCGTGAGCGTTTCCGGAAATGGGAACCGGGCACGGCATTATTTGTCGATTCGCTAAATCCGTTTGAGCGGAACTTTGAGGCAGTGTTGAACTTTGTTCTCAGCAAGGAGGTTGCTGTAGAGCCTTTGGCAAATCTTCCGTTGGCGCCAGGTAAATATCATGAGTGACGTATTGGTTCCCATCCTCTTTGGCTGGCCCGCCATTTTCCTTTCCATTCTGCTTTCCCTCGCTGGCGTGTGGATGAAGAAACCCGCCCTCCTGGTCGCGGCTGGCATTGTGTGTATTCCATTTACCTATTACCTCAGTGGATATCAGGTGCCTGCCGTTATTCTGCCATTTTTTCAATTCGGTTCCGCGTATGCAATTACCCGTCAAAAGAATCTGCTCGCCTGGTTGTTGATTATTCCTCTCATCGTGATCGCCATCGTGCTCGCTTACATTGTCCTGACGCAATAGCCTGATCCACATTATGGAGTCTCTATGCCTTCCTCAACAAAACTGACTCGTGCCCTGATCGACGTTGCCATGGGGCGTCTCCCGGCGGACCTTGTGATTCAAAACGGCAATTGGGTTAGTGTGCAATCTGGGGAAATCCTCCCCGGCTCCGATGTCGCCATCAAGGATGGGCACGTTGCCTATGTGGGCGAAGATGCGGCTCACACGATTGGCAGGAAGACAAAGGTCATCGACGCAAAAGACCGCTACCTTGTCCCGGGTTTGCTCGATGGGCATATGCACGTGGAGTCGGGCATGGTCACAGTGACGGAGTTTGTACGGGCGGTGGCGGTGCGCGGCACGACCGGCATGTTCATTGATCCGCACGAGATGGCGAACGTCTTTGGACTCAAAGGCGTCAGGCTGATGTTGGAGGAAGCGCGGAAACAGCCGATTCACGTGTGGGTGCAAATGCCCTCCTGTGTGCCGTCAGCGCCGGGGCTCGAGACGCCAGGGGCGCGCATCGGTCCGAAGGAAGTTGCGCAGGCGATGAAATGGGAGGGGATTATCGGCCTTGGCGAGATGATGAATTTCCCCGGCGTGTTCATGGGCGATGGCGAGATGTTGGAAGAAATGTCTGTCACTCGCGCCAGCAACAAAACGATCGGCGGGCATTATGCCTCGCCGGACCTGGGGCTTCCATTTCATGCCTACGTGGCGGGCGGCGCGGAAGATGACCACGAAGGCACGCATCTGGAAGATGCGGTCGAGCGTGTGCGCCAGGGGATGAAGGCGATGCTGCGCTACGGCTCCTCCTGGTATGACGTCGCTTCGCAGGTGGGCGCGATCACCAAGCTGGGAATGGACTCGCGTCACTTTCTCCTCGTAACCGATGACTCGCATGCACAGACGATTTCACACGACGGGCATATGGACCGCGTCCTGCGCCACGCCATCGCGCAGGGAGTAGATCCGGTTACCGCGATCCAGATGATGACGATCAATACTGCCGAGCACTTCGGCGTGAGCAAAGAAATAGGCATGATCGCCCCCGGTCGCTGGGCGGATATTGTGCTTGTCAGGGATTTGAATAACGTTAAGGCAGACGTTGTGATTGCAAAAGGGCAGGTCATTGCTGAGAATGGCGAGTGGATAGTGAAACAGCCAAAGTTCAAATATCCTTCCTGGGCGACGAAGTCGGTGAAGCTAAAAAGACGGTTGAAGGCGGAAGATTTTAAGTTGAAAGTCAAAGGTGGGAGGTCGAATGTCAAGGCAAACGTCATAGGTGTGATCGAGAATCAAGCACCAACCAAACATTTGACCTTCGACATTCAGCCTGAGAACAATGAAATCAAAGCCGATATGGAACGCGACATCGCAAAAATTGCTCTGGTCGAGCGTCATAAAGGCACTGGCGGAATCACGATGGGGCTCGTGAGTGGATTTGGCTTTGAGAGCAAATGTGCCGTCGCTTCTACGGTTGCGCATGATAGCCATCATATGATCGTCGTCGGCACGGATGAGGCATCCATGGCGGTCGCGGGGAACACACTGGCGAAGACCGGAGGGGGGCAGGTCGTCGTCAAAGATGGTAAGGTCATTGGTCGGGTCGAGTTGAAGATTGGTGGATTGATGTCCACACAAAAAGCAGACATTGTGGCGAAAAAAGCGGAAACGATCCTGGAGGGCTTTCGAGCCTGCGGGTGCAAACTCAATAATCCAAACATGCAATTGTCGCTGCTCGCACTGGTAGTCATTCCCGAGCTTCGAATTTCCGATAAGGGGCTTGTGGATGTGACCAGATTCAACTTCATTCCTGTATTGGAGGGCTAATGGCTAACTTTCCATTTCAACGCTTGCAGGCTGAACTGGCGGAGCTGATCGAACAGTCGGCGGCGGGCGCGCGCTTGATTTCAGAACCCAAACTGGCTAAGCAACTGGGAGTCTCTCGCGCTACCTTGCGCGAAGCGATGCGCACGTTTGAGACTCAGGGTCTCATCCGTCGCCGCCAGGGAGCCGGTACCTTTGTCGTGGGCAAGGTACCGGTCATCGACGCGGGGCTGGAAGTCCTCGAAAGTCTGGATACGATGGCGCGCCGCATGAATCTGATGATCACGGTCAGTGACCTGATCCTGGAACAGATTGATTCCGATGAAAATGTTTCGATCGCGCTGGGGGTGCCAGTGGGAACCTGCCTCACCCGCGTGGCACGCGTCATGCGCGCCGATACGCGTCCCGTTGCCTATCTGATCGATGTGTTGCCTGAGAATGTAATGAAGCTCCAGGACCTCCCGCAGGGCTTCAATGGCTCGGTGCTGGACTTCCTGCTCGAGCGCGGTGATGCCCTGCGCGTTTCGCGCGCCGCAATCAGTGCCACGAATGCCACAGCGGAGGTGGCGAAGGCACTTGAGATTCAGCGCGGGGATGTGCTGCTGCAATTTATCTCCCAGCTCTATACAGCAAATGGAAAAATGATCGATTACTCCATGAGTTATTTTATCCCCGGTTATTTCCGCTTCCACGTCAATCGACGTGTGGGAAATGTGTAATTCCAACAAAGTGAGGTGCATGTGACAGTTGAACAAATCAAACAAAAAGTCGAAGAGAATCGCGAGAACATCATACTCTTCATGCGTGACATCTGCGCTATTCCCTCGATGGACTCACAACTGAAAGATGTAGGCGAGCGCGTCGCGGCGGAAATGCGAAAGCTTGGCTTCGAAGAAGTCCGCTTCGACAAGATGGGCAACATCCTGGGGCGTATTGGGAATGGACCACGCATCATTGTCTATGATTCTCATATCGATACCGTGGGGATCGGCGACCCAGCCTCCTGGCAGTGGGATCCGTTCGTCGGAAAAGTGGAAGATGGCGTCCTATACGCGCGCGGTGCCTGTGACGAGAAAGGCTCCACGCCGGGCATGATCTATGGACTGGCGTTTGCAAAGGAGCTCGGCTTGCTCGGAGGCTGGACCGCCTATTACTTCGGCAATATGGAAGAGTGGTGTGATGGCATAGCCCCCCATACCTTCGTCGAAGTAGACCCTAAAGTGAAGCCGGATTTTGTGGTGATCGGCGAACCGACCAAAATGCAAGTCTATCGCGGTCACAAGGGGCGGCTCGAGATGAAAGTGACTGCCAAAGGCAAATCGGCGCATGCCGCCTCGAACCATCTGGGCGACAATGCGATCTATAAACTCCTGCAGGTGATTGCTGGCATCCGTGACCTCGAACCGCAGCTTGGCGACCATCCCTTCCTGGGACACGGCAAGATTACGGTCAGCGATATGCACGTCAAGACGCCCTCTATCAATGCCGTGCCGGATGAAGCCGTAATCTACATTGACCGTCGCATGACCTTCGGCGAGACGAAGGAACAGGTCAAGGCGCAGGTGGACGCGCTGATCCCGGAAGAGTATCGTGACACGGTGAAAGTAGAGGAGCTTTTTTACGACGAGCCTTCTTACACAGGATTTGTTTTCCCTGTCGATAAATACTTCCCTGCCTGGGCTCTGGAAGACGATCACCCGCTCGTGCAGGCAGGGCAGCAGGCGCGCAAGGAAATTGGTCTGCCAGATGCCTCGAGCGGCAAATGGAATTTTTCTACGAACGGCATCTACTGGGCAGGCAAGGCTGGGATTCCGTCTATCGGCTTTGGCCCAGGCGATGAAGAGACGGCGCATACGGTAAACGACAGCGTGTCCTTGGACGATATGGTCAAAGCTACTGAGTTTTATGCGCTTCTACCCAGCCTGATCAAATGAAGACGATCGAGATCCGTCGTCACTCCATTCGCGCGAAACCGGGTGACCACCTTTCACAGCAGGGAGTCACACTGGCGCGGCGTATTGGAGAGAATGTTGGTCCGTTCGAGCGCGTTGTCACCTCGGCGCTCCCACGCGCCTTTGAGACTGCGATTGCGATGGGATTCGCGGTGGATGAGCAGCTGGAATTGATGAATACGTATGGAATTGATGCAGAGCGCGAGGTTCCATGGCCACAAGCTTTTGCAGTTTATGCCAAAGCCGTGAAGCGCGGCAAAGGGGCAGCGTGGTATGCAGAAAAACTTGCGGCTTACTATGCCAGTCTGGCAAATGCACTGAATGACAATGGTGCCGCGTTAGTCATCAATCATGGTGGTGTAGTCGAATTGGGCATTGTTGCTTCTTTTCCCGATGCGGACTATGAAACCTGGGGTGAGGCAGCGGATTATTGTGAAGGGGCGCGGTTATTCTGGCAGGATGGCAAATTTGTAGACGCACAACTCTTGAGAGTATCTTCATAACTCGTTGATCAGCAGATAAATATGGGAATTCGTACACAGTTAAGCAAAGACGACTTATATACCTGTTTCCCTGTGTACTTGTATACTTTTCACAAGGAGATTGATTGCAATGCAAACTAATTTTCGTGGACGCGATTTCATCGGCGACCTGGACTTCACAAAAGAGGAAGTCGAAACAGTTTTGGATGTCGCCTGGGACCTCAAGCGCATGCGGGCCCTGAACCAACCGCATGCGTATCTGCGTGACAAAGTGCTGGCTATGCTATTTTTCTTTTCTTCCACGCGCACGCGTAGTTCCTTCGAAGCAGGCATGGCGCAGCTGGGAGGACATGGTGCGTTCATCGACTCGAACACCACCCAGATTTCCCACGGCGATACACCGGTGGAAATCGGCGAAATCCTTGGTCGCTATTTCGATGGGATCGCCATCCGTCACTGCGACTACGGCGATGGGAACAAATATTTGAACGATGTCGCCAGGTCCAGCCGGGCGCCGGTCTTGAACATGCAATGCGACGTTTATCATCCCTTCCAGTGCCTGGCGGATCTGATGACCATCATGGAGAAGAAGGGGCGTGACCTGCGCAGGAAGAAGATCGTCGTTTCCTGGGCGTATGCGGCTTCGTACCTCAAGCCCATTTCCGTGCCGCAATCCCTGATCCTGCAAATGCCGCGTTTCGGCATGGACGTGACTCTGGCATACCCGCCGGAATTTCCACTCATGCCTGAGATTGTTGAGCAGGCAAAGGAACAGGCTCGCATGGCTGGCACCGGCTTTGAGATCATCGATAGCAAAGACGGTATGACAGAAGCCTGCAAGGACGCCGATGTGATCTATGCTAAGTCCTGGGGACCGCTGCTGACGACGACAGACAAAGCCGAGGGCAAGAAGCTTCAGGACACCTATAAAGACTGGATCATGGACGATGCCAGGCTCGGTGTGGCAAAACAGGATGCTATTTACATGCATCCATTGCCCGCTGACCGAAATATCGAAGTGACCAGCGCCATCCTCGATGGTCCGAACTCGGTTGTCTTCGACGAAGCAGAGAACCGTCTCCACGCGCAGAAAGCGGTCATGGCATTGACCATGGCTTAGCGGAGATATTCATGTCAAAACTCGCTGTCCTTGCTGTTGGCGGCAACTCGTTGATCCGAGATAATAAACACGTGACCGTGGAAGACCAGATGGCGGCGCTGCGCAGAACCGCTCATCATATCGCGGATATGATCGAGGCAGGTTGGGACCTGGCGATTGGGCACGGCAACGGGCCGCAGGTGGGTTTTATCCTGCGGCGGTCTGAGATTGCGGCGAAGGTGGAGGGCATGCATGAGGTCCCTCTGGATGTCTGCGGCGCCGATTCGCAGGGCGCTATCGGTTACGAATTCCAGCAGGCGCTGCAAAATGAATATCATAGACGTGGTATTCAGAAGGGCGCGACCACCCTCATCACGCAGATGCTGGTGGACAAGAATGATCCAGCGTTTCAGAAGCCATCCAAACCAATCGGCTCGTTCATGGACGAAGCGGAAGCAAAGAGACGCGAAAGGGAAATGGACTGGTCGGTCGTGGAGGATGCCGGGCGCGGCTGGCGGCGCGTCGTTCCTTCTCCTCTTCCCCGGAAAATCCTTGAGCTGGATGCAGTCAATTTATTGCTCCACGCGGGTGTCACTGTCATTACGGTCGGCGGCGGCGGAATCCCAGTCGTGGATAAAGGCAACGGCGAATATCAGGGTGTAGCCGCCGTGATCGACAAAGACTTTGCGTCGTCCCTGCTTGCGCAGGAGATTGGTGCCGATTTATTCCTCATCGCCACCGCAGTCGAAAAAGTTGCCATCAACTTTGGCAAGCCTGAACAGAAGTGGCTCGACAAGATGACAGTTGCCGAAGCCAAACAATATCTGGTGGAAGGAACGCACTTTGCGAAGGGTTCAATGGCTCCTAAGGTCCAGGCCATCATCTGGTTCCTGGAGAACGGCGGCAAACAGGCATTGATCACCAACCCGGAAAATATCGGTCGCGCGTTGAAAGGGGAAACGGGTACCTGGATTACCCCGTAAACCGATCGTCCCATGGCTATATAATTGGGTAGTCTTCCTGTAAAACACAGGATGACTGCCCTGTTATTAACAAGTCAGCTTTATACTCGTTTTATGTCACTTTCTCCTCGCGTGTTGTTAAGTATTGATTATGAGCCAGTGTTCGCACTCTTTCGGCATTATGACAAGCTGACCGATCATGAGCAGCGTCGCAACCTCGATGCAGGGTTTACCTTGGCTGCAATCGATCCGATTCTTGAGCAATTGGATAACTCGAAAGCCAGTATTTATCTCGTTGGGGAAATCGCGGGTTGGTATCCCGAGGTGCCGGAGAAGATCGTGGCTGCAGGGCATGAGCTTGGCTTGCATTGTCACATTCACCGTCCGCTGATTAATGTCAAGGAACTGGCAGAAGACCTGCGCGCCTCTGCCCTCTGGTGTCAGCACTATGGGGTGCGTGGGTATCGCGCGCCGATGGTCGGCATCAGTGAATCAGGGTATGAACTGCTCGGAGATGCTGGCTTTATGTATAGCTCGTCTATTTATGCGCCAACCGGCACCCTATTACAAAAGGGAAAGGTTTGGGAGATTCCTGTCAGCACGCTGCGGCTACATGGAAAAAACGAAGAATACACTGCTCCGCGCGATTTTTCGTTCCAATTACTCTTTGGCGGTGAATTCCCGTACGGGTCCAGTTTTAGCATTGGATTAATGGGGAGGCGCCTCTTCAAGATTATCGAGCAGGAATTGAAACGCGGACTCAGCCCGGTAATCATTTTGCATCCCTACGAATTGGTCAGCCCCGGGATATCCACCCGACTCACACGCGACCTGATGCGTAACCCGTTATTTCTGCCTTTCCTGCGCGACAAATCGGTTTTCCTTGCAGAACTGCTGCGCAGTTTTCCCGTTTCCCCATTGGGAACCTACCTGGAGGAAACGTTAAAAATCAGGGCAGCCCCATGACCCCGGACTTGATTACTCAAGCACGCCTGCTTCGGGACGACGAAACCGTTGTGTTGCCAGAAGCGCTTGCGTGTGCTGCGGGGTTTGCCGGGTTGGATCCCTGGCTGACGTTTGTCCACAGGGTATACCATTTTCCTGTTTACCGAATTCTCTCGCAGACGGCAAACAGCATCGATGGATGGCTTACCCTGGTTCGCGTGAGACATTTCCTGTTCGGCGATTCCCTCACCACCTCGCCGTTTGGGTCCTATGGCGGGTTTGCCTATTCCTCCATCGCTGCCCGCGATGCCTTGCTGGAAAAGGCTCGGGCGCTGGGGAACGAATTAGGCGTGGGGTATGTCAACGTCCGGTTTGAGAAGGGGAAAGAAACTCCTCCCGAAGGCTGGGTTCAGCATCCTGTGTATGCCACGTATCTTGTCGATCTTGAGTCGGATCCACATCAATGGATGAAGGACTATCGTTCCGATCACCGTAACCATATTCGCAAATCGCAAAGAAAAGGCTTTTCTCTCAAGTTCGGTCATCTGGAGTTGCTCGATGACGCTTATGAAGCGCTGGCTCGCAGTATGCATGAACTTGGCTCGCCGTATCACAGCAAAGCCTATTTGCGTACGATGGCTGAGTCTTTAGGGAAGGGTCTTGAGTTTGCCGTCCTATATGGACCGCAGGATGAGCTGGCTGGTGCAGGTGTCTTCATCTCTCACAGCGATACCGTCACCAATTTACATGCCAACATCTTGCGCCGCTTCCGGTCCGATTATGCGGGTGAATTTTTATATTGGTCGGCATTGGAGCGTTACTACAACAAGGGATACAAAATATTTGACCAGGGTCGCAGCTTGATCGGTTCCGGGAATGAGACATTCAAACTGAAATGGAAGCCGCGTAAAAAACAGTTAGCCTACTGGTATGCGCTGATGCTCGGCAACGAATTGCCCGAGCTCAATCAAAAGAATCCGAAGTTCCAGCTCGCGATCTTAGTCTGGAAGCGGCTGCCTGCATTCCTGGTGCGTTGGATCGGTCCATCTCTGATCCGGGGCTTGGCTTGACCTCTCATGCAATATCGTCTGATCGAGTTTTCCAGGTTGAGAGATGATCAAATTAAGAGTCTGGCTCACTTACATGACTCTGTCATGCACACCCTGCTCTCTGATCTGGGATTCCCATTTGTCTGGCGATACTATCAAATTGCACAGGTAGACCCAGATGTCATTGGTGTTTGTGCCATCTCCGGTGATGTTCTCGGCTGGGCGATGGGCTCGCCGCACCCTGATAGAATTAATGCACAACTTCGTTCTCCATGGACCTGGTGTGCTTTTCAGATGCTACGAATCACATTGACTCATCCAATCGTTCTGTGGCAATTGATCTCCTCCGTGATTTCTTCCTCCAATCATGGAGATGTTAAGGCTGGCGCCATAGAACTTACCTATATTGGTGTTGCAACGGATCAAAGAGGTAAGGGGATAGGAGAGGCCTTGCTACGTGAATTTCTACAAGCAAGTCGGTCGCGCGGATACCATTCCGTTGTTCTCAGTGTTGAAAAAGATAATCCCGCCGCGATCTCTTTGTATGGGAAAGCAGGCTTCAAGGTCATTGATACCTTCTCCGAAGGTCGTTACCGGCGTTACCGCATGGAATTACCGCTGATATGAAAGCGCGCTTGGAATCATTCAAAGCTCGTTTGTCTTCGCCGGGCAGTGTACCTGTTGTGTTGTTCGTTGTTGCTGTGCTTGCTTATGGACTGTTCTTCTGGGAGCGCGGCTTTTACTGGGATGAAGCGCCCTGGACGTGGATCTATTACGAGCTCGGTCCCGCCGCGCTGACCAAGATGTTTTCCACCAGTCGTCCGTTCTGGGGCATGATTTATCAGGTTACGATGCCGCTGCTGGGACCGTACCCGTGGCGCTGGCAAGTCCTGATGGTGATTCTGCGCTGGCTCACAGCGGTCTTGGTGTGGATGCTATTGCGCCAGGTCTGGATCCGGGATGAACGACCTGCCTTGTGGTCGAGCCTCCTGTTCCTTGTGTATCCGGGGTTGGGGCAAAACTTTATCGCGTTAATGTATTCGCATTTTTACATTGTTCTGAATTGTTTTCTCTTCTCTCTGTATTTATCGATTCTTGCTATCCGCCAGCCAGATCGACGTCTTCCCTTGACACTCGCCGCGCTGGCGTTCTCCATTGTCAACCTGCTGACGATGGAGTACTTTTACTTTCTGGAACTTTTAAGAGTCGTTCTCTTTTGGGTTGTGACAGACGGGGCGTGGAAGCAAAAGCTTCGTCGTGTGGTGTTGCTGTTTGCGCCGTACTTCGCAGTCATGGTCGGTGTCACGTTTTGGCGGTTGGTTTTCTTCGAAAACCAGAACGCCAGTTATAGCTATGTCACCTTAGACCTGCTGCGTGAAAATCCATTTCTCGGAACCACTGCCCTTCTACGAGCCGTTGGATTGGCGTTTTGGGAAACCGTTGTCCATGCCTGGACGTTTCCGTTTGAGTCCACTGGGGTGGAGCAATTAGGGCTGCGCGTGACGATCCTGGCGGCTCTGCTCGTGCTGGGTTCGGCAATCCTGATTGCCCTTTACCTCCTATTCTTTCGACAGACAGAGCCAAGAGAACGAGCGCCGATGTGGCAGCTATTGCTGGTGGGATTCGCTGCATGGCTGTTTGCAGGAGGATCTTTCTGGCTGGTGGGTATCGAACCGCAGTTGCATTTCTCTGCAGACCGATTTACGATGCCATTCATGCTTGGGTCGAGTCTTCTTCTTGTAGCCGTGCTGAGCCTGTTCCGTTCCAGACCGAAACTTCAATACAGTTTGTTGGCGCTGTTAATTGCATTTTCCATCGGCAAACAATTTGAGACCAATATTGCCTACATCCGTGATTGGGAAGTTCACCAGAACCTCTTCTGGCAGATGAGCTGGCGCATCCCCTCGCTTGAGCCAAATACGGCAATCGTTTCCAACGACCTTCCTGTTACATACTTCAGTGATAATTCCCTCTCTGGACCTCTCAATTGGATCTACAGTCGCGAGGGGCAGATGGATCACATCCTGTACTTTATCTCCATCCGCCTCAACCGCGGCTTGCCGGACCTCGTCCCGGGTCTGCCAATCGAGCAGAATTACCTGGCGAAGACGTTTCACGGAAACACCTCAGAGCTGGTTGTGATCGACTATAGCCCACCCGGTTGCCTGCGTGTGCTCGACCCGCAAATTGACTTTTCGAATCGACTTCTAGTTCCATTGTTGCGCGAGGCAGCGGACTTGAGCAACACCTCATTGATCCACGAACAAAATGCAGTGACCCTGCCGTCTTCTCTTTTTGGCAAGGAGCCCGTGCACGGCTGGTGTTATTACTTCGAGAAAGCGGAGCTTGCCCGGCAATTCGGTGATTGGGAGAAGGTCACCAAGTTAGGCAGGATCGCGTTCCAACTGGACGATCATCCGAATGATCCTGTGGAGCGCTTCGTCTTTATTGAGGGGTATGCTCACACAGGGGATTGGGAACGCGCCCTTAAGTTATCGCAAGAGTCTTACAGAGTTTCGAAAAACTTTGTAGGACCAATGCTGTGCTGGCTCTGGCAGAGAGTAGAATTTGAGACAATGGACGATATGTCAGAGGTAAGAACAGAGACCATCTCTGATGCCAGGAAAATGTTCTCCTGTAACTCATGAGTATCGGCACCTGTCTTTCCTCAGAGACATATCATACAATATCATCACGAGTTACCGTTTATAATTGTATAGACAATAACTTCTTGTTCATGGAAAGGAGGTACCTGTAAAGTAAACAGCAATATCAAAGTGGTCTGTTCTGTATCCATACTTTTCAAGGAGAAGAAGAAAATGCGTAAAGTCCTATTTCTGGCGATTGTGCTGACCCTCATCCTCACAGCCTGTGGCGCGCCGGCAGCGACAGAAGCACCTGCCACAGAATCCCCTGCTACCGAAGCTCCCGCCGGAGATTTCACCTTCGGTATGCTTTTGGTAGGTCCGTACAACGATCACGGCTGGAGTCAGGCTCATTATGAGGCGGGGCAGTATGTGGAAGAGAAACTCGGCGCCAAGATGATCTATTTAGATAAGGTGAATCCTGCGGACCGCCCGGGGACCACTCCAGATCAACTTGCCGAAGAATTGGTCTCGCAGGGCGCGCAACTGGTCATCTTCAATTCAGATGATATGAAAGATGCCTCGACAGCTTTTGCAAAGGCACATCCTGAAATCAATGTGATCATGGCTTCTGGAGATCAAATCTGGTCCGAAGGGAAAGCCTTCGAAGAGCTCCCGAACATGGCAAATATCATGGGTCGTATGGAGTATGGCAAGATGATCGCCGGTTGCGCTGCCGCTCTTTCCACCAAGACAGGACAGATCGGCTACCTGGGACCTTTGATCAATGATGAAACGCGTCGGCTAGCCTCTTCTGCCTATCTCGGCGCGAGGCACTGCTGGAGCGAATATCTGGGCAACGATCCGGCGGATCTTCAATTCAAAGTCACCTGGATCGGTTTCTGGTTCAACATCCCTGGCTTTACAGCTGACCCGACACAGGTCGCGAACGACTTCATCAATACAGGCTACGATGTAATCATCTCCGGTATTGATACGACCGAGGGACTTACGGAAGCCAAAAAAGCAGCCGATGCTGGTAAAGAAGTCTTTGCCGTTCCCTATGACTACGTTGGTTCCTGCGAAGAGGGTGCCAACGTTTGTCTGGGCGTTCCGTACTTCAACTGGGGACCGGATTACGTAGAGGCAATTGGCGGTGCCATGGAAGGGAACTTCCAGTCCACGTTTGAGTGGAATGCCCCCGATTGGTCCGACATCAACAACCCCGATACGAGCCCGGTTGGTTTTGTAAAGGGAGAGGCGTTGAGCGAGGATGCTTCTGCGCAATTAGATGAGTTCGTGGCTGCGCTGGCGGGTGGGCTTAATTTGTGGACAGGTCCTATCAACCTTCAGGATGGTACGACGTACCTTGCTGATGGCGAAGTCGCCACGGATCAACAAGTTTGGTATTTGCCTCAATTGCTGGAAGGCATGGAAGGTCAGAGTATTCCCGAATCTTAATCTGTCCGTTGCGGGGGAAGGTAACACCTTCCCCCGTTTTTGCTTTATAACAATACGGTACATGGATCACAGGTACATAGGATGTGCTCATGAAGGTAGACCTACGCGGTATTCATAAATATTTTGGCACCAACCATGCGAATAATGATATTACGCTGACGATTCCTTCAGGCACCATTCAGGGCATTCTGGGCGAAAATGGCGCGGGGAAAAGCACGCTCATGAAGATCCTTTCAGGGTTTATCCGGGCCGATGATGGAGAAATCATATTAGATGGCAAGCCTGTTACGATTTCCTCCCCCGCCGAAGCCATTCGTCATGGGGTCGGGATGCTACATCAGGACCCGCTTGACTTCCCCCCGATGCGAGTCCTGGATAACTTTTTGCTCGGCCTTCCCGGCAGACTCTTCCCGCATCAGAAAGAGGCAACTCAGGATCTCAATCTCCTCCAAAAGGAATTTGGGTTTTCTCTCGACCCGGAAAGCTACGTGGATTCCCTGACGGTAGGGGAACGCCAACAGCTCGAGATCATGCGCCTGTTATTTCTGAACGCGCGGGTGTTTATCCTCGACGAACCGACCACAGGCATCAGCGCCGCCCAGAAGCGGAAGCTCTTCGATACGCTGAAAAAACTCCCCGAACAGGCTATTACCACAATCTTCGTTTCGCACAAGCTGGAAGATGTGGAAGATCTATGCGACCAGGTGGCAGTGCTGCGACAGGGGAAACTCGTCGGCGAAATGCGAAAGCCGTTCGACGCGAAAAAACTGGTCGGGATGATGTTTGGCAAGGAAGTGCCTCTCGCCGCCAAGCAGAACTCTAGCCAGGAAAAACCTGTGTTGAATCTACGTGGCGTTTCTTTGGAGGATGCGCGTCTCAAGATCAGAGACGTTAACTTTAAAGCCTGCGCAGGCGAGGTGATCGGACTAGCGGGCATGGAAGGCAGTGGTCAGGACTTGTTCCTGCGCGCCTGTGCCGGCTTGATTCGCACCGTGGCGGGAAGCGTCACGGTAAACGAGCTTGATCTTACAGGCAGACCCTATCATGTTTACAAAAAGCATGGTGTGGAATATTTACCCGCAGCGCGTTTGGAAGAAGGGCTTGTGCCGGGGCTATCGCTGGCAGAACATTTTATTCTCGCGGACAAGCAGCAAGGCGTGTTCATCGACCGTGAGCATGGACGCGAACTGGCAAAGGAACGAATCAAATCCTTTAACATCAAGGGTACCCCCCTCAGCCCTGTGGAATCGCTATCGGGTGGGAACCAGCAGCGGGCTTTGCTTTCCCTGCTTCGTGATCCGCTGTCGCTGATTCTAGTCGAGCATCCCACACGAGGTTTGGATATCGAGTCGGTGATCTATATCTGGGGAAAACTAAAGGAGCGTTGTAGAAAGGGCACGTCGATTCTCTTTATTTCCTCGGACCTGGAGGAAATTTTGCAATACAGCGACCGCGTGCTTGTGTTCTTTAGCGGAAAGGTTTCACAACCCTTAGACGCTTCCACAACGACGGTGGAACAATTAGGAGAGTTGATTGGGGGAAAAGGCTGGGTTTCATGAGAGCAACCGTGATAAAACACCCCCGTTGGATGAACATCGGATTTCAGATCGCTGCCCTGATCCTGGCTTTGCTCTTTACGACCCTGATCCTGCTGGCAGCAGGGGCACCGCCGCTTGAGGCGTATCAAAACATCCTTAACGGCGCCTTTGGCTCCCTTAAGAAATTTTCTGATGTGCTGGTTTCCTGGGTTCCGCTCCTGCTTGTCAGTGCAGGCTTACTGGTCACGTTCGCAACTGGTCTGTGGAATATCGGCGTGGAGGGGCAGATAACCCTCGGTGCGATCGCGACGACGTGGGTCCTGCGCGAGCTGCAGGATACGAGTCTGTCTCCATCGTTGATCCTTTTACTTGCGATCATGGCAGGGATGATTGGCGGTGCGCTCTGGGCGGGGCTGGCGGGTGCTCTAAAGACGTTCGGAGGCGTGAACGAGATCTTCGGCGGGCTCGGGTTGAACTTTGTCGCCACTGCTCTGACAATCTATCTCATCTTCGGGCCCTGGAAGCGCCCCGGCGTCGCCTCGATGAGCGGAACCGAACCATTTGATGAAGTGTTACACTTATCTTTGTTTTCGGGTCTGCGGCTTAGCCCCTGGTCATTGGTCATTGCAATTGTTGCCATTGTGATTATTTATTTTCTTTTGCAGGGGACATATTTCGGACTACGACTGAAGGCAGTGGGCAAGAATTTCCGCGCGGCGTATATGTTGGGTATTCCCACCTGGCAGCATATGTTGTCCTCCTTCCTTATCTGTGGAGCGCTGGCTGGGGCTGCCGGAGCCTTGCAAGTCACTGCTGTCTATTACCGCCTGATACCGTCTATTTCGAGCGGATATGGATATCTGGGGTTGCTGGTAGCGATGCTGGTTAATTATCAAGCCCTCTGGGCGGCACCGATTGCGCTTTTCTTTGCAGCGCTCAATATCGGTAGCATTCAATTGCCCATCGTTCTCAAGCTTGACTCGTCACTTGCTGGTGTTTTGCAGGGAATGCTGGTGCTCTTCGTCTTGATTATGGAAGGCATTCGGCAGCGCATCTCCCGCCCTTCATGAGGCAACCATGGATTCCACTACACTGATCATCGGATTAGCAAGTGTCTTTGCTGCCGCCGCGCCAGTTGTCTTCGCCGTCATGGGCGAAACATTATCGGAACGCGCCGGTGTGATCAATCTCTCGATGAACGGCACCATTCTCCTTTCAGCCATGGGAGGTTTTGCCGTCGCGGTGCGGACAGAGAGTCTGTTCCTTGGTTTTCTGACAGGCATGCTGATTGGGGCCCTTGTCGCTTTGATCGTTGCATTTTCCTCGATTACCTTGAAGCAATCCCAGGTCGCGGTGGGATTTGTCCTGGCGCTCGTCTGCCGGGATCTCTCCTATTTTCTTGGGAATCCATTTATGGGTCTGGCAGGACCGAGATTGCCCGCTTGGGCTATCCCTGGCTTAAGTGAGATTCCTGTCATCGGCACTTTGTTTTTTAGACACGATCTGATGACCTATTTGAGTTTCTTTATTATTGTTCTGTCCTGGATGTGGATTTTCCGCACGCGCCCCGGTTTGATGCTGCAGGGAATCGGCGAGCGTCCCGCCGCAGCGTTTGTGCGCGGGGCGAACGTCAATCTTATGCGTTATGTTTATACCGTGCTTGGAGGGGCAATCATTGGGCTGGCAGGTCCAACCTATTCGCTAAGCGTCAAGGCGGGTTGGAAAGGGACCATCTCTGGCCTGGATGGAATCGGGTGGATTGCGCTAGCAATTACGATTTTCGGCGGGTGGAATCCTTTGCGTGCCGCGTTTGGCGCCTATCTCTTTGCATTACTACAATGGCTGGGGCTTGTGCTCCAATCCAGCCTTCCAAATATTCCTTCCCAAGTCCTGCAAGTCGCGCCCTTCCCTTTGATGATCCTGACCCTCTTGTTGGTGAACATCGGCAATGCAGAATGGGTGGAACGGACTCTGGCTTCCCTGCCGGAACCAACCCGTCGTTTCTTTGCACGCGCCTTCCGTGCTTTGCGCGCCTCGCCGCCTGCCGCACTGGGTGTGCCATTTGAACGAGATTAACAACCGTGAAGAAGTCGGTCGTGCCACCGATCTGGAAGACACCGCGTTGCATTCTGATCCCTTTATTTTGTAGGATGACGCTAGATTTGTTGCAGGCAGGTGGCTGCTAAAATCACAGTTCCGGGGGATGCTATAGGTTCCGAAAGCAGACGATTATCATATTATTCTTATTACAAATGTCCGATACGTTTACAAAGCATCCGTTATACTGATAGAAACAGGAGTGACCGAGCCAGCCATGAAAAAACTGTTTCAAAGCGAATGGGTCTCTCAGGTCATCGATGCGCTTCTACCGGCTTTTGCGACGTTGGCGGCATTGCTCGTAGGCGCAGTTATGTTGCTCTTCTTAAGAGCCAATCCGATAGAGGCTTATACAGCTCTCTGGGATGGCGCGTTTGGGAGCCCGAATGCGTTCGCAGAAACACTGGTGAAAGCCACCCCGTTGCTGCTGGTTGCCCTTGGAATCTGCATTTCCTTCCGCGGCGACGTCATCAACATTGGCGGGGAGGGACAGATGATCATCGGCGCGATTCTCGCGACCTGGGTAGGGCTGACCCTTACCGATCTGCCTGGCTGGCTTGTAATTACCCTGGCGATGCTGGCGGGATTTTTAGGCGGAGCGGTTTGGGGGGGAATTCCAGGGTTTCTTAAGGCGTATTTCAGTGTCAATGAAATCCTGAGTACGGTCATGATGAATGCCATCGCTGTGCAATTGATGAACTTTCTTCTGCGTGGCCCGATGATCGATCCCTCCCAGGCGGAATTAGCTTCGAAGATCCCGCAGACAGCGCGCCTCCTGGATATCTTCCGCCTGCCGCGCCTGGCTCCAACCCGTTTACATTTAGGTGCTCTAATCGCCGTTCTGCTGGCAATCCTTGTTTACATTCTGTTGTGGCGAACCACCCTGGGGTATCGGATCCGTGCTGTGGGCCAAAACCCACAAGCTTCGCGCTATGCGGGAATCAAAGTGCCGCGTTATGTCGTCCTGGCTTTGCTCCTGAGCGGCGCCTTTGCCGGTTTGGCAGGAGCCGTGCAGGTCTATGGTGTTAATTATCGGATGATCACAGATGGCTCTGCGTCCGGCTTTACCGGCGGTGCCGGGTTCAACGGCATTGTCGCGGCGTTGTTTGGGCAATTGCACCCCATCTGGACTATTCCAGCCTCAGTACTCTTTGGCGCTCTTCTTGTAGGAGCCAATAGCATGCAAAGGGCGGTGCAGGTTCCTTCGGCATTGGTTACCGCCCTTAACGGTCTGGTGGTGGTCTTCGTCGTCAGCAGTGAGATCATTAGACGAAGACGGCAAAGGCGCAGGCTGGCAACGATCGGGCAGGATGAGGAATTGCCTCCCGACAAAGAAAAGCTACACCAGGCGGAGACGGCTACATGATTTCCGACATCCTTTCTGTTACGGTCCTGATTGGCATTCTGGCTTCCGGGATTCGCCTGGCGACACCGTATTTGTACGCGGCAATTGGCGAGACGTTTGGCCAAAAAAGTGGAGTGCTTAACCTGGGCGTCGAAGGGCAAATGCTTCTGGGCGCCTTTGCTGCATTCTACGTTACGTTCACTACGGGCAACCTTGGGCTGGGCGTCCTGGCGGCTATGCTTGTCGGCGCGGCAATGGGTTTGGCGATGGCGTACGTCACCGTCAACTTGAATGCAGAACAAGGGATCAGCGGCATTGGTTTCTTCCTCTTTGGACTCGGGATGAGTGACCTGCTCTTCCAAAAAATGCTGGGGACAGTCGAAACCGTCAAAGGCTTCCCTGCAATCTATATCCCTGGTTTGAGCGATATTCCGGGACTTGGCGAGATTTTCTTCCGACAGAATTTGTTGGTTTATGGAGCATACCTGCTCGTGCCGATCGCGTGGTTTGTATTGAACAGGACCACGCTGGGTTTGAAAATTCGCTCGGTGGGCGAAAACCCGGATGCAGCCGATTCGCTCGGGGTGAGCGTGGCGCGCATCCGGTACTTTACGCTCATTGTAGGCGGGACACTTTCGGGGATTGCAGGCGCCTCGCTTTCCATTGCGCTCTTGAATGTCTTTCAGCAGAATATGACGAGTGGGCTAGGTTTTATTGCGGTCGCACTTGTATACTTTGGCGCCTGGCGTCCAATAGGAGTATTGGGCGGCGCGCTGTTGTTCAGCATGGTCAATTCCCTCCAGTTATGGATTCAGGTATTAGGGATCAATATTCCCTCCGATATCGCGGTCATGATGCCATACGTCTTGACAATCCTGGTTTTGGTCGCAACCGTTTCAAGAGTTCGACCTCCGGCTGCATTGACAAGACCCTTTGAAAGAGAGAGCTAATTTCCTGATAGGAGGTGATGGCACACTCTGTGAAATACGATTTCGACGCTAAAGTTCGTGTTCTATGCAAGACTCACATTCTTAAGGAGAAGAAAATGAAAAAAATCCCATGGTTCTTGACTCTGCTCCTCGCGTTCTCACTCGTGTTGAGCGCCTGTGGTACTCCGGCAGCCACTCCAGAAGCTCCGGCAACAGAGGCGCCAGGAACCGAGCCGCCTGCGGGAGAAGCCTTCCGTGTAGCTGTTGTGATGCCCAGTGCCATCAATGACCTGGCGTTCAGCCAGAGCATGTATGATGCCCTCCTGCGAGTCCAGGGAGAGATGGGCGCTGAAAACTTTGAATTCGTCTATTCCGAAAATATGTTTGTCGTGGATGACGCCGCAGCAGCAATCCGTGATTATGCCTCACAGGGCTTTGATCTGGTGATTGCGCACGGCTCACAATATGGTTCTTCCCTCCAGGAAATCGCGCCGGATTTCCCCGAGACAAGTTTTGCCTGGGGCACCACCGTCGATACCTTTGGTCTGCCGAATATCTTTGCGTATGAGGCCCGTTCGGAGGAGGGCGGCTTTGTCAATGGCGTGATTGCTGCCACGCTCAGCCAGAGTAATGTAGCTGGTGTCGTCGGCCCGATTGAAACGGGGGATGCCAAGTTGTATATCGATGGTTTCAAAGCTGGCTTCCTTTCCGTCAAGCCGGATGCGCAGGTGAACATAAACTACATTGGTTCCTTCTCCGATGTTGCCCTGGCATCGGAAGCCGCCACGACTCATATCTCGGCGGGCGCCGATGTGCTGACCGGGACCGCGCAGATGGTTGTCGGCGCAATTGGCAAGGCAGAGGAGAGCAATGTATGGTGGTTCGGCACGCAATCGAACCAGACGTCTCTGGCTCCTTCTATCGTAGTTGCCAGTCAGGTCTATCACTGGGAAGGGATCCTGAATGAGATGATCTCTCTGGTCAAGAGCGGCACGCTTGGCGGGCAATCGTTCCAGGCTACCCTGGCGAATGGCGGTGAAGTGGTCGAATTCAATCCAGAAAGCACTGCACTTGCCGAGGTGGAGTCATTAGCTCAAGAGACCATTCAAGGGGTTATCAACGGCACAATTAAGATCGATCTGCCTTAGGTTCTCTCTCAAATAATGCCTTGCGAAGGCTGTTGAGCCTTCGCAAGGCTCATGAGGATCTCATACATAGTTTCAGGATGGCACGATGACCGATACCAGCAAACTTCCCTCGGGGCAGGCTCGAATTGAGACTCTTGAAATGCGCGGCATTTGTAAGAGATTTCCTGGCGTACTTGCGAATGACCACGTGGATTTCGATGTGAGGTCTGGCGAGGTTCACGCACTACTGGGGGAAAATGGCGCGGGCAAAAGCACATTGATGAAGATTCTCTACGGCATGTACCACCCGGAAGAAGGACAAATCCTGCTCAATGGCCAACCGGTGGTGATCCATTCGCCGACCGATGCGATCCACCTGGGGATTGGAATGATCCACCAGCACTTCATGTTGATCCCAACGCTTACGGTTGCCGAAAACGTAGCCCTGGGACTACCATCTTCACGCGGACTCCTCACAGATCTCGATCGTGTTTCGACACGGATTTTGGAGCTGGCAGAGATCTATGGCTTGAAGATGGATCCGGCAGCATACGTCTGGCAGCTCTCCGTTGGTCAGCAGCAGCGGGTGGAAATTATCAAGGCTCTGTATCGCGGCGCAGCGCTGCTCATTCTCGATGAGCCAACCGCCGTGCTCACCCCGCAGGAGGTCGATGAGCTCTTCGTGATCATGCGCCAGATGACGAAGGATGGTCATGGACTGATCTTTATTTCTCACAAGCTGCATGAAGTGGTGGAGATCAGCAACCGTGTCACGGTGCTGCGCGACGGGCGCAAGATCGGTACGCGCCCCACATCCGAAATCACGAAACAGATCCTTGCCAATTGGATGGTCGGACGCGAGGTCGGCTTTGCCCCGGACCGCGGAGAAGCAGAACGCGGGAAATGGCGTCTGCAGCTCGAGCAGGTCACCTGTGGTAGCGACCGCGGCACGCCCGGGCTGCGCGGCGTCAGTCTCGAAGTATGTTCCGGTGAAATCCTTGGGGTTGCAGGTGTGTCCGGCAATGGGCAGTGTGAGCTGGCAGAATCGATCACCGGTCTGCGCAAGATCATCCAGGGCCGCGTGCTGCTGGAAGGCAAAGATGTGACCAACGTTGCGCCCGGGGATATCACAGACCGCATGCTCGCCTATATTCCGGAGGAACGCATGCGCGACGGGATGATCAAGAATTTCACCGTGGCTGAGAACATGATCCTGCGCGAGCATCACAAACCGCCGTATTCTCATTCCGGTATCTTGAGCCTGCGTGACATTGCCGTTCATGCCGATGAACTGATTAAGAAGTTTCGAGTCAAAACACCTTCGCGCGATACGCTAGCAAAGAATCTTTCCGGCGGCAACATTCAGAAGGTCGTCCTGGCACGCGAATTCTCCCGCAACCCGCGCGTCATCATTGCCGCGCAGCCAACTCGCGGGCTCGACATTGGCGCGACCGAATATGTGCGCGAGCAACTGCTTGAACAACGTCGGAAAGGCGTGGCTGTGATGCTGATCTCGGAGGACCTCGACGAGATTCTGGCGCTCTCCGACCGTATCGCGGTCATGTACGAAGGGCAGATCATGGATATCCTCCCGCGTGAGAAAGCTACTGCAGAAACACTGGGGCTGCTTATGGCGGGTGTCCGCCTGGAAGAGACGGCCGCATCAGCCTAATGTCATAGTCAGAGAGTTACTTAAAATACTGCTATATCTGTCCAGTTAAGCGTTACAATACAATCCCATCGGTTCGGTGGTCGCGGGACGGGTTCATAGCGAACCCCATCCTCGGCGTTGGGCAAACCCCCATCGAAAAGTGCCGCCGCCTAGTCAGAAAGAGGTAGCCACCAATGAACCTTTGGCAAGAATATCTTCGTCCCACCAACTTGTCACAAGCCCTACAAGCCTTTGCGGAGGCGCCCGGTCCTATCCTGCCCATCGCGGGCGGGACGGACCTCCTGCTCGACCTTGAACAGGGCCGGCATGCTCCCGTTCATACTCTCCTGGATGTGACCTCCATTGAGGAACTGAATAGGCTCGAAGTAAGAGGAGGAGAGCTCTTCATTGGCGCGGCGGTTCCGGTCAATCGAATCGTTCTCGACCCGTTGGTCAGAGCACACGCCGAAGCGCTGACCGAGGCATGTGCTCTGATCGCGGGTCCGCAAGTCCGTAACGTCGCGAGCCTCGGGGGAAATGTCGCTCACGCCCTTCCCGCCGCCGACGGGACGATCGCGCTGCTTGCCCTCAATGCCCAGGCAGAGGTCGCCAGCCCGTCAGGGATATGTCGCGTGCCGCTCAAAGATCTGTTTGTTGGTCCGGGCAAATCCTCTCTCAAGCATGGGGAAGAGTTATTCGTTGGCTTTTACTTGCCACTCTCTACGCCTCATCAAGCCTCCTGCTTCAAACGGATCATGCGTCCGCAGGGCGTGGCTTTGCCCATTATCAATCTTGCGATCTCGCTGGAGCGTACCGAGGACTTGATCAGCCAGATCCGAATTGCAGTGGGACCCGGCGGACCAACGCCCTGGCGTGGAACGGATGCCGAAAAAACATTGACCGACAAACCACTGAATATGGAAACAGTCGATGACGCTGTGGAAGCCTTGCTTGCGCAAGTGGGCTTTCGCTCCAGCCCTCGGCGTGCCAGTGCAGATTATCGCCGACGCATCGTCACGGGCCTTTTGAAAGATGTGCTCGAAACCGCGTGGAAACGTGCAGAACAGGAATAATGATATGGCGAATATAAATCTCTTGGTTAATGGCGAACTGCATTCACTTGAGCCAGTCCCTGGCGAGACCCTCTCGACTCTTCTCCGCCAGCGACTTCGCCTGACAGGAACGAAGATTGGCTGTGACGAAGCAGAGTGCGCCTCGTGTACGGTGCTGGTGGATGGTGAGCCGGTGGTTTCGTGCGTCTACCCTGCCGAACGCGCAGACGGAAGGTCAGTCGTTACCATCGAAGGGTTGGCGCAGCGCGAGCATGAAGATACGAAGCTTCATCCATTACAGGAAGCCTTCGTCGAACATGGCGCGGTGCAGTGCGGATTCTGCATCCCGGGGCAGATCATGACGGCGTACGCCCTGCTCCAGCAGAACCCGAACCCGGACAGCGCGGATGTGCGCTTTGCCTTGAAGGACACACTTTGTCGCTGCGCGGGCTATCCTGCTATAGAGAACGCCATCCTCGCCGCCGCGCAGGCATTACGAACGGGTGAGCCTGTCCCGAAGCCGCGCATTCCCGATTCGATCCACGCGCATAAATCTGTCGGTCACTCTTACACCCGCCACGATGGCGTGGATAAGGTCATCGGCACGGCAATGTATACCGATGACCTGGTCTTCGATGGCATGTTGTATGCCAGGGTTCGGCGGGCGATGATCCCGCACGGGTTCCTGACCAAACTCGACATTTCCAAAGCAAAGGCATTGCCTGGCGTCGCTGCCGTGTTAACGGCTGAAGATATCCCCGGTGAGCACAAGCATGGACTGGTCATTTATGACTGGCCCGTAATGGTAGGTATCGGTGAGCGGGCCCGCTACGTCGGCGATGCGATCGCGATTGTCGCCGCGGAGACGCAGGAAATCGCCGAGCAGGCTGCAGCATTGATCGAAGCCGAGTTCGACCTCCAGCCCGTCATCACGAATCCCGTCCAGGCGCGCCAGGAGGGAGTCCCGCAGATCCATGAAAAGGGCAATCTGCTCAAGCACATCAAAGTCCGCAAGGGTGATATGGAGAAAGGTTTCGCCGAGGCAGATGTGATCCTTGAGCATACCTTCCACACGCCCACGTACGATCACGCCTTTATCGAGCCGGAATGTAGTATCGGGGTGCCAACTCCCGAAGGTCGCATGGAGATTTATGTCGGGTCGCAAATCCCGTACCAGGACCGCACCCAGGTGGCGCGCGCGATGGGCTGGCCCGAAGAACGCATTCGCATCGTTGGACAGCTCATGGGCGGTGGCTTCGGCGGCAAGGAAGACGTGATGGGGCAGATCCACGTAGCAATGCTGGCGAACGCGACACAGCGCCCGGTGAAATTGTTGTTTGACCGCCATGAGAGTCTGCTTGTGCATCCGAAGAGACATGCCACACAGATCCACGTGAAGATCGGCGCAAAGAAAGATGGACGCATCGTGGCATGTGAGACGGAGCTCTACGGGGATACGGGCGCTTATGCGTCGCTTGGCGAGAAGGTCATGACCCGCGCCACAACACACTCAGCGGGTCCGTATGACATCGAGCACGTCCGCGCCGATTGTTATGCCATGTACACGAACAACCCGCCCGCCGGCGCATTCCGCGGCTTTGGCGTGACACAATCGGCGTTCGCCGTCGAATCCATGATGGATATGCTCGCCGAAAGGCTGGGCATCGAGCCTGTAGAACTGCGTCGCAAAAACGCACTCCACGTGGGAAGTGTCACCAATACCGGACAGCTATTGCGAGAGTCGGTCGGCTTGACGGAATGTATCGATCGCGTGGATGCAAAAATGCGGGAGCAAACGCCGCATCCTTTTGAGCCCGTGATTGACCCTGCCCATCCAAGCCTGGTCCGTGCCTGGGGTTTCGCCGGGGCGTACAAGAACACAGGTCTCGGCGGCGGCGCACCGGATATCTCGAATGCGGAAGTGGAGCTGTATGACAACGGCACCTTCGAAGTACGCAGTTCCTCTGCCGAAATGGGGCAGGGACTTGTGACCGTGATGCGCCTGACCGTCGCCGAAGAGATGGCTGTTGCGCCCGAGCAGGTAAAAGTCCTGGTGATGGATACGGACCTCACCCCGAATGGCGGCCCCACGACGGCGTCCCGCCAGACCTACGTCACAGGCAATGCCTCCCGTTATGCAGCAAAGACTCTGCGAGACGCCATCACGGCGACCATGGCAGAGAAATATGACGTGCGTCCCGAACAGATTCGATTCGAAAATGGGATCGTCCACGTTAACGGACATTCGCTGACCTATGCCGAAGTGGCGAAAGAAATGAAATCTCTGGGACAGAGGCCGCGCGCGTTGTATGAATACGAAGCGCCAAGGACCCAACCGCTGGGCACCGGCGGCGATATGCATTTTGCGTTCTCCTTTGGCGTGCAGGCTGCGGAAGTGGAGGTCAACAAATTAACAGGTGAAGTTCGCGTACTGAAAGTCATCTCTGCCAACGACGTGGGCATGGCGGTCAATCCGCTTGGCTTGCAGGGGCAGGTGGAAGGCGGCGTAATGATGGGACTCGGCAACGCGCTTACCGAAGAATTCATTATGGAGAATGGCTATGTGGTCACCGACCGCCTGGCGCGCTATCGCATTCCCGGGATTATGCTTACACCCGAGATCACGTCCATTATTGTGGAACACCCCACGGCAGAAGGACCGTATGGCGCCAAGGGCGTCGGCGAGATATGCAGCATCCCGACCACACCCGCGATCACGAACGCGATTTACAACGCGGTTGGGGTGAGAATTGATAAGCTGCCCGTGGATCAGGAGTTGATTGCACAAGAATTGTGGGAGCGAGAAGCAGAGTAAACGAAAACAATAAAGCGGAAACAGGACTCTCAGGCTGAAACCCTTGAGAGTCCTGTTTCTATTTTAAAGATGCACGCGCCTTTGAAGCTCTCTTCTTTTTGTTCAAGTGATCGCAGAGACCTGTCAGGTCTACCCTGGCAGGGTACAATTGGGGCGAGAAGAAAGAAATCACCCGAATGGCAAAATTCATTGGTTATCGCTGTACCTTGTGTGGAGAGCAGTATGCTTCCACAGATGTTACCTATACCTGTCCCAAAGATGGGGGAAATCTGGATGTGGTACTGGACTACGATTCAATCAAAAGCAAGTATAAGCCCGAGGATATTCTCTCGCGGACAGATCCGTCGCTGTGGCGATTCCTGCCTCTTCTGCCAGTGATCCCTCCTGAAGGAAATTCGACACCTCTCCATGCCGTAGGTGGCACGCCGGTCTTTGGCTTGCCTCGCCTTGCAAAGACACTGGGCTTGCAAAACCTGTGGCTCAAGGACGAGTCGCGTAACCCGACCGCATCCTTGAAAGATCGCGCCTCGGCGATCGTTGTGGCGCGGGCGTGTGAGATCCAGGCGGAGGTGGTCGTGACCGCTTCTACAGGCAACGCCGGCGCAGCGCTGGCGGGAATGGCTGCCGCGGTGGGGCAGAAGGCGATCATCTTTGCGCCGAAGTCTGCCCCGCAGGCAAAGGTTGCGCAGTTGCTGGTGTTTGGGGCAAAAGTTATCCTGGTGGATGGAACCTACGACGACGCCTTCGATCTGACGATCAAAGCGGCAGATGAGTTTGGCTGGTACTGCCGCAACACGGGCTACAACCCCTTCACGACGGAAGGCAAGAAGACGGCTGCGCTGGAGATCTGGGAGTGGTGGGAGCATACCCATCGAAAATGGCACGAGCAGATCGGTGCCGATGTGGATCATGCTCCGCTGACGGTTTTTGTCTCTGTGGGAGATGGGAATATCATCGCGGGGATCCACAAAGGCTTCAAGGAGCTGTATCAACTGGGCTGGCTGCCGCGCATACCACGTCTCATTGGTGTTCAAGCAGAAGGTTCTGCCGCGGTCTCGAACGCATTTCACGCGGGCACTGAGACGATCACGCCTGTCTCAGCGCAGACTCTTGCCGATTCGATCTCGGTGGATCTTCCTCGGGATGGTGTCAGAGCGGTACGCGCTGCGAAGGAAACGGGCGGCACGTACGTTAATGTATCAGATGACGAGATTCTCAAAGCAATCGTACAACTGGGATCGGCAGGTGTCTTTGCGGAGCCAGCTGGAGCCGCTGCGTATGCCGGGCTGGCTAAGGCGGTGGCTTCCGGCTTGGTGGGAAGCGAAGACCCGATCCTGGTGTTAAATACAGGGAGCGGCTTGAAGGATGTACGCGCCGCGATGCAGGCGGTGGGACCCGCTCCCATCATCGAACCGACCCTGGAGGCTGTGAAACAAATGCTATGAGAGAGAACTGGAGTACTCCTTTTCGATATATTGTCGGGATCTTCAGCTTCGTTCTGTTCGTGGCTTTCCTGATTTACGCGCGCGATGCCGTAACGAATTTAGCGATCGCCGCTTTCGTGGCATATCTCATCAATCCGGCTGTGGTGTATCTGACCACACGAACACACATGGAGCGAGTAGCAGCGGTGAACCTGGTGTTTTTTTCCGCCGTGGTGTTCTTGATCGGTATGCCTGTCCTGCTGCTGCCCATCTTTGCTGACGAAGCCCAGATCGTGATTGAAGATCTGTTAAACCTCGCAAATCAGCTTCGCCAGACGCTCTCAAGTCCCATTCGTATCGGTGCCTTGGTCTTTCACCTTGAGGAATGGGGACAGTCTATTTTTCAGGCGCAGGATGCTTTTTTATCTCCCATCCCCGAGCAGTTTTTACAGCTTCTGGAAACGACCTCCGTTGGTGTGCTCTGGTTCCTGGTGATTCTAGTGAGTGTACATCTGTTTCTGTCACAATGGCCCGTCATGCGCGACTGGTTGATCAACCTCGCGCCGCCTCCTTTTCGTCCGGAAGTGGAAGAATTGTACAATCGCGTCAAGCGAGTCTGGATGGCGTATCTGCGCGGGCAGATCGTGTTGATGGTCATCGTAGGGGTTGTGTTTACAATTGCCTGGCTAATTTTGGGCATTCCCGGCGCACTGGTCCTGGGTGTCATCGCCGGGCTTTTCACGCTGGTACCCGATGTAGGTCCGTTTCTGGCAATGGTGCTGGCTGCCGGGGTTGCCTTGCTCGAAGGCTCCACCTGGATCCCACTTTCCAATCTCTGGGTAACAGGGATTGTGCTGGTCGTCTATCTGGTTCTGATCAATCTAAAGAACTTCTTTTTGCGCCCGTATATTATGGGGCGCAGCGTACATATGAATGAAGCGCTGGTTTTCATCGCGATTATCATTGCCACCATCCTGCAGGGGATTCTGGGGGCGCTGTTGGTAGTCCCTGTGCTGGCGTCGGTCATTGTGATCGGCGGCTACCTGCAGCGACGTGTGCTCGGTCTGCTGCCCTTCGAAGATGACGGAACCAGACAGTTCGCTGCCCCGGTTGGATCCCAGGCGCCTCGCCGCAAGTGGAGTCGCAAGGAAAGGCGGCAACGCCTGGGAAGAACATCAGACTCACAGGCAATGGGGCCGAAGCCGGTGCTGTTGAATGATCCGCCTCCCTCTGCAGGAGAAGAATTAACTGTGAAAGAAACTCCTCAAGAATGAACATCACGTATTCGGTGATTGCACCTATTTATAACGAGTTGGAAAATATCCCAGAACTCTACCGCCGTGTCAGCGACGTCATGAACTCGACGAATGAGCCGTGGGAGCTCATCTTGGTGGATGATGGCTCGAC
The DNA here is from genome assembly GCA_035699125.1 of Anaerolineales bacterium. Classification (GTDB taxonomy): domain Bacteria; phylum Chloroflexota; class Anaerolineae; order Anaerolineales; family Villigracilaceae; genus Defluviilinea. The sequence goes on from DASSBC010000024.1 coordinate 85,022, forward strand.
AGATGGCTCCACCGAGGCGATCCGCACCTTAGCGAAGGAAGATGAATGCGTCCGCCCGGTGATCTTCGCACGCAACTTCGGGCACCAGATTGCGATCACGGCTGGATGGGATTACGCGCGCGGAGATGCGGTCATCATCATTGACGCCGACTTGCAGGACCCGCCGGAGCTCATCCTTGAAATGGCGAAGAAGTGGAAGGAAGGCTATGAGGTGGTCTATGCGGTCCGTGCCGAGCGCGAAGGTGAATCTTGGTTCAAGCTGTGGACCGCATCCCTCTTCTACCGCCTGATCTACCGCATCACGGATGTGAAGATCCCGCTCGATACCGGTGACTTCCGACTGATGGATCGTAAGGTGGTGGACGTGCTCAAGAAAATGCGCGAACGACATCGTTTTCCGCGCGGGATGTCTGCCTGGGTCGGTTTCAAACAGATTGGCGTGGAATATAAACGCGCGGCGCGCAAAGCTGGCGAGACGAAATATCCATTCCGGAAGATGTTCCGCCTGGCGCTCAATGCCATCACGAGTTTTTCCTACTTCCCCTTGCAGGTTGCCACCTTTTTCGGGTTTGCGTCCGCGGGCATTGCCATTGTTGCGATTCCCCTTGTCGTAGCGCTGCGTCTGGCTGGTTCACACTTCTTTGAAGGGCAGACCACCACCCTGATTTCTGTGCTCTTTTTAGGCGGGGTGCAATTGATTTCGTTGGGCATCCTGGGCGAGTATGTGGGTCGCCTATACGACGAAGCCAAGGGTCGGCCGCTTTATATTGTGCGAGAGGCGCCGAAAGATTAGTAAGCAGTAATCGATCATGAGCTGGTCATAAGTAGAAAGCAGTCTGCGATAGCCGTCTGCTTTCTTTCCTTTCCTCCTCGAACCCTACTCCCTTATGTTTATTTCATTCCTCCGTGACCGTGAGTTTGTTCGTTCCATGCTGGCGATTGCTCTGCCTGTCGCGTTCCAGCAGTTGATCACCGCCAGCCTGAATATGATCGATGTATTGATGGTCACTCACCTGGGTGAGACCTCTGTGGCAGCGCTGGGGCTTGCGAATCAAATTTTCTTTTTGTTGATCCTCTTCCTGTTCGGCGTGACAAGCGGTATGGCGATTTTCACAGCGCAATACTGGGGGAAGGGGGATATAGAAAATATACGCAAGGTGTTGGGGATTTGTCTCGCGATCGCGGTTTTTGTCGCGACCCTATTCACGTTTGCCGCGTTGTTGATCCCCGAGACCTTGATGAGCATTTACACAGAAGATCCGCAAGTGATTGCCCTCGGAAGTGAGTATCTTCGAATCGTGGGTTTGAGCTATATTATGATGGCGATCACGGTTTCGTATATTTCCGTATTGCGCAGCATTACCCTGGTGAAGATTACAGTTGTCGTCTCTGTCCTTGCTCTGGGGTTGAAAACGCTGCTCGCGTATTTGCTGATTTTTGGGATTGGGTTCTTCCCCGAGTTGGGCGTGCGCGGTGCCGCGGTTGGCACGGCAGCCGGCTGGACCTTCCAATGCGTGCTCTTGCTCCTCATCGTTTACAGGCTTAAGACGCCTCTGGCGGCAAATCCATTAACCTTCTTCCGCTTCGACCGATCCTTTGCACTCAACGTCCTCAGAACCTCCATGCCAGCCGCGGTGAATGAAGTCCTGTGGTCGGTAGGCTTTAGCTCCTATAACGCGGTCTATGCCCGTATCGGCACGGACGCCATCGCCGCGGTCAACATCAATGCCACCATCGAAGAGCTGATGTTTGTGTTGTTCATCGGCCTGGGAAATGCCTGCGCGGTACTGATAGGAAACAAGATCGGTGAAGGGCAGAAGCATATCGCCTTCGAATACGGACGGCGCTTTATGATTCTCGGTGTGACGACGGCAGTGCTTGGTGGTGTGGCTATCCTTCTCTTGCGGGAGACAGTTATTCAGAACCTGGGCGATCTCTCGTCTGCTACGGCGACTAATTTGCGTGGTCTGATGACCGTCTTTGCTTTATCCGCCTGGTTAAAGATGCTGAACTTTATCCTGTTCATCGGCGCCATGCGCGCCGGCGGCGACACACGTTACGCGATGTTCACGGAGCTCTTTTCAGTCTGGGCAATTGGTGTGCCGTCTGCATTGATCGGCGGATTTGTATTGCATCTCCCCGTGTATGGGGTATATACCCTGGTATTGCTGGAAGAAGCTGCCAAGGCAGGCGTTATCATGAAGCGCTTTCTCTCCCGCAAATGGATCCACGATCTCGTCAACGTGCCTGGGGATTCACATTCCGCCTCGCTCTCCACACCTGCAACCGATTCTTGATCTCTTCAAATCGCTCCTGGCTGGCGTTTGCTAAGAGAAGCGTCATGCCGAATGTGATGAGAACATTCGTAACGAAAAAGAAGACTACTTCTTCGAGCGGCAGGATACCAAAGAACAAAATTCCGGTTGTCTGCGCAGGCGAGATCGACCATGTGGTATCCCTTAATGCAACAATATCCATCAGAGAGAGATACAACCCGGGTATGAAAATTGCCCAAGAGACGAGTTTTCGATTATGCCAGAGGATATCGGCGCCAAACAGGGTTTGGATGATGATCGGCGGTAGTGCCCAGAAGAGGATGATGGACAAGTACGTCCACTCGGTCGCGCCGAAGAAGAATAAATAGGTAAAGAATAACCAGTGGAGAACAAGTACACAGGCGGAGAGGTATACAAGTTTTTTATCTGGTTGGAATCTTTTTTGCGGAGGGGAAAGTCGTCGTGTCACGAACCGCCACCACAGACCTGCTAAGATCGTTTCCAAAACGAAGAATGTATATTCTTCGATCGGCACGTACCCAAATACAACGCCTGTGACAAGCTCAGGGTTGTAATACCACACGCCTGTGGCAACAAGATAATTGTCCCAGGGCGTGGTATACGCCACTGCCAGCAGCACATGAATAGCAATTCCCGCCCACACCGCTCGTCCCTTACGGAAGTTGGGAGTCTGTTTGTTCCGTCGATTGTCCCAAAAAGTAATGGCAAGAAACACCAAAATGGGAATGACAAGGAAGCGAAGAAGAAAGCCAAAATACGTCATTAGTCTTCAGTCTCAATAAATCCAATTCCTAATTACTAATTACCTGACTAGCCTGCGCGTCACCCTCATCCTCACCCCCGGCCCCGGCTCCAGAGTTGCGCCCATATGAGCCTGGATCTTGTGGTTTGTAAATTCGAACAGATGGGTCTCTAAGAGGCGTGCCATGACAACCCGCGCCTCCGCCTGACCGAACGCCGCGCCGATGCACGACCGTGGACCTCCGCCAAAAGGGACATAAGCAAATGGAGGAGTCTTTCGTCCACGTGAGAATCGCTCTGGGCAGAACTCTTCCGCGTTTTGCCAGATGGCTGGGTCGCGATGCGTAAGGTAAATGGAGTAGAACATCCGCTCGCCCGCGGGAATCGTACCCTCACGAAACGCCATGGTCTCAGCCGTGCGCCGGTTACCGATATGAATGGGCGGATAGAGACGCATGCTTTCTTTAATCACCTGGTCCAGGAGAGGAGACTTTTCTGTGGAGTCCACTTCGCGAACTACGCGTGCAAGGACATCAGGATGCTGCCCGAGCAGCGCAAATGTCCATGCCAGCAGGGCGGTGGATGTATCGTGCCCTGCGATGAGCATCGTCAGCATCTGGTCGCGAATCACCTTGTCGGCTAGGCCCGCGTCGACAAGGTGTTGAAGCAGATCCGGTTCAACGGTTCCCATCCTTCGGTGGGCGATGATGCGATACAGATAGGCATCCAACTCTCGGAGAGCCTTCCTGTACCCAGGGCGTGGGACGTTTCTCCAGAGAATCCACATGCCGGGTGAAATGAAATTGATTGCCTTCAAAATGGGATCCCAAAGGCGTGGCAAGTCATCCCACACATCGGTCGAGAACAAGGCTTGCATGATGATCAAAAGCGCGACCTTGCGACCCTCGACCAGCATGTCCACGACCTCGCCGTCCCTCCACGTTGAGGAGACGCGGTCTGTTTGCTCGATCATCATCTTTGTGTAGCTGGGCAGCCTGGACGGATGCAAAGCGGGTTCCATCAACTCACGGTAATGATCGTGTTCTGCCCCGTCCGTGACCAGCAAGCCCCGCCGTAATAAGTCCGTTACAGGGTCTGTATTGCGCCACAAGAGTTTGTCCCGTTCGGTGACGAGGATTTTGCGATTCGCTTCGGGTCCAAACACCACGAACGGACGAAAGCCCGGGAGCGGGATTTGGAAGAAATTTCCAACGTGCTTTGCCATCACTTTCAGAGGACCGAGAGGCGAGCCTTCCTGGAACAGCGCCCATAGTGCGGCGCGTCCAGTTTGTGCAGAGATCTGTTTCGAACGCATAATTTATCTCAATTCTTTACCTGGCGCTGCGACGGCAACAATATTTGCCCGCGCCATCTCACCCGGTTCGTAATTTTTCCACTTCCGAATCAAGCCACTCATAGATGAGCTTGCCCGAACTGTTGAGATGCTTCTTCACGGCTTCAGAATAGGCTTGCATAAAATGGATGAGTTGCCCGGATTCCGCCCCATGAAACTGGAGCAGCGCCTTCAACCATTCCACTTCTCCAGAAACATAACCTATATCACCCAGCTGCAGGGCAGCTGTGATGTTTTCCCCGAGGAAGTGAATGCCGACGGGGAGATTGTCAGGAGCTACGGAAAACATTTTCATCCGTTCCCTGAAGCTCAATTCAATCTCACTGCGTTGGGAAACAAACACCTGATAGGCAGCGATATGGCTGGGCGATGCAGCTTTCGGCTGGGGCAACCTGAGTTTTTTACTCAGAAGCGTTTCGATTTGATCCAGGGCAATGAGTAAATCCTGCCCAAGATAGTATCCGGAAATGCTGGCGTGCATGCTCGGATGCGTATTGAAGATGCGACCGCCGAACGCCACGGGCGCCGCTTGACTCGAGAGTACCTGCGCCGTGTGCTGCAGCGTCGCCGCTGTGATGAGCTGCTGCGCGACGAGTACAACCAGCTCGGCTCCAATGTCTTTCACGGTATTCGTGAACTGTTCCGCAGGCACGTTCGCCCCCAGGTAGATTACCTTCCATCCGCGGCGACGGAGGAGAAGCGAGAGCAGCAGCGATGTGAGCGTATGCCATTCATTCGGTGGACTGCCGACCAGGACGGTTTGCTCGCGCGTCGGAGCAGGAGAAGCAATGAGTAATGCATCCAGCCGACGCGTAGCGAGAGCGGAAGCAAAATGTTCCTGCTGGACAGTGGCACGATTTTCATACCAGCGCTCCCCAATTTCAAACATGCCTCGTTGCAACACCTCGATACAGACCGCCTCCACCGGGAATATCGAAAACGCCTGATTCAAAACTTGTTCGGCGGTGGATTCGCTGAAGTTCAAACAGGCTTCCACCCATTGGGCGCGTAAAGTGTCAAGGGTGGTGTCAGGAGACGTAAGTAGAACTGGCATTGTAGATGCGCTTCCTGTTTGCGCGAGATCCGCCAGAGGATCTGTGCCGGATGCGATTTGTTCATTCCACAAATCGACCGCGCGCGAAATGGAAAGTCCGTCTTCCTGCCGCTTCATGAGCCATTTGATGGTTTCAATATCCCGCTGGGAATACAGGCGGTGTCCGCCCGCGCTGCGCTGCGGCATGGGAAGTCCATAACGGCGCTCCCAGGCGCGTAACGTGTCGGCGGCGATCCCTGTCTCTTTGAGAACGACCTTCAGATTGAAAGCGGGAGTTGTGCTAGCCATATTGTTTCCTCGAGCAGGTCATGCCGGCTGTGTTACTTGCACACTTCTCATGCATGATTTGCCGCATAGTTAAGGTTTTGTACAGATATTGTACCTGCTTCCTTCAGAATTCGTTCCGTGGTCAGACGAGCGGATAGCAAGACAATGGGTAAGCCGGTGCCGGGATGGGTCGAAGCACCAGTAAAGTATAGATTCCTATATTGTTTGTGGCGATTCTGTGGGCGCAGATAGCCTACCTGCCAAAAGTTGTGACTCAACCCGAACGCTGCGCCTTTTTCCAGATTGAAGCGCTCCTTCCAGTCGCGAGGGGAGTAAGCGATCTCAAACTTGATGTGCTCTCTGAGGTCTGTGGCACCCTTCTCATTGGCAAGACGAGTCAGCACCGTTTCACGTGCCCTTCCGATGAGCGCTTCCCAATCCTGCTCAGAGCGTGCATCCAGATGACCAACGGGGACAAGAACGTATAGAGTCTCCTGCCCCGCAGGTGCTGCGGCTTTGTCGGTACGCGCCGGCGCGTGGACATAAAAGGAGGGGGTTTCAGGTAGTGTGTGGTCAGAGAAGATCTGGTCGAAGGAAGCTTTGTACTCACCGCCAAGGAACACATTGTGATGGGCGATCTGCGGGTACTCTTTATCCACGCCCCAGTAGAACATGATTGTGGAGCAGGTATAGAGTTTTTTATCCAGATTCTTCGCTTCGTGATTTTCGGGGAGCAATTCCTTGTAGATGTAGGGAAGGTCCGCGTTGCCGACGAAAATATCTGCGGTGAATTCACGTCCATCGTGCAGGGTAGCACCCTCCACTCTCGAACTATTTACCTTCAACTTCTTCACCGGCGCGTTGTAAATAAACTTGACGCCAAGCTTTTCAGCAATCCTTACAAGCGCCTGGATACAGGCATACATGCCTCCCATCGGATACCACACGCCCTCCGCGAGCTCGGTGTATTGAAGCAGGGAGTAGGTGGCAGGCGCATCGTATGGACTTAACCCCAGATACATATTTTGGAAGGTGAAGGCGGCTTTGAGCCGTTCATCCTTGAAAAAGCGACTTGTATTCGCATGATGTTTTTTGAGCGCCTTAAGCTGAAACAGAAGGGGAAGATTCCCAGGTGAGAAATATTCAAAGATATTGTAGAAATTGCGTCCTACGAATTTCTCTACCGACATCTTGTAGTGCTTGCTCCCTTCGGCGATGTAATTCAGAAAGCCGGTAAAGGCTGTCTTTTCCACTGCTTCGAGCTGCGTTTGCATCGCGCCGAGGTTTGATGTCAGTTCCAGCTGCAAACCGTCATCAAAGTGAATTTTGTACGTGGGGTCAATGCGCTTGAGCTCGAGGTGATCGTTCATCCTTTCACCGATCGCCGCAAACGTTTCTTCCCAGATCTCGGGCATGAGGAATAAGGTTGGTCCGATGTCGAAGCGGTGACCGTCGCGCAGGATCTGGTTGCAGCGCCCGCCGGGGGTAGATTCCTTCTCCAGCACCGTAACATCATATCCATGTTTGGCAAGACGGGCAGCGGCGGTGATCCCGCCGATTCCGGCGCCAATGACAAGAGCAGTTGATTTTTGCATGATTTCTCCTAGATTTTGGTTCTCCTGTAATTATACGAGTTGTCTAGAATTTGTCAAGGTTAATGTTTTCACCTTGACAATATGGACAAAACCTGTACAATGGAGATAACAATATCTTTGGAGGTCTGGTATGCAAGTACAAACAAATTGGGAACATCAACTTCTGGCTCTGGCGGGCAATGTTCCGCACACAAAAAATCGTCCTTTTTTCTCTTATTGGGCAGGTGATACTGCTTTGCGTAAAGCATACAGACAGGCAGAAAAGATCACATCCCAGCACAGTAAGTCTTTCTATTATGCCTCTGGGCTTCTCCCGGAGGAAAAGCGAGCAGCGGTGCGCGCTTTATATGCATTTTGCCGAACCGTTGATGATATTGTGGATGAGACGTCAGACGCTGAGAGAGATTGGCAGTTGGATTACTGGCGGGCGATGGTCGAAACCACCTCTTTCGAAGATGACGACCTGATTGCTGCCGCATGGGCAGATACTCTTACCCGGTACCACATCCCGCGCCGGTATGCGCTGCAACTCATCGACGGCGTCGCGCGCGACCTCTCCCAATTTCGCTACCAGACCTTTGAGGAACTTACCACCTATTGCTATGGAGCTGCCTCTACTGTTGGATTGATGAGTATGTATATTGTTGGTTTCGAAAGTAATGAAGCAATCCCTTATGCAATCAAGCTCGGAGTTGCGCTGCAGATGACGAATATCCTGCGTGATGTGGGGGAGGATTACCGCAACGGACGTCTGTACCTGCCCCGTGAAGAACTTACCTTCTATGGCATTCCGGAATCCGACATTGCGCAGGGACGCGTCACAGAGAACTGGCGGCAATTTATGAAGTTCCAGATCGACCGCAACCGGCAGTTATATGAATCGTCATGGGCGGGTATCAAGATGCTTGCACGTGAGGGGCAGTTCGCCATCGGTGCTGCCTCGGTATTTTATCAGGGCATCCTCGATGAGATCGAGCGAAATGACTACAATGTATTTAGCAGTCGAGCATCGTTAAGCACATTAGGCAAGGTCCGTCGAGTCCCGGCGCTTTGGTTAAAGGTCAAATCTCGGTAGAGTATTTTTTCAAATAAATGAAGTGAGGTGAAATGAATAAAGATCAAGTTCGTCAATATGTAAATCTACTAACTGTTATCCTGGCGCTCGGTGTCAATATCCTGGCGACGACTTTACCCCTCAATGGGCAAAGCACCGGCGAAATATCGGATCGTTTCCAGGTATATTTTGTTCCGGCTGGTTACGTTTTTTCCATTTGGAGCTTAATTTTTCTGGGTTGGATCGCTTTTATAATCTTTCAGTTACAGCCCTCACAAAGGGAGAATCCACGGCTTCGTCGCCTGGGATACTTGTTTGCCCTGAGTAATCTTGCCAACGCGGCCTGGCTGTTTTGCTGGCACTACAACCTGTTTGGCTTGAGCGTGCTCGTCATGCTGACGCTGCTGGGATTGTTAATCGCAAGTTATTTGCAGCTGAATGTGAATCGCTCTCCCGTTTCACGTCTTGAGTATTGGTCAGTCGATGTATTGTTTAGCATCTATCTGGGTTGGATTACAGTGGCTACGGTTGCAAACATCTCGGACTGGTTATATTTTGTCGGCTGGGACGGCTTCGGAATCCCGGCACAAACCTGGGCAGTGATAATGTTGGGAGTTGCTTCTCTACTTGGTCTGGCAATGGCGCTGTTGCGTAGGGATATCGGTTATTTACTGGTGCTGGTCTGGGCGTTTGTTGGGATTGCGGTGAAGCAAGCCGATGCACCAATGGTTGTCGTCAGTGCCTGGATCGCGGCTGTGCTCATGGCAGGGCTTGCCATCCTCAGCTTTGTTCGCCGCCAGAATACCTGAACGAGAAACGACAGGCTTTTATCCATCAGGACACAACGAATTTCGTTGTGTCTTTTTGTTGGGCGCGAAATAAAGATTTCGTGACTATAATCAAGCATGCGAATAAGTATTTTGCTGGCACTTATTGCAGTTGCTGCTTGCACGACCGTTGCACCGGTGGCGACCCTCACGTCAGGAGAAACGAATATGCCTGTGCTCCGTTTTCTTGCCCTGGGCGATTCCTATACAATTGGTGAACATGTTACCGCGATGCATCGCTGGCCCAACCAACTGGCAAAGCGGCTCGAAGCGGAAGGGATTGAGATCGAGTTGACGATCATTGCCCGCACAGGCTGGACGGTGGATGAGCTTTGGGCAGGAATCCAGGCAACTCCGCCCGAGGGGGCATATGACCTGGTTACGCTGTTAATTGGCGTCAACGATCAGTATCGCGGCTACACAGCGGCTTGGTACCGTGATAAGTTTCGCTTCATACTGGAGAAGGCAATCTTGTATGCAGGCGGCCATCCGGACAAAGTGATTGTGCTTTCGATCCCTGATTGGGGTGTGACTCCTTTCGCAGGACAAAGAGGGGATACGGAGCCGATCAGCCAGCAAATCGATGAATTCAACGCTGTTAATCTGGAAGAGACAAAAAATGTAGGTGCCCATTATGTGGATGTGACCATCATCTCACGTATGGCGCTGGACGACTCTGATCTGATCACGGGCGATCGCTTGCATCCCTCTGGCAAGATGTATCAGATGTGGGCAGAAAAAAGTTTGCCAGTTGCCTTAGAAATTCTGCGATAATCAAACTTGTTTACTTATATACCTGTTTACCTGTCTACTTTATACCTTAAAAGGAGATATTCCCATGCCTGAAGTTTCATATGACAAAGTCCAGGATTATCTGGCATCTCTCGTCCCGCCGCGTGAACCCGAGTTGCAAAAGATGGAAGAATACGCGGACAAAAACGGCTTCCCCATTATCGGTCCGGCGTGTGGCTACTATTGTTACCAGTTGGCGCGTATGATCAATGCCAAGTCTGTGTTTGAGCTTGGTTCCGGATACGGGTATTCCACCGCCTGGTTTGCCAAGGCAGTCAGGGAAAATGGGGGAGGCATTGTGCACCATACTGTCTGGGATGAAGACCTGTCGAAACGCGCCCGAGGACATTTGTCCGCGTTGGGGAGCGCGGATGTGGTCGAGTTCCACATTGCCGAAGCTGTGGCAACTCTACGCCAAACTGAGGGTCCCTTCGACATTATCTTCAACGATATCGATAAGGAAGGCTACCCGGAATCGCTTCCGATCATCAAAGAAAAATTGCGCCGCGGCGGACTTCTTATTATCGATAATATGATCTGGCACGGGCAGATCCTCGAACCCAACGACCACGAAACCTCCACGGAAGCGATCCGCCGTTTTACGCGTGACATTACTACTGACCTCGATTGGATTGTGTCTCTCAGCCCTGCGCGGGATGGCATGATCGTCGCCTTCAAAAAATAATAGACTTGCACAATGGCGTATAACTTCGATCACACCCCAAATCGCCGGCTTCCAGGGATACTCAACAAGTGGACATGGTTCCCCAAAGATGTACTCCCGATGTGGGTTGCCGATATGGATTTCACCGCTCCGCCTCCTATCTTGGAGTCCTTACAAAAATATGCTCAGTATGGTGACCTGGGTTATAGGCTGCCATCTACAAAACTGTATGAAACGATTGCCGCGCGCTTAGACAAACTTTACGGTTGGAAAGTTTCTGCTGACATGATCGTCACGGTTCCGGGGGTGAATATTGGCTACAATATTGCGGCGCGAACGTTTTGCACACCTAAAAGGGGGTATCTGATCCAGCCGCCTGTCTATAACGAATTTCACGAGACGCGCAGGAAAACCGGCGTGCCCCAGGTGGAAGCGCCTCTGGTAAAAACGATCGATGGAAACAGGTTGGAGTTCGAAATTGACCTTGATGTATTTCGACGAGCGGCGAAGCAGGTCAAGATGTTCCTGCTTTGCAATCCTCACAATCCTGTTGGACGGATTTATTCTCCTGCTGAGCTTACCCGCATGGCAGAGATTTGCCTGAGAAACAATGTCCTGATCGTTTCTGACGAAATTCACAGCGAATTATTGCTGGATCATAACGAGTTTCACCCTATGGCTGCCTTGAGTCGTGAGATTGAAGAGCAGACAATTACCCTGGTATCCGCATCCAAGGCATTCAATATTCCCGGATTATTCTGCGCGTTTGCGATTATCCCGAATCAGAAACTGCGTGAACAGTATGCGGAGACGGTGCAAAAGATGGGCATTCATGTTTCCGCTGCCGGGCTGGTTGCCTCCCAAAGCGCCTATTCCGGAAGTTGCGATGGCTGGCTGAGGGCATTGCGCAAGTACCTGACCAGCAATCGAGATTTTGTAATCGAGTATGTAACGAAACGATGGTCCCAAGTGCGTATAACAATTCCGCAAGCGACGTACCTTGCCTGGCTGGATTTCACACAGCTTGATCTGGAACCTTCTCCCTATGAATTTTTCTTTGAGAAAGCGAAAGTAGCCCTCGTGGACGGCGCACTCTATGGTGAAAATGGTAAGAATCACGTGCGGCTCAACTTCGGAACCTCGCGCCGGATCCTCAAACAAGGACTGGATCGTATGAATCGGGCGTTACAGTCCCATTAAACAAAGGACGGATGGGTATTTCACCATCCGTCAAGGATTTAATTTGCAGTCCAGGTAAGGAGTGGGGATTGCCACCTTCCTATCGTTAGGAGAACGTCTGGCTTCAAAGCGAAGTTCGTGCAGAGCTTTGGCCAGCTCAGGGCGTCCCGGTCCTACCTTCGGTAAACATTTCAGGCGGAGACTCTATGGGTACCTCCTTTCTCTATGTATTCATCATACAACGAGTGAAGGACCTTTACATTAAAAATACTTTACAAGTTTGTGATAAAGGATTTATTCGGGTTCGATGGTTGCTGTTAGGTTTCTCTTTTTATTGTGATTCAATACTCGGGCAATCAACACACCTGCCGGCGCAGCCAGTAAAAACGCGAGCAATGCAGCGATGCCCAGACTCAATAGCACAATTGCGCCGGTCCATAGGAATGCGTATAGGATTGCATCCTCCTTAACGACTTCGCCATTCGAATCGATGCAGTGCAGCTCATAAGCAGTGCTAGGCTGTGAATTTCCGAATTCATCGGTGGTTGTCGTCGCATAGGAATACGACCGTCCCACCGTTCCCTCCGGACAAATGAACGGTCCAACCATTTGCATGGCAAAATTGCTTACTGAAGTAATGCCGCCGATCATCATGGCGGCGGGAAAAAAACAGAGATTCAGTGTGCCAAACACAACGATCCAGACGAGGCAGCCGGATGCCGTACCTGCTTTTGTGACCTTCATGGTTTCTCCTTTGCTATTCACAAATCTGCCGCAGCATTTGTATCGCGTATTCTCCTATAATTGTAAAGTAAAAGCAACCACGGAGACAGTATGAAACTGATCCTGGTTTTCGGCTTGCCTGGCACAGGAAAAAGCACGCTGGCAGAAGCGTTGGCAAGGTATCTTGGCATTCCTGTTTTTGCCAAGGACTGTTTGGAAGCCACGCTCCTTCAGAGTGAATTGAAGCCGGTGAATCAAGAAAAATCTCTGGGTTTTGCAGGCTATGAATTGTTGACAGTACTGGCAGAGCGACAGCTAATACTGGGCCAATCCGCCATCCTCGATAGTGTCGCGGCTTCACAATCCATCCGCCGCACCTGGAGTCGATTGGCGGGCCGATATGAGGCGGATTTTCGTGTGATCGAATGTATTTGCTCGGATGAAGCACTTCATCGCTCGCGATTAAAAGGACGAAAGCGAAACATTCCTGGCTGGCATGCGCTCGAATAGTCTGAAGTGGAAAGAGTGAAGGGATATTACTCTGCCTGGGAAGGGGAGCGTCTCGTGCTGGACATGGCTCAATCTCTGAGCGAAAATTTATCGAAAGCCAGAGCCTATTGTAAGGGAACAGTTGCAAGATATAATACAAATTGTCTGACAATTCTGTTTCGAAGTGCCGCATAATTCACCAAACTTGCACTTAAGATTCGGCTTGCAAAATAATTCAAAAATTTTGCTTATTAGATATAAGCGATAGGAGTCCTTCATGACAACCATCGACCTGACAGTTGAATCCTCGCGCCGGGCAAGTGCGATCCAGCGAGCCAAAGAACGCAATATCATCATCCCCACATACGCACAAATGAAGGATCCTTCCAGGATCCCTGCAAAGATAAAAGAGAAACTCAAGAATATCGGGCTCTGGGATATTCATCCCCGTAACCTCTTTCGGATTAACTGGCATAACGAACCTGTCGCCTCAGGCGGGACTTTCAATGGGGTAAATTACCTGGAGCTTCCCTCCTCGCTGACGGGCGTGCCGGCGCGAATCATTGCGCTGGTGGGCAAATGGTTCCCGACGGGCGCGCACAAAGTCGGTGCTGCGTTTAGCTGTCTGGTGCCGCGCCTGGTCACAGGTCAGTTCGACCCGACGGCGCAAAAGGCGGTCTGGCCCTCGACCGGGAATTACTGTCGCGGCGGCGCGTATGATTCTGCCCTGTTGGCTTGCGAATCGATCGCGATCCTGCCGGAGGGGATGTCGCGGGAGCGCTTCGAATGGCTTGCCACCGTCGCGGGGGAGACGATCAAAACTCCCGGCTCTGAATCAAACGTCAAGGAGATCTTCGATAAATGCTGGGAACTCAGAAAGTCCGGACAGGACCTGATGATCTTCAACCAGTTCGAGGAGTTTGGGAATTACCTGTGGCATTTCGAAGTGACAGGTCACGCGATGGAAGAAGTGCTTGAACAGGCCATGGGTCCTAACGATCGTTATCGTGGCATGGCATCTGCGACAGGTTCTGCCGGGACGCTGGCGAGCGGTGACTATATGAAGAAGCTCTTCCCCGACAGCAAGATCGTCGCCAGCGAGGCACTGCAGTGCCCGACGCTGCTCGAAAATGGATTCGGCGCGCACCGCATCGAAGGCATTGGGGATAAGCATGTGCCATGGATCCACAACACCAAAAATACGGACGTTGTGACCGCCATCGATGATAATGCGGTTGTAAACCTCTCGCGTCTCTTTAATGAAGAGACGGGACGTGCCTATCTCGTAGAACAAGGAGTCCCCGAATCTCTAGTCTCCAGTCTCGACCTGTTAGGCTTCTCCGGTATTTCCAATGTTTTATCCTGCATCAAGACAGCCAAGTATTATGAGATGACGGAGAACGACATTATGCTCACCGTGCTTACCGACTCGATGGAGCTCTACCGTTCGCGCATCCACGAGATGAACCAGGAATTCGGTCCTTATACAGACAGAAATGCCGCTGCCGATTTTGCCCAATATCTGCGCGGTCAGTCCACGGACAATATGCTTGAGCTGCGCTACCCGGATCGACGCCGCGTGCATAATCTAAAATACTACACCTGGGTCGAGCAGCAGGGCCGCACGTATGAAGAGATTCAGGCGCAATGGTACGACCCGAATTACTGGACGGATGTCCAAAAGCAAGCGGATGAGATCGATGAGCTAATCGTTGCATTCAACAGGGAAGTGGGCTTAAGCTAAGTCGCAAAACCATTTGTGGAAAGGGGAAAGCAGGGGGTAGAATCGACTCACCACTTTCCACGTTCTATTTCCAGGTATGTCCATTTCACCCACATCGCTCGTCCTCGTTTGTTTCGTTCCTTCCCCTAGAGATCTGGAGATCGCGCGGCTTTTGGGCTGGTACCGCATCCCGCTTCGCACGGCGCCGAAAGTTGTTGCGGTGGACTATTTGGCGTTTTACCAACCTGCCTCGTTTGGCGAGCGCGGCGGCAAGATCGAGTTCCTTGCCGAAGTGCGTGGTCATGAGCTGACGACGCGTGGTGAATTGCTGAAGGATGAAGCGGACCATCCGCGTGCAAAGGAAGAATATTACAAAATCCAAATTGGCGGGCTGGAGAAGTTGAAAGAACCCATCCTTGTAGACAAGTGGAAGCGGATCACGTTTTTGTATACGACGGGTGAATATCTGCTGAATGCGAAGACCGTCAATGACCTTGTGGTCGATGGCGATGAGCGGCAGGTACTATGGATGTCCCTGCGCGAGCGCGCAGAAAACGAACAGCTTTATAAAACAGATTTACCGGAAGCAGATATCCCGCCTGATGTGCTGCTCGCTTTATTAGGAATCAAGGAATTGGATGGGGGCTACGACAAAACATGAAATATTGGCGCAAGTATAGTCATACACCCCTGTTGGAAATTTTGTCGATTTTGCTGATTGCGGGTGCGATCTACCTCCCGAATCTCAGCCAGGCGACAATTTATCGTGACGATTGGTATTATGTGATGGATCGTCTCATTGGTGGTCCGGGGGTCTACCAGGAAATGTTCATCATCGATCGTCCGGCTCGGGGGCCGCTCTTTGAAGCCTATTTTCAAGTATTTGGAGTCCAACCGTTGCCGTATCACATGATGTCATTCCTTTGGCGAGTGGCAGGCGGATTGGCAGCGTTCTGGCTCTTTCGCCAGCTTTGGCCGAATCAGCGCCTGGCGACTCTTATGATGGCGCTCCTTTTTACCCTCTACCCCGGCTACCTGCGTTGGATGGAGGGGTTTGAGAACCAGCCCCGAATCC
This sequence comes from Anaerolineales bacterium, assembly GCA_035699125.1. Lineage (GTDB taxonomy): Bacteria > Chloroflexota > Anaerolineae > Anaerolineales > Villigracilaceae > Defluviilinea. Next base: position 100,856 of record DASSBC010000024.1, read on the forward strand.
TGAGCTCGTTTTTGGAGGCGCTTTCGATCACCTTGACTCTCTACGCGATCCGCACCACGCAGACTAGCGCCAAAATTCTGGCGTGGATCGCCTCCATCCTGACGGGTTGGGCCTATATCGCTCTGGTTGATTTTTCGTTCGGAATGGAAGTCTTTCGATTTCTATGTGTGCTTTTACTGGTCAATCGTGAGCCGGAGTCGCTCCCCTTTCTCAAACGAAGTGTACTTGCACTTCGTGCTTGGGCAGCTGCAGCGTTTATACCCATTGGCTTCCTGTTCTGGCGTTTCTTCTTATTCAAGAATGAACGCCCGGTCACAGACGTGGGACTTCAGCTTAGTCAACTGTTTGGTTCTCCCTTGCTCACCGGGTTGTGGTGGCTGGCGCGCCTGATTCAAAGTGCGGCGAATGTAGCATTCGTGGCATGGGGCGCGCCGCTCTTCCAAAACTTGTTCGAGATGGGCCTGACCAATATACTGACTGGACTGCTGCTTGCGGGAGGGGTTGCCCTTCTTTTGCTGGGGGCCAGCTTCTTGATCGGGAAGTGGGAAGCTGGCGTCTCCAATCCCTCTGATTCAAGAGGGAAGTGGCAGTTTGAAGCGATCTGGGTTGGGTTAGCGGGGGTGATTGCAGGTGTCCTTCCAATCATCATTGCGAATCGTTTTGTTAATTTTGCAGGCTATTCCCATTATGCGCTGCCGGCGTCTCTCGCCAGTGTCATGGCGGTGGTTGGGATTGTTTTTCTCATCCATTCAAGCAATGTTCGTTTCGGCGTAATAGCTGGATTGGTGTTCCTGGCAGGGTTGACTCACTACACCGCCTCGCTGCGCATCCTTCATGAAGAACAGACGATTGCAGACTTCTGGCACCAGGTCGTCTGGCGCGTTCCGGGGATCGACCCAGGGACGACCTTGGTTGTGAATTATCCATCGATCAATTATGCCGAAGATGTGGATGCCGTCGCGGGACCGGCTAACTTTCTTTATTTTGCTGAGCAGACAAACCACATTCCAGCCGTCTATCCGCTGATTGCGCTTCCACAAATGGATTACATTACGAAGGATATCCTCGCCGGGGGACGCCGCTCCTATGAATATCGAACACATGTAGGCGAAATTAACTACCGTAACATTTTAGTCATCAGCCAGCCGACACCAAATTCGTGCGTCCATGTGATCCATGCACAGTGGCCGAGGTATTCCGAAGGAGACTCAGATCAAATCTTCCTGCTCGGGCAATATTCCAACATCGAGAACATCCAAACAGATGGCACCGCGCCCAAACCGGCAGAATTTATTTTCGGGCCGGAACCGCCTCATAATGAAACGTGGTGTTACTACTATCAGCAGGCAGAACTGGCGCTCCAGACTGGCGCCTGGGAAAAGATCGTCCAGCTAGGAGAGCAAGCAGCGCAATTCGGATTGAGCCCGAACGATCGAATTGAATGGGCGCCCTTCTTACAAGCGTATGCATTCAAGGGTGATGAAAAAGCCTTCAAAGCCACGGCGATCAAAATGGACAATTCTCCCTTTGTGCGAAGGGAAGCCTGTCGCACGTTACTGCACATGCAGGACATGGGCTCTGCGTTCACACCGCAAATCCAATCCTTGATGGACGAGAGATTATGCCGCGGTCAGGGAAAATTGATTCCGTAGCGCTTGACGAAAAGGACAAAAGAGTGGCAATTCTCATTAAGAACGGCACGCTCATTACCGCCTCGGAAACGTTTGATTCCGATCTCCTAATCGAAGGGGAAGCAATTGCCGAAGTCGGAAAACACCTCCAATACCCAAACGCAGAGGTAATTGACGCGGCAGGCAAACTGGTTCTGCCAGGTGGGATCGATCCGCATGTGCACCTGGACTTGCCCATGTTTGGCACGGTCTCTTCGGACGATCACTATACCGGGCATAAGGCAGCCGCGTTCGGCGGAACGACAACCGTTATGGATTTTGTTGTGCTGGAGCCCGAGGGATTTCAGCGCTCCGTGGATCTCTGGTTCCAGAAATCCGCCAAAGCCGCGATCGATTATTCCTTCCACATGAACCTGACGAGGTTTGACTCGAAAATTGCCGCCGAGATTCCCTGGCTCCGAGATATGGGGATCACGACTCTCAAAGTTTTCACCGCCTATAATGGCCGCCTCCGCCTCGACGATGGCAGTATCTTCCGGGCAATGCAGATGGCCCGAGATCATGGAATGCTGGTCATGGCGCATTGCGAAAACGGCGACATGATCGAAACGCTGACGGCGCAAGCCTTAGCTGCCGGGCAGACTACGCCCGAATGGCATGCGCTGACACGCCCAGGATGGGGAGCGGTGGAATCAACGTTGAGCATAGCTGGCATGGCGGGCGCGGCAAATGCCAGCGCGTACATTGTTCATATGAACATGGCTGGAGAAGTGGAGATGCTCAAGTACGCGCGCGAGCAGGGGGTCAAAGTTATGGGCGAAACGTGCCCGCAATATTTGTTTTTCACGATAGACGATCTACGGCGCCCTGATGGAGCGAAGTGGGTATGCTCGCCACCGATGCGCTCGGAAGAGGATAATGCTCATTTATGGGAAGGACTTTCGCAGGGGATTTTACAGACGATCGGCACGGATCATTGCCCCTTCTTCTATGACGGGACCCACCCTATCATCTACGAGGGAGATGAGATCGCCATCCCTGGTAAGGAATTGGGGAAAGAAGACTTTACGAAAATCCCGAATGGACTGCCCGGTGTGGAAGACCGCCTGCCCGTGATGTGGACCTGCGGTGTGCGCACGGGAAAAATCACCGCCAATCAATTTGTGGCATACAACAGCACAAATCCTGCCAGGATCTTTGGCTTGTACCCCCGTAAGGGAGCGCTGCTGGCTGGCTCCGATGCGGATATTGTGATCTGGGATCCTGAAAAGACAGTGACGTATGGTGTGGCACACGCGCACCAGCGCACAGACTATAACTTGTATGAAGGCTGGGAATTGACGGGCATGCCTGAGAAAGTGTTCCTGCGCGGCAAACTGATCGTGGATGGCGAACAATGGCTGGGAAAAGCTGGCGATGGTCAGTTTTTAAAACGTAAAGAGGGCGAGGTTTTGTAAAGGAAATAATGCCGAAAAATAAACCTATTATTCATTGCGATGCGCTGGTCGTCCACTGCATGGATTACCGCCTGCAGAAATTCCTCCAGCCCTGGATCACCGTCCGCTTTGGGTATGATAATTTCGATATTATCTCTCTGGGAGGCAGTGTGCACGACTACGAAATGGTCCTCAAGTATCTACAGCTTGCAGTGCAGGCTCATACGATCAACATCGTCTGTCTGATCAATCATGAAGACTGCCGCGCCTACGGACGCGAGGGCACCTACAAACGTCATCGACATGATCTATTGGATACCGCTTCTAAAATTCACGCCTTATTTCCCGACCTGCTTGTGGAAACCTTTTACCTTCATCTGGATGGGACATTTGAATCGATTGAATAATAGCCTGCTCATTACATGGGAACACACCGTCGAGGACGGCGGCTTGAGCCGGGTATCATTCTTCAAGCAACTGCCTTAACCTTGGATGATCTGCATACACACCGCGATGTTCTTCCGGCAAGAGCGCGGCGATGTGGCACATGATCTCGTCTGTATATTGTTTTAGAACTTCATCGCGATTTTCTCGTGGAAAGGGAGGCAAGGTGAAAGGTTCTCCTGCAGTGACTGTGATTTGGGAACGACGGAGTTTCTTGAGATTATCGAGCAGGCGTTTATCTTCTGTGCCGACAATCCCTACCGGGATAATCGGTCTTCCTAACTTGGTGGCAAGATAGCTGACGCCCGGCCTTGCCTCGATGAGCGCTCCTGTGCGCGAACGTGTTCCCTCCGGGGCAATGACCAGGATGTTCTTTTCTTTCATCAGCGAGATGATCTTCCGCAGGGCTTTGATATCGGGATGGAAGCGGTCGATAAAGATAAAATTGAAGTGCTTTCCCACCCAACGAAACAGCCCGACATCGCGCCATTTTTCCCCGATTACCACAAACAGATCCCAGCGGTTGAGGGCGTAAAAGGCAATGGGGACATCTGCTATTCCAAGATGATTCGTAGCGATTACAAAACTGCTATCCTTTGGCAAATTCTCATACCCGCGAACTTCGACGCGGGCAAGAAGATTGAAGATGAGGCGGATCAGGCCGCGAATCAAATATTTCATGGTTAGGGTTTCAGCAACTCTTTTAAGCGCGGATGATTCGCATAGACGCCGCGATAGTGTTCCGGCAGGAGCGCGGCGATCTGACACATGATCTCATCCGTTGCGGCGCGCAGCGCCTCCTCACGTCCCGGACCTCTGGGGATGTCGATATACATCAGCTCGGCTGCCGTCGCCGTGATCTTCGAGCGGCGAAGGTGTTTCAGGTTTCGGAGGATGCGCCGATCCTCTGTCCCGGTCACCGCGACCGGCAAGACCGGGTATCCACTCTTGCTCGCCAGGAACGCGACCCCCATCTTCGCCTCCTGCAGCGCTTCGGTCTTGGAGCGGGTGCCTTCTGGAGCGATCACCAGCATCCCGCCTTGCTTCATGCGGTCAAGTATCTGTCGGAATGCCGCGTAGTCTGCATCGAAGCGGTTGAGCCAGACAGCATTTACCGCACGCCCAATCATGCCATATAAAGGATGATCTTTATATTTTTCTGCCATTGGCATAATGATATCTTCCCGATCCAGGATACACAATAGAGCGGCGGGATCCAGCCTCCCCAGATGGTTTGCGGCGACAATCACATTTCCCTCCGGGAGTTTTTCGATCCCATTGACCTCGATATCGGTGGCAAGTTGCATGAAAAAACGGATGAGGGCGCGCAATGTTCTGTATTTCATGTCCACAATTTTACAACAGCGCAGCCGTCTTCTGAAGAAAAAACAGGCGGCACGCTACGCGGCCGCCCAGTGGATGAAAACACTTCGTCTATCTCCATAAATAGTCGTTGGAGCTTTTACCTCTCATCCTCTTCTCTGCGCCATACTTATCGAACATCCGTTGGAAGATGACCCTATCGCCGGGAGCTATCTGAACGATCTCAAAGCCGACGTTATACGTATTGGGGTCCACATGGTCAGGGTGACACCATTTGCTGCGAGCCACAAATGTCATCGAATTCTTGTCTGCAACATCTGAGGTCAACCGGATTTGCATTCGGAAGTCCTGTCCGGCTGGAATTTGTTTCGAAGTGTCCAGCCGAAATCCGCCTGTGCTGATATCTGTCAGATAGCCAATTAACTTCTTGCTCAATTCGTCTGTCACCTGCATGTAGTAGGCAAAGTCGCGACGAGCAATTTTACGTTTATCCGCAGGGCTGCTTCGCTGGTCAGGCATGAAATTCGCTCCTTTCCTTCTGCTAAGTATAGGACAAATAGAAGCAATATTTCATGGTAAAAAAATAACAAAACTTTTATTCTGCCTTCAAAATATGCGTCAGAATGGTCGCGCCCGAGCCGCCGATGTTTTGCGCCATGCCCACTTTCGCGCCATTGACCTGCGTGCCGTTGCACTCGCCACGTAATTGCTGGGCAACTTCCACAATCTGATACATCCCTGTCGCGCCGACCGGATGCCCGCGCGCCTTCAGTCCGCCGCGGGTGCAGATAGGGATGCGTCCCTGGGGACCGATCTCGTCGTCGAGCCCGAGTCGCACACCCTCGCCGCGTTCGGCAAATCCACAGGCCTCCAGCGAGAGGGCAGACATAATCGAGAACGCGTCGTGCAGCTCGAACACGTCGATGTCCTCGGGTGCGACGTTTGCCATCTCATAGGCGCGCTTCGTGGACTGATACGCCGCTGACAAGAACAAAGGATCTTTTCGCGAGTGCACAGCAATCGAATCGGTCGCGGAAGAGGAAGCAGCGATCGTAATGCGTGGTTTTCCCTTCAGCGATGCGACTTTTTCTGCGGGAACGATCACCACTGCTGCGGCGCCATCCCCGGTGGGAGAGGCATCCAGAAGGTTAACCGGCGTCGCGACCATGGCAGACTTTTCGAACTGCTCTATATTAATCTTCTGATGCAGGCGGGCAAAGGGATTGTGCATCGCGTTTGCGTGGGCATTGATCGAAAAGGGTGCGAAGTCGGCGTGCTTCCAGCCATATTCATGCATGTAACGGCGCATGATCAATGCATTGATGCCAACGAATGAGACGCCCTGTTCTACCTCATAGTCGGCGTCGGCGGCGGTGGCGAGGGCAGCGGTCACGTCATGACCGGCTTTATCGGTCATCTTCTCGACGCCCACAATCAGCGCCGACTCGATATCGCCCGCCGCGACCGCCATCAACCCTGCGCGAAGGGCTGCCGCGCCGGATGCACAGGCAGCTTCCACCTTGACGGACTCCTGGTTCCAGAGTCCGATCCAGTCTGAAAAGAACGTCCCCAGCTGGTTCTGACCGTTGATCAGCGGCGAGAGCATATTTCCAACGAAAAGCGCATCGACCTTATCCATGCCCGCGTCCTGCATGGCGGCGAAGGCGGCGTTTCCGCCGATCTCACGCAGGGATAAGTCCCAGTGCTCGTCGATTTTTGTTTGACCAATGCCTAAGATTGCAACCTGTCGCATTCTGTTCTCCGCCGGTATTGTAACTGATTTGACTATCAGCTTCTATCAAAGTAGGGCGGGGTGCTATCATGACTTACAGCTAAAAAGGAGCAGCAGTTGCCGCTCCTTTTTGGTTTCTATTTATGCCCTTCCCCTTATCTTTGTCCTGACCGTTGCCTCTTCCATTTGCATCCGTTTCTGTTGTAATGCTCTGGATCGTACCCGTGCTTTGAACTTGCAAGCCTGTAAGCGGTACCAATCACCTAGACTAGTAGCCGTCTCCCGGCGATGAGTCCTATGACTATTTTCCTCACCATTCTCAGATGATTTATACTTGCAAAAATCGAGAGGCGCGTTTATAGAAAATATCAAAATGGAACATCAGGTTTGGAAGGAAAATCTTTTCGAAGCTGTGACCCAGTTAGGCGAGGAAGGGCGCAGTGCTGTGGAATTTCTGCGGAAACGCCAGATCAAGATTGGTTTCCAGCGGGTTCGCCCCAACATTGGCGCGTTCTGGACCGTCTCCGGGAATATCCGTTTAAATTCACGCTATTACACCTACGAAACTCCGTTCGACGATCTACGCATTAAGACTTTGGTGATCCACGAAGCGCGGCATTTACAGCAGGGACGGGTCACGGCATTATCTGTTTATGGGGAATTGGATGCCTGGCAGTTGGAATTTGGCATTTATCAACGCATAAAGGGAAATTATCCCCATCCTGCCATTGCGGAGTTGATGACGCTACCATTGGGATATGACCGTGTCGTTTTGACGAAAGCAGCTTGCCTGATGCAAGCCTATGCTGGAAAAGGCTATCGCGTGGACCTGCTCCCGTTATTCCCACTGCCTCGCGAGCTCCGCTTCTGGTTCACCCGACATTAAGCGTATTGGCTTATGCTCCATCCCGTAATCGGCTGCCGCATGTCCGGCAGAACCGGTCTCCGTCATGAGCACGCGTGCCGCATTCATGACAGTAGGCTTGTTCTTTTTCCTGTTTCTCTCGCTTGGTCGTAGTCCGTTTGCGCGGCTGGCTCTCGCCAGATTGTGTGGAGCGCCAGTACGAAAGCAGAGCAATACAAATCAGCGTCAACCCAAAACCACCGATGATCCAAGGTAAATTTGCAATGGAAACGCGACCCGGTGTATCTTCATCTACAGGTGCGGCTGGAACCACATGAGCGGTTGCCATCTCCGGCTTGATGAGAGCCGTGGATGTCCTCTCATATTCCAGACGGAATTGAAACGAGTTCATCATCCTTAAACCCTGTTTGGTCACTGTGCCTGTGATCAGTGATCCGTCGGAGGTTGTAGCCGTTCCTTCCAGTTCAGGATACGTCGCCAGGCTTGTGCTATCCCCGGGCAGAAGGAGATGTATCGTAAACTCTTTGACATAATAGTCACCAAACCAATGAAATTTAAACTGGCGTTTGCGCCCATCCTGCATCAGCGGCTGATAATATTCGATGCGATGCGGTTCGTATGTTTCTACCTTGATTTTGATGGTTTGCCAATCTCCCTGTGCGGCGAGTGACGTGGTGTTCTTGTCAAAGAATTCCCCACCGTGCTCTACAGCGACAGCAATCAAGTTACTGTTCTTGGGAAAACGTAAGGTAACCTCTGCGGGAAGACGGGTTTCATGCGAAACGACAAATTCGTAAATCACAAGCATGCTGGGCTGGTCATACTCGGAACGAAGCTCGATATTGATTGCCTCTAACTTTGTTTCCCCTTGGGCGGTCGCAGAAGAAGGCACAAGCAACGCCAGGAATAATAAATACACAAGCCACTTGGGCATCAGGGATCTCCGAACTCCAGATGATTCATGTACATCTTACCATGCAATGAAAAGTCGTCGTCTCGAAACGAGCTTAAGACTCCCCAGCATTCCCCTTATTTTTTGCCAGGGCACTAATAAGCCTCCAGCATGCCCAGTTAATAGGCGTTTCCACCCTATATTTTTCTCCCACCTGGACCACAGCCCCGCAAATCGCATCGATCTCGGTCGGCGCGCCGCGCAGTACATCCTGCAACATGGAGGAATAATTGGCGGCGGTCTTGCTTGCAACATCCTCCGCCGCGGCGACCGGATCTGAAAATGGCAGTTGGATGTCTTGTGCCTTCGCCACCCTGGCAGCTTCGCGTGCCAACGCGGTCATCATCTCCCGTGCCGAGGGCAGCTCCAGAAGCTTTCCGTTGGGGACGCGCAGGACCGCCGTTAAGGGATTGATTGCCGCATTGATCACCAACTTTCCCCAGATGAGGGATCGTGCGTCCTCCACAAGGCTCACGTTGAAATTAGACGATCGCAGTGCTGCTTCCAGAGCAGCAAGAGCCGGATGCCGTTCAATGGAAATGATACCTTCTCCGCCTGCCCGGACGAGTCCAGGCCCGAGAAGAGTGGCTCCCGTCGTGGTGACGCCCAGGGCAACACGGTTCGAGCTTAGGCTGCGCGCAAGCGTTTCACGGTTGCCGAGTCCGTTTTGGAGCGTGACGGCGAGGCCATCTTCCGCGAGGCATTGCTTAAGTTGTTCTGCTACATATTCTGTTTGCCATGCCTTGACCAGGACCAGCGCATGGCGGATGCCACGGCACTCACGCGGGTCATTTGTTGCCCGCACAGGGAATTTACGTTCGTTGCTCGCTGAATCCAGCAGGCGTACACCGTATTTTTGGAGTGCATCCAGTCCGGCTTTCCACGAGCCGAGCATCGTAACGCTGTATCCTGCCCCTGCGAATCGCGCGGCAAACAGGCTCGCAAGGGCACCCGTACCGACGATGAGGATGTTATTCATACGTAGAAATTAAGGGACAGCCACCCAATTTGTGAGGTGGCTGTCACGTTTCTGTTATTCAATCTCCCCCAAAAGCGATTCCCACTCTTGGTCTTTCATCTCGACAATATGCTCCTGGGCGGGGAAGCGTTTCGTTTCCACGTCCTCGATGTAATCGGCAAATGCCTTTTGCATCTCGTGGTGGAAGTCTGCATACTTCTTAACGAATTTCGGCGTGAAGCGGTCAAACAGGCCGAGCAGATCATGTGTGACAAGTACCTGTCCGTCACAGCCTGCGCCCGCGCCGATGCCGATGGTCGGGATGGAAAGTTTTTTCGAGATCAACTCTCCCAGGCGCGCTGGCACCGATTCGAGCACGATACCGAAACAGCCTGCCTCTTCGAGGATCAGCGCATCTTCGACGAGACGTTTCGCGGCGCTGGCAGTTTTACCCTGGGCACGAAACCCGCCCAACTGATGGACGGATTGCGGCGTCAAACCGAGATGCCCCATGACAGGGATGCCTGCGCTCGTAATGGAACGGATCGCGCTCGCACGTTCACGTCCGCCCTCAAGTTTGACGGCGTCCATGCCGCCCTGCTGCAGAAAACGACCGGCATTCCGCGTCGCTTCCTCCACAGAGACCTGATAGGACATGAACGGCATATCCCCAATGAGCAGGGCACTCTTTGCTCCGCGCGCAACCGCGCGGCAGTGATGGAGCATCTCTTCCATTGTGACTGGCAATGTAGTTTCGTAACCGAGCACAACCATTGCCAGCGAATCGCCAACCAGGATCGAATCGATCCCCGCGCGGTCGACCGCCATCGCAGTAGGATAATCGTACGCCGTCAACATTGTGATCGGCTCGCCGCGTTCCTTTTTCTGTCGGTAGGTGAGTGTAGTTACTTTTTTGCGCGTAGGCGCGCTGGTGGATGTTAAAGCGGGTGCAGGTGTAGACATGGTATCCTCCAAAATGGTAGGAGCCGTTTGGTGCGGTCGTCCCCTGTTCGCCGCGCGTTTACAGCTTTGGGTAAGATATGCCGTCGCGTTCACGCAAGGCGGATACACGCGGCACCTTGATTATTCCACAAAATTTGTTTTTCGGATATGCCGGGGGTGTAAGTGTTTCATAGGAATAATAATTTCCGGCGCAGTTCGTTGTAAGAATTGAATCCCGAAAGCATAGGCAGTATAATCATTTAACGAAATTGCTCAAAAACGAGAAGGATAGAGGAGAAGATCATGAGACGAATGTTTGGCTTCTTAATTGGCGTGACGGTCGGCGGATTGGTCGGTTCGACGATCGCCTTGTTAATGGCCCCTGATTCAGGGGAGCAGTTACGCGCCGAGTTGCGTCTGCGCGGCGAGACGTTCTTCAACGAAGTCCGTCATGCCGCGGATGAACGGAAAATCGAGCTGCGGCAGAGGTTGGAGTACATGCGCGAGCCACATGAGGAGGTCTGAGGGAAAGAGGTGTACAGGTAATAGGTAGGCAAGTACACAGGAAAACGGGTCTTCATTTGTGTATTTGGGTGCCCGTATACGTGACGACCTCCCTGTAAAACGTTTCCGCCCTCTGCATATTCTGCTCGTATTCTGCACGAGTGGCGATTATTTCTTGATTTACGCCTGCGGCATGTGCCCGCAGGCTCTTGTTTTCGATAGCAGTCAGAATCGTCGTTGCAATGGATTGCGCGTCTGCAGGGTCAAACAATAAGCCGTTTTCGTTTGGTGTGATCCATTCACGGATAGATTGCAGATCCCCGGCGATGGGAAAGCAGCCGCAAGCAATCCCTTCGAGGAGCGAGTTTGGCGTGCCATCGTGGATGCTGGGGGAGGCAACGATCTGCGCGCGCCGAAATACGTCTGCCATTTTGGAATGGGATAGAGGCGGCAGCAATTCAACTTTGTGACCAATTCCTAATTCCTTGACCCATTGTTCTGCACGTGGTTCCCCTGCCATTAAGTTGAACATAAATCTGGCATCGGGTCGCTTTGCTAAAACAAGAGGAATCGCTTTGAAAAAAACATCATTGTGGACGTACGGGCGGAAGCCGCGTGGGTTAATGATGACCGGCTCTTCCACGGGCTTCTCAGGCGGGTAAAACACATTGGTTCTGATTCCGCCGTTACCGGGCGCGACCAGGGCAGGTTTGCCTGGCTCGAATCCCCACGCTTTCGCCAGGCGGACGTCACGCCGGCAGTCCGCATGGAGCGCATTCGCAACTTGCATGGTCCAGCGAGTGTAGTGACTCATGAGTCGTGTGGAGGGGGCATGCAGGGTAAAGTCGTTGCCCCATGTGGAAACAACGAGGGGTGCACCGTTATACGCGTCGGCCGCCATCATGCCCTCGTACGGAATCCGCATGGCGTGGACGAGATCGGGCTTGACTCGCTCGATCAAGCCACGCAGTTGGTTCGCAGCGCGTCGAATCGTGAGGGGACCGAACCACTGCCGGATCGCGGTGCGCAGGCGAACGGTCCGTGCCGGAGCTGTGCCGGGGTGCTGCGTCGTTTTTTTGAGTCCGCTAAACGCCACGGGGATGACCTCGAGTCCGCTTAATGGGAAGTCCAGGGTACAGGCGAATGTAGAGGCAAGGTACACCTCGTCCACGGGACCGCTTTGCTTGTCGCCGTGTTCCACGAAATGTCGGATCCAGTTTTGTGCTATGGGGGAGCGGCCGTCTGCCACGAAGAGGAGTCGCATCGTCCCGCGATTATACGTTATTGCCCGCTGAGAAGAGACGCGGTATAGTTACGGACTACTGTGTATGAGCAAGGGACACATCCTGATCGTCGAAGATAACATGGATAACTACGAACTTGTGCGTTTTATTCTGGAGCGCGCAGGCTATGAGGTTTTTCTCGCCATGAATGGACGAGACGGGGTCGCGGCGGCTCGTTTGCAGCAACCAGACTTAATTCTGATGGATTTGACCATGCCGGAGATGGATGGGTGGCGTGCGGCTGAAAAACTGAAGGCAGACGAGTCCACAAAATCGATTCCTCTCTATGCGTTGACGGCCCACGCCTTGCCAAGCGAACGCAAACGCGCCCTGGAAGCCGGCTGTGATGGCTACGTCTCGAAGCCCATTCATATGAGTGGGTTTTTGGAAGTAATCGAGAATGCCCTGGGTGAAAAGTAAACGGAAAAGTTACACAAGCCCTGTAAAACCACGTAACGATGTGATAATGGTCTGGCAAATGCGTAAGGCTGAAGTATCCTTCTCCTTAATCATGAAATCTGCCTGCGCGGGAATGAAATGATCGAAAGAGGTATAAGGACATGAAACAAATCTGTGTGATCGGCGTTGGGTATGTGGGTCTGGTGACTGCTGCCTGCTTTGCCGACCTGGGGAATCGCGTCGTCGCCCTTGATGTGGATGAGAAACGCGTGGAAAATCTTAAGAAGGGAATCATGCCGATCTATGAGCCAGGACTTGAGGAACTGGTCAAGCGCAACACAAAAAGCGGCAGGTTGTCTTTTACGACCTCGTATACCGAGGCGCTCAAAGGTGCAGAGTTTGCCTTTATCGCTGTGGGGACACCCTCTGGTGTGGACGGGAATGCCGATCTCCAATACGTGGATTCCGCCGCGCGTTCGATTGCCAAACACATGACCGCGCCGCTCATTATCATCAACAAATCTACAGTGCCGATCGGGACCGGAGACTGGGTCGCCGATATTGTCCGGAGCGCTCAGCCCGAACCGATTGACTTCGCCGTCGTGTCCTGCCCGGAGTTCTTGCGTGAGGGTTCTGCCATTGCCGACTTTATGAACCCGCACCGCAACGTGATCGGCTCCCTCGACCGGGACGCAGCGAACAAAGTCGCGCAGCTGCATTTGCCCTTGCGTGCCCCGATTGTGATCACCGACCTGCGTACAGCTGAGATGATCAAATACGCCAGCAATGCCTTCCTGGCGACAAAGATTTCTTTTATCAATGAGCTGGCTGACTTGTGTGAACGGGTGGGAGCAGATGTAAAGGAAGTCGCGGCAGGTATGGGCTACGATGCGCGTATCGGTAGACACTTCCTGGATGCAGGCCTGGGTTGGGGTGGATCGTGCTTCCCCAAAGATGTAGAGGCGCTCGCCTATATGGCAAAAGAGAAGGGATTAAATCCACGTATTTTGAATAATGTGATGGAAGTCAATTATGACCGTCGTAGGGCGGTCGTGCGCCATCTCGGGACCCTGCTCGACGGTAGCTTGAAGGGGAAGACGATTGGCTTGCTTGGGTTGGCATTCAAACCGAACACAGACGATATGCGCGATGCGCCATCGGTGGATATTTCCAATTCACTCATCGCGGCAGGCGCGCAAGTGCGCGCTTACGACCCTGTGGCGCGTAAGACGGCGGCGCCGCTTATGCCTGCGGTTGAAATTTTTGATGATGTATATAAAATGGCAGAAGGCTGCCATGCATTGGTCGTCGTGACCGAATGGAATGAATTCAAGCAGCTAGATCTGGAAAAAATCAAAGAGTCGCTCGCATGCCCGGTCATTTACGATGGGCGCAATATTTATGATCCCGCCCTCATGAAAGAGCTTGGTTTTTCCTATCGAGCGATTGGGCGCGGAACGAACGGGAAGTAGCCAGTACTCAGTGACTACTCCCCCCATTTGCGATTACGAAGGCTCGGATTACCAGACGTCCTTTTGGGACAAAGGCGGACGCGAGTACGAAGACCGCACCGAAGCGATTGCCCTCAAGCGACTGCTCCCAAAAAAAGGACACCTCCTGCTCGAGCTTGGAGCCGGTGCTGGACGGAATACGCCGCGCTATATTGGTTTCGACCGAATTGTCCTGTTGGATTACTCACGGACACAATTGGAACAGGCGCAGCAACGGCTTGGCAAGTCGGATCAATACCTCTATGTCGCTGCGGACGTGTACCGCCTTCCGTTTATCGATGGACTGTTCGACGCCGCGACAATGATCCGCGTCCTGCATCACATGGCAGATGCGCGTACCGCTCTTGGACAGGTAAAAAACGTAATGAGGGCAGAGGGGGTGTTTATTCTCGAGTATGCAAACAAGTTGAATCTTAAAGCCCTCCTTCGGTATTTGCTGAGGAGACAAGCATGGAGTCCTTTCACGCTGGAGCCAGTGGAGTTTGTAAAGCTCAATTTTGATTTTCATCCGAACGCCATTCGCCAGTGGCTAGAAAGCCTCGGATTCAAGATTGAGCAGACTCTGACTCTTTCTTACTTCCGGGTCGGCCTCTTAAAACGGCTTGTGCCAACAAACCTTCTTGTTTCCCTCGATTCGCTGCTCCAGCAGACAGGAAATTGGCTGCAACTCTCCCCCAGTGTGTTTGTGAGGGCAAAGAGCGTAGGGCGGGATGCTCATTCTGATCCCGGTCGAAGAACCATCCTGCCTTTGAGACAAGACTCCATCCTGTCCTACTTTAAGTGTCCCGATTGCAGTCATTCGCCGCTGGTGGATAAGACTGCGTATCTCAAATGTTCAAGCTGTGGCAAGAAGTGGGGGGTTAAAGATGGGATCTACGATTTCAGGGAGCCCGTAATGTAAGAAGGAGAGCTCCACTATTAATCACCCTCCTGGCTGGCGTGGCGGAGGTTGTGATAGATCGTAAAGAAAAGCATCTCTCGAATTGTTAACTTCCCCAGGATAGGGTGAAGCAGCAAATAATCATCCAGTTCTTTGTCATCCCATTTTTCAGCGACAGAGACAAGTTCTATGCTGGCTTTACGAAATTGGTCCAGTAATTCTTTCTTCCTTTTTTCAGTGCCGGAATTCAGATTTTCTTGACTTGGAAGATATCGTCCTGATGCCTGCGCGCCCCTGGCAATTTCATCGCGATACGCCGTACAAAGCTTTTCATACGGCCTGGATGCTCTGTCTGGCTTGCCGAATAGTACACGCAATGTGATTTTGGGAAGTTTCAGCGCTTTTGCAATGGGTGTATGGGCCCGGATCAGGTGATCCACATTCTCGGAGGCAGACCACCCCCCTCCGTAACGGATAAAGAAACCCCCTACGCTGATCGCTGTGAACCAATCGAGCACCCGCTGATTCGAAACTTTGAGCATATTAATAAGTTGCTCTTTTGCTGTCGTTTCTATCATGTCTGCCCCTACAGCTTTTCCACCACCCAAAAGTGGGATAGACCTAATATCTTCAACGGCGTCTTTTCCAGAAACTGCAGCGTACCCCGCAAGATCTTTCCTAGGGGTCCAAATCTCGCAATGAGATTATCGTACGCGCCAAAAATAACAATGCGTTCGATGAATTTAACGGGCAGCCCTTCAAACAGTCTTTGCAAGTCCTTTTTGGAGTACACGCGTACGTGTGGAGCGAGTCTGTTTCGTAGAGCCCGCGGCAAATAATTTACGAATAGTTTATTGCCAAATGAATATGTTCCCTTCCAGTAAATCCCATGGGTCTCGAATGGATAGCCGCGATTTGGAGCGAAGAGCACGATTCGTCCGCCAGGCTTCAGTAGCCGGGCCATCTCGCAGATGGCGAGACGGTCATCCTGCACGTGTTCAATCACCTCGTGGCTGAGGATCAAGTCGAAGGCTGAAGAGGGGAGCGGGATTGATTCCCCGGCAGCGTTGAGGATGTAAGGAGAGTTCTGACGGGCTTCGGCGGCGCGCTCGAAGTCATACTCCAGCCCGATCACAGTCCCCCCGAATGGGGAGAGATGTTGCACATACATGCCTATCCCACAGCCGTTTTCGAGAATGAATCTTCCGATACGGTCTCCCGCCGCACGGACAATCATCTCGAGCCGACGCTGCTGACCAGCCCGCCAGACGTAGGAAGGCTCGCCGCGCAAAGCCGCTTTATCCAAGTTGCGTATTGTCATGAGTCTCCTGCTGGGAAACGTAAGAAAACCGATCCGAAAATCATCTAATTTACGAAACGGGGTTCCCAACCTTCGAAAGGTCAGTTCTTTTCCCGATTTTGACAGTCTGATTTGGCTTGCTGATTCATATTATATCTTGCAGATTTTAATCGGCTATGCTAAAATAATTTTGTACGAAACGATCACCGAACGCACCGAGAAGTGGGCAACCCCCACTTTTCTGCTTGTAATACACAGTGCTGCGCTAGGAATTGGGCCTGTAGCCTGTAAGACCCCGGAAAGATTTTGTTGTTAATAAACAAGCGGTAGGAGTAAACGGAGCAGTTAGCATGTCAAAGAACGAGTTCGCCCTGGCTTTCAACGAAGTGCTGGAAGAAAAACAGCTCTCCAAGGATATCATTCTGGGAGCTATCGAGTCCGCTATGGTATCGGCTTACCGGCGGGCTGTCAACGCGTCTACGGCACAGCATGTCGAAGCCAAAATTGACCCCGAGACTGGTAAGGTCATGGTCTTCGCCGAGAAGGAAGTGGTGGAAGACGTGCAGGAGCCGAAGACCGAGGTCCTTCTGGAGGAAGCCCGCAAAGTCAATCCTGAAGCTCAGCTTGGGGATATGGTCGTTGTCGAAACCACCCCGGGAGACTTTGGGCGCGTAGCCGCGCAGACGGCACGTCAGGTCATTCAACAGCGAATTCGGGAAGCCGAGCGCTCCAATCAGATGCAGTATTTTGAGCGGCAAGTGGGCGAGATCGTCAGCGGTATTGTTCAGGCGACTAACGCTCAGGCGACGACGATCGGTCTCGATATGAAAGCCGAGGGCGTGTTGCCTGGGAATCAGCGAATCCCTGGCGAGCGTTTTAAGGTGCATGACCGCCTTCGCGCTGTGGTTCTGGAAGTGAAAGACGGCTCGCGCGGTCCGCAGATCGTTCTCTCGCGTGCTCACCGCAACTTCCTGCGCCGCTTGCTTGAGAATGAAGTGCCCGAGATTTATCATGGTGTCGTAGAGATCCGCGCGATCGCCCGTGAGCCGGGCGCACGTGCCAAAGTCGCAGTCATGGCGACGCAGGCGGGGGTGGACCCGGTCGGCGCCTGCGTGGGCATTAAAGGTGTTCGTATTCAAGCCATCGTCAAGGAATTACACGACGAAAAGATCGACATTATCCAATGGGATCAGGATCCCGTTGTGTATATTTCCAAAGCCATCAGCCCGGCACGGGTGACAGGCGTTTACCTCTCAGAAGTGGACGGCAACCGCACCGCGACGGTGGTGGTCAATGAAGATCAGCTCAGCCTGGCGATCGGCCGCGATGGGCAGAACGCCCGTCTTGCCGCGAAGTTAACCGGCTGGCGCATCGACATCAAGTCTCTGCCCGAAGCTGCTGCCGACGCCATCCGCAAATTGCAAAGTGATCCTGAACTGGCTGGTCTTTTGCCCACAGCGGTAGAAAACATTCCAGCCGTCGAGGAAGTGCTGGCGAAGAAAGCCGAGAATCGCCCCGTCACCCCCGAAGAATTCAATATGCTGGGGCAGTTCGTAGACCGCGTGGAACGCCGGACCATCCAGATCAAGGAAGACGCCGCGCGTGCGGAAGAAGAGAAAGTGTCCACCGCTCGCGCCGAGGTCCCAACAGCTGCGTTCGGTATGCCGCTGGAGCAGCTGGAACTGAAGGAACACGTCTTCAATATTCTGGTAGAAGCAGGCATCGATACCGTCGGCGCGCTGATGATGTCCATGAAGATGGATACCAACAAAGTGCTGGGGTTGCCCGGAATCGGTCCGAAAGCGATCACCAATATCGAAGAGAGACTTGCTGCCATCCAATTCCCCGAGCCGGCTCCTGCGGAAACGGCGCCAGAACCTGTGGCAGAGGTGGATGCCCAGCCCGAGGCAGTCGCGGTTGCGGCAGAGGTTGTTGAGCCTGTTGCCGTGGAAGAAGTTCCCGTTGTCGAGAAGACAACCCCCGCGAAGAAAGAATCGAAAAAGTCCGCGGAAGAACCGGAAGATGACGAACACGCTAAGGATGGCGTCTCTCTGGACGATCTCTTCTCCATGAAGCCGGAAATCTTCCAAACTCCCGCTGGGGAAGAGGAAGAATCGGCAGACAAGAAGAAGGGCAAAAAGGGCAAGAAGAAAAGCGTTGAACTGGAATTCGACGAGGAACGTGGTGAGGTTGTCGGACGCAAGAAACACAAACGTGGCGATGATCCTCTCGGAGAAGATTGGTAGTATAGTTGGATCGTTGTTGTAAGTTGGCAACGACTTGAGATGAAGGTGCCTAAGAAACCTGTTCAACGAATAAAGCACGTGCCTCAGCGGACATGCGTGGGCTGTCGTGAAGTTTTGCCCAAGCGGAAGATGATTCGTATTGTCAGGACGGCGGATGGAGTGCAGATAGACTCAACGGGCAAGGTAGCCGGGAGGGGTGCCTATCTGCACGACCGTCACGAATGCTGGGAGCGTGGGTTGAAAGGGGCGCTCGCTCATGCGCTCAAGACCACGCTGACGCAGGATGACCGGACTCGATTGGAAAGTTTTATGAACACTCTGCCCGCGGAAGCGGACACAGAGAATGCAGGATTGGTGAATAGCCAAATGTGATCGACTGAATCGCTCACGGGGCTTTCACCAGCGGAAAGTTTGCAGAATGTATGGAGGTAGCCCTATGAGTAACAACGGAAACAAAATTGAATTGCCATCCAGCATCGTGATTCGCGATCTGGCGCAAAAGATCGAAAAAAGCCCCATCGACCTCATAAAAAAATTGATGTCTAATGGCGTAATGGCTACCATCAATCAGTCAGTGGATTTTGATACTGCTGCGATTGTTGTAGCTGAATACGGTTTTGAAGCGGTTCCCGAGATCGTTGAAGAAGCGGTCGTCGAGACCGGAGAAGTGCCGCTCTGGCGGCGTATGATTGCGGGAGAGGATGAAACGCGCTTAGCGAATCGCCCGCCCGTGATAACAATATTGGGTCATGTAGATCATGGAAAAACCAGTCTGCTGGATGTGATCCGGCAGACGGATGTAGCAGCCGGGGAGGCAGGCGGGATCACGCAGCATATCGGCGCCTATCAAGTAGAGCACAAAGGTAGAATGATTACATTCCTGGATACTCCAGGTCACGCAGCATTCACGCAGATGCGCGCCCGCGGTGCCCAGGGAGCAGATATCGTGGTCCTCGTGGTCGCGGCGGATGATGGAGTCATGCCCCAGACTCGCGAAGCGATTGCCCACGCCAAAGCTGCGCGAGTTCCGATCATCGTCGCGCTGAATAAGATTGACAAAGCCAACGCTAATCCTGAGCGCGTGAAACAGCAACTGGCGGAACAGGAGCTAGTGCCTGACGAATGGGGTGGGAATACGATGGTAATCCCCGTCTCTGCCAAACAGAAGCAGGGTATCGAGGATTTGTTGGAGGCGATTCTGCTGGTGGCAGATAATACGTCCATCAAGGCAAATCCCGCTGGGAAGGTCATTGGCACGGTCATCGAAGCCGAACTCGATAAGACCAAAGGTGCCGTAGCAACCCTGCTGATTCAAAATGGAACGCTGGAATCGGGTGATACTGTGGTGGCAGGAACTGCGCATGGCAGATTGCGGGCACTCTCAGATTTCAGAGGCAAGCCTGTCAAAAAAGCCGGCCCGTCAACGCCCGTTGCCGTTCTGGGTTTAAGTGATGTTCCTTCCGCAGGGGATTTATTCGAAGTTGTCAACTCAGAAAAAGAAGCACGTCTGATGGTTGCCGAGCGTCAGGCGCTGGCAAAATCCCGGGTGCAGGCAAGGAAGAAAGTATCGCTGGAAGACCTGTTTAGCAGCGTCCAGGCTGGCGAAGCAAAAGAGCTAAACCTTATTGTCAAAGCGGATGTGCAAGGCTCGCTTGACCCGATTGTCAGCGAGTTGAATAAGCTTGGAGAAGGCGAGATTGGGATTAAGGTACTGTATGCGGAAACCGGAAATATCGGCGATAATGACGTGATGCTGGCTTCGGCATCGAATGCCATCATCATTGGCTTCAACGTTCAAGTGGATGTTACCGCCCGCCGCCTGGCGGAAAAGGAAGGCGTGGATATCCGTCTGTACGAGATCATTTATCGTATGACCGAGGATATCCAAAAAGCTTTAAGCGGCATGCTCGAGCCGGAGATCAAGGAACAAATCATTGGGCGCGCGTCGGTGCTGGCAGTGTTTAGTGCATCGAAGTTTGGCAAAGTGGCGGGCTGCCGTGTGACAGAGGGAGAGCTGCGCCGCAACGCAAAGGTGCGCTTATATCGCGGGTCGGATATTGTTTATGAAGGCGATATGGGCTCCCTACGCCATGAGAAAGAGGACGTGAGAGAAGTCCGACAGGGATATGAGTGCGGCGTTGGTTTCAAGAACTTCAACGATATTCAGGTCGGCGATCAATTAGTTTGTTATACTGTGGAAAAATCCTAATTGCAAACCTTGCGAAGATGTGGTCTGCATCTGCCAGACCACATCTTCGCAAGGTAATAAAACGAATATGCCCTCAGGAATTCGTCTTCAGCGTATCGCGGACAGGATCCGCCAGGAACTCTCGGAGCTTTTGATTCGGGAGATCAACGATCCGCGCCTGCAACAGATTTACGTGACCGATGTAAAAGTGGATCGAGAGCTTGCCTATGCAGATGTTTACGTATCTGCAGTAGAAGGCGTATCCCGGTCTGCTGATGTGCTCGCGGGGTTGGAGTCCGCTTCCGGTTTTCTGCGGCGGACTCTAGCCGCGCGGGTAGAGCTGCGCGCCTTTCCGCGTTTGCGCTTTCATTGGGATATGACTCCTGAGAATGCTGACCAAATTGAGAAAATCCTTGCAGAATTGCGAAAAAAGAAATAAAATTTTGTATTTTGCAGGAAACAAATAAACAATAAAGAGGATTGCACACAACATGAGCGAAGAAACGACCGGGGCTATCAAAGAACGCCTGGAGAAATCAAAGAACGTTGTTATTGCATCACATGTGAGGCCGGATGGGGATGCAGTTGGTTCCCTGCTTGGACTGGGCTTGGCTCTGCGCGACGCAGGGAAATCCGTGCAGATGATATTAGTAGACGGTGTTCCTGCCTCCTTTCAGTATCTGGAAGAAAGCGATCTGATCGTCAAGGAACCGCAGGGAGAACATGATACGTTTATCACTGTAGACTCTGCTGACTTTAGGCGAGTGGGAAAAATCTTTGAGAATTTCGGCCAGCCCGACATCAATATTGATCACCATAAGACAAATGAGAAATTTGGAAAGTTGAACTTAATCGAACCGGAGGAGGTTGCTACGGCTGCCATCCTTACCCGTCATTTACCAGAATGGGGCTACACAATTACGAAACCTATCGCCGCTGCACTATTGACAGGCATTGTGACAGATACCCTAGGGTTCCGCACCTCAAACACGAATCCTTCTGCCCTGCGTTTGTGTGCGACCTTAATGGAAACCGGGGCGGACATGGCGGAGCTGTACATGAAGGCCCTCGTGATGAAATCTTTCCCTGCAGCACGTTATTGGGGCGCTGGCTTATCTAGCCTGGAACAGCAGGATGGAATTGTCTGGGGAACGCTTACATTAGAAGACCGAAAGCAGTCGGGGTATAGCGGGAATGATGATGCTGATTTGATCAACATGATTTCTGCCATTGATGGAAATAAAGTTGGGATGATCTTTGTTGAACAAAGCGATGGTCATGTCAAGATCTCGTGGCGCGCTCTGGAAGAGGGTATCGACGTGTCCCCTGTGGCAAAGCACTTTAAAGGCGGCGGTCATAGAGCGGCAGCGGGGGCAGATATCCCGGGGTCGCTAAACGAAATCCAGCCACTCGTATTGAAAACCACAAAGGAAATGTTAGCTTTGTAATTCTAATGGCTTTTTTATACATATGTGTCATAATTGACCTTGTCATAGCCTTGTAAGGAGGAGTGAAAGTGAACAGTCAAGACGTTAAAAACGCAATTTCCGGGGTATTAGTAGTCGATAAACCCGTTGGAATGACATCTCATGATGTAGTGCAGGCCATCCGAAATGGAACCAATCTGAGACGTGCAGGGCACACGGGTACACTCGACCCTCGCGCCTCTGGTGTGTTGGTGATTTTGGTGGGTCCGGCAGTTCGATTGAGTGAATACGTGTCTGCTTCGGATAAACGATATCAGGCGATCATTCGCCTGGGTGGCAGAACCGACACCTTCGATGCCGATGGAAAAGTCACCCCAACAACCCAACCTGTAAACGTGACCGAGCAGCAATTCGAGGAAGTGTTAAAAACTTTTGTCGGTGAAATCGAACAGACTCCGCCCCCGTATTCTGCCGTGAAGGTGCAGGGTCGCAAAGCTTACGAAATGGCGCGCAAAGGGGAGGAGGTGGAATTAGAGCCTCGCAAGATCACCGTGCATCACCTCGAAGTGCTGGAGTGGGCGCCACCTGAAGTGGTTATCGATGTGCATTGTTCTTCCGGGACATACGTCCGCTCGCTGGCAAACGATTTAGGTGAGAAGCTGGGTTGCGGCGCTTACCTCGTAGGTCTGCGTCGTACCAAGAGTGGTCGTTTCTCGCTTCGCGACGCGGTGCCCTTGCGAAAACTGCAAGAGGCATTCCATGCCGGGAACTGGTACCAATACCTTATCCCGGCTGCAGAAGCGTTAGGCGATTGGCCCGCAGTGGAACTGAGCCCGGACGATGTGGAAGGCGTGCGTCACGGTCACCGCGTGAAAGCTGTGGATGGAACGGAGCTGGGCAAGCGCGTACGCGGTGTCAGTACGCAGGGTGAACTGGTTGCGCTTATGGAAGCGGTGCAGGGTGAAGACGGCGCTCTAGCCTGGCAGCCCAAGAAAGTATTTTTCACATCAGAGTAAATTGTGTAGTAGCGACTTCAGTCGCTCACCGTTGCTGAAGCCAATACTACATTTATGCGACTATACCGTTCTCTAGAAGAAGTTAACCTGCAAAACTCCTGGCTGACCGTAGGCGTCTTTGATGGCGTGCATCGCGGTCACCAGCAAATTATCCAGAAAATTACAGCAGGCGCTCATGCCAATGAGTCGCCTGCTGTAATCTTAACGTTTGACCCTCATCCAACCTCGATCCTGAGTGGGCGCGAGATCAAATTACTGACCCTGCCAGATGAACGAGCGGACTTGCTGGCGCAGTTAGGTGTGGATGTGGTCGTTATTGAGCGATTCACACGCGAGCTTTCTCAAGTGACAGCCTATGATTTTATGTATTGGCTGAAGCGTCAGCTCGGGCTCAAACATCTGCTGATAGGTTATGACTTTGCGCTAGGCAAAGGACGGGAAGGCAACGCCGCACGCCTAACGGAAATCGGTTCGGAGCTTGGATACAGCGTCGAGGTGGTGCCAGCGCTGCAAGACGAGAGTGACGTTATCTCCTCCACCGCGATCCGGAAATTGATTGCAATCGGGGATGTCACCGAAGCCGCGCATCTGCTTGGGCACCCGTACAGCCTGCACGGCCCCGTGATCCGCGGGGATGGGCGCGGCAGGACGATTGGCGTGCGGACGGCGAACATTGCTTATCCCAGCGAGAAGCTAATCCCCTCTAAAGGCATCTATGCTTGCTGGGCATATGTGAATGACGGACGATATCTCGCTGCCGTCAATATCGGGATCAACCCTACTTTCACGCCCGAGAAACAAACTCTTAGTGTGGAAGCCTACATGCTCGATTTTGATGAGGATATTTATGGACAGGATTTGCGGCTCGAATTTGTTGCGCGCTTGCGAGACGAGTTACCCTTTGGTTCCGTGGAAGAATTGGTCAAACAAATCTGGGAAGATGTAGAAGATGCGAGACGCATTTTGCAGAATACCTGATAGATGAGCTTCGGACATGCGAAACGTTTTGTCATGAATGAGAAATGCAATATATAGCGGCTGAGAAGCCGCTATTGTTTTATAATCTGCCAGACTTCCCTAAGGAGATAATCCCTATGCCTGAACGTGAAATTTACCTGCTCTCGCCGCGCTCGCTTTCGCCTGAGACGATTGCGGTTGCCTTTGCGAAGACATCTCGTTCCCCTGAATCGTTCCGTGCGATCGCCGCAGAACTCAGCGACGAAAAAACAGCGCAGTTCCATGAAAAATGGGTGGTGGGGTATGGTCATGCTTCGGTCGCGGAGCATGCCGTTTTGCATATTGCCTTCGAGAATGTTTCACGCCTTGCCATTGAGAGCATTGAAGGCAATCGGCTTGCCTCTTACACAGAGAAGTCTACGCGTTATCAGAAATGGGGATTGGACGATTTTACGATCCCGCCTGAATTAAGTGGACATCCGCTTTGTGGTGAATATGTGGAAACAGTCCGCCTCCTGTTCAAAACCTATGCGGATTCTTTAGAACCTGTCCGGCGCTTGATTCTTGAGCGGTTCCCGCGCCGCGAGAACGAAAAAGACGAAGCTTGGGATCGCCGCATCCGTTCGAAGTACGTGGATGTATGTCGTTTTCTTCTGCCAGCGGCTTCTCTTGCAAACGTCGGCATGACAGCCAATGCACGTGTCCTTGAAAATACGATCCGTAAGATGCTCTCACACGAGCTGACAGAAGTACGTCAAATCGGGGAGAAGGTCAAGGAAGTGGCATTAGGGGAAACACCGACATTAGTGAAGTATGCGGATGCGGTGCCATATTTGTCCGAGACTTGCAGGGAGATTAGAGAAGTTGAGACTAGAGATTTGGGTTCTGACGCCCAGGATGAGCACTGGTGCAGTCTTATTAATTACGATGAAGATGGTGAGAAAAAAGTCCTTGCTGCTGCACTGTATCGATTTAGTGAGATGCGTTATACAGAAGCACTAGATTATTTTGAGTCGCTGGACGAGGAACAGAAAGCGCGCTTCGCTGAATCCTTGCTGGGACGTTTAGGCAAGTATGATGTCCCTCTTCGGGAGCTGGAATACTCTACGTACACCTTCGATCTGACTATGGATCAAGGTGCGTATGCCGAATTCAAACGGCATCGCATGATGACGCAAACACCGCAGAAACTGACCACACGGCTCGGATACGCAACCCCTAGCCTGATTACGGAAGCGGGCTTTGAGCCGCAGTATGGGGCCGCGATGGATGCTGCAGCAAGGATGTTTGAAAAGCTATATCAAGAGAGTCCGGATGTGGCGCAATACATTGTCCCCAATGGTTTTAATCGCCGCGTACTGGCGCAGTTCAACCTGCGAGAAGCCTTTGCGTTCTGCCAGTTACGCTCCGCGGCAAATGCCCATTTCTCGATCCGGCGCGTCGCACAGCGGATCTACGAAGAAATGCGCCGCGTGCATCCACTGTTGACGAAGTACATGAGATTACACGATGAGACCTGGCAAGGGGTGGAAGAAGGCTATTTTACAAAAGTCTGATTCCGCGTTCCCCCATAAATGCTGTTCAGGAACTCCCGTTGGTTAAGGTTGACGGAAGACCTCAGGTCTTCCGTCAATTTTGTTTTTAACCCTTAATCAATATGAGATCTTGCTGTGGCTCGCCGATGTATTCTGCCCCGTTTTCGGTCAACACAACATCCTCTTCGAGAGCCACATGACCATAATTTGGAACTGCCAGGCCAGGCTCTATCGTAAAGACCTGCCCTACCTCTAGTTCCCTTTTGGGATCGTCGCCGTATTTTTCCCACAACGGACCCAGCAGCGCGCCGCCGTCATGCGCCACGCGTCCCAACTGGTGACCGAGCGCATGCTGATATTCCGCATAACCTGCATCCACCAGGATTTCGCGAGCAATCACATCAATAGAGTTGCCAATTACCCCTGGCTTCATCGCTTCTCGTGACTTTTCGATGGCGGTACGAATCGTGATGAATCCGCGCTGCACTTCCAGAGGAGCTTCCGTTTCCCCGTCGCGTAAAACATACACGAGACGCTGAATGTCGGAACAGTAGTCCTGGTATTTCACACCGAAGTCAAAGTGGATGATGTGTCCTGGTTCAACCTTAATCTCTGTGGGCCCGTTATGTCCAACGGGTGAATTTGGTCCGCTGTTGACGGCAGGGCAATTCTCTGCGGGCCAGGCGAGACCTACACCATAATCCTGCGCGAGCTGATGCATATATTCGCCGATCTGAATTTCGGTCATGCCTACTTTAATGAAATCAAATGTCTTCTTATAAATTTCATCTGTAATTTCAACCGCTTTGCGGATGCGCTCCAGTTCCTCCTGCGTCTTTCGTCCGCGCATGGCGTTAATGATCGATTCAGCGCTGACAAGCCGGTCTGTGTAAGGCGTGTCTTTCAAATAATCGCATAGGATCTCGTACATGGCATGAGTCAAGCCATCCGCATGGACGTTGTTCCTCGAAGTGTTGACCGCGATCTGGTTTGGGTTGAGACGCGTGATCGTCTCCCGCAGGGGCGTGCTTACGGCAGTGTCATATCCGATGATCGTGTCGAACACGCTGGTTCGCGAAACAGCATCCTTTTCGAGATTCCCAACGATGGCAATCTTCTCGCCCTTGCTTGTCAGGATCAGCGCAGATGGCCAGGTGAGGTCATTTGGACCGATCAGAAAATCCAGCATCGGGTCACGCACGCCGCTGGTCTCACGGACAAAGGTCAGCCAAAGATCGATCCGCTGTTCCTTGAGAACTTCGATCCCCTGATTAACTTTTTCCTGCATGAGTGTCATACAGCCTCCTTTTGTAGCGCGGGTCGCTCGAAACGCCGCACCTTACGGGGTTCTTTTACGAGAAAGAGCAGAATTCCCATCATCACGACCGATAGAACGGTAGACCATCCGAATGTGGCTACGAAGCCCTGCCTATCAGCGATCCAGCCGCCGATCAGTGGTGCCACAATCGTTGCGGGAGCTGTAAGTGTCTGCGCGAGACCTATATAGAATGGGCGCTCACTTTCGCCGCTGAAATCCACGGTCATCGTCATCCCGATTGTCCAGATGGCAACGTTTGCAAAGCCGGTCAGCACAAAGATCGGGAAGAACCAGGCAAGCGATGGAGCAAACCATGCGAGCAGGGAACTCAACAGCGCGGATGCTGCACCGACGATCAACATCAGACGATGCCCGACCCGGTCTCCGAGCCAACCCATACTGGCGTTGGCGATGGTTTGGGCAACTGTCAGGGTGGCGGTGAGATAGCCTGCAGTAACGGCATCCATTTGAAAGTGGCGCAGGGCATAGACAATATAAAATGCAAAACCCATCGTAGCAAACTGGGAAAGGACGCGTGCGGTTAAGAACCAATTGAAATTTCTATCGCGTTGCAGGATTTGCCGGATGCCGTGCCAGAAGGGAGGTGGGTTTTCTTCGATGATCTTCTCATAATCGGCAGGCTCACGCGTCGACGCCAGAGCAATCCACGAAAAGGTGAAGAACAGGCAGGCAATCAGAAAACAAGTCACAAAGTTGAAAGGCGAGTCGAGTGAGTTCAACAGATATCCTGCTGTCACCGCCGCGGCGCTGATCAGCAGATTTGCCACGGCTGCCTGCGTACCAAAAAATGTGCCGCGGGATTCCGGTGGCATAATTTTCGAAATCATGCTGGTCCACGGGTTGGCGGCGAAGCCACCTCCCAAGCCTTGCCAGGTCAGCAGGATAAAGGTAATGATGAGCCCTGCTTGCAGACCGATCTCCGGCAACAATAAGGCAACAATCGCAAATCCCAGAAACGGGACGCGTTCGTGGATGCTCATCAGCAGTACAGTCCGTTTGTAGCGGCGCTGTCTCGCGGTATGGTTGGCCGTGAATAATTGGGGCAGCAGCCAGCCTGCGGCATGGATGGCAGGCACAAGCCCAATCAGTGTGGCGGAATCGGTCATTGAGGCGACAAAGAGTGGCAGGATCGTCCCAAAGGATGCGAAACCGATCGCCACGCCAAAAAGACCGCCATCCAGCAGGTTGACAGTAACGTTATAGCGTAAATGCTTGCGCGTAAATTGTTCGACACGGGTGAGGGGAAGCATAACTGATTCTACCATTTGACATGAGTGACACTTGCAAAGTAAACAGCTTATGAACTCTTGACAGAATGTAGGGAAGGAGTAAAATAAAAACGAACGCTCGTTCATTTTTAGGAGGCAGGTATGAAGAAGGGAAAGCAGACGAAGGGCGAAGTCACAAGACTAACGATTGAAGACGCAGCGATTGGCCTCTTCCTGGAACAAGGCTATCATGCCACTTCCATGCGGCAGATCGCGGAGCGAGCAAACCTTGCTTCGGTCGCCGGGATTTATAACCATTTCTCAAGCAAAGACGAAATCTTTGAGGGGATCATTATTGATAAGCATCCGTATAAACAGATTTTGCCCGCCATTCTTGCGGCGCAGGGAGAAACCATTGAAGAGTTTTTCACAAACGCTTTCCATATTGTGATTTCAGAATTGGATAAACGCCCTGAGTTCATTAACTTGCTGTTCATCGAACTCGTAGAATTTAAGGGGAACCATGGGTCATTGTTGTTAAAGGAGGTCGCTCCAAAGGTTTTGCCTATGTTCGAGAAATTGATTAAATCTCGTAAGAGCCTGCGTGTGACCAATCCGGCGGTTCTTATGCGCTCGTTTGTGGGGATGATCATGTCCTATTACGTGACAGGCGTGATTATCTCCAATTCCATCGTCGGTAAGCTCATGCCGCAAGATATAGTTGACCAATATATCGACATCTTTCTGCATGGCATCCTGAAGGGTGACGCATGAATTCCCGTTTACTTTCTATCATCCGCAAGGAATTTATCCAGATCTTCCGTGATCCGCGCACCCTGGTGCTCATTATTGTTATGCCAATGATGCAATTGTTTCTGCTGGGGTACGCAGCCACTACGGATGTTAAGAATGTTTCTCTTGGGGTCTGGGATCAGGCACAATCCCCGCAGTCGCGCGCCCTGCTGGATGCCTTTCGGGCATCCAATTATTTCCAAATTTCCTATGCCGTCGATTCCGAAGAAGAATATCGTTCCCTGATCGAATCCAGCAAAGTGCGTGCTGTCCTCATCATCCCACCCGACTATGACCGCAGCCTGGGGGAGGGGAGCGCCCAGGTCTCTCTCGTTCTGGACGGGTCCGATGCAACAGTGGGTGGCACGGCTTTGTCCACAGCCCGATTAATTGGTCAGTCTTACGCGACGAAGGTCCTGTCCGAGCAAACTGCACTTTCGGGACGCGCTGTTTCTCTCGATCCACCTTTGGAAGTCCGCACACAGGTTTGGTACAACCCTGATCTTGTCTCCGCTTATTTCAATGTGCCGGGCGTGATCGGACAAATCTTATTTATGATTACGGCTTTGCTTACTGCAAGCACAATTGTGCGTGAACGCGAGCGCGGTACCATCGAGCAACTCATTGTGACACCCATTCGTTCTTGGGAGCTGGTGGTTGGCAAAATCCTACCCTATGTCATTCTGGCGCTTATAGACACAATCGAAGTGTTGATCATCGGTCATTTATTGTTCAAAGTGCCGATACGGGGTGACATTGGGCTGATCCTTTTGCTTTCTGGCTTATTTGTGCTATCCAGCCTTGGAATCGGTTTGCTGGCTTCCACCATCGCCAATACGCAGCAGGAGGCATTCATCACTGTGATGGTAACGATGTTGCCCAGTATTTTCCTTTCTGGTTTTCTGTTCCCCCTGGATGCCATGCCAAGGGCGTTGCAAATCATTTCCTATGCCATTCCCTTGCGTTATTACCTTGTAATCATCCGCGCGCTGATGCTCAAGGGGGTAGGGCCTAATGCCGTTGCGAATGAAATCTTCGCACTGGCTGTGTTTGGAATTTTGATCATGAGCGTTGCGGCTCTCCGATTTAGAAAACGATTAGATTAAAAAACCTGATTTGTTCTGGCAGGAGTTTTTTTTCAAGGAGTTCCCATGAATCGTCACCTTCCCCCTCTCCCTGTTCGTATCGTCGTCGTATTGATTGTTCTTTTGACAATCGGATACTACGCCTTCCGAGTGTTAAGGCCTGTCGCAAGTGAGCAGCTCAAAGCCTCCGGAACCATCGAATCTGTTATGGTGAATGTCTCACCGGAGATGGCTGGCAAAGTGAAAGAAGTCTTTGTCGAAGAAGGTCAACCCGTTATGACGGGCGATCCACTTCTGGTACTCGACGACAGTCTGCTGGTTTCTCAACGGGCTGTCGCAGTGGCTCAGCTAGACGCAGCGAATGCAGGTGTGCATTCTGCAGAAAATGCACTTGTCACGGCTCACTCGCAATATCAAATTACTCTCGAAGCCTCGCTTGCCCAGGGAGAGAGCACCCGTTTACAAGACTGGTTCTCTGATCCAGACCTATTTCAACAGCCCGGCTGGTATTACACCCGTGAAGAGCAAATTCAATCCATGAAAGCGCAGGTTGCAGAGGCTCAAAACACAATGAAAGATGCCCAGGCAAATCTGGCAATCGTCACCCAATCGTTAGAGCAAGCCGATTTTTTGAATGCAGAGCAGCGTCTATTAGATGCGCGCCTCGCGTATTTGATTGCTCAGGATGTAAATTATCATGCGCAGAACTCGGCGACGCGAGATACGCCTAAGGGTCTTTTTAATCGAACGCACTGTGGAACCAATGCCGGCTACTTTGTCGAGAACGCCCGCCTGACGAACTTAATCTACAAATGTACGGGGGATAAACACCTGGGAAACGCCGGCAGTAATCTATATAACGGCGCACGGGATGAGTTGGAAGAGGCACAGAAGTTATACAATGATCTCTTAGATACAGATGCCGCGAGTGCCGTGCTCCAGGCACGAGCAGACCTCTCTGTGGCGCAGGAGCATTATTACTCAGCCCTCGATTTGCTACGCGATCTCCAAACAGGGGATCAATCAACAGGCGTTCGTGCGGCGCAAGACATAGTAAATCAGACGCAGGCGGCGGTGGATCAGGCGCAAAAAGCAGTTCAGCAGGCGCAAGCAAATCTGGATCTGCTCGATGCACAGCTTGCCAAGCTGGTCCTCGACGCCCCTCTGGATAGCACGCTTCTCACGCGAAATGTGGAACCCGGAGAGTTCGTCCAGCCTGGCGCGGTTGCGTTTACCCTGGCAGACCTGCATAATATTACGATCACTGTATACGTGCCTGAGGATCGCTATGGGCAGATTGCCCTTGGGCAGCAAGCGCAGGTATCGGTCGATTCATTTCCCGGCGAAACCTTCCGGGCAGAAGTCATCCATATCGCAGATCAAGCAGAGTTCACGCCGCGTAACATCCAAACGGTGGAGGGGCGCAGTTCAACTGTCTTTGGGGTCAAACTGAAAGTCACGGACAGTGAAGGGAAGCTGAAAATCGGGATGCCAGCAGACGTGGTCTTTGAGTAATTTCTTGCTTGTAATGGTTACATCGTACACATAACATGGAAAACCTTATTCAAGCCAATCTTCTCCAGAAATTCTTTGGTGATACGCATGCTGTGGATGGTGTATCTCTGCAAATTCCTGCTGGCGAGATTTATGGGCTCGTGGGGGCAGATGGGGCAGGAAAAACGACGACGATGCGGCTGCTCGTAGGCGCCTTACTTCCGGAGCAGGGGGAAGTCACAGTTTGTGGTTACGATGTCATTCGTCAGACGGAGCAGGCGCGCTCGCAGCTTGGTTACCTCTCGCAGCGGTTCTCTATGTATGAAGATCTCACTGTCCTAGAAAACATCCGCTTCTTCGCCGAAGTGCGCGGGCTGAGAGCGGATGAGTGGCTGCCGCGCTGCGTGGAGATCTTGGACTTCGTCGGGCTCGAGCCATTCAAACACCGCCGCGCAGGTCAGCTTTCAGGTGGAATGAAGCAAAAGCTTGGGCTTGCCTCTGCGCTTGTCACGCGTCCCCGGGTGTTGTTGCTCGATGAACCCACCACAGGCGTAGATCCCGTGACCCGCCAGGATTTCTGGCAACTCATCATACAACTGGCTGCGCAACGTGATAGAGTAAGTGTCTTACTTTCTACTCCTTATATGGATGAAGCCTCGCGCTGTCATCGGGTTGGATTTATGAGGAATGGCAGGATCATCGCCGAAGACACACCGTCCAACCTGCGTGCGCGGCTCAATAACCGTGTCCTGGAGCTGCGCGGCGCGCCAACGAGTCTTCTCCGTCACGTGGCGCACAGGGATCAGGATGTCGAAGACGTCCAGGCATTCGGCGATCGACTGCACATCCGCGTAAGAGAGGATAAGACTCAGGACGTCCTGGACAGGTTATCGTCGCAAATACCGAGCGAAGGTGGGCGTGTGGACGCGCTGCGCCTCATTCCGCCGGTGCTCGAGGATGTGTTTATCGCCCTCTCGGAGTCAAGTCATGGCTGAGCCCGTTATCCGGGTGGAAGATCTTACGCGCCGCTTCGGTGATTTCGTGGCGGTCGATCACGTCAGCTTTGATGTAGCTGTGGGCGAGGTCGTCGGATATCTTGGCCCGAATGGCTCGGGCAAGACGACGACAATTCGGATGCTGCTCGGCTTGATCGCGCCAAGTGAAGGGAGGGCGACCGTGCTCGGTTTCGATGCATTTCATCAAAGTGAGGAAGTGCGTCGGCGCGCCGGCTATATGTCTCAGAAGTTTGCGATCTATGATGATCTGACCGTCTTGGAAAACCTGACATTTTATGGGGGTGTCTATGGCATCACCGACAAAGCCCGTATCAGACGGACCCTTGAGGTCGTCGGGCTGCAGGGTCATGACTCGACACTGACGCGTTCCCTCTCCTCTGGCTGGCGGCAGCGGCTTGCCCTGGGTATCGCGCTGGTCCATCAACCGAGACTTTTGTTTCTTGACGAACCTACTTCCGGCGTAGACCCGACAGCACGCCGCGCCTTCTGGGATTTGATCTATGAGCTTGCCGAGAGTGGTGTGACGATTCTCGTCACTACACACTATATGGACGAAGCCGAGTACTGCCAACGCGTGGGAATCATGCGCGCTGGAAAACTGCTTGCCATGGATACGCCGTCCACCTTGAAACGGAAGATCGTCCATGGGGATGTGTGGGAAGTGTTTGCTGAACCGCTGGAAGATGGCTTAGCTGTGTTACCTGAAATCGATGGCGTGTTACGCGTTGGGCTGGCAGGGGATCATTTGAGGACAATTGTAGAAAGTGGGAAGAGGAAGGAAGATTTGTTGGATGCCCTAAGATGGCGAAACGTGAATGTTCGCGATATTCTGGTCGGTGAGCCGACACTCGAGGATGTGTTTATTTCGCTGGCGAGGTGAAAGTTGTCTTGACAAATTTATGTGGGGGGGGGTATAAAATTCGTGTTGTCGATTCAAATATAGGAGGAAAAATGGCTTCACAACACTCGAAAAAGATTTCTATATTGATCGTTGATGACCATCCGCCGCTGCGAGCGGGAGTTCGGGCGATGCTTGAAAAGGCGCCTGACATTTATGTGATAGGCGAGGCGGAAAATGGTACTGAAGCGGAAAAGCTACTGGATGAACTGCGCCCCAATATCATTCTGTTGGATCTGAAAATGCCTGGTTTTTCTCCTTTCGTATTCGAGAAATGGGCGCGGCAAAATTATCCTGAAACCATTACTCTTGTCTTAACTGCTCATGATCGTGACGCTTATCTCGCAGGCATGATGAATGCTGGCGCTTCTGGTTATCTGGATAAAGAAACACGATCAGAACAATTAATTACTGCCATCCGGCGTGCGGCTTCAGGAGAGAACCTTTTCGACGAACAGCAAAACAAGAGAGCAAACAGGTGGCGCGAAGAAGTAGAGAAAAAATGGAATAATCTATCAGAACGAGAACGACAAGTTTTGAGGTTATTGGCAGATGGACTGAGCAACAAAGGTATTGCTTCAAAGTTGAGCATTACTATAAAAACGCTTGATAAACATCTGGAAAGAATTTATCAAAAGATAGGAGTTTCTTCGCGGGCGGAGGGAGTTTTATGGGGAAAAGAAAATATGGGAGATTTTCCGTATTGAACTCAGAAAAAGGCTTCTATATAATCTATTAAGAATACTGCAATTCCCTCTCACAATTCAAGTTTTGGAGGCAAAAATGAAAAAAAGAGCTGTAAATTTCTATCCTGACAGGGATTGTTTTAGGCTTACTTTTAGTCTTTGTAAAGGGAAGCGGTGGCTTTATTAAAGCCGGATCTGTATCGGCTCAAGGTCCAGTAGGTGACATTTTGACAACCATGCTTAACAGCGACACTAAATAGACAACTGTCCAAGATGAAGTTGAAATTACTTGGTATAGAAAAAGGTGATGTACAAGTATTTGATTGACAACCTCGAATAATTGTTTCATTACAAACCAGAACTTTACCCAGTTGATAAAAGCCTATTTTGGAAATAAGTTGAGTTAGAGAGTTTCTATTCAGAAATTCTCAAATACCCTATAGGAGGAACCCTCATATGAAATCTCGAATTCTTAGAATATTCATTGGAATAACTATTGTTTTTGCATGGAGCGGATTTAAAACGCCCTATGTGTATGCTGCTTCTTGTGTTCATTTATCGTGTGAAGACCTAAATCCAAATACAATGGGTTGCGGAGCAGATGCTGTGACCTCAGGAAGTGTAAAGATCTTAGCAGATGGCGGTAATAATCAAAGTTTCGTTGAAACCCGGAAATCGAGTGCATGTGATGCAAAATGGGCAAGAACCACAAATAAATCGGGGGGTAACCGCTATGCAGCAGCCAGTCTTAGATACGGTTGTCAGAATTACTGTAGTAATAAAAGCGTTCGCTCGCCCGGAACAATAGCAAATAACTCGACTGTCTATACAGTGATGCATGCATTTGTAGCGACACCAACTAGATCTTGCGGAGCTGTATCAGTCAGTGGACCAATTAATATCCCACTCCCTAAATCAGCCGGTAGTTGTACCAGCGCAAACTAGCTTAATAGTTAGTTGATATGAGTATAATAAACAAGGAATGCCACATGAATCCTAAAATTAAAACCCTTAACATCGGAATAGTCCTGGTTTTGACAATGATCACAGCACTTGTTTCTATAGGCTGGTACATTTCACGGCCCCAATCAAATGTGTTGGCTGAAAACAATTATCAACAACCTGTGGGAGAATCTAAGGAAAGTGGATTGAACCAACCTATTACACAAGTTGAAAGCAAAATCTCTCAGACACAAACTGTTAATGAAGTTACTGTAGAACTCACATCGGCAAAGCTGATTGAGACTGGAGTTCAGGTAGAACTATGTTACCCTACTCCAGATAATGGAGATTGGTATCCAACTCCAGGTTCTCTTCAATACGGTACCAACGAATTTCTCCCTGATGAGTTTGAGTTCATCAGTGAAGAGAAAGCAGACGGTATCCATACGGGAAAAAGATGTGTTCTGGTTCGCTACTGGATTAATAACGTTGAAAGCATCACAACCCCAGTACAGGTTACTTTATTAAGCTATTGGGCAGTTCCGAGGGAAGTACCACCTTGCGAAAATATAATGCAAAGGTTGGACACCAATCCTCAAGCAAAAGCATATGGTTTGAATGCTACGTGTTCCTATGATGACCAAACTGGGATTGCTGTTACGCTTTCAGAACATTCACCCTCTATAGTACAAGAAGAAGCGCAACAGGCTTTGGACGAAATTGTAAGGGGAGAGGTTAATGGTCCTTGGACATTTACAATCTCGACATTAGAAAAATAGTTATCTGACAATGTTAGGCTAGCCGCTCTATATGAGAGCGGCTATTTTGTTAACAAGACTTCAACATAGTGGTGTTTCAAAGTTATATAGTTCTTCCTGCGAAATAGAATACACAAGACCTGATGTAAATATCTTTGATAATACGGTACTTAAGAACCGAATTTCAGATGAATTCGTGGACCCATTAATACGGTAAAAAGATTCAGCCACGAGTAGTATAGGATTGTTTCTGTAAATTTAGAATAGGTTGGGAAACCTGGTCTTTTCTGTCACGTTACAAACATGACCTACTGAGATACGGTTCTCTGTTCAGGGACAACAATTGCCATGATCAGATACACGATCACAATCCCGCCAAAGCCGGTGAAGAACGCCAGGATAACAAGCAAACAGACAATGGTCGGGTCGATGCCGAGATATTCGCCCAAGCCTGCGCAGACACCCGCGATCATGCGATTAGACGCGCTCCGCGTCAACTGCCTGTAGTTGGTATTCATGATGTGCTCCTTTCCATGATTTCTACCAAGACATACGCAGACGAAGGGCTGAAGGTTGCGGTGAAAGTTATTTGTATTTCCTACTCTCCAGATAATTCGCCAGCGATGCCCAGAGCAACGCCACCCCGATCATCAGGTAAACGACCGCTTGCAGTCCCAGCCATCGTAATTGAGAAAATCCGAATACAGAGAATAAAAGTCCCACCACCCCGTAGAAGATCGTGTTCCTTAAATAATCCGAGCCGACGCGTTTGGACTGCAAAATATTCTTTTGCATCATTGCTTCCATCGCCCGAACCTGTTCTTCATGCAAGCCTTTACAGGCGAGAGAGTCTCCTGCATGGGTGGCGCAATCTGCGCAGAGCCCGCGCTGGCAGTATTTGCAAAGTCCCACGGAGGGCTTATCTGGGTGGTAGTAGCAAACCAATGCTATTCCCCAACCATCTGTAAGATCAATTTCCTCTGACGCGGACGATTATCGAAGTCGACGTAGATAATTTGCTGCCATGTGCCAAGCGTCAATTTTCCATCGACGAACGGAATCGTGAGTGAAGGTCCAAGCAGGGCAGCACGGACATGGCTGTGACCGTTGCCATCGTGCCAGCGTTCATTGTGAGCATATTCTCGATTCTGGGGAAGAATCTCATGGAACAGACGGCGTAAATCGCTGACGGCGCCACTTTCATATTCGATCGTCGTCAGTGCAGATGTCGCGGAGGGGCAAAAAATAGTCACTGTGCCGTTTTTGAGGTCGCTTTGCAGGATGCTTCGGGCGACCTCGTCCGTGATGTCAAGAACATCGGTATTGCCTTGCGTGCTGAGAGAAATGGATGTGGGTTTTACGGGCATGTTCGCATTATAACGTTATGAAGAATCACCATGCTGGATAATATTCTTCCCATACTTCTCGCGCAGTTCGTCCACGGCATTTTGCAGGTTGCGTTCTTTCTCTGAGTCCGTGTCCCACAAGCCCAACTGACGGATCGGCTGTCCCAGACCGGTGACACCTACGCCGATCAGCCGGACAGCCTGGAACGGCTTACGGACGGCTTTGAGCAGTTCCAGCGCGGCACGTTCGATCTCCTCGTCCTGATCTGTGGGATTCGTCAGTGTAGTTTGCCGCGTCAGTGTTGTAAAGTCTGGCCAGCGGAGCTTCAGCTTGACCGTCTTGCCAGCCAGGTTGTTTCTGCGCAACTGCTTCCCGACCTCGATCGACATTTCGTGCAGGGTCTTATACAGCACAGAGTCCTCGCGGACGTCTCTTGAATAGGTAATTTCCTGGCTGATGGATTTGGTCTCATGCTCTGTGACGACCGGACGGTCGTCGATTCCCTTGGAATGTCTGGCAAGGTCCCGTCCATTCTCGCCGAACATGCGAACCAGCTCGCTCTCGGGCCACTTCGCCATGTCACCGATTGTGTAAATGCCCAGCTCGGTCAACCGTGCAGAAGTCTTCGGACCGACGCCCCATAGCATATCGGCTGGGAGAAGCGAAAGAAACGCCGCCTCTTCTCCAAGAGGGACGACAGTCAGCGCATTCGGAGGTTTTGCTTCGCTTTTCTCCTTGATTTCGCGCAGGGCAAGGCTCTTCCCGACCTCGGTCGCGATCTTGGCGACCATCTTGTTCGATGCGATGCCGATCGAGCAGGGTAGCTGCAGTTCATCCCGAATACGTGACTGTAATTTCTGCGCGGTGGTTTCAGGCGGTTCATGAATGTCGCTGATATCCAGAAAGGCTTCGTCGATAGAAATCTGCTCGACGAGGGATGTCAGGCCGTGTAGTCGCTCCATCACCTGGCGCGAAACCTCGCTGTAGAGATTATGCCGCGAAGGGACAATGATCAAGCCTGGACAGAGGCGCACTGCTTTCCCCATCGGCATCGCCGAGCGGACCCCCATCCGCCGGGCGGCATACGAGCAGGATGCCACCACACCTCGTTCCTCTGGCTTGCCTCCCACAGCAAATGCCCTGCCGCGCAGCGCCGGTTGACGCGTCTCTTCGACAGCACAGTAGAAGGCGTCCAAATCAATGTGAAGAATCGTGCGGGGCATTACGCCTATTATAGTATTGGCGTTCTAAAAGTGCCGAATCCTATTCATTTGTCATGTGTTGCTTAAAAGGAGAAAAGAGTCATTCAAATAATATTGAACAATCCTTAAAGAAAGATTATACTAGAGGCGTATAGCCAACATCGGCACTAGACCCAATCGCCAGTTGAGTCAGTGGGAACTTCCGCAATTATGTGAACGTATTAACAAATGGAAAGATTCAAAGAACGGAGGAGGCACGTATGAAATGGAAAGTGCAAGCTGCATCCGCGCTGTTGCTGGTCGCGTTGGTGCTATCGTTCATCCCTGCTGCGGCAATGCACTCGAGTGCATCTGCCGCGCAAGCGTGTACAGATCGGGCGCAGTTCGTCACCGACGTGACTGTTCCTGATGGTACCCGCTACGAACCAGGAGCCACATTCAAAAAGACCTGGCGCTTGAAAAATGTTGGTAGCTGTACCTGGAGTACCTCATACACGATGGTGTTTGATTCGGGGACGCAGATGGGGTCCACCGCTTCGGTGAATTTACCATCCAGCACCGCACCCGGTCAGACGGTTGACGTGTCTGTGGATATGACTGCTCCAAATACTGCGGGTCATTACATCGGCTACTGGAAGTTCAAGAACGCAGCCGGGACGCTGTTCGGGATTGGTGTCAATGCAAACAAGTCGTGGTGGGTGGAGATTAACGTCGTCGGCGGCTCTGGAGATACTGGTGTTGCCTATGACTTTACGGCGAATGCCGGTTCGGCGACGTGGTCAAGCGGCGCAGGTGGGCTGACATTCCCGGGGAATGATGGCGATGCCAAAGGGTTTGCATTAAAACTGGATAATCCTACATTTGAGAGTGGCGTGACCGCCTCACAGCCCGGTTTGCTGGTCTCTCCACACCAGATCACAAATGGATACATCCAGGCGAGCTACCCGGAATTTACAGTCCAGAATGGCGACCGCTTCCAGGCGACCGTAGGTTGTCAGGCAGCTGCAACATCCTGCTATGTGGCATATCGCCTTGACTACCAGGTCGGCAATACAATCCGCACCTTCTGGACCTTCCGTGAAAAGTTCGAAGGCTGGACGTACACCGCGAACCTCAACCTGAGTCCGCTGGCAGGGCAGAGCGTTAAGTTTATTCTGTACGTATCTGCCTGGGGTTCCCCTGTGGGCGACCGGGCATTGTGGGGTAACCCGATCATCGCGCGGCCGGGAGCCACTCCTGTGACGCCTGTGGTCACCGTGACGGGCACACCTCCTACCGCCACCCCGACGAAAACCTCCGGACCGGCGACTGTTCCGCCTTCCTCATGTGACAAAGCGCAATTCATCGCCGATGTCACAGTTCCGGACGGCACCCTGATGTCTCCTGGACAGAGATTTACCAAAACCTGGAGGCTCCGAAACGTCGGTACCTGTGCTTGGACCAAATCCTATCAAATCGTTTTCTATAGCGGCGAGCAGATGGGAGCGCCTGCGTCTTTGACGTTCGCGCAGGATGTTCCCGTTGGCGGAACCGCAGACTTCACGATTGAGATGACGGCTCCTTCCGCGGCTGGATCCTATCGCGGGAACTGGATGTTCAAGAACGCCAGCGGTCAGCTCTTCGGCATCGGCGCACAGGCAAACCGACCGTGGTGGGTGGATATCCGTGTCTCTGGTCCAACTGTCACTCCCGGCGGCGCGACCGTTACACCAGGTGGAGCTACCGTGACGCCTGGCGCGAACATGGCATATGACTTCGCTACCAACGCCTGTGCTGCTACCTGGTATACCGGCGCCGGACAGATCCCCGCATCGCAATGCCCGGGAACCGATGGTGATGCCAAAGGATTCGTCCTCAAGGTGACTAATCCCAAGCTGGAATCCGGTGCCACAGACTCGCGGCCCGGTATCATCACCTTC
Source organism: Anaerolineales bacterium (assembly GCA_035699125.1). Lineage (GTDB taxonomy): Bacteria > Chloroflexota > Anaerolineae > Anaerolineales > Villigracilaceae > Defluviilinea. The sequence goes on from DASSBC010000024.1 coordinate 141,071, forward strand.
CCGCAGAACGTGCAGAACGGGTACATCCAGGGCTTCTTCCCCACCTTCCGCGTGCAGAACGGCGACCGCTTCCGTTCTGTTATCAATTGCGAATATAACGCTACAAACTGCTATGTCGCTTTCCGCCTCGACTATGAACAGGGCGGCACGATCCGGACCTTCTGGGGACCGTTCCTGGAACGCTACGAAGGCAGGTTCTATAACGTCGATGTGGACCTCAGTCCCCTGGCTGGCAGAGATGTGAAATTTATCCTGACTGTGCTGGCTGCGGGCGTGGCAACAGGTGATCGAGCTTTATGGGTCGGACCTCACATCTATCGTGCTGGTGCAAGCCCGGCGACCTCCGCGCCGACCACGGCTGTTCCCACAACCGGTACGACGGTGATGCCAACGACCGCTATCCCAACAACCGCGACGACACCTGCAGGGACAACGGCGGTACCAACCACCGCCGTGCCCAGCGAGACCCCGTCGCCCACGAACACCGGCGCTCCAGACGAAAGTGCAACGCCAACGCCCACTTCCACGACCGGTTCAACATCGGGCTACTATCAAAACACAAAATATAATTTTAGGTTTAGCCTTCCCTCAGGCGCGAACATCGTGAGCCAATCCGATACCGTTGGCCAGGTTTCGCTGCCGATCATGACTGCCGGGACAAATCTCTTGTCCAAATATATCCAGATCCATGTGAGGGAAGGCATAAATCCATGTGTAAGTCCGGCAGTCGATAATCCGTTGACCACAGAAGATGTAACGATCAACAATATCGCGTTCACGAAACAAACGGGGCAGGGTGCTGCAGCGGGAAACCGCTACGACTGGACTGCCTACTCTACGGTCTCCAACAACGCTTGTATCAGCCTGGCTTTTGTCTTACACTCTGCGAACAGCGGGAACTATGCAACCCCGCCGCCGGAGTTTGATAAGGCAGCTGAGTCGGCTGTGATCGATGCAACAATGGCGACCTATAGCAGAATCACTTCGTGAGCTGATTCCTTCTCTGTGACCCAGGGCCTGGTCCATGTGGGCCAGGCTCTTTTTCTTACATGTTTCTTGGATATGTCTTCCAACCGATCCACCCTGCTTCTTGCGGATGATGATCCGACCATTGCGGACAGCCTGGCGCCGTTCCTGGAGCGCGCCGGCTTCCATGTGCTGGTTGTTTCCGATGGCGTGAGCGCGTTGGAAAAGGCGCAGGCGCACCATCCCGAATTGATTATTCTGGATGTGCTCATGCCGCGCATGGATGGCCGCGAAACCCTGCGCCGCCTGCGAAAAGCAAAGATCTGGACCCCGACGATCCTTCTGACGCAAGTGGGGGAAGCCTCTGAACGCGCCCTGGCTCTTGAAGAAGGCGCAGACGATTACCTCAACAAACCGTTCGATCCACATGAATTACTGGCGCGTATTCGGGCTGTATTACGGCGCGCCCGTCCGGGTGAGCGCTCCCTCTCCGCGGCATGGCTCCTCACCGCCGAGGACCTTGCTCTTGATCGCCGTGCCCGCCGCGCAACCCTCGCCGGGCGGACGGTGGAACTCACTCCCAAGGCGCTAGCTGTGCTGGAATACTTAATGACACATCCCGATGAGGCTGTAACGCGTGAGCGTCTCTTGGAAGCCGTATGGGGTTGGGAATATCCGGCTGGCACGCGCACCGTGGACACGCGCATGGCGGAACTGCGCCGCGCCCTGGACGATGACCCGGCGGACCCGCGTTTTATCGAGACGATTCCTGGGGAAGGCTATCGCTTCATTGCCCCTGTACACGGAGAAGGGTAAGATTACTCCTGTATGCTCAAGCGAAGCTGGGTTAACTTATTCTTAGTGTTCCTGCCGCTGCTCGCAGGAATTATTGAATTTGTATTGATCAATATCTGGGCACAGGCGTTGCCGCCATTTATGGTCACGGCTGACTTCGGAATTTTTGCCTTAGTGTTTGGCATGACCATTCGGAACCTCGGACTTGTCGCCTTGCTGATGGGGATGTTCATCACCGGTTTGCTGCTGATCTATTACAACCGAGCAATTCGCCGCCAGGAGCAGACTCAGCGGCAGGTGGAGGAGGCGAAACGGGACGCCGAACAGGGACGCCGTCGTTTCCTGCGCCGCCTCGATCACGAGATCAAGAATCCGCTCACGGGATTGCGCACCGCCCTCGTCAACATGCAGGAAGTCCACACGAATGCCGATCGTCAGCGCGCGGTGGACAACGCGAATAATGCTGTGGAGCGCCTGACCCGTTTGCTGACGGACCTGCGAAAGCTGTCGGATTTGGGCGAGCGCCCCATTGAGCTATGGCAGGTGGATGTGCCCGACCTGTTGCAGGATGTTGTGGACGCCGCTCATTCGCTCCCCGCCTATGAAGGGCGCGAGGTAAACCTTTTGATCCCAAGAGTGCCATCGCCATTCCCAGCGATCACGGGCGACCGCGATTTGCTGGTCCTGGCGATCTATAACCTGGTTGAGAATGCTCTTAAATTCACTTGTGAGACTGACTCTGTGGAGATACGCCTTCTGGAGGATGGACGCTCCATCCTGATCGAAGTTGCCGACTCCGGAGCGGGAATCCCTGCGGAAGATGCGTCGAAGATCTTTGAGGAGCTCTATCGCGGCTCGAACGCTCGCAGCACAGAAGGCAGTGGGCTCGGGCTGGCACTGGTGCATCGTATTATTGCTTTGCATGGTGGGCGCATCGACGTGCGCAGTAGCCAGGAAGAGCCGCGTGGTACGGTGTTCACCATCCGGCTTCCGGTCACGAAAAAGGGGTTTGCTTTACGTCCTTCGAATTAGCCTGAGAGAAAGGAACATTAAAAGAGCGTGTAGCTAGGTTACAAAACTGTGACATCGCTGGAACAGGCTTGTAACAGCGGGGAAGTATAGTATATGTATGAAAGGTTTGCAGCATAGTCCCGTATCCGAGAAGACGTTAATCCAGGCTGCCCAGCGCGGCGACCTGGACGCGTTCAACCAGTTGATTCTGCACTACCAAAGTCTGCTCTTTGGCATCGCTCTGCGGTTGCTGAACGATGAAGATGTAGCGTCCGACGCTGTGCAGGAAGGGCTGATCTCCGCATTTCGCCGCTTCCATACCTTCCGCGGCGACTCGCTGCGGAGTTGGCTAGCGCGGGTGGTGGTCAATGCCTGCTACGACGAGATGCGAAAGAAACGCCGCCAGCATTCCGTGCCTCTCGAACAGTACAACGCCGAGGGCGACGAGATCGAGACCAGCTACTGGCTGGTGGATGCACAAGCCGATCCGGAAGTGCAATTCGAGACTACGGAGCTGGAAGGGGCAATCCAGAAAAGCCTGAACAAATTACCGCCCATCTACCGCCTTGTCCTCGTTCTGGTGGATATTGAGGGGATGTCCTACGAAGAAGCAGCAATGGCAGCTCATGTTCCTGTAGGGACGGTCAAGAGCCGCCTGGCGCGTGCACGCTTGCAGATGCAAAAGTCGCTGCAGGCAGCCGGAGAATTGCTACCGTCCTCCTATCGGATTGACCTGCCACTATCTGTCTAACCTTCAAGCCCTCAACATCCCGTAAATCATTAATTCTTCGTAACAAAGAGCCAAAGGAGTTCGCCTTTGGCTCTTTTCTTTGATAATATTTGTGACGTCAGTCATTATAATAAAGTGGCTTATTCATTGTAGGAGAATGTACTTATGAGTACAAAAGATGCCCCAAGAGACGTTTGGGCAAGTGGGGATTCGTATGAGCCCTATGTCGGTCGCTGGAGCCGGCTGGTGGCGCAGGAATTTATTCCCTGGCTCGCCGTGCCGGAACGGAGTCAATGGCTGGATGTAGGCTCTGGCACCGGTGTGCTAACTCAGACGATTCTCAATGCTGCCAATCCTAAAAAAATAATAGGTATCGACCGTTCGGAAGGCTTTGTGGATTTTGCGCGGAGCAAAGTAAACGATCCCCGCGCCGAGTTTGAAGTGGGGAATGCCCAGGCGCTTCTCATCCAATCCGAAGTCTTCGACGCGGCGGTCTCTGGCTTGGTCTTGAACTTTGTACCTCACCCTACTGAGATGGTCGCCGAGATGGCACGCGCGGTTGGTAGAGGCGGCGTGGTGGCTCTATATGTTTGGGATTACGCGGGCAAGATGCAGATGATGCGTCATTTCTGGAACGCGGTGATTGACTTGGACCCTGGGGCTCGTGACCTTGATGAAGGACGGCGGTTTCCGATTTGCAACCCGCAGCCTCTGGTGGATTTGTTTCAGAACGCTGGCCTTGCTCAGGTGCAGGTTCGTCCCATTGATGTTTCGGCGGATTTCAAAAACTTCGATGACTACTGGGTTCCCTTCCTCGGCGGACAGGGCCCCGCGCCGGGATATGTCATGTCATTGACGGAATCACGACGCTCACAGCTGCGGCAGAGAATCCACAATAGTCTTCCATTTGCACTGGATGGGACCATTCCTCTTGTGTTAAGAGCATGGTCAGTCAAAGGCATTAAGTCGCAAAGAATCTGATTCTTCTGAGGAGAATTTCATGAAACGCTGGCATGGTTCCTGTATTGGTGCACTTCTTGTTCTATTGATTGGCGGAGCCTCTTTGATTTTCCTGGTGCCCTTTGGCGGCGCGATGATCGCGGCGGTGCCACCTGCATTCGACAGGCTCACGGCATATGTCCTTTGCCCGGACGCCACCGATTATTCTTATGACGACTTTGGTTTCGGCACGCCCACCACATCCAGTCCCAGCGGTGGGACGGGCCACTACACCGAATTGACCTGTACGTATGCAGACGGTTCGCAGAAGGTGTTTGGGAATGAAGAAGTCGGCATTAAAGGACTGGCTGCTTCCTTCACCGCCGCTGGGGTCTGCGGCGGATTGGCGGTATTCCTCCTGATGATCCTGGCTGCTCTCATCGGGGCGAGATTGGTAAAACCGAAAGAAACGCAAAGCTAAGAAGTTGCAGGTAAAACCTCGGCGAACGACCGCATCCTGACCTGAGAGGAAGATATGAAACGACTTAAGCAGGTTTTACTTGGTGTTCTGATATTGTTCGTAACCTTGATTGTCTTTTTAGCTGGTTCTATCGCCGTAGATGCCCTCACAGGGTCTGCCCGGCTGGACAACCTAGCCAACACCATAATTCCAGGCTCGAGCAGTGCTCCCGACGTACGTGCTTATGTTGCGCAGCCAGATGGTGAGGGACCCTTCCCAACAGTGATTATGATTCATGAATTCTGGGGGCTGAATGAGTCGATTACTAGCCTGGCGGATTTACTTGCGGAAGACGGCTATCTGGTAATCACGCCGGATACTTTCCGCGGCTCTACTACAAGCTGGATCCCGCGCGCTATCTTTCAGGTGATTTCGACGAAACCGGAAAACGTCAATGCCGACCTTGATTCGGTGTATACATGGCTCGGATCGCAAGCAAATGTAGACACAAATCGAATTGCCACCGTTGGGTTCTGTTATGGTGGTCGCACATCACTCGCTTATAGTCTGCATAACAGGCAGATTGCCGCCACCGTAGTTTTTTATGGTTCTCCCGAAACGGATCCTCAAATTCTGAACACGTTGCCCGGACCTGTTCTAGGGATTTTTGGGGAAGCCGATCAATCGATCCCTACCGAGCAGGTACATGCCTTCGATGCAGCATTGACGGAAGCCCGTGTGCCGCACGAAGTCACAATCTACGATGGGCAGCCTCACGCTTTCGTGCAGAACGCTGAGGGAGTGAAGTCAGGCGGCGCGCAAAGGGAAGCATGGAATCAGATGCTTGCGTTTCTGGAGAGGAATCTCAAAAATAAATCAGCAATGGAGAACGGTCTTGCTTTGGTTGAGTATCACGCGCCCTTCGCCTGGAAGTATTATGCCCTGGTTGTTTACGAACATGCACTTGGTACGGCAAGTCACAAGCACTAGAAAAAGGGCGACCTGTAGAGGTCGCCTTTTTGATTCATTCCAATAAAAACTTCCGCCCTCTGCTTCGCATTTTCGACACGACCTCCGAGCAAAATCACTCGAAGGTCGTATTGTTTACCTGTTTACTTCCCAAGTTTTTTCCGAAACGCTTCCGTCAACGCCGGGACGATGTCAAACAGATCACCCACGACGCCATAACGCGCCACCTTGAAAATCGGCGCATCCGCGTCCTTGTTGATCGCAACAACATTCTTGGCAGCGCGGATGCCCGCCAGGTGTTGAATGGCTCCTGAAATTCCTGCAGCAATATACAGATCTGGCGCGACAACCTTCCCGGTCTGCCCGACCTGGCTGGCATAGGGAATGTATCCGGCGTCTACCGCGGCGCGGCTCGCCCCAACTGCGCCGCCGAGCACATTTGCCAGCTCGGTGATGAGCGCAAAGCCCTGCTGGGCGCGCCAGAGCTCGGCTTGCTTTTCGTCGAGTCCTGCAGGCGGCTGAAGGGAGGGATTGTTCGAAACGCCGCGCCCACCGGAGACGATCACACCTGCATCGCCCAGATTGACGGCGCTTTCGGAGGCGGAATAGCCTGTCACTTCAGTCAGCGCCTCGGCTTTGACCTCCACGTTTTTTGGAGAGCCTGTTTTACTTGCATCTGCATCCGGCTTGGGGAAGGCACGCCCGCGCAGAGTGGCAACTACCGGCTTGGTGGAGCAAACTGTCTTTTCCAGCAGTTTCCCTTCGTAGATCGGGCGCATCGCGACAACCGCTGAAGCGCCTCCACTGGCTTCCAGGCTGGTTACATCCGTAATGACCCCCGTATTCAAATCGACGGCTATCATCGCAGCAAGCTCACGGGTACGGGCGGTTGTCGGGAACAGGATCAGGTCCGGGCTCTGCGCGGAAGCGAGTGCCGAGAATGTGGACGCATACGGTTCCACGCGGAAATCCGCCAGCGCGGCGTCATCTGCCACAAGCACTTCATCAGCCCCATATGCAAACGCAACTTCGACGACCGCATCCACGCCTGTGCCAAAGACAATGGCGCTCGCCGTACCAAAGGATTTTGCCACCCCCAGCGCCTCCCACGAAGCTGGCTGGACTTCATCCTTAAAGTGATCGATGTAGACCAAAGTTTTCATAGGATTTTCTCCGCGAGGATTTTGTCGGCGAGCTTGTCAGCGATCTCAGACGGGCTTTCGCCGGTGATGATCTCGATACTGGTCTGCTGCACAGGCGGGTTTATCACTTCGGTACGCTTGACGATGGGTTCAGATGCGCCCGCACCCAGATCGCTCAATGACCAAACCGGGATGTTCGCCTTCGACGCCTTACGGATTCCCATAAATGAAGGATAGCGCGGCTCGCCAATGCTCTGGACGACGCTCACCACCGCAGGCAATTTTGCGCTGACGGTTTGCCTGCCTTCCTCAATGACGCGCTCCACGGTCACGCGTCCGTCCTGGACCTTGATCTGCCCGGCCAGCCCGAGCATGGGCCACCCAAGGATACGTGCGGTCTGCGCGGGGGTGGTACCGGCGCCGTTATCGAGCGTCTGGCGTCCAAAAACGACCATGTCTACATCGCCGATCTTCTGGATCGCCGCGGCAAGGATACGCGCTGCGCCAGCCGTATCCATTTCCTCAAGGGCAGGGTCGGAAACCAAAATAGCTTCGTCCGCGCCCATGGCGAGAGCATGCTTGAGCGCCTCCTTCGCCGATTCCGGTCCGATGCATAGCGCCGTGACGGTGCTCCCGTTGTTGGCTTCCTTTTGCTGCAATGCGCCTTCCATCGCATACTCGTCAAACGGATTGATCACCAGGGGCGCGTCTCCCCATGAAACTTTCCCGCTTTCGGATCTAACTTTCGCCTCCGAGTCAGGCACTTGCTTGATACAAGCGATAATTTTCAAGAGACTCCTCCAAAATTGGATTTACGTTTCAATTTGATTTCGTCATTGCGAGGATGATTCACGGCTTTCCACAACCAAGCAATCTCACTTTTGTATATAGGGTTGAGAAAACCTTTAATCATTATTTCTATCAGGGAGCACAAAAAGAATCAAGAACCTCTGTGTTCCTGAGTGTCCTTTGTGGTTAAAAATTCATCCCTGCCAGAATGCTTCATCATACGCTGGCAATTCGCAGCGCAGTGGTTTATCCGCCCGTTCGCCCAGCGCGTAGCCAGCCTGAATCAACGTCTGGATCTCAGAGCTGCCCTCATAGATCATCGCGCCCTTGGAATTGCGCAGATAGCGCTCCACGTCAAACTCATCGCTGAAGCCATACGCGCCGTGGATCTGGATCGCTTCATTCGCGGCACTGAAGGAAGCCTCTGTGGCGAATTTCTTGGCATAGGAGGTCTGCAGGGTGTTGCGCATCGCCATATTCTGCATCCAGCCGGATTGTAGATAGAGCAAGTGAGCGACCTGGTAATCCTGTGCCATTTTGGCGATCTTTTCTTGGATGAGCTGGTGTTTGGCGATAGGTTTACCAAAAGTTGTGCGCGACCTGGCATAGTTTACGCTCGCTTCTAACGCTGCCCGGATGATGCCCGTCGCGCCGGATGCAACCGTATAACGTCCGTGGTCGAAGGCTGTCATCGTGATCTTGAAACCTTCGCCTTCCTCGCCGATTCGATTCTCAGCGGGAACGCGCACATCCTGAAAATTGATCCAGCCCGTCGCGCCGGCGCGCACGCCCAGCTTACCGTGGATGTCGCCGCGCGTCACGCCAGGACTGTGCAGGTCCACGATGAAAGACGATAGCCCTTCGGAAGCCTTTCGGGCAGACGGATTCGTCTTAACGGTGACTAAGGCGAAATCTGCTTTGGAGGCGAGTGAGATCCACATCTTCTCCCCGTTCAGGATGTAGGAATCTCCATCCTGCTTTGCGGAGGTATGCATCGCTGCTACATCCGACCCCATACCAGGCTCGGTGAATACGCCGCAGCCGATCTTTTCCCCTTTCGCCAGCGGGAGCAGAAACTTCTGCTTTTGCTCTTCCGTTCCCCACTGGAAGACTGTCATCGCGCACAAGCCGGTATGGACAGACATCACCACCCGCAGGGAGGTATCCACCGCTTCCAATTCTTCGCAGGCGAGCCCCCAGGCAATGTAATCCATCCCTGCGCCGCCATAGCGGATAGGAAAGGGCAATCCGAGAATCCCAAGCTCACCCATACGTTTGAGCGCGAAGGGAATCGGTTCCTGCTTACGATCATATTCCTTGATGACGGGCGCGATCTCTTTTTGCGCAAAACCACGCACCATGTTTCGTGTCATCTGATGTTCTTGTGAGAGAGCGAAATCCATTATTGCCTCGGTGAAATTTTCTCTGATTATACCTTTGCCCTTAAATAAAAAGCCCGATGTCGTTTGCCTGGTATGGCGTGACATCGGGCTAGTGGCGTTGAGCGTCCAGGGTCATGACTTTTCCTCGACACCCATGTTGCTCAGCTCATCCGAATTGATATTCGAGACAAGCAGGTCCGCGCCGGCGAGGGCGAGGAACACGAGCAGAAGGACCGATACAATGATGATGAACATGTTATCCTCCTTTCTATATCTATTAACGCAATATCATCGATCAAGTTGTATCCCCTAACAGTACTGAATCTTGATTGCTCGTAACGTTTCTGTCTTACAAAGCATCTACATGACGCAGCCGCTTAAATTTTGTTCCACCTGCTATATGCGATTTTGATTGCAATTTAGAAAGTGGTAGTGTTCAACCATCGGCCCCTCGTTTTTTCCATTCCAAAATTCACACCAGGTTGACAAAACACATCTTTGAGATAAAATTCAGGGCGCAGAAAAAAAGCCGAAGTGGCGGAATTGGCAGACGCGCTACGTTCAGGGCGTAGTGAGGGTTCCCTCATGTGGGTTCAAGTCCCACCTTCGGCACTCAGGAATGAAACTCGCTGGAAAGCGAGTTTTTCTTTTATGTTCTCTCCGCTATCATTCTCTTCCCCCTCCTGATTTGGGTGAGGAGAAGGGGGCGGCGTAGCCGTCGGAGATGGATCGAGGAGTGGTATAATAAGAGTAAATCAGGCATATCCTTCATTAGTTAAGATGCGGAGTCACAGAATCTCGTCCTTCGTATCTTTTTTATGCCAATACCGCTTATTGAAGAGAAACTATGGCAGAAGAAACCCCCTTAAATGGTCAAAACGGAAACGTCCAACAAGTAGATATCGACTCCCAGATGCGTGAAGCCTACCTGGATTACGCCATGAGCGTGATCGTAGCGCGCGCCCTGCCAGATGCCCGTGATGGACTGAAACCTGTCCATCGCCGCATCCTTTACGCCATGCAGGAGCTGGGTCTGCGCTCGAATACCTCGTACAAAAAATCGGCTCGTATCGTCGGTGAGGTACTCGGTAAGTTCCACCCGCATGGTGACTCGGCAGTCTACGAGACCATGGCGCGCATGGCGCAGGATTTTTCCATGCGTTACATGCTTGTGGATGGTCAGGGTAATTTCGGCTCGGTGGACGGCGACGCGCCGGCTGCCATGCGTTACACGGAAGCCCGCCTGCACCGCTTAGCCGAAGAATTGCTTGCCGATATCGACAAGGATACGGTCGATTTCGGCCCGAACTTCGACGACTCGCTGGAGGAGCCGCTCGTCCTGCCTGCGCGCGTCCCCAACATGCTGCTGAACGGTACGGCAGGTATCGCGGTTGGTATGGCGACCAATATACCGCCACACAACCTGCGCGAGCTGACCGATGCGGTCAGCTTCCTGATCGACAACTACGACACGATGGACGATATCCCGCTGGACGAGCTGATGAAACGCATCCCAGGTCCAGATTTCCCGACGGGAGGCATCATTGTCGGACGCGAGGGAATCGAGTCGGCGTACGCAACCGGGAAGGGACGTCTGGTGGTGCGTGGCGTTGCCCACATCGAAGAGGGGAAAAGCGGCAGGCACGAAATCATCATTACCGAAATCCCATATCAGGTTAATAAATCAACCCTGATCGAGCGGATCGCTGAACTGGTCCGGGAAGACAGGATAGACCAGATCTCCGATTTGCGTGATGAGTCGGATCAGCGCGGTATGAGCATCGTCATCGAGCTCAAGCGCGGCGCACAGCCTAAGAAAGTCCTCAACCAGCTTTATAAATATACTGCCCTGCAATCGACGTTCGGCGTGCAGTTGCTGGCACTGGTAGATGGCGAGCCGCGTACGCTGCCGCTGAAGCGTGCTCTACAGATCTTTATCGAGCATCGGCAGACAGTCATCGTTCGCCGGACGAATTTTGAGCTCAGGAAAGCCCGCGCCCGCCAGCATATCCTCGATGGGTATCTGATCGCGCTGGCAAACCTCGACGCGGTCATTAAAACGATCCGCGAGTCACAGGATGCTGACGTTGCCAAGGAAAACCTGGTCCAGCGTTTCAAATTGAGTGAAATCCAGGCGCAGGCGATCCTGGACATGCAGTTGCGCCGCCTAGCGGCTCTCGAGCGCTGGAAGATCGAAGAAGAGCATAAACAAGTCACCGAGCAGATCGCGCGGCTGGAGGATCTGTTAGCGAGCCCGAAGAAGATCCTGGCGCTCATCCAGGATGATATGCATGACCTCGCCGAGAAATATGGCGACGACCGCCGCACGCGCATCGCTGCCGACGCCACCGAAACGCTCAGCGAGGCGGATTTGGTCCAGGATGAGGCGGTGCTCATCAGTCTCACCGAACGCGGGTATGTGAAGCGTGTGGCGGCTTCGGCATTTCGTTCGCAGAGCCGCGGCGGGCGCGGGGTGATGGGGCACACCACGAAGGAGGAAGACACGGTCGTCGCGTTGATTCCGGCGCGCAGCCTGGACACAATGCTCTTCTTCTCGGATTGGGGTAAGGTATATTCGGAAAAAGTCTATCAGATCCCCGATGCTGACCGTGCAGCGAAAGGGATTCCCCTCGTGAATGTGCTTTCGTTGGGACCTAACGAGCGTATCACAGCCGCCATCGCCGTTTCCGATTTCTCCGCGCATGGATACTGCGTACTTTCAACCATCCGTGGCAAAGTGAAGCGGGTGGTTATGGAGGAATTCGCGGCCGTCCGGCCTTCCGGTCTGATTGCTATGTCCTTGGATGAGGGTGACAAGCTGGGATGGGCACGCTTGACCAGCGGGAATGATGAGGTCATCTTTGTAACGGAGAATGGGCAAGCCCTGCGCTTCAACGAAAACAAGATCCGCGCCATGGGACGCCAGGCTGCCGGGGTGCAAGCGATCCGCCTCCTGAACGGTGATTGCGTCACCAGCATGGACGTCGTAGAACAGGATGGCTCATTGCTTGTGATCACGAGTACTGGCTTCGGGAAACAGACTCCGTTGAGTGCTTATGCCCCCAAAGGACGCGCCACAAATGGAATTTCGACGATCGATCAGAAAGCGTTGCAGGATGTCGGCAAGATCGTGGCAGCACGCGTGATCCAGAAAGCAGATGACCTGACGATTATCACCTCCAACGGGGTGGCGATCCGCATCAAGGTCAAGGATGTGAGGCAGGCGGGCCGTTCTACACGTGGAGTGCACCTGATCAAACCGCAGCCGGGCGATAGCGTGGCATCTGTGGCGCGCATTGCTGCGGAGGATCTAAAAAAAGCAGGTGCTGCGCTCAACGGCGACGAAAAGGTGGAAGAGGCGCAGCCCCAGTTGGTATAGCAAAGAAGTCCAGTGAACGCACTGGACTTCTTTTATTTTGGTAGCAAAGACTCTTCGAAGCGTCTTGGGGTCAGGGGCTTCTCAGAAAGAAAAGGCGACAGCACCTTTCCTGCGGACGGTGTCTGGAAAGTCGCAATTGCAATTAAGCCTTAGAACAGCGACATTTTCTCCAGCACAAACATTGCCAGAGTACCAATAATGCAGACAGTAAATAATAGCATGATAGAGATCAGAAACCGCTGTTGTGCAGTCATGCCGAGAAAACGTCCGTTGCGGGCGACCGCGCGGCGTCGGGGAGCAGGGTCTGCGACCGGCTCCTTATAAAGATCGTTTGGTTCTTCTTCGTAGAAAGATGACTCTGCGGAGTCACGTAGATTATCAAACATGGTGACCTCGTTGCGGGCGAAGTATATCACGCTCGCGGGCGTAGTCGCACATCCCCAAATCGTACTGTTACGGCTTTGCCCGTCTCCTCCAGGATCTTTAGACTCCCATCGGATTCTAACCCGAGTAATTTGCCGGCGACCCTGTGTCCATCTCCCTGTTCGGCCTGGACCTCTTCGCCGATGAAAGCAAGCGCCCTCTCCCACGAAGCGATGAACGAGTCGGAAACCATGTGAGGGCGGAGAGCGATCAGTCCTGCCAGAATATCGTGCAGGACCTTTTCGCGCTCCACCAGCGGTCCCAGGGATTCTTCCAGGGAGGTAGCGGGAAATTGCAAGGACTCGTCGGACGGTACAGCCCCTTTCAGCACATTCAAGCCAATGCCAATGACGATGCCTTCCACCTCTTCGCCAGACCATACTGACTCAACCAGGATGCCAGCCACTTTGCGCCCATTCAAGAGCACGTCGTTGGGCCACTTGATCTGTGAAACGAGACCACGCATCCGCAGGGAATCTGCAACGGCAAGAGCAGCCAGCCCTACGATCCTGGTGAGTAAGGGTTTTTCTGTGGTTGTAGGACGGAGGATAATACTCAAGGCAAGCGCGGTTCCCCTGGGTGTGAACCATTTGCGGTCAAGGCGACCTCGTCCTTCGGTTTGCTCATCTGCGATCACGAGGGAAAGGTCCCTGGCGCCGCCCGTCGCCCAAGCAAGCGCCTCAGTATTCGTCGAGCCGATGGAATCGAAATAGCGAACATCCCCTAATGGAAGCTTGGAAAGAGCCTTCTTAAGTTCGTGTTGATTCATTGAAATGAAACCCTACAGGTTGGAGGAAAACCTGTAGGGTTTTGATTTACGGTAAGACGAACCAGGGATTGATAAACCCGCCGTTCTGCCGGACTTCGAAGTGCAAATGCGCGCCTTGAGAGTTGCCTGTATTTCCAGCAGCGCCAATCCACTGCCCGGCGCCCACGCTTTCACAGACCCCCACACCGATCGAGCTTAAGTGGGCATAGACGGTCGAATATCCATTTCCGTGATCGATCTGGATCACATTGCCATAGCCATAGTTGTAGCCGCCCTGCGCCATCGTGACGACACCGCTATCCGCTGCATAGACCGGCTGGCCTTGACCGTCGGCAATATCAATGCCGAGATGCCCGGACCAGTAATCGTTGCCGGAGAGGCTGTGAACATCAGCCGGCCAGACAAAGCCTCCGCTTCCCACGGCTCCACCCGGGCAGGAACTCTCACTGGTAGAAGAAGTCCCGGAAGCGCCGGTCGCTACTGTTGGCACCAACCACTGCACGAACTCGCGTTCGCCGCCAGGCACCATCACCCAGGAGCCGGAATCTATCTTCGGGCTAGCCAGATCGATATCGTTGCCGGGATAATTCAGGATGTCGTCCACAGATGCCTTAAATTCATTGGCAACGCCTTCCAGCGTATCATTTTCCTTCCACTGATAGTAGATGCCATCGGTCGGAGGAATCTTCAGTACCATTCCAGGCGCAAGGCTGTGAGGGTCATCCTGTAAAACATCATAGTTTGCCCACAAAACCGTTTCTGGCTGCACCTTAAAGGACTCGGCAATCGCAAAGACTGAGTCCCCGCGCACGACACGGTATTCTTCGATATCATAACGCGGCTTGTCGGCGGGTACGTTAGTCTTGATCTGAATTTCTCGTTCGATGGCAGCAAATGCCAGCGGTCCCCCCAGCGCAGGCATGGGAACGTCTGGCTGCTTTTTCTCCGATGCGGCTGTGGGGATAGGAATAAGTGCCTGCCCTCCTCGTTGAGCTTCCTTCCACTTGAATGCCCCCAGGATCATCCCTGCCACAAGCACAAGTGTGACAGCCCAGCTGATGATGCTGAAGCGGTGGTTGTTGAAGTAGGAGGAAAGCGTAGCCATTTTGGAAAGCAGGGTTTATTGGCAGGACGTTAAGAGTCTCTTCCCAGATTCTCCAGGAACTCCTGATTGTTACGGGCACGGTCGAGGCGGGTGACGATCGCTTCGGTCGCGACGGATTGATCCATACCTGCGCCCGCCGGCTGCGGCGAAATCATCTGGATGTACATACGGCGCATCAACCACACACGCTGCAGCAGGTCGGGTCCCAGCAACAGGTCCTCGCGACGAGTCGAAGAGCGTTCGATGTCCACGGCAGGGAAGATACGGCGTTCCTGCAATTTGCGAGAGAGATGCAATTCCATATTACCGGTGCCTTTGAATTCTTCAAAGACCACGTCGTCGAGACGAGAGCCTGTGTCCACCAGACAGGTGGCGATAATAGTCAGGGAGCCGCCTTCTTCGATATTGCGGGCGGCGCCGAAAAAGCGTTTCGGTGGATACAGCGCCGACGGGTCCATACCACCTGAAAGCGTACGCCCGGAGGGGTTGACCACCAGGTTGTAGGCACGCGCCAGCCGCGTGATCGAATCCATCAAGATTACCACGTGACGGCCGATCTCCACGAGTCTCTTAGCCCGCTCTAAGGCGAGTTCTGCTGTCCGCACATGAGAGGTAACCGGTTCGTCGAATGTAGATGCAACGACCTCGGCGTCCACGGAGCGGTCCATGTCGGTCACTTCTTCCGGACGCTCGCCGATCAGAGCGACGATCAAATGGACATCGGGATATTTGGTTGAAATCGAGTTGGCAATCTGTTTCAGAATGGTTGTCTTTCCCGCCTTTGGGGGGGAGACGATCAATCCACGTTGGCCCCGGCCGATCGGAGCGACAAGGTTGATCAGGCGTGGAGCGAGCGTATCGTGGTCGGTTTCGAGATCGAAGCGTTTATCGGGGAAGATGGGCGTCAGGTTTTCGAAGACCGGTCGGTGCGCAGCATCTTCGGGTTCCACGCCGTTGATCGATTCAACCTTTAGCAATCCGAAATGACGTTCGCTTTCACGCGGCGGTCGCACCTGCCCGATCACCAGGTCGCCTGCTCGTAGCTCGTGACGACGGAGCTGAGCCTGCGAGACGTAAACATCCTGATCGCTGATCCGATAGTTTGTGGCTCGCAAAAAGCCGATCCCTTCGCTCATAATCTCGAGGATTCCGCCGCGCAGCTCAATGCCTTCTTTTTGCGCCTCTGCCTCGCGGATTTGCATAGCAAGTGTCTCTTTCTTCAAGCGGTTGGCGTTCGGGATGTTGAGTCCCTTCGCAATGGCGCGCAGCTTGGAAAGAGGTTCGTTCTCAAGTTCAAGTATTTTCATAGTCTTTTCTCGTAGTGTGGGGAATAGAATGGAATGAATACAAAGATTGCCCAGAATGCATCCGGCACTCTGGTAACGTCCCTTAGGTTGTGGATAGGTGTGGATTTTCTATCAAAGTCTGTTTACGCGGAACCCGTACAGGTTAGATTGCTGTGCATCCAGATTCCGCCTCATAAGTCTGTAACGCAGCTGGGGAATTGCCAATATTATAGCATGTTCAAGGAGGCGGTGCAAGCACTGTTAATAGTTTTCCTATAAAGCTTTCAAATCTGTGAAACAGGCAGAGCGAACTGGTCAGACAAAATCTGATTTTGGATATCCCATAATCGGCGGTAAAGACCTTTATAAGCTAATAACTCTCCGTGTGTGCCACGTTCTACAATCTGACCCCGATCCATGACCAGAATCTCGTCCACATTTTCCAGCCCAACCAGGCGGTGTGTAATCAGGATGGAGGTCTTTTCCTGCATGATTTCAAAGAGAGTAGCCAGGACGTGTTTTTCAGTTTGCGGGTCCAGGTTCGCTGTGGGTTCGTCAAGAATGAGAATTGGGGAGTCCTTGAGCAACGCGCGTGCAATTGCCAGCCGCTGGCGCTCACCCCCTGAGAGCCTTAAGCCTTGTTCGCCGATGAGCGTATCGTAACCTTTCGGAAGGGACCGAATGAATTCATGGATTTGCGCAGCGCGTGCTGCTGTTTCGATATCCTGCTGACTGACGGATCGACGCGCCAGCCGCAAATTTTCACGGATGGTGGTATTGAAGAAGTAACTGTTCTGGGAAACGAGAGCGAATTGTCGCCGGACATCCTCCTGGTTCAGTGTCTTGAGGGACTTGTTGCCCAGTGTGATCCCCCCTACTTCATAATCCCAAAACCGGAACAGAAGATTCGCAAGCGTGCTCTTGCCCGCTCCGCTCGGACCGACGATGGCAACAGATTTACCAGCAGGAACTTTAAACGTTATATTCTGTAAGGCAGGTGTGAGTTGGCTTGGATACGAAAATGAAAGCTTCGAGAATTCGATACTCGAATAGCGAGAATCGCGTCCCTCACTTTGGATATCATCCTTCACCGCAGGCTTGGTATCTACGACCTCAAATAATCGCTTTGCAGCTTCACGCGAAGCATTCCACATCTGTGCGGCGAGTGGCAGAGGCATAACAGCCTCGAAGGATGCCAAAGTCATCAGGGCAAATGTGCCCAGCATGACTCCCTCGATGACGCCGGCTGTGACCTGAGGAATCACGAGGAACAGTACAATCCAGACAGCCAAATTGGTCAGCAACACCCCCAACGCCGAATGAACTCCACTAATACGCGCCATCTGTTTCTGGGTGGCGCCATAGGTTGTTCCAGCGATCGCGATTTGCTGCAGCCGGTCCCTGGCGCGTCCAAAGGCGAGCAAATCTGCCAGTCCCTGAATTCCATCCACAAGCTGGGCTTGGATTTCTGCACGCTCCTGTATCAGTCGCTGTCCTGGTATGCGGCTCACAAACTGAATGAACAGGGGCAGGAACAGACCTAAAAGGAGAAAGAAGCTAATCAACACAAGGGCAATGGATGGGAAGAAAGAGGCGAAGAATACGGCAACTAGGAGTCCGATCAGCACAGCGGTCAGCAAGGGAGAAATCACGCGCACATAGAAGTTCTCCAAAGTCTCTACATCGCCGATGACGCGTGCCAGCAGGTCACCGCTTTTGTAGTCCATCAACCGCGCGGGTACGAGCGGCTCGAGCTTCTCATAAAACCAGACGCGCAAGCGGGCAAGCAAACGGAACGTCACGTTATGCGAGACAAGCCGTTCCAGGTAGCGGAAGAGTCCGCGGCTGATGCCAAAGAAACGCACACCGACTACGGAAACGCCGAGATCTGCCACCGAGGGATGCAGGGCTGCCGTAGCAATCAACCATGCCGATGTGCCGATCAGCGCCACGCTCGATCCGATGGTGAGAGTACTGAGCAGGACGGACAGCGCTACCCATTTCCAGGAACTCTGGAGAAAGGAGAGGAGGCGGGAGAGAATGGAGGAGTAATTAGCAAGCGGTAATTGGGGATTAGAGATTGGAGACTGGAGACCAGGAACAGGATACCTGAACTTTCCCCCACCAGCCTTTCCAACTTTTATTGTTTCACTTCCTATTCCTCGATTATCTTCAACTGAATTTTCATACGTTTTTACCATCGCCGCGTATACACCATTCTGAGCAAGTAATTCAGCATGGGTACCTGACTCAACGATGCGACCCTCATCGAGAACGATAATGTTATCGGCTCTGAAAATCGTGTTCAAACGGTGGGCGATGGTGATGACTGTTCGTCCTTGCATGAGGCGACGGGTGGATTCCTCCAGCAAGGACTCCGTTTCGGGATCCAGGCTGGAGGTGGGCTCATCCAGAATGAGGATCGGCGCGTTTTTGAGGAAGGCGCGGGCAAGAGCGAGACGCTGCGCCTGCCCGCCGCTGAGACGCGCACCGCCTTCGCCAATCATGGTTTGATATTTTTCAGGCAGAGTTTCAATAAAATCATGCAGATATGCTGCTCTGGCAGCTTGGACCCTCTCTTCGTCTGTGGCATCTGGCTTGCCCAGACAGATATTGGCTGCCACTGTGTCGTGGAAAAGATAAGGCTTTTGTGGGACCCAGGCAATATGATTGAGTAATTTGTAATTAGCAATTGGCGATTCATGGTTAACGGTGATTGCGCCGGATGTGGGTTGAACAAAGCCAAGCAAAAGATTTATCAGTGTAGATTTCCCCGCACCGCTGGGACCAACTAGGGCAATATGCTGCCCTGCTCTTATTTCTAAATTGATGTCCTCGAGTGCAGGTGTTGTTGTTTCACGATATGAGTATCCAACGTTTTCGAACTGAATGGACGATACTTCTTCCTGAGCCGGGTCACCGATTACTACTAACGGATTACTGTCCACTGGTGTATCCAATATTTCATAGATCCGTTTTGCAGCGCTGGTACCAGCCATTCCAGCATGGAAGCGCGCGCCGAGCATTCGCAGCGGCAGATAGAATTCGGGCGCCAAGACAAGGATGAAGAAGGCTTCGAAAAATTCCATCCGTGCATACAGCAGGCGGAACCCGATCTCCACAGCAATGACCGCGGTGCTGAGGGTTGCCAGCAGCTCCAGAGCCAGGGCAGAGAGGAATGTGATGCGCAGAACATCTAGGGTTCTGTCGCGGAACTGGTTGCTGGTCGTTTCAATATTTTTCGCGTGCGGTTTGGATTGACCAAATAGTTTCAGGGTGGTCAGTCCCTGCAGGCTATCGAGGAAATGTGCTGAAAGGCGCGATAAGGTTTGATATTGTCTTTTGGTGACGATCTCCGCCCCTTTGCCAATCATGATCATGAAGAAGGGAATCAAGGGCGCAGTGACCAGCAGAACAACTCCGGAGAGCAAGTCAATGGGAAAGACGACCAGCAGGATAGTGATTGGCACTAACGCCGTGATGACAAGCTGTGGAAGGTACTGGCTGTAATAGGCATCCAGCGCTTCGATCCCTTCGACCGCGGCCGTGGTCAGCTCACCGGTGCGCTGCCCGCGTGTGTAGGCAGGACCCAGCTGCATAATATGGCGGAAGAGCCGCTCACGTAGATCCGTTTTGATCTTGACTGCAAGCGCGTTGGCACTGACCTCATTAACCCATGTGAGCAGCGCGCGCCCCGTAATAACGATAAGAAGCAATCGCAGCCAATGCCCGACCTGTGCGAGAGTCTGCCCATCCAGATGAACCCCATTGACTGTACGACTGAGTAAATAGGCTTGGCCGATGGTCAGCAGACCAATCGAGAATCCGGAGAGAATCGTGGTGAGCAGAGCGAAGCGGGAATCACGTGTAAGGGATAAAAGCCTATGGTGCATTTACAGATGTGAAAGTAAGGGACCCACGGGCTGAACTAATAAACCAGGCTTTGTTTATCGGCAGTGATTCGTTTGCGGAACATGTAGTACGTCCAGCCCTGATAGAGAAGGACGATCGGCACAAAAATCAAGGCAATGATGGACATCACTGTCAGGGTGTATTGTGAGGAGGAGGCGTTGTAGATTGTGAGATTATAAGCCGGGTTGGTGCTGGAGATCATCACGCGCGGGAACATCAATGTGTAAAACGTGATCTGGGTCAACACAATATGCAGGGCGGTCATGATAAATACCCAGCCTTCCATCCTGCGGTTAATGAAGAAAATGGTGACGAATAACGCAGCATAGGATGCGATTGGTGTGATGCCAGGATTAATACCCAGCTTGCGGCTAATATCCGTGTAAATATAGGTCGTTACGAGCAAAAGCGTGGTGACCATCACAGCAGCCACGTAGATTCTCTTAGAAAGCCTGTGGACGCGATCGCGCAATTCACCTTCCAGTTTAAGCCCGAGGAAGTTTGCACCGTGCAGCAGGAACACGGTCACAGTTGTCACGCCGCCGATCAGTCCGTAGGGATTTAACAGAGTAAATAAGTTACCGGTATATATCATGTTCTCGTCGATGGGAACGCCGCGCGCCAAATTTGCAAACGCTGTACCCAGTAGAAACGAGGCAAGGAAGGACCCAATCGCAATCATCCAATCGAAGCGATTGCGCCAAACGGGATTCGAATCCTTCGAGCGATATTCAAACGAAATGCCACGCAAGATCAAGCCAATCACGAGAAGAAACAGAGCCAGGTAAAAGCCGCTGAACATTGTGGCATACCAGTGGGGGAACGCCGCGAACATCGCGCCGCCGGCTGTAATCAGCCAGACTTCGTTGCCGTCCCAGACCGAGCCGATCGTGTTGATAATGGCTCGGCGTTCGGTGTCGTTTTTGCCGAGGAAGGGCAGGAGCATCCCCACCCCAAAGTCGAATCCTTCCAGGAAAAAGAACCCGATCCACAGGATGGCGATCAGAATAAACCAAAAGGTTTGGAGAAATTCATAAGACATATCGTGCCTCTTTTCTAGTCTTGCGCACCGATGGGCAAAACTTCACTGAAGCCTCCGCGCTCGGACTCCACATCCACCGATTCGTGGAGTGCAGCATCGGGTCCGGCGACGGCATACTTCTTCATCAGGTATGCCATGGCGACCCCGACGGAGCCATAGACCACGATATAGCCAATCAAAGAGATCAACAGGTCCAGCGTGGTAAGGTTCGGCGAGACTCCTTTTTCCACGGTGAGCAGCCCCTGAACGATCCAGGGCTGGCGTCCCATCTCGGTCAGGATCCAGCCACTTGTGTTGGCAATGTAGGGCAATGCAATTACCCAGGGTACCCACTTCATCCATTTTGCGTTTTCAAAGGGCTTGCGCGTGGCGAACAGGAAGAAGAACGATAATGCCATCATGAGAAGGCCGATCGTCATCATGATGCGGAACGCCCAGTAGGTGACTACGATCAGCGGAATATAATTGCCCGGTCCGTACTTCACCTGATACTCTTTCTGAATGTCATCTACGCCGCGTACTTCACACGTCAAGTTGTTACAGGCGAGCAAGCTTAACACGCGCGGCACACGGATGGACCAGATCTCACGTTTGCCCGTCAGGTCACCAATGGTGAGTATGGAGAACGATGCAGGATCGGAAGTTTCCCAGTGCGCCTCGATGGCGGCAAATTTCATGGGCTGAGTTTCATACATGAACTGTCCGTTAGTATGGCCTCCCAGGAACACCAGGATGCCGGCGATCAATCCGACCAACGCTGCTATCCGAAAAGAGGGTTTGAATACCTCTAGGTATTGTCTGCGAGCGATGTGATACGCGCTGATGCCCAGAATCAAGAAACTGGCAGTCGCGAACCCTGCCGCAATTGTATGCCAGAAGAACAGCCAGCCTTTTGGGTTGGTGATCAGTGCAAGGAAATCAACTAGCTCAGCGCGCCCCGTCACCTCGTTGATGATGTAGCCGACCGGATGTTGCATCCAGCCATTGGCGAGCAAGATCCAAAGGGCAGACAGGTTCGAGGCAATTGCCACCATCCAAATCGCGCCCAAATGAACCTTTTTGGGCACACGACCCTCGCCGAAGATCCAGATGCCCAAGAAGGTCGATTCCAGGAAGAACGCCATCAGTGCCTCGATTGCCAGGGGAGCGCCGAAGATATCGCCCACGTAGCGGGAATATTCAGACCAGTTCATGCCGAACTGAAACTCCTGGACAATACCGGTCACGACACCAATTGCAAAATTGATGAGGAATAGCTTTCCCCAAAACTTTGCCATCTTACGCCAGGGCTCGTCCTGGGTTTGATAGTAGCGAGTCTGCATGTAAGCGACAAACCACCCCAGCCCCAGGGTTAGGGGGACAAAAAGAAAGTGATAGATGGTCGTTAGACCGAACTGCAATCTCGAAAGTGAAACTGGATCCATAAATCTCCTGTTTGAAACACCAGGCTTAGAGATATTCTCCTAAGTTGACCCACTATATCACAATGTGCATTTTTTCACAAGTTGAATGTGATAAAAATAACAAAATGTTAATATTGGTTTTCAGGCTTGTGCCAGAGCGCGAATGTGGTACATACCGACGAGGCGGTATAATCTGTGAAATTTTATCTTGAGGTGTACATGATCGATCCTGTGATTTTCACAATTGGGAATTTCTCTTTACGCTGGTATGGTGTGATCGTGATGGTTGGTGTCATCGCCGGTTCCCTGATCGTAGAACGTGAGTTAAGGCGCCGCGGTGAGAACGGTGAACGCATCTGGGATGCACTCATCTGGGTGCTGCCTGCTGGTATTATCGGGGCACGTCTTTGGTATGTCCTGAACGCCGTCTTGGGCGGCAACCGAGCCTATCTGGAAGACCCTGCCAGCATGATCCGCGTTTGGGAGGGGGGATTACATATTTTTGGCGGTTTTCTGTTTGGGGCGCTGGCTCTCCTGTTCTATCTTCGGCGGAATCATCTTGACCCCTGGCTCTTTCTGGATGCTGCCGGACCCGCTGCTCTCGTTGGGCAGGGGATCGGACGGTTAGCAAATTTTGTCAATCAGGAGCTCTACGGACCGCCGACGACGCTTCCCTGGGGGATCCCGATCTCCGCCGAACACCGCCTGCCGCAATATCGAGACTTGCGCTTATATCCCTTAGAATCTACTCGTTTCCATCCGACCTTCGCCTACGAGATGTTGTGGAACTTTGCCTCTGCTGGACTCCTACTGTGGCTTTCGCGCCGTTACAAAGAGGAACTGAAACCCGGGACGATCTTTGCCGGCTGGCTGGTGCTGGCTGGCATTGGACGTGTCATCATCGAGTTCTTTCGCCCGGACCAGCCCAAGATCGCCTCGCTGGGGATCAGTTACACTACCATCTTCGCGGCGCTGATGGCGATCGTGGGCGCGGTTTTATTGATGGTGCGCTACAAAGCGATTAATCTCAAGTTTGCGGAAAATTGGGAAGAGGAATATGAGCGAAGCGGTCCAGTGGATCAGATTCGTGAAAAGGCTGAAGTAGAGGAATCAGAAGCTCTACACAAGGTTCCTCGCGCAAGTAAAGCCTCCACCGAAGAATCAGAAGCGGAGGCTGCGAAAATCCGCGTAGATAAGTTAATTGGACGCAAGACGAGTCGTATTGAGCCATCTACGCCGCGTGCAAAAAAATCGTAATGAAGAAGTCCCTGCATTGTAACAGGAAGAATATTGGAACTAAACAATCCGCACGAAGAAATTCTTCGGGCGGATTTACTTAATCGATTGGCGAGACTTTTACAAATTTCGGGGTTCCTGCGAATTCATGCTCACGCTTATCGAAACCAAAACGTTCAAAAATATCCGCATAGATTTCAACGATCTGCTCGCGGGTAAACCCCATTTCTTCATACGAATAGATGTGGTCGCTATTAAACGCTAAAGTCTCTTTGACAGCCTGATCCACGATATCGTCCAGACCGGGTTTATCAGGATAACCAAATTGTTCGTAGAAGGCGCGAATCACCTGTTCCGGGCGCTGAATCAGATCGTCGTAGTTCAGAATCAAGTGCCGGGGCGAGGGATGCGCGTCCAGATATCGGAGCGGGTAACGATACCAGTGTTGCGTGAAATCCAGGATCTCATCCTGATAAAGATATTTTTCCTTTGGTTCGGTGAACACGCGTCGTGCGTAATTAATCCAGGAGATTGCGGAAGGCAGCATATCCAGCGGGTTGCGTGCTAAATAGATAATGCGTGCATCCGGGAAGAACTCTAGCAAGGTTTCGATCTTCGGGCTGAAAGCCGGATTCTTGGCAACAAAGTACTTCTTTCCGGTAGCATACATGTGGCGCTGCAGCATGGATCTGTAAAAGCTCATGATGCGGCGCTTATGCGCCGGCGTCAGTGCCTCGTCGAAGTGCTGGTACTTCGGAAATTCATCCAGGAAGGGAAAGAGGAAACTGACCCAAAACGAATCCCAGAGATGCAAGAGAATATTTTCATCTTCCTCGGGCTGGAAAAACGAGATGCGATGGATCTTGATTTGTCCAAGCGTGCGCCGATCAAATTCGAGGAGAAGACGATGTAGATGGCCACCCAGTTTATTATCGATTCGGGAAACGAGCTGTGTGATCTTCTTTTGTGTCACTGAGGGGGTGAGATAAATATCCCACGTGGTCAGGCTGGTGAACGTCTCCGAGTCGCGAGAGAGCAGGCGATGCAGGAAGGTGGAGCCGCTGCGTAAATTCCCCAGGATGAAGAGTGGTTTTTCAACCTTTTGTGTCTTGTGCCTGCGGAAAAGGATGTCATCCAGAAAAAAGCAGAACCAATGGATGAGCTGTCCAATGGGCCAAACTGTGTAAAACAGCAGGAGGAAAATAATACGTTTTCGTGTCAGGCGGGCGGGGGTGTGTTCTGTCTTGAAAAAGGACCGGTAGGTGGTGCGCCAGAAGAGGCGAAAGTTAGGATACATTTAGTTTGGAAGCTCTTTACCTTTCTTGTAAAGAATATCTATTCTATCAGGAAATAAAGTCCAAGCTCAAACCGCCGCAGAGAGCAATTGCCTTTACGCTATACAGTGTTTTTCTGTTTTTCGATAGGAAAGTAAAAAGTGCAAAGTATGTCGCTAATTTCTGTTTCTCCGTTTACGACTGCATATAATGCCAGAAGTTCAGATCGGAGGCAACAATGAAAACAAAGACTCCACTTAATGGCAGACACTCGGAGACTGGTAGTATTCATAACGCGCTGGCGTTACAGGGTGTTCGGGCGCCGCACACAGGCAAACCATATTCGGAGGCACTTCTGCTTGGCGTGAGCGGCGGGATTGCGTTTGGTTATTTCACGTTCGAATACAAGGGATATCTTCCACATGAAGAGAATTTGATGAACACCCTGGAAAGCGGACTGTATCCTATCGTCTAGGCAGATCAGTTTAGCCTGCCGTATAACTATCTTCTTGCGGACGAACCGATGTGGGGTATGGTGCCCATCGTTGCTCTCGAGTCGGATGGTAAAACTGTCGCCATCGCGTCAGCCTTTCACGTCTCCATGGCAGATCTGACAAAAGCACGCGGGCGCGTGAAGGATGATAAATACCGCTTGATGACGCTGGACGCGCCGCAAACGACGAAACTGGCGAGCGCCGTCCATAAGGGCATTTGCCAGACGATCAGTCTATTTACCCAAGAACCTCCGCGGGGCACGCGGCAACTTTGGCTTCGCCGCCTATGAAAAACTGGCTGAGATGCTGGTCAACAAGCGCAATAAGCAAAGCTGGGAACGGTTCTTTGCTCCCGGGGTTCGCATACATCACGCACTGACGGGTTCACCGGTTCAGCCTGGAGCCTATCATTGGATCAACACCAAGGGTTCCGCGGACGGCGCAGAAAGCGGCTTGTACGCAGACTTCCTGCTCGAAGCTGCACAAATCCTGAAACGACCCGCCCTCAAAGAAGCGGCGAAGAAGTTTCGTGAGAGTTATACGTTATGGCTTGCCTTTGCCAATGCGTTGCTCCCAGATGATGTGCCCCTTCTCGGTGAGAGCAAGAAGCTGATTGAGAAGAAACAGGATTTGTTCATCAACAAAGGTGAAACCGCCCTACCAGAAATCCAACAAATCAATTCCAGATTGAATGAATTGCTATCGCACTCTGAGAACGAGTTTCCCTTATCCCATGATCAAGCTGCTGACCTGCGCGCCAACTTGCGAGATACTCTCATGAAAGTAAAAACGGTGGAGTTACAGGCGGTTGATTTGCTGCAACGAGCAATCCTGTAGAAACAAAAAGGCGAGACTTGGTCTCGCCTTTGGCTATCAGCGTAAAAATTCCAGCGTGCGCGACCATGCCAGTTCCGCAGCTTGCGGGTTGTATTCAGGGCGGTCATCTTCAAAGAACCAATGGGGCAGCTGAGGATAAATGTGAAAATTCGTTTTCACACCTGCATTGCGCAGGTCCTTTTCCATCGAGCGCACATAATCGATATCTTCCCATTCATCTGCGTCTGAGAAGTGACCCAGGACTTCTGCTTTGATCTTTGCAAAATCACCCTCACCGGCTCCATAAAACAGGACAACTTTTTGGAAGTCTTCGGGGCGTTCACTCGCCAGTGCCAGCGACCACGCCGCGCCCATAGAGAATCCGATCAAGGAGAACGCTTCCTCCCGGACCTCGGAACGGCCGCGCAGAAAATCCACCGCTGCCATAGCAACATCATATTTTCGCTGCCCATCCAGGCTGGACATGATCTCTTTTGCTTCGTCAATCGTTGTGGCAACCCGGCCTTCGTTCAAGTCAGGGGCAAACACCACGAAACCCTCGGCTGCCAGCCTTTCACAGAGATTTTTGAAGAACTGATTCAGTCCCCACCAGGCGTGGAGCACAATGATGCCCGGCGAATCGGGCCGTGATGGTAAAGCCAGATATCCATTTGCGGATTTTCCATTTACATCGAAGGTCACCTCTTGTCCGTTCATGCTGCATTCTCCTCTTTGAATTTTTCCGTGCCTTTGCGCGTCAACGCCGTAAGCTCCTCGAACAGGGCAGGTTCCACTTTTTTGAAGTTAAAGCATGATTTTCCCTGCATGTGTTTTTTGAGTTCGGGTGAAATGTCATTCAAAAGCTCCGGGTACATATAAACAGGCATCAAATAAAAAGAGACATAATTCTTCTTGATCTGCACCGAGCCGAAAAACAATTCCTTCTTCCACTTCTCGCTGTACGTACCATCAAGATAGTAAGTATCTGCTGTGTCTGCTTTGATGGTGAGATCGCCAGCATAGGGCTTCAGGATGTCTTTCAGTTGTTCAAAGATAACGGGGAAGTCAGTTTGTGGGGACATACTTACTCCGAAAGAATATAGGCTTCCTTGAGCCAAGTTTTTAGCTCTTCATCCAAATCCTTCGGCGAGGAAATCCGTACTTTGTGATGGAATCGTTTCGCGGAGATCTTCTCTGCTTTTTCGATGCGTGGACTCTTAATCGGGTGATCTGATTTGATGTTGAGCAGCAAGCTATCCTTGCGAGTTTCGACTCCAGCTAATGCAGATTTCCGGTTGAGGTGGATCGATGTTTTCTTTGGATCTTCTTGAACAGGGCCAATCGTTCGTATCAATGAAATTAATTCATCGTATAAGGCGCGAACCGACGAGTCTTTGTTCACAAAATGATCATTGACTGAATATGTCTCTGTCACAGTATCTCCTATTGAACCGCGATCCGAATATAGATGGGGTCGCCAAACGGATTCCCATTTGCATCCATTGCCTGCCAGGCGCTCTCATATACCCCTTCTGCGAAAGGCGCGGTGAACAGGATTCGTAGGGTTGCCTGCGTTCCGGCGCGGGCAGGGTAGAGCGCGATCTCCTCGGGGGCGCCTAGCGCGGCTCCGCCGATGTTCCTGAGCCGGTACGAAGAATTCCAGTGACAGGTGCCGCTGTTTTCCACCAGCCATTGCTTGTCGAGCGCCAGCCCGAACGTAGCAAACATGTTGTCTGGAATGGTAAGGTCTTCGAGAAAGGTAAGATCGTTGACACAATCTGCGGGGTTGGTCGTAGGGAAAATTGTTGGCAGGGGAGTGGATTCGATCACCATAACTTCCTGCGTTGGCTGAATGATAAAGGTCGGTTCGATGAGCGGAGCCTGGGCTGTTGGTGGGCGGAATGGTGTCGCTGTGGGGGCAGGGGAGCACGCGGAAGCGGAAAGGATGATAAAAAGCAAAAAAACGTAAACCCTTACAGTTTTTTCTGGAAACGTAAAGCGAGACATTGAATCTGTTGTAAGTCTATATTTTAAACGCATTCTGAATTACAAAGGAGTCCCCTACTTCTATATTTTTATAAAAAAGGGGCGACCCAGCGGGTCGCCCCAAAGGGCACTTAATTTATACTTCTTCTTCGATGGCAGAGACGCCGCCACCACTTTCTGCTTCAGCTCCCATATCGAGAGGGAGAGCGATCTCACCGCTCAGAGCTTTCTGGCGGATGACTGTCTCGATCTCACCCATCAAGTCCGGGTTCTGGCGCAGGAAATCCTTGGCGTTCTCGCGTCCCTGACCGAGACGGATATCGCCATATGAGAAAAACGCTCCGCGCTTCTGAACGACTTCGAACTTCGTAGCAAGGTCGAGCACGTCACCAGATTTCGAAATGCCTTCGTTAAACATGATGTCAAATTCTGCGGTGCGGAACGGCGGAGCCACCTTGTTCTTGACAATCTTGACGCGGGTACGGTTACCGATGACTTCATCGCCAACCTTGATCGCCTGAATGCGACGAACGTCAAGGCGAACGGAGGCATAAAATTTGAGCGCCTGCCCACCCGTGGTTGTCTCAGGGTTGCCGAACATCACACCGATCTTCTGGCGCAGCTGATTGGTAAAAATAACGGCTGTCTTGGTCTGATTGATCGCCCCGGAGAGCTTGCGCAACGCTTGAGACATCAAGCGTGCCTGCACACCCATGGAAGGATCACCCATGTCGCCTTCGATCTCTGCTCGCGGAACCAACGCTGCCACTGAGTCGATAATGACAACATCCACGCCACCGGAGCGGACGAGGGTTTCGGTAATCTCGAGCG
Organism: Anaerolineales bacterium; assembly: GCA_035699125.1. Classification (GTDB taxonomy): domain Bacteria; phylum Chloroflexota; class Anaerolineae; order Anaerolineales; family Villigracilaceae; genus Defluviilinea. The sequence goes on from DASSBC010000024.1 coordinate 170,210, forward strand.
CCTGTTCCCCTGTATCGGGTTGTGAAACGAGCAGGTTGTCGATATCCACGCCGACGCGCGCAGCATAGACGGGGTCGAGTGCATGTTCCATATCGACGAATGCTGCTACGCCGCCCATGCGCTGTGCTTCTGCCACGATGTGCTGGCAGATCGTCGTCTTGCCGGAGGACTCAGGTCCGTAAATTTCCGTAATGCGCCCACGCGGAATGCCGCCAACACCCAGCGCAATATCCAGCGACAACGAGCCAGTGGGGAAGGCTTCGGTCTGCATGTGCTGGGCTTCCCCCAGGCGCATGATGGAACCATCGCCGTAGCGCTTGAGGATATCGCCTACGGCTTTATCCAGCACGGCGCGCTTTGCGCCATCCATCGTTCCATTTCTGGATGGGATTTCGATCTGCTCTTCGGCAGCGGCGGCTTTTGATCTTCGAGGGGACATGTTTCACTCTCCAAATACAAAGGTTAAGGGTCAAATTTATGTGTAAGAGCAAAGTATAGCACAGATGTTCGAGGCGTCAAGGTATCGGCGTTGCCGTTCCAGGCAAAAAATCCAGTGTTGGTATAGCCGGCGAAAGCACTTCAAAACCATCTTCGGTGTTGAACGTGAAGTAGGTGATCTGACCCGGATAGATATCGACCCAAAATTGCAGCCTTCTTTCTTCATACTCAAATGTAATCTTATACAACCCTGCAGGCAGATCGCTTAAGACCAGATTTTCCTGGTAATACGGATCCGGGTTCACCGCGCCCTCCGCGTAAGTGATCACTTTTCTTAACGGCACTTCCGAAGGCATGGGACGCACATCGACTTGCAATTGGTATAACCAGCTGCCTCTCTTATCTGTGAGACGCCCGACAAGCACTCCCCAGCCTTGCGGAGGGGCAGTCCATAGCTCAGGGTTGTACGTTCGGAAAAATGTGTTATCTCCCATCCGGACTTCGAAGTGAAGATGCGGACCTGTCGTTATGCCTGTATCGCCCACCAATCCAAGAACATCACCCGTTTCCGCGTGCTGCCCGACCACAGCCTTGATCTCGCTCATATGAGCATAAACAGTATATAGCGTTTGCCCTTTGTAACCAAAGTCATGGCGTAGAACCACTGCCATCCCATATGGGTCCGTTATATTGCCTGGGATTTGGCTAAACAATCCCCAATCTGCCGAAACCACTGTCCCTGGACCAGCAGCGAGGATAGGCGCGCCTTCTTCGGCATCGATGTCCACGCCGGTATGGACGATGTTCGGCGCGAAGAACACACCTCCGTAGCGGTATTCGGCAAGAGGCCAGTTGACGTTGTCCGCGGCGATGGGACGCGCGAAGTAAAAATGATCATACGGCGAAACCGCCCACGGCACCGGGTACAGAGGCGGGCGCCATCCCGAAACGGGTTCCGCGCCCGGTGTGGGGAGCACAAAGCGGAAGGGCGCGATAGTGGGCCGAACCTGCTGTTCCACTGCCGTGTCTGTGGGCGGCTCTGTCGCACCTGCAATGACAGACGTGGGATCGATTCCGGTGGACTCGGTTGACTGGATGGTTTGTCCTGTGGCTGTCGGGGAAGCAGACGTGCAGGAGGTAACGATAATAGTAATAACAAAAAAAAGCATCATGTCGTTGCGAGCGACCCTTGCGCCTGCACTCCGTACTCGTCGCAGTGCAGGTGAGCGAAGCAATCCCCTCATTGACCGGGGGATTACTTCGCCTACGGCTCGCAACACTTGCACCGGGCGCAAGTGCCGGTGTGACATGAATAGATTCTTCATGGAATCACTGTCGGCGGGGTAGGCGTCTCTGGCAGCGTGCCTGTCGGAGTCAGTGTGATGGTGGGCGTGCGTGTGATCGTGGGAGTACGTGTGGGCGTCGGGGTGCGTGTGGGGCGCGGTGTGCGCGTGGGTAAGGGCGTCCAGGTGGGGAGAGGGGTTCGCGAGGGCGTGATCGTAGGTGGCAGCACCCTCGTCGGTGTGACGAGCACCTCAGGCGGGTAAAGCTCGAGCATGGCGGAATACCAGTCCAATCCGTCTGTGAGAGCGAACTCTGTGAAGCGCGCGCCTCGATAAAAGGTGCGCCAGTTCGGCAGTGCCGGGACGCGTTCCCAGCCATATTGAACAGCTAACGCCGTCACATCCACCCAGTAGCCAGCAGGAACAGCGCTGTATTGCCCACCCTGCTCATAGACTTTGGGATCGAGGTTATAGCGCGCGCTCAAATCCCAGGGCAGGTCGCGCAGAGGCTCGCCGAGGGAGCCATCCTGCAATTGAGCGCGCAGATATAAGCGCCAGTAGGTCTGCGCGCCAAAGTCTTCGCGGACCGCGACCATCCAGCCGGCGTTCGTCATCAGCGAGTTGATCGCAAAGGCACGTCCGGTATATAGCCAATCCTCCCCAAAACCAGGGTCGAGCGATGTCGTGATCGGGACAAATGCATTTTCGAGGCTTGCCAGCGCGTCCCAACCTACCTCGAGGCGGACACGGTCCCTCAAGGCATCGAACGCTTCATTCACCAGATCATGCATCTGGGGATAGGGCGCTCCTACTCCTTCCAGCTCCACAAGAGACCACCTCGATACGCCTTCCTCTACTGGTTCTCCGTTCGGCGCCCAGAGTGGCGCGGGGGTCAACTCTGCAGCCTGTTGAAAATTATTAGGTAGCTCATCTGGCAGGATAAGGTTTGCCCAGGTAAGTCCGCGCAGTGCAGCCGCGGGAAACGGTGTGAGAGGTTGAAGAAGCGTTCCGTTGGTGGAATACACCGTGATATAGGTCTCATTCGGTGCTGCAAGCGTGGTAAGGATCTGATCGCCATTCACATTCCAGGCGGGCCAGTTCCCATCCCCAATCCAAGTTGCCGGGATGTGGTTTTGCGTATCCCACACGTAAACGCCGCTACGACCAACACTTTGTGAGGACGATGCCCACGCCAGACGCCTGCCATCTTCCGACCAGACCGGATGGGATTCGGATTCAAGCTGCGTGTTGCTCAGATTTTGAAAGCGACTGCCATCCGTCTCATCAAGATCGGCAAGAATTATTTCGCCATCGGAAACGAAGGCGATGTGGCGTCCATCTGGCGCCCAGGCAGGCGAATGGTCGGCAGATGGGGATGTCGTTAGCGGGATCGGTTCGCTTAAGGGATCCGTTGCCGGACCGACAACGATATTCAAATTTTCATCTTCATACACTTCGAATGCCATATAGCTGCCATCCGGTGACCAGGTCGGCGCGCCTTCGTACTCAGGTGTGTCGGTCAGTTGCGTGACCTCACCACTTTCCAGGTTCAGGAGATACAGGTCCCAGAAGCCGCCGCGATTGGACGCGAACGCGATCGTTTCCCCGTCCGGGCTGGGTGCGGGCGTGATGTCATCCCAGTCTCCTAAGGTCATGCGCGTCAGAGGCATTGTTTCCGGCGCGTACATAAACAGATGAGCGTAACCATCTTCTTCAAACGAGAAGATCACAACTTCCTGTGCATTCCTGGGAACAACCGGGATGAATTCCGCCTCTGTTGCAGTGGGCTCAGGTTCGAATGTCGATTCCGGAGTCGGTGTTGCTTGTGGAGAGCAACCCAAAATCATGAGAACGATAATGATGAGGATCGTGGTCAGCGTGGAGAAGCGGGATTGTAGTTTCGGCATGAAACGTGATTAAGCGGAGTCAGACTCACCTGAAGCCTGAGGCGGTTTTATATCAAAGGTAAAGGTTTTAGGTTCAGCGGCTGGGCCATCGGGATAAAAAAGCGTTGCATCCAGCGTATAGGGATTCTTCAACTCGCCGCGGACGTGCATTGTGAATTCGATCTTCCAACTGAGCGGTTCGACGATGCTCGACGAGGCGACTTCCTCGCCATCTGCATCTTTAAGGCTGACTTCAAGATGAGGGCGTTGTTGGAAAGGGCTCATTTCGATGTTGACTCGCAGGCGATACCCGTCAGGATATGGCTCAGCATTGAGGAATGTAATGCGCGTTTCTGCGGGGGTCGCCCGTTTCAAATGATCTTCCGGAAGGAAGAAGTCCATGCAACTATTATAACCAATAAGGAAAAGCCCGCCTTCGTAAGAAGGCGGACCAGCAGACTACAGTACTATTGGTGGGTCTCTATCCGTTTTTCCTTTGAAATTCCTTCATAAATTGAACAAGGGTTTCGGCGCCTTCGACGGTCATGGCGTTATAAATAGATGCGCGGATGCCGCCCACAGAGCGATGCCCCTTGAGCCCAATCAGGTCGTTTTTCTTGGCTTCCTTTACGAATGCCTCTTCCAATTCTTCGGAGGGGAGGCGGAAGGGGATGTTCATGGCGGAGCGCGCTTCGGGTGCGGCGTGACCCCGATAGAAGCCGCCGCTTTCGTCAATGGCGGCGTAGACCGAGTCCGCTTTTTGGCGGTTGATCTTTTGGATCTCTGTCAGACCGCCGAGCTTCTTCGCCCACTGGAAAACGAGTCCAACGATATAGATAGCGAAGGCAGGCGGTGTATTGTGCAGAGACCCGCTGGCGGCGAGAGCCTTATAATCCAGCATCACAGGCAGATTTTCGGGCGTGCGCTCGAGCAAATCATCGCGAATGATGACCACCGTGACGCCAGCCGGACCCGCGTTCTTTTGCGCGCCCGCGTAAATAAGACCGTATTTGGAAACATCAATCGGACGGCTGATGAAGTCGGAGGATGTATCACAGACAAGCGGAACACCTTCGGGTGGGGTTGGCTCGGTAAAAAATTCCACACCATGGATGGTTTCGTTGGAGGTGAAATGCAGGTACGCAGCGTTTGGGTCAAGGTCGAGGCTATCCGGCAGACAATTGAAGCCTTCCTTCTCTGTGTTTGCCGCCGCGCGCGCCGCGCCCAGTTTCCTAGCTTCCTTAATGGCTGTCTTGCTCCAGGTGCCCGTGACGATATAATCTGCGGAAGCGCTCCCGGCGCGCAGATTCATCGGCAGCATGGCAAACTGTAAAGAGGCGCCGCCTTGCAGGAACATGATCTTGTAATTGTCAGGAATGCTGAGTAGCTCGCGCAGGTCTGCTTCGGCGGTTTGAATAATGGCTTCAAACTCCTTGGAACGGTGGCTGATCTCCATCACAGACATGCCAGTGCCTCTGAAATCAAGCAGCTCGGCTTGCGCCGTTTGCAGCACTTCGAGCGGCAGAACGGCGGGACCAGCGTTGAAATTAAAGACGCGCTTGGGGTTGGACATGGAATGCACTCCTATCGGGATAGATTTACACACCCGCACAAAGTACGGGCACGGAATTTAAGTAAAATTATCTGCTGGTCATTATATCTGTTCGTTAGATTAATCATCAAGAATCATTTCTTCGAGTTGCCAGCAAAAATCCTGATGGGCTCGGCTCGGAAGTGTTAAACTTGAGAAATAAAAAGCTTCGGAGGCGTCATGAAGATCATTCCCGAGATCGGCATTCAAATCCCGCAAGTCTATCTACCCAAACCAGGTACGGACCTCACCAAGTGGGCGGTGATCGCCTGCGACCAGTTTACATCCGAGCCGGATTACTGGAAGGAAGTGGAAGCCATTGTCGCCGATGCACCGTCTACGTTGAATCTGACGTTTCCGGAGGTCTATCTTGAACAACCGGGCGGTGATGAGCGTATAAAGAATATTCAAGAGACCATGCAGAAGTACATGGACGAAGGTATCCTCCAGCCGCGTGAAGGGCTCATTTACGTGGAACGGACCGTGGATGGCAAGACCCGGAAAGGGATTATTCTCTGCCTGGACCTGGAAGCGTATGATTACGCCAAAGGCTCGGCGAGTCTGATCCGTGCGACAGAGGGAACCATCGTGGATCGCCTTCCGCCGCGTATCAAGATCCGCGATGGAGCGCTGCTCGAGCTGCCACATATCCTGGTATTGATCGACGATCCGAATCGCACCGTGATCGAGCCATTGGGCGCGGCAAAATCCAAGCTCCAGAAGTTATACGATTTCGATCTCATGTTGGACAGCGGTCACCTAGAGGGATATGCGGTGGATCAGGATTTGGAAGACCAGGTCGTTCAAGCTCTACGAGAGCTCGCGAAGCCGGAAACGTTCGCGGCGAAATATGAAACCGGCAGGGATGAACCCGTCCTGCTCTTTGCGATGGGGGATGGCAATCATTCCCTCGCCACGGCGAAAGCCATCTGGGAAAAGATCAAGCCCCAGGTCGGCATGGACCATCCCGCCCGTTATGCTCTGGTCGAAGTTGAAAATGTCCATGATGAAGGGCTTGCCTTTGAACCGATTCATCGTGTGCTGTTCGGCTTGAAGAAAGATCTGTTTGCGGAACTGGAAAGGACATTTGGCGCGGATCTGACGTATAGACCGGCTGCCACTGCACAGGATATGATCAACATTGTGGATTCAGGGAACGGTGAAACGCAGCTCATTGGCGTGGTCGGCGGAGGGAGAGAGTTCGGTGTGATTGAAATCGCGAATGCTTCCTCCAATCTGCCGGTGGGCACGCTCCAAGCCTTCCTCGATGACTTCCTTCACCAAGGTGGTGCGGAGAAAATTGATTACGTTCATGGCGGAGACGTGACTGTGAAACTTGGAAGCCAGCCAAATAACGCTGGCTTCTATCTGCCGGGCATGAGCAAGTCTGACTTATTCAAAACCGTCATTCTGGATGGCGCCCTGCCACGCAAGACGTTCTCGATGGGGGAAGCGCGGGAGAAGCGCTTTTATATGGAGGCTAGAAAAATTTCGTAATCCCCAGGGGCGGACGGTAATCCGCCCCGATGATTTTTAACGCATCCTCAAAGTCTGCGGGGCGGGAGGCAGAGAATTTTATTCTTTGATTGCTATCTGGATGAATCAGGGACAAGGACTGCGCGTGCAGCATCGGGTGCGGAATTCCATACTGATCCCTAGCACCATAGAGGAAGTCTTCGACGAGTGGGTGCCCCAGGGCGTAGGCATGCACGCGGATTTGATGAGTCCGTCCCGTCACTGGTTTTGCTTCGATGAGAGCTGCTTCATCAAATCGCTTGATCACCCGGAAGCGCGTCTCAGAGGGTTTCCCCCTTTTATCATCGACTACCGTGCGATGTTTGTGACCTACATTTGCGCGAAGAGGGTGCTTTGCGACCTTCTCCTGCCATTTCGGATTCCCTTCGACGATCGCGTGGTAGGTCTTCTGTGCCTCGTGATTTTCAAATTGTAGATTGAGCGCACGATGTGTTTCCGCATCGAGCGCGAACACCATTACGCCACTCGTAATCTTATCGAGACGGTGAACAATAAAAATCTTCCCGTATTGCTCTTCCAGCAGCTTGACAAGAGATTCGGAATCTTTTTCCCAACCGTCTGGCAGCACGGAAAGTCCGGAGGGCTTGTTTACAACGATTAAGTGCTCTTCTTCATGAAGAATGTCCATTTGATAAAGTAATTTTACCTTTTTCTCGCCCAACCCTTGACATTAACGTTACGTCAGGGTTTATATTGATGCACATGGATCGGAAAAGTTTTGCGTATAGCAAACAAGCGGTTGCAGTAGCGGATCCCTTGAACGCTGCTTCGATGACGGTTGCTCAGGAGAACTCTGGGGTTGTAGACTCTCTCCTGCATCCTCGGGCGATGCTCATTCGTCAGGTTCTGACGCGTCCCGGCAGGATCGAGTACGACCTCATCTTGATCGACGATGAAGAGAATATCCGACAGGCGCTGGATGCGGGTGTTGAGATTCACTCCCTGTATTATTCCGGCGGCGAGACGCTCTCACCGCAGTTAATACGCAAGCTATCAACTAGCACAAGTATTCATGAGGTGGCGAAAAGAACCTGTAAGAAGCTGTTCGAGAACGATAAGATGTCGCGCGTATTTGCCATCGCTCACACCCCGGCGCTGCGCCGCCTGGACAGTCTTTTGGAAACTTCACGCGATATAGTCGCCCTGGAAGACCTGACCATTTCCGGAAACATTGGAGCGATCATTCGTACTTCTCTGGCATTCCGGGCTGGTGGGATCGTGCTGCTGAATGCACAGCCAGTGGACATCTACGATAGAAGGCTCATCCGTGCCAGCCGCGGGCATGTGTTCTCTCTGCCGATCATGACGGCAACCACGCACGAGTTTATCCAGTTCTGCAAGCAGCGCCAGCTTCCCATTCTTGTCATGGCTGTGGAGGCAGATCGTGGCGTACAGGAGGTAGCATCCCTCGCCGGCCGTCTCGTGATCGTTGTTGGAAGCGAAAAAGATGGCTGTTCAGAAGCACTTACGGATGCAGCGGCGCTCCGGGTGCAGATCCCGACAGATGCTAAAGTCGAGTCGCTGAACGTCTCAACGGTGGCTGGAATCGTGCTGTACAGCCGAACCTGGTTTAACCTTCCTCAAAGGTAGTTTGAAGATGAATCGGTCTATTCTTACTGTAAAACAACTCTCGAAGCTAGCGGGTGTCACGCCGCGTACGTTGCATCACTACGATGATATCGGGCTTCTCAAGCCGTCGAGTGTTGGGGAGAACGGCTATCGCTACTACGGGGAAGAGTCACTATTGCGGCTCCAGCAAATTCTGTTCTATCGTGAGCTGGATATTCCTCTGGAGGATATCAAGAAGATCATGGGACGCCGCGATTTTGACGTGCTGGGCGCCCTGCGCAGTCACAGAGAAGCACTGCAAAAACAGGTGACGCGTTTGAACCGCCTGATCAGCACGGTGGACAACACAATCAATCATTTGAAAGGAAACACGATTATGAGCGACAAAGCATACTTTGAAGGTTTCAGCGAAGAAGAACAGGAAAAATACGCAAAGGAAGCAGAAGAGGTATACGGCGCGGAAGGCGTGCGGGAATCCAACCGCAAGTGGAAGGCGTACTCCGCAGCAAAAAAAGAAGCGATTATGGCGGAAGGCAAAGCTGTTTACACAGATATAATCGCCGCCATGCCGAAAGGCGCGGGGAGCAAGGAAGCGCAAGTCATCGTTGAGCGATGGAGAAGACACCTGGAATACTTCTGGACACCAAACCTCGATCAACTCCTTGGGCTTGCCAATGGCTATAACGACGACCCACGTTTCAAAGCCAACTTCGACAAGATGCATCCGCAGCTTGCCGAGTTCATGCGAGAAGCTGTAACCATTTACGTAGAAAATCAAAGAAAGTAATGAAAGAGGAAAGTAAGAATGACCGAAGAGATTTACCCGATGCCATCCTTCCCAACCTTAATCGTGAAGGATGTGGAAGCGTCGTCCAACTTTTATCAAAATGCTCTGGGCTTTAAACATATCTTCACGATGCCCGGTCCCGATGGGCAGCCCAGTCTCGTCCATCTGCGTTGGACAAAATATGCCGATCTGTTGATCACGAAATCACGAGATGGCAAGGAGTTACGGGAGCCTAGAGGTATAGGCATTTCGCTAAACTTCAATATGTTCGAGCACTTCCATGGCGATATGGAGGCGTTCGCGAATCATGCCCGCGAAAATGGCGCAAGCGCGACAGGACCCATTGATCAGCCGTGGAACGTACGCGAAGTGACGGTAATCGATCCAGACGGATACAAGTTGATCTTCATGGTGCCGATCAACCTCAATTTGTCATTTGACGAAGTCATTGGACGCGCCCAAAACGAAGAAAGCAAGTAATTCCCATCTAAGAAAAGAGCCAGAGACTACGGTCTCTGGCTCTTTTGTTTTATTTCTTGTTGCGCTTGCTATCCATTGCAGCGCTAAACCCGGCATAAGCCGCGATAGCATAGAAGAGAACATCCTTAAAGTCGAAGGCAATGGTGAACACTTCGAGCAACGCGGCGGGATTGATAAGCAGCCAGAAAATTATGTTCAGGAATGATGCGCTTTCCTCCCGGGCGATGATACCTGAATAGAAAATAAGGTTTCCGAGAAGACAGCCGATTAAGGCAAGGCCAGCTCCGGCAATCCCAAACATCAACGTTTTGCCTTTTCCGAAAAACCGGATGGCTACGCCGACCAAAAAGCCGACGCCGATGGACATCCAGCCGATTTGATACTGCGTGAAGTATGTGATGGCGCCCCAGGCGGCTGCGCCAACCAGCATAGCAATACCGCCACCGATTAGTCCCATGATAAAGTTCGGCTGGTCTTCCAATTGCCCGATGGCAGGTTGGGTAGTGGGCATCGATGTGTCTAGCATGTTGCATTCTCCTGTGTAACTGGTTGCTGTGTTTTCCAATCACCTTGTGACTGGACTCTGCCCACATGACGTTGTAGACCATAAAAAGATTCTTATCAAAAGTTTTAATTCCCTGATAAATTAAAAGCGGCAGTCTCCAGACTGCCGCTTTGCGCTAGCTGCTTGCGCCGCTATATTGCTTCAAACCTCGTTTCCATACTTGGGACGCGATTAGAAAACTTACTATCCCAATGCAGATAAACATTAATACACGATCGAAGGTCAAATCGCCGCGCAAGCCCTGGAGGGGAACCGTCGTTGCGACCGCGATGGGAATCACAAAGGTCACAAGAATGCGCAGCCAGACAGGATATACCGTCACCGGATAGCGCCCGGCGTCGAGCAGAGCCTGCAGGATGGTGACGTTATTGTCAAACTTGGTGAACCAAAATGTCAGCGCGATGAGCACGATCCAAAGGCTATAGATGATGATTGCTCCGGAAGCGGTAAGCAGGATAAAGGTCAAGACCGAGAGCGGCGTTGTCACATCTCCGGCTACGTTAATTCCCACAATAATTAGGATCACGGCAAGCACCAGGTCCCAGGCGCGCCAGACTGTGATGCGCGAGAAAGTGACCAGGAACATACTGTTGATCGGCTGGAGCAGGGTGTAGTCCATCGAGCCATCGCGGATGCTCTGGTTAAATTTCTCGGTGTTGGGCCAGATCAACGCGATCATCAAGGTGTGGACGAGGCGGAAGACGCCCAGGAGTCCTATCAATTCGCCGAAGTCCCAGCCGCCGATTGTCTCTGTGTTGCTAAAAATAATGCCTAAGCTTAACAGTTCCCAGCCCAGCCACATCAGGTTCAGCAAAATGTTGACCACTGTATCCGCCCGGTATGCCAACGACATCTGAATGTTGACCTTCAGGAACGCGGAAAGCAACTTCAAAACGTTCATCCTTAGGCTCCCACCGCTGAATATTGTTTCACACCGTTACGCCAGATCCAGTTGAATAGAACGATGGAAATCAACAGCCAAACCAAGCCGGCGACATATCCCTGAACGATTTGAGCAGAGGATAGGTTTCCCAAAATGAGTTGAACAGGATAATAAATGAGCAGCTGGAACGGCAGGAATTGTGCAATATCCTGAATGAGTCTGGGCATGAGTGTGAGAGGAACAAACTGACCGGAGAACAATAACATAAGAGCATAGTAAAACTCATGAACGGAATAGACGCGCGTGGTCCAGAATGCAAGTGATGTAATCGCTGCAGAAAGCAAAAAACTGACGAGAAATCCCAGAATCATGGCTGGGATGGCGAACAAAATTCCCGTCCATGTGACACTGCTAAAGTCTGGTTTGAACAAAAAATACAGGACCGTCCAAATAGGGATAAACCCCATGATGGTAAGAACTTTGAAGGCGATGTTATTCACCAGGGCATTGGTCAGCATGGGATGGATAGGCCGGACTAATTCCCCCGAAAGTGAGCCATCCTGGACTTTATAGGCAAAGGTGTGGATGACGATATTGCTCGTGATCTGGTCAACAATCAGAAGCGTCATGTAGTAGGTTGTGAAGTCATTGACTGTGAGTCCGTTGACACTGCCCTTGCTGGCGGCAATGCTTGTCCACACGGCGAGATAAATGATGGGCGAGACCAGCCAGTAGAGCAGGTACATGATCAGGTTGGCGCGGTACTGCCACTGCTCTGCCCAGTTGACCTGCCAAAGGCGCTGGAAGATTTTGAGCATAATTATTCCTTAAGACATTGCGAGCCGTTCTTTGGCAAAGCAATCTCCTGTTCTTGGGATGGGGCTGTTCATTATGCGTTTGACGCTTAAGAGGAGATTGCTTCGTCGCCTGAAGGGCTCCTCACAATGACATGTATGTTACTGATTAAACGCCTGTTCGATCACATCCTCAATCGGAGGATCTGTGATAGTAATATCATGGACAGGGAGGTTCGCCAGGAGACCGGATGTGACCCGCGTCACATCTTCTGCTTTGACCTGGATATATTGCTTCTCCCAATCCTCCTCATTTTGAACCGGCGTGCCGTAGGGGGTCAGGTCGTGTGAATCTGTTTCTGCCAATCGGACGCCGATTAACTTGAACGGAGCAATCTTGCGCGAAAGCTCACCGATGCCGCCATCGTATTTGAGCTCGCCGTGGTGGATGATAATGATCCGTTCGCACAGGGCAGTGACGTCTGCCATGTAGTGGCTTGTCAGCAGGATTGTCGCGCCGGTGCGCTTGTTGTATTCGTGCAAAAACTCGCGGATGCGCGCCTGGCCCGTAATGTCTAGCCCGATCGTGGGTTCGTCCAGAAACAAAACCTTCGGGCGGTGGAGCAGTCCCGCGGCGATCTCGCACTTCATGCGTTCTCCGAGTGAAAGATTGCGCACGGGTTTTTTCATGAGCGGTTCCAGCTCGAGCAGCTCATCCAATTCTTTGTAGGTAACCCTGTATTCCTCGTCCGGGATGCGATAGATCGCCTGGTTGAGCAAAAACGAATCGGCGGCGGGGATGTCCCATGCGAGCCGGTTGCGTTGTCCCATCACGAGGGTCATGGAACGCAGGTAATCTGGCTTGAGCTCCCAAGGGGTGAATCCCAGAACACTTGCCTTTCCGTCGGTGGGGTGAAGCAATCCGGAAAGCATCTTCAATGTGGTCGTTTTCCCTGCGCCGTTTGGCCCCAGAAAGCCGACGATCTCTCCCTGTTCGATCTTGAAATCCACCTGTTGAACAGCCTTCACATCTTTGTATTTACGCTTAAAGAAACTGCGTATCGCCGCGCCAAACCCGCCTTCGCGCTCGGGCACCTGATAGGTCTTGCTCAAACGCTCCACTACGATGGTTTCTGGGGACATACAATGCTCCTCTGAGAAGGAATAATTCTATCATTAATAGAACATAAGTACTAGGGATGGATGGGATTTTCAGAGCCGAAGCGCAGTGCCCATTGAATTCCTGCCTGATTTCTTTATAATGATCTGTAATGACTAACCAGACCAGGTACAGTGGCTTATGCATCTGCCTTTTCCTGGTCCTTTCTTCCGGCTGCTCGCCCGAGAGACAGCGTTTGCCGGTGTCCACACCCCGGTCCACACCTGAAACGACTGCCACGGCGACCCTCCTTGCCTCCTCCCCGACTGCTACACCGCCTCCCACACCAACCCCCGCTGACGCCATCCGTCCTGAAAACTTGAAGCAGGTGAGATTATTGCACCAGTACTGGCTCGCGGTGGCAAACCAAGCCAGCGTGGACCCATACGAAATGGATATCTCGGCGGCTGCCTTGAGTCTGGACGGGGCACTCCTCGCCGTAGGCGGCTGTTCAAAGCCGCTCGAGGAGGATCTACGCAGCGGGAATATCTTTTGCAATGGGCAGGATTTTGCCAACGCTGGCGGGATTCCCTTCCTCTTAATCCTGCATGCCAGTACAGAAGAGGAAATCACCATCCTTCCAGAGAATGAGCCAGAAACGGCGATTGCGGATCTGGCTTTTACCCCCGATGGAGAGAAATTGATCTATGCGATTCACCCCGGCAAAATTGCTATGTGGGATATAGACTCGGGCGAAGTCGAATCGATCCTTTGGGAGGGAGAGACATCTACGCCGACCATAGCAATCAGCCCAGACGGAAAGTGGGTTGCCATCAAACCAACCGATCAGGTTCTAATCTGGGATGTAGCAAGGAAAGAATTCGTAGCGGAATTACCCGCATATTTTCGTCCCCAGTTCAGTGCAGACAGCAGCCGGATTTCCGTATACCGCGCGGGTGAATTTGTCGTCTATGAAACGGGCAACTGGACAGAGGTATTACGCTTTGGCTTGCCCTGTGATTGTGTCTATGCCCTTTCCCCGAACCTGACACTACTCGCCACCTCCGAGAGAACGCCAGCCGAAAGCCAATTTATCATGATCTGGGATACATCCACAGGCATCCAGGTACAGACCTTGCAGGCGAGCAGGGGCATGACGGCGTTGTTAGTGTTTAGCCCCGGTGAAAGCATGTTATGGCGTGCCGACCACAATGGAGAACTGGTGGCATGGGATCCGGAGGAAAGAACGTTCCTCCCCGAAACAATAGGCGGTATTACACCTATATTTAATTTACAGGGATTCAAGTTCTCGAACGATGGGCGTTACTACCTGCTGTACAGTGACCTGCTTCTTGGGCTATATGGTCTCCCATAAGCAAGTCCCCTTTATGTGCTAAAGGGACGAGACTCGATACCAGATATCCACATTGACATGGATCGTTTTACTATGCTGCACTTCCATGTCCAGGCTGGGTTGATCGGCAGCAGCCTCCATTGCCCTCATGGCTTTTGCCTGAAATGGCATCGGTGGACGTTCTTCGTCGAACGTATTTTCCATAAAGTCGTACACGCCCAGTAATTTTACGCCCATTGCTGCGGCAACCTTTTCTGCTTTTGCCTTCCCTTTTTCGATAGCGGCTTCCAGTCCCTGTTCGCGTGCTTCCTCTTCAGGATACTTCCATTCGATCCGATCCAGCGAAGCATTTTTTTGCCCGGCGAGGATATCCAGTAGCCCCGCGAGCTGGTCGAGCTTTTCGGTCTTTACTTTAAGATGATAGATCGCACTGGACGACTTGAGCAGAGTTCCGCTCGAGCTCTCCAGGCGGACTCCCTGCAGGTGGACCGCATCCGGACTCAATCCGAAGCGGGTCAGCGCTTCGACGAGCTGACTCACCTCCCTGGCTTTTCTCATTGCCTCATTACCGCTGACGAGCGATGACCCTTTCACAGTTACATATAAATTTGCATGAGAGGCAAAGATTTCTTCGCGGTGAAAGGCAGAAACTTTAATCGTATCGGGTTTTGTTTCCATAGTTTAACTCCTGCTTGGATAACGATGCAAGACCAATAGATGTTCCTCACTTTTCCAAAGACCACACACGAATCGTGCCATCCGTGCTGGCAGAAAGAGTTGTTTCCTGAGACGTAATAGCCAGATCCACAATTTCTCCTGTATGACCTGACAGAATTTCCTTGACCCGCCAGTTCGATGGTTCCCAGATCCAGACCTCATTTCGATTCCCGATCCCAAGGAAGCTTCCCTCTGGAGAAAACTGAATCGCGAGTATCCGATCTCCCGAGAATCTGACTTCACTACTGTACTTTCCAGTCTCCGCGTCCCAGGTCGCCAGCCGTACGTTCTCTGCATCTGTATCGTTCCCGACCGTTCGATCTATCGTATACGTCATAATCTGTGTTCCATCCGGCGATAAGGCAAAACCTTCGACGGTTTCGGGAGATTCGTACGTGACGCCAAGAATGCTTCCATCTGCAGCAACAGACACTGTGGGGATAAGCGCGAATGTGTCTGGAAATGTCAGTATTACCTGCTCGGCAGTGAGATCGATGATTTTGATGCGCCCCGAGGAATTGTTATATATAAGGTTCCCATCCGGGGAAAACGCCAAGCGATTGCCACCTGCTCCCGGAATGGATGCAATGGTTCGTTTGGAGGTGGAGTCGAGGATAGTCACATCCAGATTGGCGGCAACCGCCAGTTTCATACCATCCGGCGAAAACGCCAGTGAATTCGGCGCCTCTGTAATGCTGACCTGTCCCAACAAAGCACCGGTTCTCACATCCCAGAACTTGACAAAGAAATCATAACCACTGGATGCGAGGATGCTTCCATCGGGTGAAAATGCCAGCGAGGTGACCATACCCTGGTGTCCCTTCAGGACGTTCACAAACGCGGTGGTCCTTAGATCTGTCTGTAGCTCTGTGGGGGCGAATAGATAAATTTGTGCCTGGTAGTCCCTGTCGACGATTTGGTTCGCAACGGCACTGCCGAAGGCGGCAAGTCGTCCATCGGGCGAAATAGCAAGGCTTGTGATGGCATCTTTGAAATGAAGGAAATCCGGATGGTCGATCTGGTTGAAAACCCAGGATGCAAACTCTCGATATGGGGATGATTCTTTGGCCGAACGCGAGGCAAGCTCTTTTGTCTCTGGCAACGAACCGGTAAACGAATTTTTGCCAATTACTTTTCCGCCTGGCCAGGATACCGCTCTTATATCCCAAAAAAGCTGGTAAGCGGCAGAACCATTTGTGTACGTACCTGTTTGGGTCCTTGTTTCGGAAATGCAGAAAAGGGTCCGCACCTCAGACGCAGAAAGACTCCCCATGTGAGGCAATTGGTGTGAGAGTTCCCATACCGGAGTCTCTGCAAACCTTTCCACTTTCATGACAGCAAAAGGAGGAGTCAAAGGTCCGGTTTCCGCCAGTGCTCGAAACGCATTTTCACAAATGGGACTGGCTCTTCTAGTCAATTCAGCGGGAGAGACGGTCGGTGTGTGAATCACGCTGGATGTAGCAGTGGGGGCAGGCGTGGCTGTCTCTGTCGGCGCCAGGGTTGCGCTTGGCAGGCTTGTACGGCTTGCCGTCGCTGCCTGACATCCGAGGAGCAGGGAACCCAGCACCAGTGTAAAAACAACGCGCATGAGGAGGTCATTGTATCATTCGGAGATCAGGTCACCGTCAGCTTTTGCTTTGGATAGTTCTCATAGCGCTTTTCTTCCACGACCCGGCGGATGCGGTCGAAGCCTTCCCAAATGTCGGTGAAGGAAATGTAAAGGGGGGCGAATCCCAGGCGGATGTTATCAGGCGCGCGGAAATCCGGGATGACGTTCATCTCCTCGATCATAGCGCGGTTGATACGATAGCCCTCCTCGTGGCGGATACTGATGTGAGAACCGCGTCGGGCAGAGTCACGCGGGGAACCGAGGGAAACGCCCAGGGGTGTCAGTATCTTGTCGGTCAGGTATGCTGCGTAATCGGTCATCAACACCGATTTTCGGTGCAGAGCATCCACCCCTGCGTCGAGCAAGGGAGTCAGAGCCTCTTCCATTGCAAGGGTCGAGAGGATTGGCGCGGTGCCCGCCAGAAATCGCTGGACACCCGGCGCCGGCTGGTAGTTGAGATCAAATTCGAACGGATCCTTCTGTCCCCACCAACCCCAGATGGGGGATATCACTTCGTTTTGGATTCTCTTGTTCACGTATAGAAACGCGGGCGCGCCTGGACCGCCATTGAGATACTTGTAGGTGCAGCCGATGGCGAAATCCACGTCACAGTGATCGAGCTCGATCAGGACGGTACCGGCGGAGTGACTCAAATCCCAGAGTACGAGCGCTCCTTGGTGGTGAGCAAGCTCGGTGATGCGTGCCATATCGTAGAGATAACCGCTCTTAAATGTGACGTGGGAGAGGGTGACGAGTGACGTATTTTCATCGATGGCAGACTCGAGCGCGGCAATATCAGGGGTGATATCGTTGTCGCTTGCGCCGATGCGGATAATTTCATGACGATTTCCAAGCAGGTTGTTGATACCTTGTAAGATGTAAAGATCAGATGGGAAGTTAAACGTGTCCGTAATGATGCGTTTCTTTGCCGGTTGTGCCGTTAGCGCGGCGGTGGCAAGTTTGAACAGGTTGATCGAAGTCTGATCGCCCACCAGAACTTGTCCTTCTGCCGCGCCGAGCAGAGATCCAATCTTGTCGCCGATGCGCGCAGGCGACTCCCACCAGCCTTTGTTCCAGCCACGAATCAGGTCCGTGCCCCATTCTTGCTCCACGACTTGTTTCATACGTTCGACCACAGATTTGGGTAATCGTCCCAAGGAGTTGCCGTCGAGGTAGATGAGGTCCGAATCGCTGGCGACGAATTGTTCGCGGTAGAGAGCCAGAGAGTCCTGTTCGTCAAGCTGTGTGGCAAAGTCGGGAGAGGTGGAGAAGTTAATCATAATTTAGATGGGATATTAGATCAATAATTGTTTTTGTAAGCGATTCCAATCAAACGATTGATCTCTGCATCGTCCACTAGAACAATCGGTTTTCCTTTTGCCCAGGCTTTGGCAGGTCCGCTAAAGCCACGCGGTGCCCAGAGCCAGCCGCGCACCGCTTGATCGTGCATCATTGCCCCGTAGAGGTCTCGAAGCGCGGCTTCGCCAACAGGCTTATTCCATTGTTTACACTGGACAATTTCTTTCTGGTTATTGGGGTTGATGAGCAGTACGTCTATCCCATGATCTCCTGTTTGCCCGACATGTTGGACTTGATAGCCCATCTTTTTATAGACTTGTTTTGCCAACTTTTCCAGCTCCAGGTCCGATAAGTGCATGGCAGATTGCCCGAGGCGATTTCCCTTACTGCCTACACTGTTTTGCCAGCCCGCCATCGCCAGCCGCCAGATTTTGTCCTGCTCGCGTCGGCGGTAGATGATGAATGCAAACACAGCTCCGATGGCGATCATCAGTACAAAGCCTGTCCCTGCCAGCAGGAGAAACTTGTCTGTGGAACCAAGGCTCTGCCACCAGTGAACAATAGGAGAATAGACTGCAAATGCAAGAAGAACCACAAGCGCGGCCGCTGTAGAAAGCCAGCGCCGGGAAGACCGTCGTCGTTTCCGGGGCATCACCTATCTCAATGAGAATTTAACAACTGAAGACAATTACTCCCGCCTACCCTTCGTCACGATCCGGATCGGCGTCCCCAAGAATCCATACTCCGCGCGAATCTGATTCTCGAGATAGCGTAAATAAGTAAAGTGCATCAGCTTCGGGTCATTGACGTAGATCATGAACGTCGGCGGGTCGGAGCGGACCTGCGTGCCGTAGAACATTTTCAATTGCCGTCCAGCGTGAGAGGGGTGAGGGTGCGCGTCCTGGGCTTTGTGAATCACTTCGTTGATCTTGGAGGTCGTCAGGCGGGCTAAACGTTCCTCCTGCACTCGTAGTGCCATCGGCAGGACCTGGTCCACGCGCTGACCTGTTTTGGCGGAGATGAACAGTAAAGGGACATAATCCATGAAATTCAAATCGTTACGGATCTTGCGTGTGTATTCCTCCATGGTAAAGGCATCCTTTTCAACCAGATCCCATTTGTTCACAATCACAACCGTAGACTTCCACTGATCAAGAATGAAGCCCGCAATGTGCGCATCCTGTGCGGTGATACCTGTCGTCGCGTCGATCATCAGCAGAGCCACATCGGCACGCTCGATGGCTTTGAAGGAACGCAGCACGCTGAATTGTTCCACGCCGGGCTCGATCTTGCCGCGTCTGCGAATGCCTGCCGTATCGATGAGCGTGACCGGCAAGTCATTGAATTCGATGATAGTATCGGTCGCGTCGCGCGTCGTACCGGGGATCGGGCTGACAATCGCGCGCTCTTCTCCAACCAGCCTGTTTAGCAAGCTAGACTTACCTGCATTGGGTTTTCCCACGATCGCGATCTTGACACTGTCGTCTTCCTCTTCCGTTTCCTGTGGCGGAAAGGACTCCACTAGCGCGTCGAGGAGGTCGCCCGTGCCGGTGCCGTGGACTGCAGAGACCGGGTACGGTTCGCCTAATCCCAACTCATAGAATTGACTTACTTCGTCGCGCCGTCCTTTTGACTCGGTCTTGTTCGCAACCACAAAGATCGGTGGCCAGAATGTACCGTCTTCCAGCTTCTTTTGCGAGCGGCGCAGGATATCTGCCACCTCCAGGTCGGGCGCCGTGACTCCGGTCTCCCCGTCGTTGACGAACAGAATCGCATCCGCTTCATCGATAGCGACCTTTGCCTGCTGGCGAATCTCATTAATGAAATCCGCCGAGCCGATAGAGAGGGGACTCCTGCCGCCGTGGGTAGGATCGATTCCGCCTGTGTCCACGATGTGGAAAACGCGCCCGTTCCATTCCGATTCTCCAAAAAGGCGATCGCGCGTGGTCCCGGGCGTATCGTGCACGATCGCCATTCGTTCCCCCACGAGACGGTTGAACAAAGTACTTTTTCCTACGTTGGGTCTGCCAACGAGGGCAACAATTGGTTTTGGCATAATTCCTACGACTCTTATTTAAGGTGGAAAAGCTGTGGGCGTTGGCGTGCTCGGCACAGCGATAACCACTTCCACCGTGCCAGGCAGAATGGACTCTTCGGACACATTCTCTACCAAAATGTCCACATCAGGCTCTAATTGATAAACACCAATGTCAAGCCCGGTCACATCTACAGATACAGTAATATCCTGCGATGAGATTGCTTCCAGCACGGGCACGGGGCCCGAGAGAATCACATCCACGCCCTGCGGGAAGACTTGTGCGCTCAGCCCTTCGGCGACGCCGATCACGTCGATCGGCAGGTTCGGAAGTGTAACACTCGTCTGAATGGGTGAAATGCTCACGTTTACCTGCACGGTTTGCGGACCCACCAGTGTGACATTGTCTGGCAAGACCAGAGAGAGGCGTGTAGAGATATCTTCGTTCCGATCCTGCAAATCAAGTGGGAGTGTCTCCACGACCCCGGGAAGCTCATTGACGAGTTCGGGGTTTTCGGAAAAAATGGTAATCACAGGGGGGAAGACAGAGATATTCTCGATGCGATACCCCGGTGCTTGCTGTCCCTGCACTACGACTTTGACAGCCATGTCACGGAAACCGCCTTGCTGACTAATGGGAATATTCACCCGAACCGACTCAGGATGAATGGTCAAACCTTGTATTCGATTGTTCTCTGGATCCACGAGCTCAATGGGTAGCTCCTCATCGACACTTTCACGCGCTCCATCGAGATTGATAAGCACACGTGCGCGTTCTACCTGTCGGACAAGCGACTCAGGACCAGAGATCGTCACCTCTGTGACATTTCTGGTCGCATCCCCTGCCTGATAGCCTGCCGCGGGTTGTCCGTTGAGTGACACGACCAGTGGTAGGGTCCGGTTGATGAGGGATTCCAGATTGACGGACGCCGTAACAGGATTCATGCGAATGAGCTGGTAGGGCCGTTCTGAAATGGTTAGCTGGATCTGCTGTGTATGCTCTCCTGCACTGAGACCCGACAGGTCCAGTGTCGCGCGGATGGCATCCTCTCTCGCAGTCAGAGATTCCCAGACGGAGCGCGGCGCGCGTAATGTGACTTCCACACTGGACGGGATATCTGTCGTTAACACTAACGATGGGTCCTGCCCGATAACCTCCAGTGGAATCGGTCTCGGGTAGGCGCGCACTTCATTCGGGTCTGCTGCACTGACTGCTGATAACCAAACGGAGACTCCCAACGCGAGCGCCAGAAAAAAAGTTCGAAGGTTCTTCGCAAACAAGCGCATGTTACTCGTCCCTGCGGAAGAGCGAAGGAAAAAATCGTTGGAGTCGCAGACGTTGCGGCGTGGTCGTATCCGGGCGGAAGAATGCCGCCAGGATATTCTCCAGCCGCTCCGGATCGATGCGGCGAATCATGCGTCCCGCGTGAGCAATGGAGAGCGAGCCGCTCTGTTCTGAAACGACAACTGCGATCGCGTCGCTGACCTCCGAGATGCCCAGCGCGGCGCGGTGGCGAAGTCCCATCTGTCGTTCCGGAGACCGATTGAGAATGCCGCTGGCAGAAAGAGGCATTACGCACGCTGCGGCAACAATACGTCCACCCGCAATAATGACGGCACCGTCGTGCAGAGGCGTATCGGGGTAGAAGATCTGCAAGAGCAACTCTGGTGTTACATCTGCTCGCATGGGAACGCCGGTCTCGATATATTGCTCGAGGCTATCCATTCGTTGAATGACGATCAGTGCCCCATGCTGGCGTGCAGAAAGCCGCGCCGCTGCTTCTACAACCGCCCGAATCCCCTTCTGCATTGTTTCATCACTGACGTGATTGGAGGAGGACACCATAGCCAGCGTGCCGGCGCGTCCCAGCCGTTCGAGGGCACGTCGAATTTCTGGCGCAAAGATCACGGGGATCGCGAGCAGCAGGGCTGGTAATGTACTTTGCACCAGCCATGAGAATGCAGGCAGTTCTACAACGGTGGTTAGCAGGACGAGGGCGATCACCAGAAAGATCATGCCTCGTAAGAGGATCATTGCCTGTGTATCGCGCAGGGAATAGAGCACCACGAAGAAAATCAACGTAACCAACAGGATGTCGAGGACGCTCAGCCAGTTGAGACGCTGAAATATAAAGAGGATGTTATTCAGAAAGTTTGCCATTCGTCCATGGCGCCCTGGCGCCACTCCGCATGCGTCAATCAGTATAGTATTGCAGGCTGAATCTGTGCTGAGAACACTGCTTACAGGATAGTTTCAATCACAGATTTGCAACAACTTCCCACCCTCATTACGGCATCGGAATCTTCACCTGGAAGACTTCGCGAAGTTCATGTATTTAAGAAGACGTTCGAAGCCTCCACTAAATCGGTCGCAAGACCCGGTCGGTGCGAAGTTGTTTGAAGAAAAGAGCTGATCCCGGAGGCATAGATTCGCGCGCCGCGTCTTCCCATGCCTGGACACCCAGCGTATTTGGCGAACGACGCTCATACCCCAGCTGCTTCCAGACGTGGTCAAAGCCGACCAGATCGATTGGTGGGAAGACCAGCGAGGCTTCACACTGCAGATCTCCAGAGGCTCGCTCCACTTCCTGGAGCATTAAGGGCAGCGCCTGGTCCGGGGCAACGCTATGATCGAGAAACAGATCGGTGATGCGAGCGACGAGATTCTCCACTTGCCAGCCTGCAATGCCAACGAGATTCTGATTCATCAGCAGCAGGAGGAATGCCTTCTCACCGAAGGCTTCCATCGCCTGGTCTTTGGTCATGGTTTGCTTGCCTTTGCTCAGACGGGTGATCAGATCTGCAATCTTTTGTGCGTCGCGCGGTTTCCCGCGCTGTAAAGAAAGGGACCCTGTTGCTGCTCTGGTTGTGACTTGTGTGGCGGGACCTGTTTCCTGGTCGGGAGCAAAACGTTTCCAGGCCTCGTTGACCTGTTTCCACAGATCATCATAGGACCCATGGTTGGTGATCACCACATTTGCCGCGGCAACTTTTTCCGTCTGCGCGGATTGCACCTGGACGCGCTGAAGCGCATGCTCCTGGCTCATGCCGCGTTTGCGCATCAGCCGTTCCACCTGCACCTGCTGCGGTGCATCGGTGACCCAGATTGTGTCGCACTGGTCCCGTAAGCTGGACTCCAGCAGCTTGATGGCTTCGATCACAACCACCTTTTGCGGAGCTCGCCGGACCAGGAGATCAATCGCCTGACGGACATAAGGATGGATGATGTCTTCCAACTGTTTCAGCGCATCCGGATCGGCAAAGACGAGATGCCCAAGCTTGCTGCGGTTGATTTGTCCATCGGAATCGAGCAGCCATTTGCCGAACGTATCCAGAACGGGCTGGTACCCCGGTGCTCCTTTGGAGATCACGCGGTGCGAGAGAGCATCGGCATCGATAGTATACGCGCCAAGATGTTCCAGCATGCGACGCACCACGCTTTTGCCAGTTGCGATATTACCCGTCAGACCGATCACATATTTCCCAGTCCAATTGCTCACAGAGACTCCGTAGTTCGTTGTAAATGCTCTCTTTCCTTATTTTACCGCTTGTCTGACGAATTACGAAGCGATTTGGCGATTCCGCATTGATGTGTGCCATAACCAGTTAGAAAAATGTTTGAGTCGCCTCTATTGCGGTTGACGGCGTATGTCCTTGCGTGTATGATAATGCCGCCTCAGGTCGGTTGGGCGATCGCGGTCCTGCGTTGTCGGGGCCGAGGAAAGTCCGCACTCCATAGAGCACGGCGTCGGATAGCACCCGGGGCGGGGAACCCTCCGTGAGGAGCTAACCTGCCGGACGAGGGCCACAGAAACAAACAGCCAGTTCACCTCGTAAGAGGTGAGGGTGATGGTGAAAAGGTGGTGTAAAAGACCACCGGCATCTACAGTAATGTGGATGGCCAGGTAACCCCCGCCGGGAGCAAGACCAAGTAGGGACGAAGCCATCCGCGGATGGCGGGAGACTGCTCGTCTTCATACGTGCTTTCTCATGAGATGAGAAAGCCAGTCCCGGGTAGGTCGCATCGAGCGGCGCGGCGACGCACCGCCCAGAGAGATGATCGCCCAGTGGCGCGCAAGCGTCATGGACAGAATGCGGCTTATAGACCGTCCTGAGGATGTTCTTTTCTGACTTGTAAAGAAGCTTGAAAACACAGGTGCACGCGTACGCGTGCACCTGTGTTTTCAAGTATTATCTTGTTGCCTTAAAAGTATTGAGTGTTGATGCGAAAACTCCAAATCATACAATCCGTTTTTGAGAAAGTACTTCTAAAAGTACGCGAGTCGAACAAATCCGTGCGGAGGGTTCAACTTGTTCTCGGCGAAATCGCTGAAATCGAGCCCGCGTCCATCCAAAAGCATTGGGAGGAGCTAAGCAAAGGTACGCCGGCGGAACGAGCCAGCCTCTACTTTCGTTCTATTAAAGCAGAAGTCCAATGCATGGCTTGTTTTCAGAAATACCATCCACAGAATGGGGAAATTCATTGCCCCTATTGCGGCAGTTTCGGCGCGAAGATATTAGCAGGCGAAGAGTTCTATCTCGAGTCAATTGAATTGGATGATGAGTAAACTTAAACCTGTTTCTACATTTTTTCTTATTCTTTTCCTGTTGGCATGTAATCGTCCCGTCGCTTCCTCACCGACCCCAGATCTGTTTGCTACCCTCCAAGCCTCTACACCGAATGGGTTTGCCTCTCCTGGCGTACCAGATTCGATCGTGACGCCGAATCCCACATCTGGAGGTTCCGTTGGTGGATCCAATGTCCCTCTTCCCTCCAGCGGCGATGAGCTGACTGGTCACATTGTCTTTACCTGCCAGCTCTTCAAAGTGCAGGCGATGGACCAGATCTGCATCGTGAATGCAGACGGTTCTGGAATGCGCCGCTTAACCACGGAGGACAATCGACGTCATTATTACGGGTCGCTCGCGCCGGATGGGGGAAGCGTTGTCTATTCCTCTTTTCGCGAATTAAATGTCTACGAGATTTACAGCCTCGATCTCGACACGGGCAGTGTGAATCAACTGACAGACCGCCTTGGTGTGTTGACCGGACCGGAAGTTTCCCCCGATGGAAAGTCCATCGCGTTTATGCGCGGAAATCCTAACACCGGCAATACGCAAATCATGGTCATGGATCGGGATGGCGGGAATGCACGCAACATCCCTCAAATTAATGGCTGGGACCCAACTTGGTCACCGGATAGCAGTCAAATATTATTTGCGTCAGGAGTTGATGGTGCGGTACAGCTATTCGTTGTCAACCGGGGTGGGGGAGGCTTGCGTCAGATCTCCAACCTGCCCGCCATTCGCGGCCGCAGTGATTGGTCGCCAGATGGACGGTTTATCGTCACCTATTCCGGTCCTGCCTGGAATCGTGAAGTGTATATTATGAATGCTGACGGGTCGAATGCCCGCCAGCTCACGCCGAGTGGCGGCAACAGCCAGGGTCCGTCGTTTTCCCCGGACGGGCAGTGGGTAGCATTTACTGCATATTTCGACAATTACGGCGACGATCACGGCTGTGAGATCTACATTATCCGCATCGATGGCACCGACTTACGCCGGTTAACGGAGAATGATTACTGCGACTACCAGCCGCGCTGGGGACCTTAAGAATCGCTCAAGCCGCCGGGAACGGCGGTGTACTTGGCATCAACTGGTTCTGTCCAAACGCCGCTCTGCCAAACTGACCGAACAGGTGGGCGTAAACGACATTAGCATAAACGGCCGAAATAAATGAGAATACCGTTCCAACGATCCAGCCAATGCACGGAATAAAGCCAACGACGAGGTTGACGAATCCCACCAGTAAGCCGACGCCGAGACCAGTAATTAGGCTCACTCCCCAGGCAGTCAGGAAGACTCCCGTATTTCTGCGAACCAACTCGAAAGCCTCTCGCAACCTGAAACAGGATGCGAATGTTCCCTCGCGTGAAAACATCACCAGGATCGCGGGATAAAGAATAGAGAATAAAAATCCATAAAGTATGAAGATACACAGCAGAGAGAGGAACAGCACGCCTCCAGCCTCTGTAAGTGTTTGACCAAGATCCTGCATATTGCTATTGCCTGAGGACGAACTGGAAAGCGCGATGATACCCAATGGCAAGCACAGAGCAACCAATGCAGGGGCTAGATACACCAGCGCTGCCCCAAAAAGGATCAATCCTTTGTTAAATTTTTTTCCCAGGTCATCCCAGGTGGGCAACGGCCCGGGATGATCATTCCTTACGTTTCGAATGATCTCCACCAGATAGCCAGACCAGGCAAAGTTCAAGATGGGTATCATGCTAATGAGCGCCCCTAAACCCAGCTTGCTGAGCCAGTCCGGATCCTCGAAGGGGAATGAAAATGATTTCGCGGCATCCATGCTTTCCTCCAACGTTAGGGTGATGTTTATTATTCTACAACAAATAAGAAAATAAAAAGACCCGCCTGCGCGGGTCTTGGCTTGACTCAGGGAACGTTACGCCCAGCCCTGATTCTTTACAAAATTTGAAACCACCGGGATCTCAACATATTTGCCCTGATATGCTTGGTAGCCCCAGTACACACCGATAGCCCAAAGTATGATGGAAGGCAACCCGAAGCAGAAGAAGAGAACACTGCTGAGAATGGTGCCACCAACAAGATTGATAATTCCCCATGCGAGTGCCTGCGCATTGTGAGCCCGAATGAATGGGCGGTTCTTCTTATCCTCCATCAACAGGATGATAATGGGAACCAGAGGAGTAAATACATATGCCAGCAAAGCCCACAACTTATCATCACTGGTGACATCCATAGGTTGATTTTCCATGAGTTCCTCCGAATTAATCTGAGATTAAATTTTCATCATTTTACAACCAATCAATTCAAAATGCAACTGAATTTACCGGTAGGGGTGTAGTACGCTACACCCCACTGGTACAATGAAACAATGACCAAGGTTGTTTTCATGGGATCACCTGACTTTGCACTGCCAATTCTTCGAGCGCTGGCGGATCGTTATGATGTTGTTGGAGTCGGGACTCAACCGGATCGCGCCTCCGGGCGCGGGCGAGAGTTGAAAGCGCCACCCGTTAAGAAGCTTGCGCTTGAACTAGGGATTCCTGTCATGCAGCCTGAAAAACTGCGCCAGCCAGAAGCCATGGAACAGCTGCAAGGATGGCATCCTGATCTCATCGTTGTGGCAGCATTTGGACAAATCCTGAGGAAGGATGTTCTGGAACTACCTCGATATGGTTGCATCAACGTTCACGCATCGTTATTGCCGCGCTGGCGCGGGGCAGCGCCCATCAACGCCGCGATCCTGCACGGGGATGAACAAACGGGCGTGACCATCATGAAAATGGACGTAGGACTCGATACGGGTCCTATGCTGAGTCAGCGGTCGATCCGGCTTACACAGGCGGATACGGCGGGCTCCGTGTTTGAGAAGTTATCCACGCTGGGGGCAGATCTCCTCATCGAGACATTGCCTCAATATCTTTCGGGTGAGCTGGAGCCCATCCCTCAGCCGGAAGAAGGCGTGACCTACGCGCCGATGTTGAAGAAAGAAGAGGGAAAACTTAACTTCAATCAGGATGCACACGAACTGGAACGACGTGTCCGAGCGTTCAACCCATGGCCGGGTGCATTCATGGACTTCGATGGGATGTTACTGAAAGTCCATCGGGCGCGCGTGGAAACAGGAGAGGCGTCAGTGGGGCAGAGACTGATTGTTCAGAACCAACCTGCCATCGGCGCGCGAGGCGGGCTTCTCCTCCTGGAGGAGGTACAGCCCGCGGGCAAAAAATCCATGAGCGGACGATCCTTCTTAGCGGGCGTTCGAAATTGGGCGTAGCGTATCGTTAGAAGCGGGGTTTCATATTTTCATACCCAGGTTAAGGAAAGGGAGAGTGTATGTTTAACTACAAAGTGTTCGTGGCAGAGTTGATCGGGACATTTGCACTGGTGTTTATTGGCGGAGCGATCGGGTTGTATGACGCAGGACTGCTGGCGGTTGCCCTTGCCCACGGTCTCACACTCGCGGTGTTTATGTATGTTTTTGGTCACATCTCAGGCACACATATCAACCCGGCAGTGACGTTTGGCTTGGCTCTGAATGGGACGGTGACATGGGCCGAAGCGGCTGTCTATTGGGTGGCGCAGTTCGCCGGGGCTGTATTGGCTGGGTTTGCCCTAAGCAACATCGTAGGACTGGTAAACGCTGAGGCATTTGGCGCGGCGCAAACCACTGGTGTCCTCACACAGAGATTCCCATACTATGCTCTTGGCGTGGAAGCCTTGCTGACGTTTTTCCTCGTCACCACCATTCTTCATACAGCTGTGGCAGGGAAGGCGGGTCCGATGGCGGGCTGGGCAATTGGCATTACGCTGACAATTGCCATCCTGGCAGGTGGACCTCTTACCGGAGGCTCGCTCAACCCGGCGCGGACGTTCGGTCCTGCCGTGGTAGCTGGTACTGCGCGCGATGGGATGATGTATTTGATTTATTTCCTGGGTCCACTGTTGGGAGCAGCGATTGCAGTTGGCGCTTACAGGTTGCTCAGTACACCGGAATCGGGTCCCGATCTGGAGCCCATTCCCGATATGGACGATGCACCGGTGGACGAAGAGGAGGAAGACGAAGAGATCGAACGAGCGATGGGTTAAGCCTGCACAACGATCCTTGATCATGTTTTGTCAGCGCCTCACCAGGAACTGTCCCCGCCATTTTAGCGGGGACGTTTTGTTATAAAATGAACACGAGGTGATTCATGTCCAAATACATTGCCGCGATCGATCAGGGAACCACAAGCACCCGTTGTATGATTTTCGATCATGGGGGGAATGTGATAGCCGCCTCTCAAAAGGAACACAAGCAAATCTATCCTAGTCCGGGCTGGGTGGAGCATGATGCCCTGGAGATCTGGCAAAGGGCCCAGGAAGTCATCACAGAGGCTATGGAGAAAGGGAGATGTTCTGCCAAAGACATCCTGGCAGTCGGGATGACAAACCAGCGCGAGACAACGATCCTCTGGGATAAGGAGACGGGCAAGCCGATCTATAACGCCATCGTCTGGCAGGACACACGGACGGACTCCATCATTCATGAATTCGCCCGTGATGGTGGACAGGATCGCTTCCGAGCGAAAACTGGTCTGCCTCTTGCCACCTATTTTTCCGGGCCCAAAATCAAATGGATTCTCGACAACGTAAAAGAGGCGCGTCAGAAAGCAGAAAATAGAACGCTATTATTTGGCAACGTCGATTCCTGGCTCATCTGGAACCTGACGGGTCAGCATGTTACAGACGTAACAAACGCTTCACGGACGATGTTGATGGACCTCAACACCCTGGATTGGGACGAAGAGCTATTGAGCCTGCTGGGCATTCCACGCGCGCTGCTGCCTGAGATTCGGTCGTCCTCTGAAATCTATGGCTCTGTAAGAAAAGGCAGCTGCCCGTTGCTAGAGAATGTCCCCGTGGCGGGCGATCTTGGTGATCAACATGCCGCCTTGTTTGGGCAGACGTGTTTCAACCCGGGCGAAGCGAAGAATACCTATGGTACAGGCTGCTTCATGTTGTTGAATACCGGTGAAAAACCTGTCCCATCGAGCTCTGGTCTGCTCACAACGCTTGGCTACAAGATTGGCGACGAGAACGCCGTGTATGCACTGGAGGGTTCGATCGCGATTACCGGTGCGCTTGTGCAGTGGCTGCGCGATAACCTGGGGATCATCCAATCCTCGGCGGATGTGGAGACGCTGGCGAAAACCGTTGAGAATAGCGGTGGCATCTATTTCGTCCCGGCGTTTAGCGGTCTCTACGCGCCTTACTGGAAATCAGACGCGCGCGGCGCGATCATGGGGATGACGCGTTATATCACCAAAGCCCATATCGCTCGCGCCGCCTTAGAAGCAACCGCTTATCAGACGTGCGAAGTGCTGGATGCGATGGAAACTGACTCCGGCGTGAAACTAACCGCCCTCAAAGTGGACGGCGGGATGGTCTACAATGAGCTGCTGATGCAGTTCCAGTCTGATATCCTGGATGTGCCTGTCGTCCGCCCGAAAGTTTCTGAAACGACAGCTCTCGGCGCGGCGTATGCGGCAGGACTGGCAGTGGGGTTCTGGAAAGATTACGAGGAATTGCGTTCCAAGTGGGGCAAGGACAAGGAGTGGACACCTGCAATGGACGCTGGACAGCGAAAGACGTTATACTCCGGCTGGAAAAAAGCTGTCACCCGTACATTCGATTGGGTTGAGTGAATTACCCGTTATCCATTCAACATAGAACATGGGAAGGCGGAACGAAAGCGATGAATCGTCAAGAGATCCTCTCTGCGCTCAAGAATAACCCTCAGGTGTCTGTATTGATCGTCGGTGGGGGCATCAACGGCATTGGCACATTTCGTGATCTTGCGATCAACGGCGTAGACGTTCTCCTGGTGGAAAAAAGTGATTTTTGTTCCGGCGCGAGCTCGGCGTCCTCCCACATGGCGCATGGTGGCATCCGCTATCTTGAAAACGGAGAGTTTCGGCTTGTGCGTGAGGCGGTGGGGGAGCGTAACCGGATGTTAGAGAATGCCCCGCATGTGGTCAAACCGCTCCCAACTACGATTCCCATCTTCAAGCATTTCTCCGGGATACTCAATGCGCCCCTCAAATTCTTCCGCTTGCTGGATAAACCTTCCGAGCGCGGTTCGTTAATCATCAAGCTTGGCTTGATTCTGTACGATGCTTACACAGGAAAGCAACGCACTGTACCCCGCCACAAGTTCCTCTCACGCGAAGAATCTCTCGCGAAGTGGAAGCAGCTGAACCCGGAGATTGTCAACACGGCTGTGTACTATGACGGTGCGATCCTCCAGCCCGAACGCCTGGCAATGGACCTTATTCTCGATGCTGAGTTCGAAAACCCCAACGCCCGCGCTCTCAATTATGTCGGCATGATCGGCGGAAGCGAAGACATCATCATGCTCCGGGATGAGCTGACGGATGAGACATACGATGTGCGCCCGAAACTGGTCATCAACGCGGCAGGTCCATGGATCGACTTCACCAATAAGAAACTGGGCCTATCGACACGGTTCATAGGCGGCACCAAGGGTTCGCATATCGTGGTGAAGCACGATGAGCTTCGTCAGGCAATCGGGGAGTATGAGTTCTTCTTTGAGAATGAAGATGGGCGGATCGTTCTGATCTATCCTCTATATGATCGTGTGCTCATCGGCACATCGGACATCCCGATGGAAAATCCTGATGAGGCGTTTTGCACAGACGAGGAAATTGATTACTTTTTGAATTTGACGCGGCGCATCTTTCCTGCGATCCATTTAACGCGCGACGACATTGTTTTTCAATACGCAGGCGTTCGACCTTTGCCGCGTTCGAATGCGAAGAGCGCTTCTCAAATCTCACGCGACCACAATATCGAAGTGCTCAGCGGTGATTGGACGAATCTACGCTTTCCGATTTATTCGCTCGTGGGCGGGAAGTGGACTTCCTTCCGCGCCTTCTCGGAGCAGGCGGCTGACAAGGCGCTGGCTCACCTGGGATGGGAGCGTAAAAAAACTACGCGCGATCTACCCATCGGAGGCGGACGCGGCTACCCACGTGCCTCCAGTGAAATGCAAAGCCAGATCGAAAGCCTCTCCGCCTGGACCGGTTTGACGCGTGAACGCTTGAAAATCTTATTCGAGCGGTACGGCACACGCGCAGAGACCATTGCCACCTATATGAACGGCGGTACGGATTTCATCTTCAAATCCCTGCCGGGCTACTCACTGCGCGAAGTGACCTTTATTGTCCAGCACGAGAAAGTCTGCCATCTGGACGATTTTCTGCTCCGGCGCTCGATGCTGGCGATGTTGGGGCACGTCAACGGAGATATGATTGAGGAATTGGCGAACGCTCTGGCGAACGCGCTCGGCTGGGACGAGGAACGGAAATCCGCGGAAGTGGCGCGTACCCTTCTGCTGCTGACGGATCGACACGGCGTTCGCATATAAGGCGGATGGTAGAATTGTCTCCCGTATGAACCTTTCCGTTGTTGTTCCCATCTACAAAGGGGAAACCTTCATTGAACCACTGGTTGCAGAGCTGTCCCGGACTCTCCCTACATTTGCCGAAACCTATGAAGTCGTCCTTGTCAACGATGGCAGCCCGGATCGGAGTTGGCAAGTCATTCAAGCTATGACGCGTGAATATCCATGTGTGAGGGGGATACGGATGATGCGTAACTATGGACAACACAACGCAACGTTATGCGGCGTGCGAGCTGCCCGATACGAAATTGTTGTGACGATAGATCAGGATTTACAGCACCCGCCCGGAGAAATTCCGCAGCTGCTGGCAAAACTGGAGGAGGGCTACGACGTGGTGTATGGTGCCCCACGAAAACTGCCTCAGAGTTTATGGCGTAACGCCATGACAGCAGGCATCAAGTGGATTTTAGCCAAGGTCATCGGTCTGCCGGCAGTGCATAATGTGTCTGCCTTTCGAGCGTTTCGCACACATTTGCGCGAGGCGTTTGTTAATTTCCAGAGTCCTTCCCTGATTCTGGATGTATTGCTTTCCTGGGGCACCACCCGTTTTAGTTCCGTGCAGGTAAACATCGCTCCTGCAGAACGGAGTAACTATAGCTTCACGATGCTGGTCCGCACGGCAACGCTCATCCTGATTGGCTATAGCACCCTGCCATTGCGTTTTGCCAGTTGGGTTGGCTTTGGCATGACCCTCTTCGGGCTGGGCGTGTTTATTTACGTCCTGGTCGTTTACTTTACAGCGGGAAGCCCACCGGGGTTTCCGTTCCTGGCATCCATGATTGCCCTGGTAAGCGGCGCACAATTGTTTGCTCTCGGCATTTTCGGCGAATACCTGGCGCGTATGTTCGATCGCAGCATGGATCGCCCACCCTATGTCATCCAGGAAACGACCGAAGCATGAATGTAGTCATTCTCCAACCATCTTATATTCCATGGCGCGGCGTGTTCGATCAGATACAGCGGGCGGATCTGTTTGTTTTTTATGATGACGTGCAGTACGACAAACGTGGCTGGCGCAACCGTAACCAGATCAAGACTCCGCATGGCAAGCAATGGCTGACGATTCCGGTGTATAGCCGGGGCGCGCAGACTCAAAATATTCCCATCCACCAGATTCAGATCGTCTGGGAAACACCCTGGAACGAGATCCATTTAAAAGCCATCCAACAGTCATATTCGAGAGCACCTTACTTCGAGCAATACCTGCCTTTGCTTGAGACCTTCTTTCAACGCCATGATGAGCTCCTCGCGGATTTCACGATTGACTTTACGATTGCCCTGGCACGTGAGCTGGGAAATACCCACACGCGTTTTATCCGGTCCTCCGAGATCGGCAGCATTAACGGCCAAAAAACGGACCGGCTGGTTCAAATCCTCCAGGCTGTGGGCGCGACACACTATATTAGCGGACCATCTGCACAGGATTACATCGAACAGGAGAAGTTCGAGAACGCCGGAATTACACTGGAATATATGCAATACGACTATCCGGAATATTCACAGCCGTATCCGCCATTTGATCCCTATGTCAGTGTTTTGGACCTGCTTTTTATGACAGGATCGGAAGCCCCTCGATATATATTCAAAGGAAGTCATGTCTGACATCCCCAGCCTGGATCATGTGAAATCGTATTTTGATAAGCGAATTCGAGAGCATGGTGCTTCCCCGCGCGGCTCGGACTGGAACTCGGAAACATCACAGAACATCCGCTTCGACCAGCTTCTGAAAGTCGTTGAATCCGAATCCTTCTCGATTTTGGATTATGGTTGTGGCTACGGAGCGTTGGCAGATTATTTGTTAACCAAGGGCTTTGACGCCGATTACTACGGGTATGACATACTCGAGAGCGCTATCGAAGCAGCCCGGCAGGCACATCAGGATAAGCCGCGTCGCACGTTTCTTACGGACAAGGCTCAGTTACCCGTCTGTGACTACGTGGTGGCGAGCGGCATCTTCAACTTTCGCGGCGAACAGTCCTTTGAAAAGTGGACGGACTATGTGTTGAGTGTGCTAAACGAATTTAGCCGGCTCAGTCAGCGGGGCTTCTCCAGCAACTTCCTCACCAAATATTCCGACGCCGATAGGATGCGCTCAGACTTGTATTATG
Source organism: Anaerolineales bacterium (assembly GCA_035699125.1). GTDB lineage: Bacteria > Chloroflexota > Anaerolineae > Anaerolineales > Villigracilaceae > Defluviilinea. The sequence continues at coordinate 204,256 of DASSBC010000024.1, forward strand.
CTGATCCCCTGTTTCTTTTCGATTACTGCAAACGAAATTTTTCCAAAGATGTTGCCCTCCTGCATGATTACCACCTCTATGATTTTACGCTTCTCATCCGCAAGGATCTGTAGATCATGAAACGAGCAGAAGAAGCCCGAAAACAGGGTGCGGGCGTATGCCCGCACCCTGTTTTCGGGAATCCTCTCGACTTCGTACAGCATTGAGGTTTAGCCAATGGATGAAATCAAGGTAGACTTCAATCGCCCTGCCCTGGTGGGAAATGAATTCGAATATATGAGACAGGCTGTTGAAAACGGGCACATCTCGGGCGATGGACCGTTTACGAAAAAATGTCACGCTTTTCTGGAAAAAGAGCTTGGTGTACCGAAAGCCTTGCTTACGACTTCCTGCACCCATGCCCTGGAGATGGCTGCAATACTGCTGGGCATCCAGCCCGGCGATGAAGTTATCATTCCGGATTTTACATTCGTTTCCACGGTCAATGCGTTTATACTGCGCGGCGCTACACCTGTCTTCATAGATATTCGCCCCGACACACTGAACCTGGATGAGTCGAAGCTCGAAGCCGCGATCACGTCCAGAACAAAGGCGATTGTCCCCGTGCACTATGCCGGCGTCGCCTGCGAGATGGAGTCTATTCTGGAGATTGCGACGCGCTACCACATCTCCATAGTGGAAGACAACGCCCACGGACTCTTCGGAAAATACAAAGGGAAATTTCTGGGTACGTTTGGCTCAATAGCTTCGCAGTCCTTCCATGAAACCAAAAACTTTACCAGCGGAGAGGGCGGCGCGCTGCTTATCAACGATCCAGGTCTCATCGAACGCGCAGAAATCATCCGCGAGAAAGGGACAAATCGCTCACGCTTCTTCCGAGGGCAGGTAGATAAATATACCTGGGTAGATATCGGCTCATCGTATCTACCCTCTGATATTCTGGCAGCGTTCCTGCTTGCGCAACTCGAACAGCGCGAGAAAATTCAGTTGCACCGCAAGCAGGTTTGGGAGCTCTACTCCACGGGACTCAAAGAGTGGGCGCAGGCGCATGGTGTGCAACTGCCGTATGTCCCTGAGCACTGCGAACAGTCCTATCATATGTTTTATCTGCTGATGCCGTCACTTGACCTCCGACAGCGTTTAATCACCTATCTGCGCGAGCGCGGCGTGTACAGCGTGTTTCATTATCTGCCGTTGCATCTCTCTGATATGGGGCAACGTTTCGGCGGAAAGAGCGGCGATTGCCCAGTCACAGAACGCGTCAGCGATCAGTTAGTCCGTCTTCCATTTCATAACGCGCTAACCAGTGCGGAGCAGGAGCAGGTGATCGATTTGCTCCAGGCATTCTCGTTTTAGTTTTTCTCGCTACGACTGCGTAAGTGGGACACTTACGCCAGAACGATTTGCTATGAAATGCTAACGCATTTCAAAATCGAATGCAGGTGTTGCCAATCCGACCTATGTTTAGGGTAGAATTCTTTCGATGTCTCCAGAAGGTCCGCTCAAAATCGATCTCGTGATTCCGGTGTACAACGAGGCGGGGGTCGTTGAACAGACGTATGCAACTATTGCGAACGTCATTGACTGTTTGCCCCATAAATTCACTATTTATTATGTGGACGACGGTTCTGAAGACCATACGATGCGTTCTCTCAACGCCCTGGCAGAACGCGATCCACGCATCATCGTGCTGGAATTTGCGCGCAACTTTGGGCATCAGGCAGCGCTGACCGCTGGTCTCGATGCCTCGAACGGTGACTTTGTCATTTCCCTGGATGGAGATGGACAGCACCCGCCGGAGATGATCCCGCAGATGATCGCCCTGTTCGAGCAGGGATACGACATCGTGCAGACACAACGTATCGAAGAGGGGAACAGCTTTTCTTTCAAAGAGATTACATCCTCAGGATTTTATACATTGATCAACACGATCAGTGGAACTCGCATGGTGCCCGGCGCGGCAGATTTTCGCGGGCTGAGCCGTCAGGCTGTAGAAGCATTGAAGGCTATGCCGGAATACCATCGCTTTTTGCGCGGCATGATTTCCTGGATGGGCTTTCGTAGTGTCATCCTGCCCTACCATGAGACAAAGCGTGTGGCTGGTCGGTCAAAGTATTCGTTCGGCAAGATGTTCCGCCTGGCAATGGATGCGATCTTTTCGTTTTCGCTCATGCCGCTCTATCTGGGCATGACAGCCGGAGCCATCCTGCTCTGTCTCGCCGCCGGGCAAATCCTCTATGTGCTCTCGTTCTGGTTCTCGGGGCGTTCTTCCGAGCTGGTTCCGGGCTGGAGTTCGCTGATGTCTGTGATGCTCGTCATCGGGGGCATGGTTATGATTCTGTTGGGTTTTATCGGCGTCTATGTTGGCTATATTTTCCAGGAGGTCAAGCGCCGCCCTGTTTATTTGCTTAAGAAAAGGGAAAAGTGAGTTCACAAAATAAACCTGTTTATCATTTCGTATTTGTGCGCCATGGGGAATCCATTGGCAATGCTCAGTCGCGCTGGCAGGGACAATCGGACTATGAGCTAACCGAAAAGGGGCGTGCCCAGGCGCGTGCGCTGGCTGCGCGCTGGAAAGCAGAGCAGATGAAATTCGATTTGATCCTTACCAGCCCTCTCGTGCGCGCCAAAGAGACCGCCGAGATCGTCGCTTCGGCGATAGGGGCTCCAGTCGAAACCGATAGGCTCCTGCTCGAACGTCACATCGGCGAGATCGAGGGCTTGACCGCGGAAGAGGTGCGGAGGCGACCTCAGCCTTCATACGTCACGCCCTACGACTCCATCGGCGGCGAGGGAGAAGGGGATTGGGCGCTCTTCCTGCGGGCAGGGCAGGCATTACATGGGCTGTTGCGCCGTCCCGCCGGCGGTTACCTGATCGTTTCGCACGGCGGTTTGCTTAATCAACTCATGCATGCGATCATTGGCATTGCTCCTCATGTCGATCCCTCCGGAATCCGGTTTCGGTTTGATAACACTGCGTTCGCGCGCGCGATCTATTATCCCTATCAACACCGCTGGGCGATCGAGGCATTGAACGACCGCGCTCATTTGAGTGAACGCTGGCACGCTCAACCTTCCCAACCTGAGTAAAGATGGCACTCTCTGAATCAGCCAGCCATCTGAACGGCACCTTAAAAGTGCTTGTCTTTGGCGCGGGCGCTATTGGTACATATATCGGCGGCAGCCTGGCACTTGCCAAGCAGCAACTTGTATTTATAGAGCGACCCAAAGCGGTAGAAGAACTGCGGCAGCGCGGCTTACGGCTGGACCTGACGATCGATACGCGCCGACAGACAAAAACTGCATCACGCGTGGATCCGGCTTCGTTTGTGATCGTTTCTACTCTGGAGGATGCGCTTCGCTATGGACCGTTTGATGTAGCTTTATTTGCTCTCAAGTCTTTTGATACTGCCGCTGCTCTGGAGGAAATCAAGCCGTACGCGAACAAGATGCCGTCCATCCTTTGCCTTTCGAATGGCGTGTCGAACGAACCTGTCATCGCCGAAGTTTTGGGAAAAGACAAGGTGATTTACGGGACGGTGACAACAGCTATCGGTCGGCGCGGCGCAGGCGATATTGTGTTGGAGCGTCTGCGCGGTGTCGGAATCGCAAAGGGACACCCACTCTCCGAAAAGTTGAATAAGACGTTCAATGCTGCGTATCTCAATTCTCAATTGTTCGACGATGCAAATAGCATGAAATGGTCCAAGATGCTGACCAACCTGATCGCGAATCCGACCTCTGCGATCCTGGATATGACGGCAGGAGAAGTTTTCGCCAACCGCGATTTATACAGGCTCGAGATCGAAATGCTACGGGAGTGTCTGGCAGTCATGGATGCCCAAGGCTTCAAAGTGGTAAATTTGCCAGGCACACGGGTCCGTGCGTTAGCATTTGCTACCAAAGTGCCACTCTGGCTCTCGAAACCATTATTAGGGCGTGCGGCAGGTGCGGGACGCGGATCCAAAATGCCATCCTTTCACATTGATCTGCACGCCAGTCGCGGCAAAAGTGAAGTGGAATATTTACACGGAGAAGTGGTGCGCGCCGGAAAAAAATGCAATGTGCCAACTCCTGTGAATAAAGCGCTGACGGAAATCCTGATGGCGTTAACAAAAAAAGAAATCCCCCTGGAAGAGTTTGCTCACAAGCCCGAGAAATTATTGTTAAAAATTAATTCTGTTCAGGCTGCCGAGAGCGAATGAATCGAAAGATAAATTATGCCTGAAAAAATTACTCAAGTCCCACCGCGCTCGTCGGTAGAAATCCAACTGCCCGATGGGCGTGTGCTGTCAGGGCCGCGCGGGGCGAGGGTAGGCGAGTTTCTAAAAACGCTGGAATGGGAGGCGCAGGTTGTGGCGGCTATTGTTAACAGCGACCTCCGTGAACTGACGTATCCTATCACGATCGAATCACGCGTTATTCCTGTGACTATGTCTGAGCCAGATGGGGCTCGCATCTATCGCCGCTCCCTGACATTTTTACTGGAGATGGCGTTCAACGATCTGTTTCCAGAAGCGGTTCTGTATGTGGATCACTCTGTTGCGTCAGGCGGATACTACTGCCAGATCACAGGGCGCGCGCCCTTATTCGAGGCAGAGATTGACGCTCTCAAAGATCACATGCGAGAGCTGGTGGATGCTGATCTTCCATTCGAGCGGATGGAAATCCCGATTCAGGAAGCGATTGAATATTTTCACTCACGCGGCTACGAAGACAAAGTCCGTTTGCTGAGTTATCGTAAGAAAAATTATCTGACCCTCTACCGCCTTGGCGAGCACATGGATTATCACCACGGCTACATGGTGCCCTCCACTGGATATCTCAAGTGGTTCGATCTGGAATTTACAGAAGGTGGCTTTACATTACGCTACCCGCGTCGCCATAAACCGAATGAGCTTTTGCCGATGCCTGAGTATCCCAAGCTGTTGGGTACGTTTCTTCAATATGGCGACTGGTTGAGCAAGTTGGGGATTGAAAATGTGGGCGCGCTTAATAATGCAATCCAGGGTGGGCGCAGCGACCAGGTCGTATTGGTCTCTGAGGCGTTCCACGAAAACAATCTGGCGCGGATTGCCATTCAGGTTGTAAGTCAACTTGACCGTTCGCGGATCGTTTTAATTGCCGGACCCTCCTCTGCTGGCAAGACCACGACTGCTCGGCGGCTCACAGTGCAATTGCTTGCGCTCGGTGTTTCCCCGTTTCCGCTTGAGCTCGATAATTACTTTCTGGAGCGAGACAAAACACCACTCGGCGAAGACGGCAAACCCGATTTCGAATCCATCGATGCGCTCGACCTGCCCTTACTTGCAGATCACTTGCAAGGCCTCATTGGCGGGCAAGAAGTTCAGTTACCAAGATATAACTTCAAGACCGGCTTGCGGGAAGACGGGGAGTTGATTCGTCTGCGTGATGGGCAGCCTCTTATCCTGGAGGGAATTCATGGGTTGGACCCGCGTCTCATTCCGGCGAACCTCACTGGCGAAGCGTTTCGGATTTACGTCTCAGCGCTGACCCAGTTGAACCTGGATCGCCACAACCGCGTTTCCACGACAGACACGCGACTCATTCGCCGCATCGTGCGTGACGCTAGAGAGCGCGGCTACGCCGCTGCCCAGACCATCGCCCGCTGGGAATCTGTGCGGCGTGGAGAAAAGCGTCATATCTTCCCCTTCCAGGAAAATGCCAATGTAATGTTTAACTCTGCTCTGGCATATGAACTCGCCGCCCTCAAGCCCTTTGCAGAACCGCTGCTCAGGCAAGTTCCGTATGGCACACCGGAATATATCGAAGCGAAACGTCTATTGGCGTTTTTGGAGTGGTTCCTACCTTTGGATCCCAGCCTTGTCCCCGGCACATCTATTATGCGTGAGTTTATCGGTGGGTCAATTTTACAGAACTTTACGATCTGGAAAGAACAAGAGCCATATAAATAGATTTTACGTCTCTGATTATTTACCAGCCTTCTATCTTCGCTATAGCTATTTCATAAAGCTGTTGATACCCCAGCGCCGAGTTGCGCCAAGAGAAGTCGGTGGTCATGCCATTGGTTTGAATGGCGCGCCAGCTTTCTTGATCCGCTTTATAGATATACATCGCGCCGCGTACTGCATTCCAGAATGCTTCGGCGCTGAATTCTCCGAAAATGAAGCCCGTCACACCATCTCGGACTGTGTCTGCCAGACCCCCTGTAGCGCGGACAATCGGCACACTGCCATAACGCATCGCGATCATCTGTCCTAGTCCGCATGGCTCGAAGAGAGATGGCATCAGGAACATATCGCTGCCGCCATAAACGAGCGGCGCGAGGTCCGGCGCGTAAGCGAGGATAGTGCGCATTTTATTTCGATGATAGCTTGCGAGATGGCGGAACATATCCTCGTAGTGGGACGCACCACTGCCAATGATCACGAACTGCGCCTCGCCCGCGCCGCTGTTCATCAGCAAATGGAGGACATGACCGGTAATATCCATGCCTTTCTGCAAGTCGAGCCGCGTCACCATGCCGAGCAGTGGCACGTCGTCGCGCTGTGGCAGCCCCAGCTTTTGTTGCAGCGCGCGCTTGTTTTCGATTCGCTCCGCAAGGTGCTCGGCGTCGAAAGGGCGCTCTAAGTTTTTATCGGTCTGTGGGTTCCATACGTCGTAGTCCATACCGTTGAGGATGCCATGTACGTCGTTGTGGCGGTGATGTAACAGCTCATGCAAACCCGCGCCGCCTTCCCAGGTCATGATCTCACGTCCGTACGTGGGGCTGACGGTGTTGATTAGCGTGGCATGGTAGATGCCGCGCGCCATGAAGTTCACTGTGCCGTAAGGTTCGTTCCAAAGGCTGTGAGTAATGACGGCGAGGTAATTCAGCACATCCCAACTGGTCGTGCCCTGATGAGCAAGATTGTGAATCGTAAAGACCGAAGGGATACCCCGAAAACGGTCATCTGTCTGCCCCGCCGTTGCCAGCCACATGACGGCGGGCGCCGTGTGCCAGTCATGCGCGTGAAGCACATCGGGTTTCCAGCCGAGCACATTCGTCAGCTCGAACGTCGCGCGCGAGAAGAACGCAAAGCGATACGCATCGTCGTTATAGCCGTAAATATTGGGGCGATCGAATAGATGATTCTGGGCGACAAAATAGATGGGTACGTCGCTGCCGGGAAGCACGCCTTCGAAAATCCCTGCGGGGATTCCACCCACTCCCATAGGCACGATCATGCCTCCATCACGGAAATGGATCTGACCCGCGCGTCCCTGCGTCTCGATCTTTGGATAGGCAGGCATCACCACACGCACATCGTGACCAAGCGCGCGCAGAGCTTTGGGCAGGGAGCCAGCTACGTCTGCCAGCCCTCCTACCTTGGCAAATGGTGCTACTTCGGCGCTTATGAAAAGAATTTTCAGTGGCATCTCAGATCATTCTAATAACACACTGGATTGCATTATGGTTGCGGTGGGTTTTTATCGATCCAAAAACATATCTTCCATGGAGAGCTCATCTTCCACAGGCTCAATGTGGGTAAATACCGTGACCACACTCCCCAGCGCCTCCCGGATGTCTGACTCGAAATCTTCGGCGACGTGATGCGCGTCATGAACCGTCCATTCGCCTGGCACCAGGATGTGCACAGAAATGAAACGACGCGCAGCCGCTTGACGCGTACGCAGCGCATGGAAGGTCACACCTTTCTGGCGATATTTCTCCATCACCTCCTGTATCTGACTTTGCTCGGCAGCAGGCAGCGCGGCATCCATGAGACCGGAAACAGACCGGCTCACCAACCGGACGCCGGTCCAGATGATATTCAGAGCCACGAAAATTGCAACAAGGGGATCGAGGATCGTCCAGCCTGTGAGTCCCGCAATGCCTACCCCACCGATCACGCCCACCGAGGTCCATACGTCGGTCATGAGGTGATATGCATCTGCCTCGAGAGTGATCGAGCCTCTTGCATGTCCCTCCCGCAACAACACACGTGCTACGATCAGATTGATGGTAGAAGCCGCGACCGAAACCCCCAGCCCAAGCCCTAGTTGCTCGATACCACGCGGCTGAATCAGACGTGTCAGTGCTGCGCTGATAATCCCGGCGGCTGCGCCCAAAATCAGGAGTCCTTCGGTAGCACTGGCGAAATATTCCGCTTTACTGTGACCGTAAACGTGGCTCTCATCTGCGGGGCGAGCCGCGATAATCAACATACTCAATGCCAGGATCGCACTTGCCAGGTTGACGAGCGCCTCGATCGCATCTGACAGCAGCCCCACGGAACCTGTCAGATAAAATGCAGCGGCTTTAAGGGTCATCGTCGAAACTGCCGCGCCGATCGACAACCACGCAAACCTTGTGAGGGAAGAGCGGTTTTGCATCAAGTCCCTATGTTCGATTTGTTTGTGCGGCATAGGGACATGATACTTGTATGCAAGCCAGTTGGGAATAGACGAAAGTCCCTATTAAATAAAAAGGGACAGGCACAAACCTGCCCCGATCGTCGGCACGAGACTTTACTACCTCATCCCAATTCCGCGTGCCATCAAGGGCGCCGCGAGCAGGATGACTACAATCCCAATCACTTCCAGCCAGAGCAGGGTACGTGTCCGCTTGTACACCGACTCGAAAATCTCGGGGACTTCGTTCTGCTTAAGGGTCCGGTTCCAGCGAATGTACCGGATCGTCGGATCGATCGACAATAATCCCACAGCCAGGAAGGCAATCATTTTCACCCAGAAGAAAGGATTGTTCGTGTAAAAGTTGACGCCTTTTTCAAAGAAAAACACCCGCAATACACCGACGACCAGCAACAAGCCAGCGGAGATTCCATACGCCAAGTCAACCCGTTGAATCCGGCGGATCTCCGCGATGCTCATATTTCTGCGGTAAGCAATGAACTCATAGACGAGACACGCCGTCAGTGCGAATGCGAGTAGGTGATGAAGAAACGCCAGCAATGCTGTTGTGACCATATAACTCTCCTCTCGAATTTATATCTGCCTATTTGTTTTACTGGTACTTTCCTATTTGGTCTCCACCGCGAGCTCCCCGGCTTTATTCGTCTTCAGCCTCTTGCGTGCTGTGTAGCGCCTCCCTACTGCTTCCACATGTTCCATAGCTGCCGCGAGTCCGAAACGAGGCATATTGCCGTAGACACTCTCGAACTGATCAGGGTTGACGGTATAGGTTTCATGCCAGATACCCACGCTGCCATCCGCGCCTACTGCCTGATTGAATTTCTTCCACACCCCAAGGTGGGGATCTGAAGGGGCACGGGCAAAACGTTCCAGGTCTTCAAAGGAACCCCAGTATTGGATCAGAACCGGTCCCCTGAAATTCCAGAAGAATTCCGCGTGCAGGAATCCCTTCTCAGGATTTGTAAACAAGGTTTGCAGCATCGGTCCCATTGCCGAAGCGACGGGAATCCATTTGTCGAAGCGCCACCATTTGTTGATGCGCATCCCGATCAGGAAGACGACAAAGGGCTGCTCGGTTTTCGCTGTGTAACGACCGTTAAAGATTTTGTTCATGAGCTTACTCCTTGATAAATTGATGGCTTATTGAATGCAACTCGAAGAGATACAAGGCGTCGCCCTTTTTTCCAAAAGAAGGCAGGTTCCCTTGAATTTCTAAGGAGACGATGCCATGCACGCGCGCCCAGATGATCATGGCAACAAATACGGATAAGGGATTTATTTCACCCAAATACGTCCTCCACTGTTCATAATGAGTTTTATATTTTTCACTGACTGCAGGTACAGCGTCGATGCTCAATTTCCCTGCCGCGTGAAATTCTTCCACGACGCTGAAAAGGGCACTGATCGAGCGTGCTGAGGAGGGAAATACCTCTTCTCTGGGAGTGATATATCCGGGGATGGGAGTTCCAAAAATTAGCTGGTATCGCTGTGGATAAGTATGTGCCCAGTTGCGATACGCCAACCCGATGGCTTCCAGCTTTTTGTGGAGGTTATTGTTAGAGGCAGAATCTCGTGCTTCGATCTGCCAATCGCCAAACGAGGTGTACGCATCGATGATCAGGGCAGTGACCAATGCATCGCGGTCCGGGAAATAGTTATAGATGGCAGGTGCCGTGATCTTCAATTCTCGGGCAATTGCGCGCAGCGAAAGAGCAGGAGCGCCAAACTCCGCAATCTGCTTCCAGGCAGTTTCCTTGATGGCATCCTGCAAGTTAGGAATTTGTTTCTTTTTGATCGGTCTAACCATTTGACACCTCCAATTAAATTTACTCTGTAAATATACGGTGTTTATTTATTTTTGTCAAGGGATCAATAGCATTCAAGAACAAAAGTAAGGCTTGAAGCCAACCTTTACTTGTGCTACACTTTTTTGAAGAAAGCTATTGGTATTAGCTGTTTTTCATCTAAGGAGACATGATGCGAAAGATACAAATTTCTCTTTCACTATTAGTGGTATTTATTCTTCTGGGAACGCTCATAGGGAATGCCGACGCGGCGCCGACTCAACGAGCAAAGTGGACCGTGATGGTGTATATCTCTGGCGATAACAACCTTGAGGATTATGTTGTGAGTGATATTGAAACGGAACTCGCACCGACAGGCTCGAGTACGAATGTGCAAGTCGTAGCGCTTGCCGACCGCGGCCCGGGGTACGACACAAGTTATGGGGACTGGCAAACGACCAAGCTCTTCCACGTGACTCCGGGGATGACCGCTGCGTCCGAGAACGCGGTCGCCGATTGGGGGGAGCGCAACTTTGGCGACAAGCAGACCCTGATCGATTTCGTCACCTGGACGAAAGCCAACTATCCCGCCGATCACTATGCACTGTACTTCTGGGGGCACGGCTGGAACTGGCATCCCGGGTATGTGATGCTTGATGATACAAGTAATGACACACTTGATATGGGAGAAATAGAAGCCGCTCTGCCCTCACTCGGATTTATTGACATGGTTGGGTTTGACGGCTGTAATATGGCTTCGATTGAAGTGCAATTGCTCTGGCACGGTCATGCGACGGCTCTGGCTCATTCTCAAGAGTGGGTGGGAGGCGAAGGACTTCAATACGATCTCATCCTTGCGCAGTTAGCTGCCAACCCCAACATGTCCGCCGATCAGGTGGCGATTGCCAGCAGCCAGAGCGCGACCAGCGATAAGACATGGTCTGCAGTGGCGGTGGACAGCCGCTTCGATGCGCTGCTCAATGCGGTGGGTCAGTGGTCGGTCGCCCTGAACAATGGGCTGGGTGCACACCGCAAAAAGTATGACCGCGCCTTTGGCGCCACGCGTTCCTTCTGGCAGGCACCGATGGATAAGGACCTATACGATATGGCGTTTGAGGTGAATCGCAATGTGGCAGATGCGAATATCAAAGCCAAAAGCCAGGCGGTGATGAATGCGGTCAACGCGGTGGTATTGCATGAACGTCACGTCAACGCCTATGCCGATGTACACGGGATCACGATTTATCACGTGTCCAAAGCTGCGCAGAAGGATTCAAATTACACGTATTACAGAGGACTCGATTTCGCGCTGCAAACAGGCTGGGATGAATTCCTGGATGCGTATGCGCGGTAGGTAAGAAGGTATATACGTACACAGGCATACAAGTAAAACTCCGAGTCGTTGGCTCGGAGTTTTGTGTTTGAGAGGTCAGGGAAACCCTTCCCCATTAATTACCAACTACCACTAACCAATTACTATTTACTAATTACTCCTAGCCTCTTCCCTACTTTCTCAAACGCCTCGAGACCTTTTCCTAAATCATCATTGTCGTGTGCCGCAGAAATCATAACGCGGATGCGCGCTTTCCCTTTTGCCACGGTCGGGTACCCGATAGCCATCGCGAACACACCTTCATCAAATAATTCTCGGCTGAATTGCTGAGCGAGCGGCGCTTCGCCAAGAATCACCGGTGTGATAGGTGTTTCGCTGACACCGGTATCGAAGCCAAGTTTTCTCATTTCGGATTTGAAGTATTTAGCGTTTGCCCAGAGCTTATCCACCAGCTCTGTAGATTCCTCGAGCAAATCCACTGCCGCGAGACAGGCTGCCGCGTCAGGGACTGTCACAGCCGAGGAGAACAGGAAGGGTCGCCCGCGCTGGCGCAGCCACTCGATGATGACCTTGTCACCCGCGACAATTCCCCCGACGACGCCGAACGCCTTGGACATCGTGCCGATCTCAATATCCACTTTACCGTGCAAGCCGAAGTGATCTACAATGCCGCGCCCGCCTTTGCCAAGGACGCCTTCGCCATGCGCGTCGTCTACCATGAAGAGGATGTCGTATTTTTTCGCGACCTCGTAAAGGTCTGGGAGCGGTGCGATGTCGCCGTCCATACTGAAGACTCCATCTGTGACTGTTAGCGCGCGGCGGTATTTTGACAGATTATCCTTGATCGCATCTTCCAACGCACCCGGATCATTGTGTTCGTAAGGAATGATCTTCGCTCCCGAAAGCCGGCAGCCATCGATGATCGAGGCGTGATTGAGCCGGTCCGAAAAGACCACGTCCTCCTTACCAACCAAAGCAGAAATCGTGCCTAGGTTAGCGGTGAATCCCGATTGGAAGGTGATCACATCTTCTGCGCCTTTGAATTTCGCCAGTCGTTCTTCGAGCTGGACGTGTATATCCATCGTACCCGCGATCGAGCGTACCGCGGCAGGACCCACACCATACTTGTTCGTGGCTTCCTTCGCAGCTTCGACGATCTTCGGATGGTTTGCCAGCCCGAGATAGTTGTTCGAGCAGAAATTCAAAACGTTCTTTCCATCCACCGTTAGCCAGGCACCCTGCGCCGAGCCAATGGTGCGGATGCGGTTGTACAGGCCCTGTTCCTTCAAGCTGTCAATTTCCTGTGTGAGCCAGTCGAGTTTGGACATGGGAACTCCGATAATAGAGATTAGGGAAGTTGCGTGATTATTATAGTCATTAACGAAAAAAGCGACTGTCACAACTTGCCAGTGACAATCACTCTATTCTAGAAATCTTTAAGTGTTAGCGGCCTTGGCTGTCTGCCATCAATATCCTGGATGCCGTACTCTAGAGCTTCCTGCGCAGCAATAAGTACCTTGCCGCTCTTTTTCATGATGTCCGCGTCCTTTGCTAAAGCAGCCACGACACGACCAATAAATTGGGGTGATTCAGAGTTGCTCATGTCGAAATGTTTGGCGTTCTTGAGAACACTTTCCGTGCGCACCAACCCCGGATAGAGCGAAACGACTGCCACGTTGAACTTCTTCAACTCATGCGCCATATACTCAGACATCTTATCCACCGCGGCTTTAGACACACCATACTGTGTGTTGCTCATATATACCTGCGCGGACCAAAAGGAAATATTTACGATCAACCCTTTCTTTTTCTTGGTCATCATACGTGCCGCAAAGGCGGAGGTAATGTATGCAGCGCGCACACCTGCATGAAACATGGCATCCCAGCGCCAAAAGGGCTGTTCCCAGAACGGTTTGAAGTACGTGAATCTGCTGCCCTCGCGCATGTTTTCATACCCAGCCCAGGCATTGTTTACCAGAATATCAATCTTCTTACTCTCCTTGAAAATTTGCTGGAAGGCAGCTTCCGCTTGTGCGTCATCACTGTGATCACATGGGATCGCGATGCCTTTTCCACCTTTTTCGGTTACAGCTTCGGCAGTGGAAAAAACAGTTCCCCCCAGTTTGCCTGCATCTGTTTTCTCTTTGATGGTCCGGCCTGTGACATACACGGTTGCTCCCGCTTCTCCCAGTCCCAACGCGATTCCTCTTCCCACCCCACGGCTTGCGCCGGTCACTACTGCCACTTTCCCTTTCAAATCGAACATAGGAGCTCCTTTTCAGTATCGTCCGACTCATTTGAGCGGCTGATTAAAACAGGCAATCCACGTTAACGCAAGAGAATTACACTTCTCTTCCGATGTTCTCCTATTGAGTTGGTTACAGAAAGGATGCGGCACAAAAAATTCATCTTATAATCTGCGCATTCTATGAGCGCAAAATCCCTGCAGGAGCGAATCGCCGACCTCAAAAAAGCCATCGAAACGCAGGAAAATATGCGCTCGGTCCTGGGGGATGCTGTTGTGGAGACCACTCTCGGTGCTTTACGCGACCAATTGGCAGAATTCGAACGACAGGCGATCCAACAGAATCAACAGGATGGATTGAATCAAGCGCGCCGGAAACTGGTGACCGTTTTATTCGCGGACGTCTCCGGATTCACTGCTTTCTCCGAAAACCGGGATGCCGAAGATGTGGCGAACCTCGTCAACCATCTATGGATTCGCGCCGACCGCGTGATCCAGGAATACGGCGGTCAAATCGACAAACATATCGGGGACGCGGTCATGGCGCTCTGGGGAGGCGAAACCGCACGCGAGGATGATGCCGAGCGCGCCGTCCGTGCCGCGCTCAAGATGCAGGAAACGTTTCGGGAGGGCGTCGGGTCGCTCCCGATCCGCCTCAAGGTCGGGATCAATAGCGGGCAGGTTTTGTTGAGCGCGATCGGCACCCAAGGTGAATTCACGGCGATGGGAGATACTGTTAACACAGCCAGCCGTTTGGTCAACTCGGCGAACGGGGGAGATATCCTTATTTCCCACGACACCTACCAGCTTGTGCGCGGTGTTTTCGACGTCCAAAAGCAAACCCCCATTATGGTAAAAGGCAAGACTGAGCCGTTGCAGACCTATGTCGTTCAGCGCGTGCGCCCGCGTGCCTTCCGCATGGGGAGAAGAGGTGTCGAGGGCATTACGACACGCATGGTCGGGCGTGAGGCGGAATTTCAGGTCATACAATCCGCGCTCGAGCAAAGCCTAATTCATCGCTGGGTGACCGTAGTCATTGTGAAGGGAGACGCGGGTCTTGGGAAGAGTCGCCTCATCTATGAATTCGAAGCCTGGTTGGATTCCCATCCCACAGATTTTTATCTGTTCAAGGGTCGTGCCGACGAAGAGACCATGAGCCTACCCTACAGCTTGTTGCGGGATATGTTCAGCAACCGTTTCCAGATCCGTGACAGCGACTCGCAAGCGGAAGCCCGAGAAAAACTGAAGCAAGGTATGGTTTCTATGGCAGGTCCCGGGAACGAAGAACAGACAGCATTCATTGGCGAGCTGCTTGGGTTTGACTTTTCTGAAAGTCCCTTTGTGCGCGGTATCCGCAACGACGCCCGGCAAATCCGCGACCGGTCTTTCAACAGTATTGCACAGTTCTTTGGCAAGCTGACCCAGGATTCGCCCCTGGTCCTTTTGCTGGATGACATTCACTGGGCAGATAACGGTTCCCTGGAGCTGATCGAGTATCTGGCAAAACTCGAAGTTGATTTACCTGTCTTTATTCTGTGCACGACTCGCCCCAGCCTGGATGAATTGCATCCGAATTGGGGCAATGATTTTCCTATCTGCAGCATCATCATGATCAAGAGCCTCGACATTCTCGCCAGCCAGCAACTGGTCAGCGAGATTCTACAGAACGTCTCCGATCTGCCGTATGACCTGGTGGAAACCATTGCAAGGAACGCAGAGGGAAATCCGTTTTATCTGGAAGAGTTGATCAAAGTGTTGATCGAAGACGGTGTGATCCTGAAAGGCGAGGACATCTGGCAGATCGTCCCGCAAAAGCTGACGCAGTTACGCGTCCCTGCCACATTGACCGGGGTTCTACAAGCTCGCCTCGACAGGCTCCCGTCGACGGAGAGCGAGGTGCTTGAACGCGCAGCAGTCATTGGTCGCACATTTTGGGATGCGGCGGTGGCTGCCATGCAAGGTTCAGCGGCCGCGCAGGTGCTCACCGGAGGGCAGGACGTCCACTTGGCGCTGAGTGCCTTGCGAAATAAAGAGCTGGTCTTTTCACATCAGCCCTCCACATTTGAAACCGCACAGGAATTCATTTTCAAACATGCCATCCTGCGTGAGGTCACGTATGAGCGTGTGCTGAAAGCCAAGCGCAAGCTCTATCACCGTATGGCGGCAGACTGGCTGATCCAGCAGAGCGGCGAGCGCATCGATGAATATCTGGGTTTGATTGCCCAGCATTATGAGCTTGCAGGCGATACGACGCGCGCCGTTGAATTTCTCGAACGCGCCGCGGACCAGTCCCTGCGGCTGAGTGCCTATCGCGAGGCGCTTTCCGTAGCGGAACGTGCCCTGGCGATTCTTGCCTCTTCCGAAGATACGAACCCGGCGGTGCGGACGCCTCTTTTGTTGACGATCGGTATGGCGCATCTCTGGCTCACCGAACATGCAACTGCTACAGCTCGTTTTGAGGAATGCATCGCGCTGGCGCGCACCATTCGTGATCGAGGGCTTGAATCGAAAGCGCTGGCACGCCTGGGACGGATCGGGCTGGAACAAGGCAGGTTTGAGCAGGCTGAGAAACACTTGCAGGAAGGTCTCGCCATTGCCCAGGAACTGAACGACATCGATATGATCGCTTATACCTTGGCTCATCTTGGCTATATCAATCATTATCAGGGAAGATATGCCGAAGCAGAAAAATATGGAGAGGAAAGTTATGAGTATGCCAAACAGACCGGCGACGCGATTGCGCAGGCATTCTCTTTAAATATGCTGGCAATGATCAGCATCAACAATCATCAGTACGAGCGAGGACATGACTATCACCTGCAAGCCATCGAAATTTGCAAACAGGCAGGCGATCGCTATGGTCTGGCGCGAGCCTATGGCAACCTCAGTGAGCTTCTCCGCATTCAGCGAAAATATGCCGATGCCAAACCGTATACCGTCGAGGGCATTCAACTGACGCGTGAATTGGGCAATCGTTATGCACTGCCGATTATGCTGGTCAATCTTGTCTACTCACAAGTGGGGTTGGGAGAAATTCATGACGCCTACGCGTCTGTACGGTCTGCGCTGCAGTTCAACATCGAAAACGACTCCGTCTCATGGGTTTTGTTCTCGCTGGTAGGCTATGGAAATATCCTCGCCGCAGAGGGGAAACGCCAATCGGCACTCCGGATCCTTGGCTTATGTCTGAATCACCCCGAGACCAACAGCGACACGCATCGTGATATTCAACTGGTCCTCGAAGACCTAAAGAAAATGCGTTCTGATGACATCGAGACCGAACTTAAGAAGGGTCGATCGCTCGATCTGAACAAAACAGTTTTGATGGCGTTGGGCGGCTAATCCACAACCTCTGTCAGTAAACCCAGCTCCGTCAGCACCTCCATCACCTTTTGGATGGCTCCGCCTTTGATGACCACGGTTGTCGGGCTTAATACTTCTCCCAGAAATTTCGACGCTCGCGATTTGCGCATCTCCTCCAGCACTTCAGGCTTGCTCACCTTTAAAATGACCTGAGTCTGCACCCGCGCTTCGGTGCCGTTCAGCTCCCAGCGTTTGAGGGCTTTGACAAGGGAAGGTGGGACGCCTGCATCGGAATGCCGGGAAAGTAATGCAAGCAGGTGCTCAACTTTTAGCCCCTGCTCCCTGGCTTTGGTCAGCGAGTTGGTCGAGATCCGATACCGATATACATCCTCTTTCGGCGAGTCCCACTCGCAGAAGCGCGAGATCTGGTAGCGCACTACCCGCGGCGCAAGCCGTGGGATCGAAATTAGCCCCTGAGATGAGCTATGGATTTTTTTATCTTCCTTCGCTGTCAGCTGAGCCTCTGAATTCACGATCCGGAACGAGGTTGGCTCTGTCGAGCCATCCGCAACACACAGATCCACCTGCCCGAGCCAGTGGAGGATATGCATGATGAAATACTTGACGAGTGCCCCATCCACCAGGTCCCAGGAGCCAAAGCCGCGCAGGTATTGTCCATCGGAGAGGCGCTTGATGAACCACGAGTCGTAATCGCCGGCGGGACGCTGAAAGTCGGCGTATTTTTGTTTAATATCCCGGACGAAGGCATTGATGCTCCACCATTTTCCTTCGGGAATTGCATCCAACAGATTTAGCAAAAACTCTCTTGTTTCCTGTGGCTGGTTTTGCCATTCGCCTTCACAGATAATTGTTGGCATCAGGCAAAGCTCATTAAACGTTTCACTTTCGATCCAGGTGTTTTGGAGCATCGCCAGTGCTTCCGGTCGCGAGGCTTCCAGAAATGTCTTGACAGGTTCCGGCTGAGGAGTTGTCCCCTTAATTAAGTTCGCCGATTGCAGCAAGCCTTGCAACACATTCATAGGTATCCGCATCTCCGGTGGCTCGATGCCCAGGCGTAAAGCTGCCAGTAATGTGGTCGCATCGTCCAGGATCAAGTCATTCGCGGGAACATCCTGCCCCTTTTCGCCGGGGGAAGCGGCACGCCCTAGTGGCTCAACATGTTCAGTTTCTTCTGCACTTTGCTGTTTTTCCTCTTCCTCGCGATCCAAAAGGGAGAGCAGGTCATCAGGAATATAGGCGAATTCCTGAGGCCCTTTTTTTGTATCGAAAAAGGCGCGCGCCAGAAGACTGCGATAGTACAAAACTTCCGTGGCAGATACAGGGTTTAGATACAGCTTTTCCCGGTCGCGTTTCCCCGCACCTGCGTCACGGATCTCTCCATATCTGCGAGTGAAAGTGGGCCAGGGGATTCGTCCGCCTGCGTTGACGAGGTCCGTAATGGCAGCGTCCGCTTCGGGGGAGAGCGAGTCAATGACTTCGGCGAAGAGGTCTGGTTCAAGCAGGGAAACGGACAACTCCTCCCGCGCCGCGTCGGCTTCGGTGGACTTCAGCTCAAGCCCCCATAGTTCTGCAATCACGCGCAGATGACCGATATCCTGGTTGAGAAGGGAATGAAAAAGATCGGGCATTGGAGCAAGTATACAAGTAGACAGGTAAACAGGCAAAGAGTTTGTGTCTACATGTGTACCTGTTTACCTGCTTATCCCCTCACCACTCTCAGCGCCGACGGCAATACTTCAAACTGAACCTGGTGAAGATCGGTTCCGGGTCCGGAGAAGATCTCCCCATCTGCGTGGATATAAAGTGGACGGTTGGCCGTCAGCGAGAATTTTTTGCATGTGCCCATACGCACTTGCTTGAAGCGCCCGTGTGTGCCCTTCATGACTTCGGGTACGATTCTGAGCATCATGAGACGGCTGACATCGGTGATCATCGCGTAATGAAGGATGCCATCATCAATTTTTGCCTCTGGTGCGATGAGAAAGCCTCCTCCCTCACGTGGACCGTTGCACAACACAAGGTAGATAACCTTTTGCTCCCAGGTTTCCTCGTCCGTTTCAATTCGCATGTGGATCGGGTTGTGGTCCAGGATGATGGTCTGGATGACGGAGGTCAGGTACATGAGGAAACCGCGCAGAACCGGCAGTTTGTGTGAGCGAATGGTAACCAGCGCGCCGAATCCGATGCCAAGCGTGTTGTCAAAATATTCCATGCGTCCATGTTCATCTGTCATCAGACAGAGATCTACCGTAGAGGCTTCCCCGTGAAGGGCACGGGTGAGGGCTTCCGGCGATCTCTTGGAAGCATTAATTCCGTGGGCGAAATCATTGCCGGAACCCACAGGGACAACCCCGAGAACAGGCCGCTTTTCCTCCGGGATTTTCATCAGCCCATTAATGACTTCATGAACGGTTCCATCTCCGCCCATCGCAATTACCATGTCATACCCTTGCTCTCCCGCTTGCTGCGCCAGCTCGATAGCGTGACCTGGATAGACCGTGCCACTCCAGTCTACCCCGCCGTGCTGTTCGGTGATCGAACGAAGATCGCGTGCAGTGCGCCAGGCATTTCCCATATCTGCCATCGGGTTGAGGATGATTTTGACTCTGCGGTGCATGATGAGTTCTCCATAGTGAAGACCCTAAAGATTTTGCTTGCATATTGGAGTCGATCTTTGAATGGTGGATGAAAACTTCAAAATGATCTTGCAGACGTGAACCTTTAGGGTCTATTATTTTCGTTGATTATAACCCCCGGTGAATCAATCACCTACTTCAGCCCGGTCCGATCCGGTGCGTGGCGAGCGGGCCGGTAAGCCCCTGCGCGAATTCGAAGGTGCCCCGCTTGTATTTCTTGGCATGATACAGGGCTGCATCCGCGGCGCGCAGGAGGTCGGATCCGCTGCGGGCATGAACAGGATACAATGCGATCCCGCCGGAAATCCCCAGCTTGAGTCGCTTGCCATCTGGAAACCGGTACTTAACTTTTCTCATCCCCTCTGTGATCTTTTCCGAGACGACCTGTGCGGATGCCATCTCCGTCTGGCTGAGGATGAGAGTCAGCTCATCGCCGCCGTAGCGCGCCAGGAAGTCGGTGGTGCGGACGCCGCGCGCCATTTCGTTGAAAACGAGACGCAGGACATCATCGCCCACCGTGTGGCCATAGGTATCGTTGACAGCTTTGAAACCGTCCAGATCCATCATGATGACCGCGAAAGAATAGTTGTTCCGGCGCGCCGAGCTCACTTCCTCTTCGAGCCGTTCATCCAAAGCGCGCCGGTTTGGAAGACCGGTCAATGTGTCGCTGTAAGCCTGCCTGCTGATCATTTGATGCAGACTGGCATTTGAGATGGCGACTGCTGCCTGATCGGAAAGCAGACTTAGTAATCGCAGTTCGGAGGCAGAATATCCACCAATCGTGGGACGTGAAAGATTCATGACGCCCACGATGGTATTCCCCACTTTGAGAGGGATACCGATGATCGAGCCGATCCAATGAGCGGGGATGTTCTGAAAGAGAGGGTGATCCTGCATGTTCTCGACGATGATCATTTCGCCCGAACGTGCCACGGTGTAGGTCAGACCAGTGGAGCGAGGTTTCGACCAGGGTTTGTTGCGGGTCCCCTCCGCGTCCAGGGCGGCGCCGAAGGAGAGTTTGTGGTTCTTGTAAAGGAAAATGTTGACATCGCGCGCGTTATCGATCAGGCGCACTGCTTCGGAAACGACGGCATCCAGCACAGCTGGCAGGTCGAGGCTGGATGTGAGGTGGATACTCAGTTTCTTGAGCGCATCCAGCTCGTCGGTCTGTTGTTTCAGGATGGCAAGCAGAGCCTGATGATCAATCAACTCACGGGCAACAGTTTGGATGTGCTGGTTATCCGCGGGAAAAACTTTTTCGACGGAGGCTGTTAAAATTTCAAGCAGCTTGAACAGGGTTTCCTTTTCTGACTCTGTCCCCCCTTGTTGTCCCAGGATATTGCGTGCCTCTGCCAGGATTTTTAATCGGAAATCGCCCATGCTTCTCGCTTGGTAGTGGCGCATTTAATCATGGATTGATGAAAATCCAATTGGCTCTTTTGTCCTACATTTGGTGCTTTCATGATTATCACTAGCCTGTATGACTTGGTTCCTGGGTGCAAAGTACAGCCCCTTGGGTTGACGAAATTATACGATACCTGCCAAATCTTCGAGATGACAGATATGTTAGAATCGATTCGCCCGTCTTTGGAGGATCCTGTGTCAAAGTACCCTAAACCTGCAGCCACAACACCACTCAACCCCCGCCGACGCGGGATTATCATCGGCGCCTCCGACGGGATCGGCGCAGCGCTGGCACGACGTCTTGCTCGCGAGGGATATACTCTCGCTTTGCTGGCGCGCCGCGCAGAGAAGCTGGAGTCCCTCTGCAACGAGGTCAACCAGACAGCGGGCGAGCTACGCGCTCGAGCTTATGTCCATGATGTGGCGAGGTACGAAGAGGCGCCGACACTCCTGCGACGGATCGTGGCGGACCTGGGTGGTTTGGATCTGGCCGTGTTTGTAGCCGGCGTAAACTATCCTCCGGGTGGGATGGACAAATACAATTTTGAGAACGACCACCTCATGATCGAGATCAACTTGATTGGGGCGATGGCATGGCTCAATCCGGTTGCCGAAATGTTCCAGTCTGCCAAAGCGGGTCAGATCGTAGGGATTGGTTCTGTGGCAGGCGACCGAGGCCGCGTGGGAAACCCAGGATATAACACCTCCAAAGCTGGCTTGGCGACGTACTTGGAAGCGCTCCGCAACCGCCTGACGCGGCATCATGTCAACGTGTTGACGGTGAAGCCAGGGTTTGTGCAGACCGAAATGCTCAAAGCTGCCCAGGGAGCCACACCGTTTGCGATCCCGGTGGAAAAGGCTGTGGAAGATATCTGGCAGGCAATGAAGAAACGAAAACAGATCATCTATACGCCTTCGATCTGGCGTTGGATCATGCTGGCAATACAACTTACCCCCTCCTTCATTTTTAGAAGGTTATCGTTTTAGAAGTAATTTTCAAGACTCGGACGCTCACATGGAAATGAACATGCCACTCTCATGGAACAACTTTACACAGCTCGAAAACTTTGGGCATTCCTTGCGCGCATCCTCCTATCGCTTCCGCGCGACCCGTAGCGAGGAGATTTGTGAAGTCTTTCGCCTGGCGCAGGAGGCAGGTCTTACGGTCACCGCGCGAGGCGCCGGGCGGAGCTACAACGATGCGTCGCTGAACGGCGGTGGCATTACGCTCGACCTCTCGGGGATGAATCGGATTCTCGAATGGGACCCTGCCTCGGGCATCGTGCGATGTGAGCCGGGCGTCACCCTGGAGCAATTATGGAAGCGCGTCGAGCCGGATGGCTGGTGGCCGCCAGTCGTGTCGGGTACGATGAAGACCACGCTGGGGGGCTGTCTCTCGACGAATATCCACGGTAAGAACAATTTTAAGATGGGACCCATCGGGGAACATGTCCTTGCATTCACCGCCCTTTTGCCTACCGGAGAAGAGATTGCCTGCACCCCCACGCAAAATGCGGACTTATTCTATGGCATGATCAGTGGGCTTGGCATGTTAGGTGTATTTATCTCGATCAGCCTGCAAATGAAACACATTGAGTCCGGGCTTTTGGAAGTGCACGCCTGGCCCGTGCATGACCTGCACGGACATCTTTCCTTCTTGCATGAGCGCGCTCCAAATCACGATTACATCGTTGGCTGGATGGACACGATGAATGGTGGAAAGAACCTGGGGCGGGGCCAGATCCATGCAGCAGATTATGTACATAGAAGTGAAGACCGAGACCCACAAAAGACGATGCAGTTGAGTCAGCAAGTTCTACCAGAACGCATTTTTGGTGTGTTTCCTAAGTCCATTTTGTACTTGTTCATGAAGCCATTTGCCAACAACCTGGGTTGGTGGGGAGTCAACACAGCAAAGTATGCCGCCTCGCTCTGGCCGCACAGATTCCGTCAATCTCATGCAGCATTTCATTTCCTCCTGGATTACGTTCCCAACTGGGAGATGTCATATGGTCGTGGCGGCATGATTCAGTACCAATCCTTCTTGCCCAAGGAAACGGCAGAAGATGCATGGCGGGAGATGCTTCAGCTTTCGCTGAGGCGCGCTTTGCCATCCTATCTAGGCGTTACGAAACGGCATCGACCAGACAAATTCCTGCTCACGCACGGCGTGGACGGTTTTTCCCTGGCTTTAGATTTCAAAGTGACAGACTCGAATCGTCCTGCGTTAAGCAAGATGTTGCAGGAGTTTGATCAGATCGTCCTCCGCGCAGGCGGACGCTTTTACTTTGCCAAGAACAGCGAAACATCCGCCGAGACGGCACATGCATTTCTCGGTGATGAGACGATTCAAACGTTTAGAGAGCTCAAGAAACGCTGTGACCCGCATCATCTATTGGCGTCTGATTTATTTCGCAGAGTGTTTGGATAGAGACGATTGACTGAAAAATTTGATCTTATCGTTATCGGTGGGGGACCTGCCGGAGAAAAGGGGGCAGCCAAAGCTGCCCAGTACGGCAAGCGGGTTGCGTTAATCGAGCGCGAGTCATACCTTGGTGGTGCGGGAATCAACACGGGTACCGTTCCCTCGAAGACACTGCGTGAGTCTGCGCTGTATTTCTCCGGGTTGCAACAGCGGGGTCTGTATGGCATCGATTACTCTCTCAAGGAAAACCTAACGATCAGGGACTTCATGTACCGTGAGCGAACTGTCGTCAGAAAAGAACGGAAGATGATCGCGGAACATATCGAGGCGCATAATATTTCTCTCATCCACGGAGAAGGCTCGCTCAAGGATACGCATACTGTTCTGGTCAAGTCTTCCAAAGGCAAGCAGGAAATCTCCGCTGAGATCATTTTGATTGCTACAGGTTCTTCCCCACACCGCCCGCCGGAGATTGCTTTCGACGGAGAGCTGATCTTCGACTCGGATACCATTCTTGAAATGAAGCACATTCCGAAAACGATGGTTGTGGTAGGCGGAGGGGTGATCGGCACCGAATATGCCTCTATTTTCACTGCCCTGGGGATACACGTGACGTTGATCGAACCAAAGGGGCGCATCATTTCCTTTGTTGATTCGGAAATTGGTCAGCGCCTGATGGATCAGTTGCTGAAGCTGGGAATCAAATTCATTTTCGATGACCGCATGTCTGCGATTGAGGCACGTAAAGACCACGTTCGCTTGACACTGGAAAAAGACGGCAAGAAGGACTTTAACGTGGCGCTCATTGCCGCAGGCAGGCAAAGCAATGTGCAAGGGTTGGGAGTAGAGCAGGTTGGGATCGAGACAGGGAAACGCGGCTTGATCCTGGTGGACGAAAATTATCGGACGAATATCCCCAATATTTATGCGGTTGGCGATGTGATTGGCTTCCCAGCCCTGGCATCCACTTCGATGGAACAAGCTCGTGCGGCAGTGGTCAACGCATTCGATCTTAAGTACAAAGAGAAACTGGCGCCGGTTCTACCCTTTGCCGTGTATGCGATTCCGGAGGTTTCTACCGTGGGCCTCACAGAAGATGAATGCAAAGAAAAGAATATCCCCTATCTGGTCGGGCGCGCTTACTATGAAGAAAACGCGCGCGGGCAGATCATTGGCGATTACAGCGGGATGATTAAGTTGGTCTTTTCACCAACAGATAAAAAACTCCTCGGCGCGCATATTATCGGCGAGCAGGCATCCGAGTTAATCCATATTGCGCTGCACGTTATGCTGAAGGGTGATCCAATTGATGCATTTATCGAGGCAGTGTATAACTATCCGACTTTGTCAGATTCGTATCAATATGCTGCTTATGATGGGTTGAAAAATCACACCCAGTGGCTGGAAGCAAATACGTAATGGAAATGGATGTCCTCGATCTAGGCTTAATGGAATACGAACGTGCCTGGAACTTACAGGAGGAGTATGCGCGGGAGATTGCCGCGGGGAAACGCCCACCAACTTTGCTTCTGCTGGAACATCCGCATGTGTACACCTTTGGTCGACGCGGCAAGCAGGAGAATCTGCTCTGGGAAGAGTCCCGTCTTAAGGAAAAAGGGATTGCCGTCCACTGGGTGGATCGGGGTGGTGACGTCACGTATCATGGACCAGGGCAGTTAGTAGGATACCCTTTACTGCCACTCGGGCAGGTCAATGCAGAGAGCAGGATTCCTCAACCCGATTATGTCGGTTATGTGCGTAAGTTGGAGAACACACTCATCGTCGCGCTGGCACGACTGGGACTGGTCTCAGGACAGCGACCGGGCTTGACCGGGGTTTGGATCCAGGCAGACGTTCATTCGCGCTGTCCGCGCTGTAAGCCGGAGGATCGTCAGAAGCCTGCGAAGATCGCGGCGATCGGCGTCAAGGTAGATTCGCGCGGCATTTCGCGCCACGGTTTCGCATTGAACGTGAACCCGGAGATGGAATACTGGGATGGCATCATCGCCTGCGGCCTGCAGAATGAGCCTGTCGTTTCGCTGGCAGATCTGTTCCCCGAGCCGCCGTCGATGGAACGCGTCAAAAAAAACGTTGTCGAAGCGTTTCGGGAAGTATTCTCCGCGAGCTGATGTAAAAAACGGGCTTCGAGATAAATCTCTCGAAGCCCGTTTAGATTCTGATTATCTTTTTAGTTTCT